>JABIAY010000042.1 GCA_018653085.1 Nitrospina sp.
CACTAGGCGTGGGGCCAGCGTATAAATACGCTCTCTGGCTAGCAGAGATTTATTGTGGCCTGCTTACGCCATTGCATACTCCCCCACGGGTAGTGATGGGCCCAGCAGGATTCGAACCTACGACCTACCGGTTATGAGCCGGGGGCTCTACCAACTGAGCTATAGGCCCACACGATCAGCTTTCGATAAAACTTCTTAGCTTTTTGCTCCGGCTGGGGTGACGCAATTTGCGCAGAGCTTTTGCCTCGATCTGCCGGATACGTTCGCGGGTGACTGCAAAATCCTGCCCGACTTCTTCAAGGGTGTGTTCAGAGTCCAGGCCTATCCCGAAACGTTTTCGCAAGACTTTTTCTTCCCGGGATGCCAGGGTAGAGAGAACTTTCAAGGTTTGTTCCTTCAGGTTCTTTTTAACTACCGAGTCGATTGGCGACAAGACTTTTTTGTCTTCGATAAAATCTCCCAAATGGCTGTTTTCTTCTTCGCCAATAGGTGTCTCCAGGGAAATGGGTTCCTTGGCGATTTTCAGGACCTTGCGGACTTTGTCCACCGGCAGGCTCATTTTGACGGCGATTTCATCCGGTACGGGTTCGCGTCCGAGCTCCTGAACCAGATGTCGGGAAACCCGGATCAGTTTGTTAATGGTTTCGATCATATGCACGGGAATGCGGATGGTTCTGGCCTGGTCGGCAATGGCGCGAGTGATGGCTTGCCGAATCCACCAGGTGGCATAGGTCGAAAACTTGTAGCCCCGTTGATATTCAAATTTATCTACCGCTTTCATGAGGCCGATATTCCCTTCCTGGATCAGGTCCAGGAACTGGAGTCCTCGACTGGTGTATTTTTTAGCAATGCTGACCACAAGCCTGAGGTTGGCTTCTGCCAGTTCTCGCTTGGCGGTTTTTTCTTTAACCCGACCGCGGGCTATAGACCTCACGGTAGCTAACAGACTGTCTTTGCTGGTTAATGTTTCCTTTTCTATTTTTTTGATTTTCCGGCGCCCGGTCTGCACTTGTTTTATGAAGTTGTCGTACTGGGCGCGGGTGATCACTTTCCCCTTCGGGACCTTGACGCTTTTCTGTTTGGTCCAGTTTTTGGCCAGCTTTTTGACTCCGGCCAAAGATATGCCCATTTGTTTTTCGATAACTCTTTCCTGTTTCCCTGCTTCGCGGTAATCGGAGGCGATCCCATAGATTTTTTCGATGAGGCCGTCCATTTCATCGATGGCGAGAGTCAAGCCTGAGATATTGTTTTCAACAATTTTCAGTTGTTTCTCCGACTGCTCGGATGTTTTGGCCTGCATTTTTTCAGACAACTTGCCGCTCTCGAGTTTGATCTGGAGTTTTTCGAGTTTGGTGAATTCCGATTTCAGAGTTTTGGTTTTTTTTAGAAATTTTTTGGCTTCCTGTTTTCTAGATTGTTCCTTGTCTTCCTCGGGCTCAGGGCTCTGGATAATGTCAAAGATCAGGAGATCCCCTTTTTTAACCTGGTCTGCCATAGCGATGAGTTCACGGGTTGTGACTGCGCAACTGGCTACTGCCGCGAGCACTTCATCTTGTCCTGCTTCAATTCTCTTGGCAATTTCCACTTCCCCCTTGCGAGTGAGCAGGGAAATGGTTCCCATTTCACGCAGATAGAGCCGAACCGGATCATCAATGGAAACGGCATCCGATTTGGAAGCCGGGGCTCCTTCGGCGGGGCCATCACCTTTACCGGGCCCACCTTTGGCGGCGGCGATTTTTTCACCTTTGGCTGTGGTGTCAACGATGTCTATCTCATTTTCACCAAAAAGATGCATGAGGTCATCGATTTTTTCCGGGGTCACAACATCAGCGGGCAGGACATCATTGACCTCTTCATAGGTCAAATAACCTTTTTCCTTGCCGCGTGATATCAGCTGATTGATTTCTGATACATGGGTCAGTTTTTCCATTGTGGCCATCTGGGTGAATCTCCTAAATACGCGTTTATGTTTGGACTATATATTAATGAGTTAAGGCTGAATACATTTCATTGAGTTGCACTTTCAGTTCTTCCGACCGCTCTACCTTCCCGGATTTGAAAGCTTGTTCACGTTGTAACTTAAGGTCCTTGATTTTGGCTTTAAGGCGAATACTTTTGAATTTCTGGACGCATTCCTTAATGGTTCTTTCGGGCGTGTCAAACTCTAGAGGTTCCAATCCTAACCGGGATAAAATATTTTTGATCCCCGGGTCTTCGGTTTGGTCGAGTAGTTGGTCTAACCTCAGGTCTTCGCCTGCATCGATTTTTTGCCGACAGGTTTGGGCAATGGTTCCCAGAGCGGGGTCTGAAAATTCTCCCGGGTCTAACTCCAGCAGAACTGCATGGGCCGTTTCCTTGTCGGAAAGAATCAGTTGAACTAAATGCTTCTCCAGATTTAAAAGGGAGACCGAATCGTTTTCCGGTTCGGTCAGTCGGGTCTGGTTTTGAGAAAAAGCTTTTTTCAATTCTTTCAAAAAAGCCAGATCGTCAATGCCTGTTATGCCGGTAAATTTTTCCAGCCAGGCGGTTCGTTCCACGTTGTTTTTGATTTTTGCCAGCAAAGGAAGAATCTGGTTCGCCATTTCAACTCTGTCTGCGGGAGTTTTGCCCGGCGTTTCCCGGACCAGCCTATCAATATAAGACTCAATAAAAGGCTTGGCGTCGCGGATTTTTTCCAGAAATTTTTCAGTCCCCTGTTCGTGAATGAACGAGTCCGGGTCCTGGCCTTCGGGCAGAACCACGATTTTCACATTTAATCCATGCTCCAGAAGGATATCAAATCCTTTTCCAGCGGCAGATATTCCCGCGGGATCGGAGTCGAAAACCAGGATCGCGGTTTCTGCGTGGTTGCGCAAAACTCCTGCCTGTTTGGAGGTCAGGGCGGTCCCGCAAGTTGCAACCACATGCTCAATGCCATGTTGCACTGCCCGCATCTGGTCGAAATAACCCTCCACAAGAATGACCTGATTTTCTCTGCGGATAGCATTTTTTGCCTGATCCATGCCGAAAAGCGTTTCACTCTTTTGGTAAAGAAGCGTTTCAGGAGAATTGAGGTATTTGGGTTGATCCTCCTCGGCAATGGAGCGTCCGCCAAAACCAGTGACGTTTCCGTGAAGATCCTTGATCGGGAAAATAACCCGGCCGCGAAAACGGTCATAAACGTTAGAGCTATCTTCTTTCTGGATGACCAGCCCGGATTGCACGAGCTGTTCCTGGGTGACGGAACTTTTTTGCTGGACATGATTGAGCAGGCCTCTCCAGGTTGGGGCTGACCAACCTACCCGGTAGCGATCCAGAATTTCCGCATCAAAATGACGGGAGTCCAAATAATTCCTCGCATTCAACCCGCCTTCCGGATTTTTCAGTAAGGACTGAAAATATCGCGTCGCAGACTCATTGAGTTTTCTTAAAGCGTCGCGCTCCTTTTGTCTGGGGTCCGGGTGATGGCCCGAAGTATTTCGGGGCAAGGGAATGCCGGTTCGCTCGGCCAGAATCTTGATCGCATCCGGAAAGGAGATGTGCTGGATTTCCATGAGGAATTTAAAAACATTGCCTCCGGTTCCACAGCCGAAGCAGTGATAAATCCGTTTTTCCGAGCTGACCGAGAATGATGGGGTTTTTTCGGAATGAAAAGGACAAAGCCCTTTAAAGTTTTTGCCGGCCTTTTTCAGGACGACATGTTCCGAAATCACCGCCACGATATCGGCGCGGTCGCGAATCTCATTAATGATATTATCTGGTATTGAAATTTTCAAAATATATCGTTTGGAAAAACCCGGTTAATAATGCGGGTTTTAATTCAAATATTCGCCTGCTAGGTCTTTGATCAGGCTGTTGTCTGCTTTGCCTTTGAACTCGGGAACCAGGGTTTTCATGATTTTCCCGAAATCTTTCATTCCTTCTGCACCGGTTTCTGCGATTACTTCCTGTATTCTTTTACGTAAATCCTCTTCAGAAACCTGCTCCGGCAAATAGGTCTGCAAAATTGCATATTCCTGTTTTTCTTTTTCCACCAAATCCATGCGCCCACCTTGTTCGAAAAGGACAAACGCTTCTTTCCTTTTTTTAACCTCGCGGGTAACCAGAGACAGAACTTCATCCTCCTGAAGTTCTTTACGAAGGTCGATCTCCTGATTTTTGATGGCGGCAACTACGCTACGGATGGTATTGAGCCTGAGCGAATCCTTGGATTTAAGGGCCTCCTTCATATCTGAAAGGAGTTTGTCCTTTAAAGTCATGAGTTTATTCCATTGGGCAAGGTGAGAATATAAGGACCCACCTGGGTTTTGTCAATACTTTGCGGTAAATAAATAAAAGGTGGAAAATACGGCCTGAAAATTTAATAAGTCCTTTTTTATCAAAAAGATATGGCGGGCGTGTGCCGGCGGGTTTTGACAGGACATTTTAAATTAAATTTCTACAGCCGCCTATTGTCTCATATTTTCCTGTTTTGGGGGACAAAATATGACTTTTTTCCCACTTGGCGCCAGCTTGCAATAACTTTATTGGCGAGCAAAGAGTTGTCTCGGTTTATGAAAGGTCTGCTCATGAGAGGGGAGGAGCAGTTTGCCACACTGGCCCTCCGCCTAGGAGTAAATCAGATATTCTTTTCGGATGGGTGTAAAGGGTGCCAGTTCTTCCTGCCAGGAGCTTTCCAGTTTTTGCAGGGAAAAATCGGATTTGAAAATAGTTTCACGCAGTTTCGGATTGCCATAAAGCAAGTCAATGGCCAGACGGTCGCTGACGTATTCATAGGGCTCGGTTCGCCATTGCAATTGATCCGGATAAATTTCGGCAAGTGCGCGGAGTAATGCCACGGTTGTGAGCAGGGGTTTGAACTTGTCCCGGTCGGTGATATGGAACTGAAGTCCGGCACAAATTTCCCCTGCGTGTTTCTGAAACATGGGCTTGAAATATTGCGGACGGAAAAACACACCTGGCAAGAGGTCCGTTTCAAGTCGCGCGATCAGTTTATGCGGGTCGATGAAAGGGGCACCGATTTGTTCGAAGGGCAGGGTGGTGCCACGGCCTTCCGAAAGCAGGGTTCCCTCGATCAGGCACATTCCCGGATACACGGTGGCGGCTGCCAGAGTCGGCATATTCGGCGAAGGCGGTGTCCAGGTCATTCCTGTCTGGTCATACCACATCTCCCGGCTCCAGCCGGTCATGGGGACGATTTTCAGATCACATTCAATCTCAAAATGGGTGTTGAATAAGAGGGCGAGTTCTCCCACGGTCATACCGTGGCGGTTGGGCAGAGGGTATTGTCCGACAAAGGAACGCCAGGGCTCCTCCACCAGATTGCCTTCGACTGAAATCCCGTTGATAGGATTGGGTCGGTCGCAAACTACCATGCGTGTTCCGGCCTGCTTGCAGATGGTCATGCAGTTAGCCATTGTGTAAATGAAGGTGTAGTAACGCGAGCCGATATCCTGAATATCGAAAACCAGATTATCAATGTCTTGCAATAATGCCGGGTCGGGGGTCAGGGAATCCTTGTTTTTGCCATAGAGGCTTTTTATCTCCAGGCCGGAAAGCGGGTCCACCTCGTTCTCGATATGGACCATATCCTGAGCCGTGCCATACAGCCCATGTTCCGGTGCGAATAAGGCCTGCAACGTGAAAGCGGAATGGGATTGAAAATGAGCGATGGAATGCCTGCCGTCATCAGCCAGACTGGTGTGGTTGACGATCAGCCCGACCGTTTTACCCTGCAGATATTTTTCGGGCCGGGACAGTAAATGGTCAATTCCTGAGACGGTGCGCGGCATCAATAGGGACTGTAGGGGGTCAGGGAAATTTAAAGCCTTTGGGAATGACGATGATGTTGGACTCCTCATCGACGAAAAAACGTTTTTTATCCTGCTCGAGATCATACCCCAAAGTGGTGCCGGGGGGAACATTAACATCCTTGTCGATGATAGCCATTTTAATTTTGCAGTTCTTGCCGATTTTTACCCGGTCCATCAACAGGGAGTTAGTGACTGTTGTTCCACTTTCGATACTGACTTCGCGGCTGATCACCGATTCTTGCACAATGCCTCCGCTGATAATGCTCCCTTCGGCAACGATGCTGTCGATGGCCTGACCCTGGCGGCCATCTTCATTGAAGACGAACTTGGCCGGTGGCGTTCCGTAGTTTGTGGTTTTGATGGGCCAGCTTTTATTATAAAGGTTGAATTCGGGCGTGACATTTCTTAAATCCATATTGGCTTCGAAGAATGACCGGATGGTGCCGACATCCCGCCAATAGCCGATTTCCTTGCGTGTGATGCCGGGTATCCGATTTCTGCGAAAATCGTAGGCGAAGACTCTGGACTTGTTGAAAATGCGCGGCAGGATATCCTTACCAAAATCGTGAGAGGATTCCACGTTCGTCGCGTCTTCATAGAGCAGGTCAATCAAGACATCTTTATTGAAAAGATAGTTGCCCATGGATACGAAAGCCTCACCGGGTCTTCCGGGAATGGGTTTGGGGCGTTTTGGTTTTTCCTTGAACCCTGTGATTCTCTGTTTTTCCTGTACCTGGATCACCCCGAAGGAACAAGCCTCTTTAATGGGGACCGGCAGGGCGGCGATGGTGACATCGGCCCGCTTTCTAACATGAAACTCGATCATTTGTTGCAAGTCCATGCGGTAAATATGGTCAGCGCCGAAGATGGCGATGATGTCGAAGTCGCTATCCTCTATCAGGTTGATGTTCTGGTAAATGGCATCTGCCGTGCCCCGGTACCAGCTGTCCCCTGTGCGTTGTTGCGCGGGGACAGGGAGAATGAAGTGGTCACGCAGGATGGAACTGAACCGCCAGCTTTCCTGCAGGTGTTCGGTTAACGACTGGGATTTGAATTGGGTCAGAACGTAAATGGAATAGATTCGTGAATTGATAAAATTGCTCAAGGCAAAATCAATCAGTCGATATTTTCCACCAAAAGGGACAGCGGGTTTGGCGCGTTGCTGGGTGAGCGGGTAGAGCCGGCTTCCCTCACCACCGGCGAGAATCATTCCGAGGATTTTTTTTACCGAACCGGCCATGGGGCCTCTTTTCCCGTTCTGAATTTGGTTTATCCAGAGCGATTAGTTTTCATGCTTCCTGACGGGAGCAGATAGCAATGCCTCATTAAGCCGAGATGAGTTCTTGCTTGCCAGGTAAAGTGACGGCACACTGGCCTCACGCCTAGTGAATGATATTGTTAAAGCGGTGGACTGTCAACCGGGCATAAAAAAAACCGGCCCCCTTTGAAAGGGAGCCGGTTTCTGTTTTAGCTTAAATGGAGAAGGGGGATTACATCATCCCGGGCATACCGCCCATGCCTCCCATTCCTCCCATACCGCCCATGCCGCCACCAGGGGCACCATGAGAGTGTTCTTCTTTTTCTTCCGGCAGATCAGTGATCAGCGCTTCGGTGGTCAGAAGCAATCCGGAGATGCTGGCGGCATTTTGCAATGCGGTGCGCGCCACTTTGGCAGGATCAATGATTCCAGCCTTGATCATGTCGGTGTACTTGCCGGTTTTGGCATCGAATCCTTCATTGCCTTTCAAGCTTTTCACCTTTTCGCAAATCACGGTGCCTTCTTCACCTGCGTTGGCAGCGATCTGGCGTAGCGGCTCTTCCAGAGCTCGGCGGATGATTTTCACTCCTACCAGAAAATCATGGTCGCCTTTGATTTTATCGAGTACACCCAGGCTACGGATGAAAGCTACACCGCCACCAGGAATGACACCCTCTTCAACTGCGGCGCGAGTAGCGTGCAGGGCATCCTCAACACGGGCTTTTTTCTCTTTCATTTCCGTCTCAGTTGCGGCACCTACCTTGATGATGGCTACGCCACCGACCAGTTTGGCCAACCGCTCCTGAAGTTTTTCCCGGTCATAATCGGAGCCTGTCTCTTCGATCTGGTTGCGGATCTGTTTTACCCGCGCCTGGATGTCAGAGGCCTTTCCTTTACCATCAATGATGACGGTGTTTTCTTTGTCAATGGTGATGCGTTTTGCGCGACCCAAGTCAGCCAGGTCTACGCTATCCAGGGAAACACCAATATCCTCGGTGATCACTTTGCCGCCAGTCAGAATGGCAATGTCATTGAGCATCTCTTTTCTGCGATCGCCGAATCCCGGTGCTTTAACAGCAGAGACATTCAGTGTGCCACGCAGTTTGTTGACCACGAGAGTAGCCAGGGCTTCACCTTCAATATCCTCAGCGAGAATGAGAAGAGGTTTGCCGCCTTTGGCAACTTTTTCCAGCAACGGAAGAAGGTCTTTCATGTTGCTGATCTTTTTCTCATGAAGCAGGATGTAGCAATCTTCCAGAACCGATTCCATGCGCTCAGGGTCGGTTACGAAATACGGGGAAAGATAACCGCGGTCAAACTGCATTCCTTCTACTATTTCCAGAGCGGTATCCATGCTCTTGGCTTCTTCAACGGTGATAACTCCGTCTTTTCCCACTTTGTCCATTGCTTCGGAAATGATCTTCCCGATGGCTTTATCCTGATTGGCGGAAATGGTTCCGACCTGGGCAATTTCCTTTTTATCCTTGGTGGGTTTGGCCATCTTCTGGATTTCGGGAATGACAACGTTAACGGCTTCTTCGATGCCGCGCTTAATATCCATCGGGTTGGCACCGGCGGTAACGTGTTTCATTCCTTCGCGAAAAATCGCCTGAGCCAGAACAGTAGCCGTGGTCGTACCATCACCGGCGTTGTCACTGGTTTTACTGGCGACTTCGTTAACCATTTGCGCGCCCATGTTTTCAAAAGGATCTTCCAGTTCAATCTCCTTAGCCACCGTAACACCATCTTTGGTGATGGTGGGGGAACCAAACTTTTTGTCAATCACCACATTGCGCCCTTTGGGGCCCAAAGTAATTTTTACGGTATTTGCCAGTTTGTTGACTCCGGCCAATATCTTATGTCTAGCTTCTTCCTCATATGCGATTTGCTTAGCCATAAATCTGATTCTCCTTATCTCTTAAGAGATGTGAATGATTTTTTCGTTAAATAAGTGTGGTGGAAATTTAACCTACGATTGCCAGAACATCGTCTTCACGCATCAGCAGGTAATCTTCTCCGTCAAATTTGATTTCTGTGCCGCCGTATTTGCTGTAAAGGACTTTGTCACCCACTTTTACTTCCAGCTTGACCAGATTGCCGCCATCGCCAAGCTTGCCTTTGCCTACAGCCTTTACCCGGCCTTCAATGGGCTTTTCTTTGGCGGAATCAGGAATGATGATGCCTCCTTTTCGAACTTCTTTTTCCAGAATGGGTTGAACCAGAATACGGTCATGCAATGGTTGGATTTTCATCTAGGCTCCTTGAAATAATGTTACACTCAGATTAAATATTGAAAAAAAACGCGGTTTAAGCGTAAATTTGCTCGCAAAAGTCATAACTTGTTAAAATTAAAGGCCTTGTGCTCCTGAGTGGGGGAGGGCTCGGCTTAAGTTTTTGAGCTTTTAGCACTCTCTAGGTGTGAGTGCTGACAATATATAAAACCCTGATATCAAAAAGCAAGGTCTTCCCCGAAAAAAAATGAAAAAAACACCGAAATCACGAGAAATACTATGAAAAAAGAGGTTTTGCAGATTGAGACGTTCCCGAATCCATTCCCGGAAAGGGATTACACCATTGATATGGAGTGCCCGGAGTTCACCTGTTTATGCCCCAAAACCGGGCAACCGGACTTCGCCACCCTGTATATCAGCTATATTCCGGAGAAATTGTGCATAGAATTGAAGTCATTAAAGCTCTATCTGGTGTCATACCGGAATGAAGGAGGGTTTCACGAAAAACTGACCAATATCATTTTGGATGATCTGGTATCTGCATGTCAGCCCAGAGTAATGAAGATTGTCGGTGATTTTAATGTCCGGGGTGGAATCCACACCACGGTTACGGTGGAACACCAGGCCAAAAAATCCACCAAATAAGAGAGTCAGTAAATAAATGAGTCAGCCGCTACAACGAACTGGGGAATGTCATTCCTGTGGCGAGTGCTGTAAGACGGTCAATATGACGGTCGTTCGAGATGTGACCCTCCAGCAACATGGCAGTCTGGAAGAGTTGGAACTTTATTTGTCCTATCGGGGAATCCGGGTAGTCGGTTCGGATGAAAAGAGCAACCAGCTTCATTATTCCATGGATGTCCCATGCAGTGAACTGACACCGGATAACCAGTGCCGTGTTCACGATAGCCCTAAGAAGCCTCTCATCTGCCTGCGTTTTCCTTCCAGCAAAGAGGATGTCGAGGACACCCCGAACTGCGGCTACAACTTTCAAGCGGTGCGCCATAAGATTTCCAACCAGTGAGGAACCTTTTAACGCTTTGAGTGGGGTTGCAAAGTTTCAGGGGGAGTCGTTTGGAGGAAAAGTTACCGTGAAACAGGCACCTTGTCCGGGTTGGCTGTCGACAAGAAGGGTTCCGCCATGGTTTTCCATGATTTTCCGACAGATAGCAAGACCCATCCCGGTTCCTTCATATTCATTTCTGCCATGCAGTCTTTCAAAGGGACGAAAAATCCGATCCTTATATTTTTCATCAAAGCCGATGCCTTGGTCTTTGATGGAAATTTCCCAGCCGCCCTGTTTATTTAAGTCGCTGTGAATTTCAACTTCTGGTGGTTTGCCCTCCTCATGAAATTTGATGGCGTTGGAAAGGAGGTTTTGAAATAACTGTCTGACTTGAGTAAGGTTACCGTTGATGCTGGGGAGTGGACCCACGAAGACATTCCCATCACTTTTCTGAAGCGATAACTCCAGGTTGATGATCGTCTCTTTTAAAATCACTTGCAGGTCTATTTCTTTGAAAGGTTCTGTCTGAGTGCTGGCTCTTGAAAAAAGCAGGAGATCAGCAATTAGATTCTGCATCCTGAGCGATGTCTTTTGCATTCTCTCAAGATATTCTTTTGATTCCGGTTTCAGCCCATGATCCTGACTCGTCAGCCTTGATCCGAACGTCACAATTTTTCTTAACGGTTCCTGCAAGTCGTGAGAAGCAATGGATACAAAATCCTTCAGAGCCTGATTGCTCTTTTCCAACTCCCGGGCTTTGATTTTGAGCTGAGCTTCAGCATCCATGCGCTCCATTTCACTGGCGCACCTTGCGGAAAAAATTTTAAGGATAGAGTGATAGTGGTCATAATGAGTAATGGGTTTGTCATCCATTAAGGATATTAATCCGAAGGGTTGTTTTTCTGAATTGATCAAGGGCACGCCCAGATAGGAGTGAATATTCCAGTCGACCAGAAATTGATCATTGGGAAATTGTTTTTGTAAATCTTGTGGGTAGAAACAGGTTTTCGGCGCTAAGACTTTTTCACAAGGAGTGTCTTTTTTAGAATAAGTAAAATTCTCTATTATTTTTTCTCCATCCCAGAGAGCCACAGTTCTAATCGTTTTTGCCGATGTGTCGGCGACTTTACCTATAAAGGCATAGCGCACTCCAAAAACAGAAGCCAGATTTTGAACCAGCCTGGTGAACAATTCATTCCCTATAACCGAAGAGGTGTTTTGGCTGATACAGGACAATTGATGGTAAAAGAGGTGTACTTCTTCTTCGCTCTCCTGAAGAAACTCCTGGGTTTTCCTGTTCCCTTCAATCAATGTATTTAATCTTTTCATGGACGAATTCCGGGGAACCGGGTAATAGGCGGTGTTATCCGGTGGCGGGGGTTTTATGGGAGAAATTGTCGGGGTGAAGTTATCCTGATCGATCTTCCCAAAGACCACTGGTTTTTTAAGGGGTAGTTTTCGAATGATTCGGAATTTCGATTCTTTCGTTCTCATATTCCCCAGCCCCTCCGTAAGTCATTGTTAATATGGTCATTTTGGCGTGATCTATTATCATACACATTTTATCGGATCGCAAATAAATTTCTCTATGATCAGGGATTGAATTTCTGATAATTATTTGTAATAAAAGGCCTTCTTTTTATGTTTCTCTAGAGGTGCGCTCTAAGAAGTCTTGCTAAACTCTGTTATAATGCGGGCAAGGGGGGTTATGGAACGATTTACCGAGCATGGCAACGGGACTATTTCGGATGTTCGCACAGGGTTGATGTGGCAGGAAAGCTATGCCTATGTGGAAACGGGCAATAATATCAGTTGGTACGATGCCGAGGAATATATTGGCAAGCTAAACCGGGGAAAACTGGGGGGCTATGACGATTGGCGTCTCCCGGGTCGGCTTGAAATTCAAAGCTTGTATGAAATCGCCAAACCTTTTGAGTCCCGGGGAAAAACATTTATACTTCATATTGACCCTGTTTTTGAATTTGGGTACGGCAGTTGTTTTTGGACCAGCAAGACCCGGCTATCCGCCGCATTGGGATTCGAGTTTGACATCGGAGATATTCACTGGTATCCCAAAGGGAGTACGAAAGCTACCGTTCGGGCTGTGCGAGGCGACTGGCAACCCCGGTTACTGATCAACCACCACTAGGCGTGGGGCCAATGTGCAATGACTGTATTTGGCGAGCAAAGAGTTAGCTCGGCTTAATAAACCGTTAGGGAAAATTACAGGGTAAAAGAAATCTTCATGAATATGGAAGTGCAAAAATTTAAAGTTGAGAAAGCCAAGGCCCGTAAGCTTCGTCAGTCACAGTGGTGGCAGGCAAAAATCCAGGCAGGGGCTTGTCATTATTGCGGGGGCCGGTTTACGGCGGGAGAGCTGACGATGGACCATATTGTCCCCATTTCCCGTGGCGGGAAAAGTAACCGCGGGAACCTTGTGCCTGCATGCAAAAAATGTAATGTGAATAAAAAGTACTACACTCCGGCAGAGATCATCCTTCGTGAAAAGCTGGATCAGGATATCCAGTTTTAAACTTTAACTTCCTCCGACAATAAAACGGCTTAATTTAATCAATGCAGATTCTTTTTGATACGGATTGCCTGATTCAGGCATTGGAAAACCTGGAAAATTCAGCGGTGTTAGACCTGTGCCGCCGAGAGCGTTGCAAAGGCTGGGTTTTGTCCACCTCGGTTCCTGCTCTTTTGGCAGGGGCGGGAGAGGGAGAGGTTCAATCGCTTTTGCGAAGCCTGGCTGTTTTGACTCCCACTGCTCATGATATTGGCCTGGCTCTGGCATCTGAAAAGCCGTTTGAGGTAGCACTGGTGGCGCGTCTGGTGGAGGCAAGCGGACTAGACGCGGTGGTCACACTTTCCCCCGAAAGATTTTCTGGCATGCCGGTAAATGCCATGACCCTCGGTCAGTTACAGGAAAAACTGGATGCCCCGCCTCCCCCGGTAAAGGAAGTCCGTTTGCTGGATATCACCGCCTCCTATCACCAGATATTAACTGAGGTGGAAAAGGAAATTGCGGAGACGATTCGATCGGGACAATTTATTCTTGGTGCCAAAGTTTCCCGGATGGAAGAGAGGATGGCGACTTATTGCCAGACTAAATATGCCGTTGGTGTTTCATCCGGAACGGACGCGCTGTTGATTGCATTGATGGCTGCGGGAGTGGGTCCGGGTGATGAAGTGATCACCTCCCCCTATACTTTTTTCGCGACGGCGGGCTCCATTATTCGTGCCGGGGCCAAACCGGTTTTTGCGGATATCAATGATATTACTTTCAATATTAAACCCGAACATGTCGAGCGTTGCATTACCCCGAAGAGCAAAGCCATTATTCCGGTGCATCTTTATGGACAATGTGCGGATATGGACCCCATTCTTCAATTGGCCGAGAAACATGGTCTGCGGGTGATTGAAGATGCGGCACAGGCGATTGGCTCAGAGTACAAGAGCCGACCGGCGGGCTCGTTAGGGGATATGGGGTGCTTCTCATTTTTCCCCGCAAAAAACCTCGGCTGTTTTGGAGATGGCGGGCTGGTGACCACAAACTCTGAAGAGCTTTATAAACAATTAAAGATTCTCAGAGTGCATGGTTCGGAACCAAAATATTACCATGAAGTATTAGGCGGGAATTTTCGTCTGGACGCCCTTCAGGCCGGTGTGGTGAGTGCCAAGTTGAATTTTCTGGAAGAGTGGACGGACCAACGAAGGAAAAATGCGCAAACTTATAACCAGCTTTTCAAAGATTCCGCGATGACCCCGTTTGTCCAACTGCCCCCTGAAGTGTTTCCCCGGCATGTTTATAACCAGTATGTTCTCCGTGCAGGAAACCGCAGGGATGAACTGAGAACTTTCCTAAATGAAAACGGGATTGGGTGCGAAATCTATTATCCTATCCCGCTCCACCTGCAGGACTGTTTCAAATCACTGGGTTACAAAAGTGGTGACTTTTCTGAGTCGGAAAAAGCCGCGAAGCAAACGCTGGCACTTCCCATCTCTCATGAAGTAGATCGAAGACAGCAGGAATATGTTGTTGAAACGATCCAACGGTTTTTTCTGGGAAAGTGAACCCGATACCAGTTCAAAACAAGTGCCGAATTTCTTCCTCTGGAGGTTTTTCCCTGGGTGCATGAACCTGGTTTTCGCAAACCATAATGATGTGGAATCCCAGTTTTGTTTGGACAGGTTCCGGAAGCTTGAATTTTTCCGTTTTCATTATGATATCGATCAACTCCTGATTCATCGTTTGTGAGGCTATTTCCATTTCCTGATAAACCCAGCCCAGCGAACCGCCTAACGCCTTGCTTACGCAAATGCTGTATTTTTTAGCCAGCCGTATAAAAAATTTCTCCACTTTTTCCCAGTCATGATAAGCCTTGTCAGGGTCCTCAATTTCCAGTTGTGCCAGTTCCTTCTGGTAATCGACAAGGGTTTCCCAAATCATTTTTGCAGACTCCATGGAAGTCATGCGAATGTTTCTCACGCGATGTTCCATGGGCTTGTCGGTAGTAAAAGTCTTTTTCTTTGCGACAAAAGCCTTTTTGATTTTTGGCTTGGGTTTAGCGGGGGCTCTAGGACCGTCTTCCGCAGGTTGGCGCTCCTTTGCGGTTTTGTCCCGTTCGTAGATGGTCTTTTCGGGTTCCTGGGGTTGTTCGATTTCAGACATGGCAATCAAGGTTGTTTTGAAAATGGATTGTATCTGTGAAGTTTAATTTGAATGGGTTCATTTTTCAAGAAATATAAACTCAAGGTATTGCAGGACAGCTCCATGGGAATTGCTTCCGATGACTTCGTGGGCAGATTCTTTCACTTCCGGCAGAGCATTTTCTACAGCAATGGCGCGGCCTGCGACCTGAAACATGTCCAGATCATTTAAATAATCTCCGAATACGACAATCCGTTCCAGGGGAATCTCCAGTTTCCGGGCGAGGATTTCTAACATATTTCCTTTGCTGGCCTCCTGATGGAAGGATTGGAGCCAGTAATAACCTTTCATGGATACGTCTTCGGCAAAATATAAATTGAGATGGTCAAAATGCTTTTCCTGAAGTGACCGGTAGATGGGTTCCAGACGGTCATGTGTGTCGATCAATAAAAATCCGGAAATCTTTTCCTCTTCTTGAAACTCAAAATGTTTGACTTGGCTAAGTCTTCCGTCACCTTCCAGGCTCTTGACATAGGCCTGGGAACCGGGGTTGGTAGCGTTCTGATAATAGAGTTTATGCTTTTCTCCAAACGTATAGATAAAGGGATCGATGCCCTGGGGCAAGGCCAATTTGAGCATACTTTCTACAACTGTTTTTTCAATGGAGTGGGAATGTTCCAAAATACGCCCGTTGTTGAAATCGACGAGGTAAACACCATTGAAGAGAATGACCGGCAAGTTCAGGTTCAATCCATTTAAAATCGGGTGCGCGGAATCGTAGTTTCGGGCGGTTGCGATGGTGAAGCGCATTCCCATGTCGATCAACCGGTTGAGACGTCTCTTGTAATCTTCCGGGAATGAGCCATCGGACAGTAACAAGGTACCGTCCAGATCAGAAACATATAAAAGATCTTTATCCATGCATGAGAGCCTGCTTGTAAGGAATCGTTTTGGCAGTATACTAAATGGAGTCACTATTTGTTTAACCCATTCGTGAAAAAGGTTGATGTTCATGAAAAATAAAGGTCGGTACCTGCAATCTGCTGTTTTGGCAGTATTTTTTATTTTTTGTCCCAACAGTGAGGCCTTTGATTTTTCTGACTGGGATACTCTGGTTAAAAAATATGTTGCACCTGAAACATTGGAAGGGATTCGGCTTCACGCTGTCGATTATGCCGGTTTAAAAAAGGATACTGTCTTCTCCGGTCTGGTTGCCAGGCTGGAGGCTTACAATCCGGCGAGTTTGGAATCGCATGAGTCCAAGCTGTCTTTCTGGATCAATGTCTATAATATTCTGGCGGCAAAAATGATCACCGACCATTATCCGGTAGAGAGTATCAAGGATGTGGGAAGTTTTTTTAATCCGGTCTGGAAACGGGTGGCGGGTGCGGTGGGGGGTGAAGAGCGCACTCTCAACGATATTGAGCATGAAATTCTCAGGAAAATGAATGAGCCCCGTATTCATGTGGCCATCGTTTGCGCTTCCATCAGTTGTCCCGATCTTCGCCGGGAAGCTTATTCGGCAGGAAAGTTGAATGAGCAGTTGGACGATCAGATGGAAAAGTTTTTGCGGTCCCCGGGAAAAGGCATGAGACTGGATGAGCGGAAAAACAGGGTCTATCTTTCAGCGATATTCAAATGGTTTGCGGAGGATTTTGAGAGCCGTGGGGGTGTTCTGAAATATATTGCCCGGTATGTCAGAGCAGAGGAAAGAAAGTTTTTGAGCAATTCTGAAATTAAAATTTCTTATCTGGACTACAACTGGAAGGTGAACCGCTAGGTGCGGGCCAGTGCTTTCTCTGACTGCACAAAGAGTTGACTCGGCTTAAAGAGGGGTTCTAAATCACCCCAGCCCCTCTTTGAAAAGAGGGGTCGATTAAATCTCCCCCTTCTACGAAGGGGGTTGGGGGGATTTGGTTTTCGGTTGTTGAACTACTATCAGTCCGCGTGTTTGCGGAGAAATGTTGGAATATCAAAGTTTGAGGTCAGGCTTCCCGGGTCAGGATTTTCTTCCTTAATTGTGGAAGCCAGGGATTTTAAATGTTTGAAAGACGTTGGCCCTGAATCTTCTTCAGAGACTGTGTCTCCCCCGACCACTTTTTTCAAAGCAGGTCTTTCCGGATGTCTTATTGCTGTGTCCATATCCTCAAATCCAGTGGCGATGACAGTTACCCGCATCTCCCCTTCCATTTGCTTGTCGATCACTGCTCCGAATATGATATGAGCATCCTCATGGGCGTTTTCCTGAATCAGCATGGAAGCCTCGTTGACTTCCAGCAGGGTGAGGTCTTCACCGCCGGTGATGTTGATCAGGATTCCCTTTGCGCCGTCTACCGTTGCTTCATCCAGTAAAGGACTGGAGATGGCTTTCTGTGCCGCTTCAACAGCGCGCATATCTCCGGTGGCAGTTCCGCTACCCATCAGGGCTTTACCCATGTCACCCATAATGCATTTGACATCGGCAAAGTCGAGGTTGATAAGGCCAGGTGTTACAATCAGGTCAGAGATACTGCAGACCGCCTGTTTCAAAACATCATCTACCATTGCAAACGCACCTGTGAATGAAGTTTGCTTGCCGACATAACTGAGAAGTTTCTGGTTGGGTATGACAATCAAAGTGTCAACCGCTTCCTTGAGCTCCTGAATTCCTTCTTCTGCCTGCCTCATTCGACGTTTACCCTCAAACGCAAAGGGTTTGGTAACCACGCCTACTGTCAGGGCTCCCGCTTCCTTGGCGATACGCGCAATGATGGGTGCGGCACCGGTACCTGTTCCACCACCCATACCAGCGGTGATGAAAGCCATATCCGCACCTTCCAACATTTCGCGAATGGTCGCCTCGCTCTCTTCGGCGGCATCTCTTCCAATTTCCGGATTGGAACCTGCACCGAGGCCACGGGTCAGTTCTCCGCCAATCTGAATTTTCCCCGGGCATTCGGACTTTTCAATCGTTTGCAGATCGGTATTGGCGATAATAAACTCCACGCCACGAAGATTATCCCGGACCATGGAATTGACGGCATTATTGCCCCCCCCTCCTACACCAACGACCTTGATAGTTGCTGAGTAATCATTTTCGTTGTCAAATTCTATTAGACTCATTTTACCCTCCAGGTGTTAAAAAAATTCATCTGCCCAATCTTTCATACGTGTAAAAATTTTGTCGAACAGGTTCCTTCCTTGAAGTTCCCGGTTCTTTCCTGTCTGAAATCTTTTGGATCCGTACTGGATCAGTCCCGTACAGGTGGCATACATGGGGTTGTTCACTACATCGATCAGCCCTCCAAGACCAATGGGTGTTCCCACGCGTACGGGGGATTGGAAAACGTCCTCTGCCAATTCGGCCATGCCCTGCATGCTTGATGCTCCGCCTGTCAGGACAATTCCCGAAGAAATGATTTCCCGGTAGCCAGACTCGTTTACTTCATGATCCAGCAGTTCAAACATTTCCCGGGTTCTGGCCTCAATGATTTCGCTGAGAATCTGGCGTGGAACCGTTCGTGGTTCCCGTCCTCCGACACTCGGCGCCTCAATATTTTCCCCTTCGGAAACCAGAGGGGTGTAGGCGCATCCATAGGAATGTTTGATTTTTTCTGCTTCTGCATTTGGGGTGCGAAGGCCAATGGCGATATCATTCGTCATCTGGGCACCGGCAATAGTCAAAACTGCTGTATGTTTGATGGCTCCCTGATAAAAAATAGCCAAATCAGAAGTTCCTCCACCGATGTCAATCATGCCAACGCCTAACTCTCTTTCATCCTGAGAGAGAACGGATTCGCTGGAAGCCAGTTGCTCCAGCACAATGTCTTGAACTCCCAGACCAGCCTTATTGACACATTTGACAATGTTTTGGGCTGAAGTCACAGCGGCAGTAACGATATGAACCTTGGCTTCAAGCCGGACTCCTGCCATGCCCAGAGGAGTTTTGATTCCGTCCTGATTGTCGACAATATATTCCTGGGGAAGAACGTGTATGACTTCCCGGTCAAGAGGGATGGCAATAGCTTTAGCCGCTTCAATGACGCGGTCAATATCTGCCTGTGTGATTTCTTTTCCCTTGACCGCGATGATGCCATGACTGTTCATGCTGTTAATATGGCCTCCGGCAATACCCACAAAAACAGAATCGATTTCGCATCCCGCCATCAATTCAGCCTCCTCAACAGCACTTTTTATAGATTCCACTGTGCTGTCGATGTTTATGACTACTCCTTTGCGCAAGCCTCTTGATGGGTATTGGCCCAGTCCGATGATATCTATTTTTTCATCATCAATGACCTCTCCGATGATGCAACAGATTTTAGTCGTTCCAATATCCAGGCCGACAATATAATCATTTTTTTTGGCCATGCGTCCCATCTCCTCCTAGTTGGTTGGTGTCTTCATGGATGTTGAGTGGGCGAGGGTTCGATCCCTGACCACGACTTGATCCCTGAATGATAAGTCGATCATCTGGATTTTGGCGGTGTCATCTTCCAGAGTATCGAGGACAATCATAAGTTTTTTGAATCCTTCTGTTAGCGTCTCCATGGACATTTGGATTTGAAGATCACGGTTGCGAGTAAAAAACACGATTCTCGAGTGCCCCTTTAGTTCGGCGGTGTCCAGAGGGTTTTTTTCAAAAAAAGAAAGTTTGTTGAAATAATGCATTGTCTTGAGACTTTGAATGACACTCGCCCCGGAAAAGTTCTCAGGTTTCACACCCGGTTGTACGATCAATGGCAAATTGCGGTACTCAGGTTTTTCTTCTGACAGAACCACTCCAAAGTTATCCATCAAAAATACTTTTTCGAATTTGATTCGGGCGTAAGGAACACGTTCGATCAATTCGATTTGAATTTCCTGGGGAAATTTTCTCTGAACAGATGCGGAAAGGACCCAAGGGTGTTCCGCAAGCCTTTCGGATGCCTTGGACAGGTCATACGCAAAAAGGTTTTCCCCATGAACCTGCCCCAGCCACTCCAAAATCTGGTTTTCCTGCAGAGCCTGATTGCCGCTAAACGTGACATCAGTGACTTGAAACCGGGGATCGGAAGTCAAAAAATTATAGCTTGCATAGAATAAATAAATGACGACTCCCGCCAGAAAAAGCTTTGAGCCCAGTTCAAATAATATTCTTGCCCAGGAAAAATCGCGGCCCGATGTTTTTGCCGGTGCCTTCTTGCTCAGATCACCGCCGCGCCTTTGCTTTTTCTTTCTTTCGGAGCGAAGGTCCTCCCACGCTATAGAGGGGCTCTTTTGACCTATGATTGCAAAATCCATAACTACTCTGTGTAATCCAGTTTGGCAGTTTTTAATATTTCAACGACTAAATCATCAAACTCCAGGCCCATCTTCTGTGCCGCCATTGGCAGAAGGCTGGTGGGGGTCATCCCGGGAATGGTATTCATCTCCAGTACCTGGGGTGTTCCTTCCTGATCCAGAATGACATCCACACGCGGGAAACCTCTTCCCCGTAACACCTGGAATACCTGTTTCGCGACTTGCCTGCATCGGGCCGTTTCGTTTTCTGTAAGCTCGGCAGGGCAGACATATTCCGTTTTCCCAGAGGTGTATTTTGCCTCGTAATCATAGAAGCCGGACTTGGGACGGATATGAACAATAGGCATGGGTTCCATTTCATTCATTCCAATTGCCAGAAGTTTTCCTGCAATAAACTTTTCAACAATGACTTCTTCCGAATAAGCGAATGCGGTTTCCAATGCAGGTTCCCATTCGCTTTCATTCTCGACGATGGTTATCCCCAGGCTCGATCCCTGATTGGTTGGCTTGACGACTACAGGAAGATCCAGAGTCCGGCATATTTTTTGGTTTCTATAGAACACTTCGTAATCGGCTGTGGGTATTCCATGAAATTTTAAAATCTCTTTGGATTTTAATTTGTCATAAGCCAGGGCACTGCCCATGACTCCTGATGCTGTGTAAGGAATTTTGAAATATTCAAGTAGACCTTGAATGCATCCGTCTTCCCCAAAGGTCCCATGCAAGGCGATGAAAGCCAGGTCAATCGGGTTCGACTGTAGCGTTTTCCCAATGTTATGGTCGACTTGAATCGGCACAACGATCAATCCTTTCCTTTTGATGGCCGCAATCACCGAGTTTCCGGTGACGATTGAGACATCCCGCTCGGGGGAGAGTCCTCCCATGAGCACTCCAATAGTTTTATCTTTTAAATTATCCAAAATCCTTGTTACAAATTCCCTTTAAGAAGGTCCGCCCCGGCCCTTGGCCAAAAGGGCCGGAGAATAAACAAAGGAAGGAGGGATACCTTTGTCGCGGACCAATTTAATATTTTTGAGCCTCTTTTTTACTTCGCCAGTTCATTCACCTGCGGTGACAACTTCGGTTTGTAATTCAATGCCTGTTTTTTTCTTAACTTCTTCTTGAATATGCTCAATCAAACGGGTCACATCGTTAGCTGTGGCTCCGCCTTTGTTGACAATAAAATTTGCGTGTTTGAGCGAAACCCCGGCATTGCCAAGAGAAAGTCCTTTGAGTCCCAGGGATTCGATCAGCCTTCCTGCTTTATCCCCTTCAGGATTTTTGAAAACGGAACCCGAGTTGGGAATGGTTAATGGCTGAGTTCGTGCCCTGCGCGAGAGATGCTGGTCCATCGCGTTTTGAATATCAGGGCGATTCCCTTCTTCGAGTTCCAGCTCTGCTTCAATAATGATTCCTTCGCCATTTGGGAAAATGGTTTTTCTGTATTCGAAGGTAAGCTCATCGCGCTTCAAGGTCTGGATTTCCCCGTCCGGGTTGAGCAGGGTTACACTGCGAAGAACCTGACCAATTTCGGTGCCTTCTGCTCCGGCATTCATGACGATGGCTCCACCCAACGATCCTGGAATACCTACCAACTGCTCGATCCCAGTCAGGGAATAGCGAGCCGCGTGTTTGGCGAGGTAGGACATCTTCACTCCGGCCCCTGCCTTGATCACTGCCCGCCGGTTTCCGGTTTCCTTGCGGAAGAACAGGGGACGTTTGATATCTTTAAACTGATCCTTTAAAGAGACAACGATTCCTCGTATTCCACGGTCGCTGACAAGCAAATTGGTTCCCTCGCCTAGAATGAAAAGAGGCTGAGACCCTTTATTCTTCAAAATCGTTTGAATGTCGCGGACATCTTCAGGGAAAATCAATACATCCGCAGGGCCTCCGATTTGAATAGAAGTGTAGGGGGCCAGAATTTCATTTTTAAGAATGTTGCCTTTAATTTTGTGTAACCAGGGAAAAGAATGGCTCATAGTTTTACTCTGATGAATTTTTTGACCCAGAACGGTTTTGGGGTACTCCATTCTGGTCTTGAGGTTAAACTCACTTCCTGTTCCAGAATGCGCTATGTGAATCAATCGGCGTTTCCAAGCTTCGTTAAGCATAGATGATGGTCCTCTCCTATTTGAAAACGATCAATCGTTAAACCGGGATGCGAGCTTGTGGCTCAATTCCCCGATATTCCCTGCGCCGAGAGTCATGACGATGTCCCCCGGTTTAAGGATTTTTTGTAAATGTGGGATCACGGATTCCGTGCCCCCGATATATTCCACATTTTTATGTCCGAACTCTTTCACACCTTCCGCGATTCTCTGGGAATCGATGCCTTCTTCCGCTTTTTCACCGGCTGAATAAATATCAAGCAGAAGCAGTTGATCGGCATCGTTGAAAGAGGAGAAAAAACTTTCCATGAGGTATTTCGTGCGTGAATAACGGTGAGGCTGGAAAATGATGACGAGCCTTCGATCCGGCCAAACTTCTTTTGCCGTTGACAGGGTGGCCTGGATTTCGGCTGGATGGTGGCCGTAATCGTCAACAATTATCAAAGACTCGGATTGTTTGAGAATTTCAAACCTTCTCTGTACTCCCGTAAAAGTTTTCAGCGATTCAGCTATAGTTGGGAAATCCATGTTCAATTCCATCCCAACTGCAACAGCCGCAAGGGTGTTGCACACATTGTGTCGCCCCAAAGCCCCGGATAATATTTTCCCCAGTTTTTTCCCTTGGTGATAAACCGTGAAATAGGTTTGTAATCCTTCCACGGAGATACTGCGGGCGGTGTAATCGGCCTGGGATTTCAAACCATAGGTAATGGTGCGTTTCTCAATTCTAGGAAGCAGAGATTGGAGATTGGCATCATCCAGGCACAGGACCGCGGCACCATAGAAAGGAATTTTGTTGAGAAATTGCAGAAATGTGGATTTCATATTCTCCATTGTTCGGTAAAAATCCATATGCTCTTCGTCAAGGGTTGTGACCACCGCAAGTGTGGGAGAAAGCTTGAGAAAAGAACCATCACTTTCATCCGCTTCGGCAATGAGGTACTGACTCTGGCCGAGTTTGGCGTGTCCACCCATATTCTTGATTCTTCCGCCAATCACCACTGTAGGGTCAAGGTCTCCGGAGGCCAGAACCGTGGCGACCAGCGATGTGGTTGTGGTTTTTCCATGCGTGCCCGCAATGGCAATGCCATATTTCATTCGCATAAGTTCTGCCAACATTTCAGCCCTGGGAATGACCGGGATGGATTGCTCCCGGGCGGCTTGTACCTCTGCGTTGTCATCGCCGATAGCGCTGGATACAACAACAACGTGTTTGCCCATGACATTTTCCGCGTTGTGCTCGTGGCAGATGTCAGCTCCCAAGGTCTTCAGGTGATCGGTAACCCGGTTCGAAGAAGGATCAGAACCGCTTACCTCGTACTCCTGATTGATGAGAACTTCAGCGATTCCGCTCATTCCCGATCCTCCGATCCCGATAAAATGGATCCGTTGTATTTTTCCTAAAAACATGACAGAACATAATTCCCTTGTGTTTTTCCGGCATGGCCGGATTTCGGAGTTGCGTCTTCCAGTAACTCCATGCAGATCTGGCGAACTTTTTCCGTAGCATCCCGGTTGCCCAACTGATAGCTGTTTTCTTCCATTTCCTCCATTCGTTCTGGATTGTCCATAGCGTGAAGAATGGATTGAGCAATACGCGGGCCTGACAATTCCTGGTCGAGTACCAACTCACCGGCATCGGCGGCATCCAGCACACGGGCATTTTTTTCCTGATGATTATGAGCCGCATGAGGATATGGAATTAAGACGGATACTTTTCCGCAAGCGGTCACTTCCGCCAGGGTCGTGGCACCTGCCCGGCAAACTACCAGGGAGGCTTTACGGTATTGCTCCGCCATGCCATCGATAAACGGCCTGACATCATGAGAGAGACCACTGTTTTCATATTCGCGTTTCACCATTTCGAAATCGCTTTCACCTGTCTGATGGGTGATATGAATATTTCCTTTTTTGGAAGCAAGAGATTCCAATGCTTCCACCATGGCTACATTGATGGAGTGAGCCCCTTGACTGCCTCCCAGGACCAGCACGCGAAAGAGTCCTCGTGGCCCTTTGGGAAATGATTCCCGAGGCTGGCAGAATTCTTCTCGAATCATGTTCCCTGTTAGCTCGACTTTATCCTTGGAAAAGAACTTCGCCGATTCCTTGAATGAAACCGCGACCTTGTCGGCGACCTTTCCCAGCCATTTATTGGTGAGCCCGGGAATAGAGTTCTGCTCATGAATAAGAATGGGAATCCGCAGTATCCAGGCGGAAAGAACCAGAGGCCCTGATACGTATCCGCCTACACCTACCACCAGGTCAGGCCGCTTCCTGATCAGGAAACACATGGACTGAGCGGTGCCCACCGGCAACTTGGCCCAGGACATCCAGCGGGTGAGGCGTTTTTTACCAAGCAAACCTGCTGAGAGAATGGTTTTCAACTCAAACCCTTCGCGGGGAAGAACTTTTGCCTCGAGACCTTGTTGGGTTCCCACAAATGAAATTTCGATATTCATATCTTGCCTCGTTAGCGCTTTAGCTAAAGCGATTCCTGGGTAAAGATGGCCACCTGTGCCACCACCGGCTATGACAACTCGTTTTCGCATTCAATCGTTATCAATGTTTTATCGTTTGCTCTGAAATATTCAGCAGAATGCCTACTGAAAGCATAGTGATTAACATTGACGACCCACCCATGCTGATGAAGGGCAGGGTTAATCCCTTTGTTGGAAGAAGCCCTACGGTCACTCCCAGATTGATAAAAGCCTGAAACCCGATCAAAAGGGTCAAGCCGGTTGCCAAATGAGTTCCAAACGGGTCTTTGGCTCGACAAGCGGTGACGAAACCTCTCCAGATCAATATTGAAAACAGGAGAACGATCGCCGTTGTTCCCAAAAACCCCAGCTCCTCCCCGATGACAGAAAAAATAAAATCTGTGTGAGCTTCGGGAAGATAAAAAAGTTTTTGATGGCTGGCTCCCAACCCGGTTCCCCAGTACCCTCCACGGCCAAAAGCGTAAAAAGACTGGATGGCTTGAAACCCTGCATTTGAAGGGTCTTGCCAGGGATCGAGAAAAGCGATAATCCTTCGGGTGCGGTACTCCGCACTCAGGATTGCTGATGCTATGAATGGAATCAGCGCAAGTACGGAAAGAAACAGAAACTTTTTTCTTAGACCGGCGACAAAAAGCATCGTGAAGGTAACCATGCAAATAATTACGGCGGTGCCAAAATCGGGTTGAAATAAAATCGGAATAAAAAAGAAACCCAGGACGACCAGATTGGGAAGGTAGCCGTAAGCGAAGTCCCTCAGCTTGTCGGCTCTTTTGACCAGAGATTTGGCGATAAAAAGAACGAGGGTAAACTTTGCCAGTTCCGAGGGCTGAAAAGAAAATCCCCCCAGGGTCAGCCATCTTCGCGCTCCACCGACCTCTTTGCTGACTTGCGGAAACATAACGGCAAGCAGAAGCAGAAAAGTCGCCAGCATGATGGGGTAGGTGTGCTGTTGCAATTTGCGGTAGTCCATTCTTTTGACTACAAGCAGAACCCCTGTTCCCAGAAGGCACCAGACAGCCTGGCGTTTGAGAAAATAATAGGAGTCGTTGTATTTTTCCAGGGCGTACACAGCGCTTGAGCTGAAAACCATAACGATGCCCACCAGAACCAGAACGGCCACGGTGATGCCCATTAACGAATCCGAATGTTTTTCCTGAGATGCGGTCAAAATCCATTATCCTTCCAGGTTTTTAACGATCGTTTTAAAACGGTTTCCCCGGTCCTCGTAATCTTTAAACATGTCAAAACTTGCGCAGGCTGGTGAGAGGAGAACAACATCCCCCTCTTCAGCTTTTACTTTTGCCAAACGAACTGCCTCTTCCAAGCTATCGCTTTCTTCATAACCAAAGGAGCCGTTCAGAATCCCTTTAAACTTGTCGCGGGTCTCGCCGATGAGAACCAGGTGTTTGACTTTTTCTTTCATCAGGCTCTTTAAAGGGGAAAAGTCTGTTTCTTTATCCTTGCCTCCCGCGATGAGAATGATGGGGCGGTCAAAAGTGTTCAATGATTTGCAAACAGAGCCTACGTTGGTCCCCTTGGAATCGTTGACGAAATCGACACCATTCAGGGTGCGGACCCATTCCAGTCGATGCTCAAGGACCGTGAAATTTTTCAGAGCCTGTAGAATGACTTCTTGCGATACATCGAGAAGTAAAGCAACGGCAATGGCGGGAAGAATATTTTCGGCCTGCCACTGCACTCCTTTGGGTAACGATTCAAGGGATACCATTTCCCTGTCGTTGTTTTGAAAGCGGGCGATAATTTTGTTCCCACGCAAAAAGATTCCTTTATCAAGCTCAGTTTGAGTGCTGAATAAAATACGCTCAGCCGGACAGTCTTTCCCAAGGTTTCGGGTATTGGGGTCATCCTGGTTCAGTATCAAAAAATCATTTTGAGTCTGGTTGGCAAATATTTTTTCTTTCAGCTCAACATAGGTTTTAAAATCTTTATGCCGGTCCATGTGGTCCGGGCTGATATTCAGAATGACTGAAACCATCGGGTGAAGTCCTGATGTGGCTTCCATTTGAAAGCTGGAAAGCTCGAGAACTCTGTAGTCGGCATCACCCTGATCTAACAGGGAAATGAACGGAGTCCCCAGGTTTCCTCCTGCATGTGCGGTTTTCCCGGACTGGCTGATAATTTCAGCGATCAGGCTGGTGCAGGTGGATTTGCCGTTAGTTCCGGTGATGGCAATGATCGGAACAGTATTGAACCGGCTCGCCAACTCAATTTCGCTGATGATTTCGATTTTTTCCCGTTTGGTGTTTTCAAGAAACGGTGAGTGAATATCCACTCCCGGACTCAATACAACCAGTTCCGTGTCAGCAGGCGGTGCAGGGTTTTCAAAACGAGTTTTCACATCAGTACGCAATTGTTTCAGGGGCTCTAATAATTGTTCGCGAGGCTTGCTGTCTGTCACCGTGACACGGGCTCCCTGCCGGGAAAGAAAATTAGCCACGGCGATGCCCGTTTTGCCAAGTCCGATTACGCATAGAATTTTGTTTTTAAGTTCCATCATTACCTGAGCTTCAGGGTGCTGAGACTGATCATGGCTAGAATCACCGCGACAATCCAAAATCGCACAATGACCTTGGGTTCCGACCAGCCCAACGCCTCAAAATGGTGATGAAGCGGAGCCATTCTGAAAACACGTTTTCCACCTGAGTATTTGAAATAACCGACCTGAATGATGACGGACAGTGCTTCAATCACGAAAACACCGCCAACAAGAATCAGCAGGAGTTCATGCTTGACGATCACCGCAATGGTGCCCAGCAATCCTCCGAGAGATAAGGACCCTACATCTCCCATAAATATTTGCGCGGGATAGGAGTTGTACCAAAGGAAACCCAGGCTGGCCCCCATAACTGCCGAGCTGGCGATGGCGATTTCTCCCGCATCTTTGATGTGCTGAATACGAAGGTATTCTGAAAAATTGAAGTGACCGCAGATATAAACGATGCCGGTATAAGTAAGGGTAGCGATGATAATGGGGCCGATCGCCAACCCATCCAACCCGTCTGTCAGGTTGACAGCGTTGGAAGTTCCTACCACTATGAAAACAATAAAAAGCAGGTATCCGGCTCCCAGGTCAGGCTGGAACCCTTTAAAGAAGGGGACCGACAAGCGTGTAGCATATTCTGTGCGGGTCGGATCAAAATACAGCAGGTAAATTCCAACACCCAGACTTAGCAAGACCTGAAGCAAAATCTTTTCTTTTGCGCTGATACCTTTCCCCCTTCTTAATTTCAGGAGAT
Organism: Nitrospina sp.; assembly: GCA_018653085.1. GTDB lineage: Bacteria > Nitrospinota > Nitrospinia > Nitrospinales > VA-1 > LS-NOB. The sequence continues at coordinate 28,070 of JABIAY010000042.1, forward strand.
CGTCACGGAACCCGATAGCTCCAAAACCAAGAGCGGAAAGCAGGACAAGCCAGATATAATGATTGCTCAAATCAGCCCATAGCAGGGTAGAGCACCCGAATGTTGCCAGAATAAGCAGTCCGCCCATCGTCGGAGTTCCAGACTTGGAGCTATGGTGCTGGGGTCCGTCGCTACGGATTTTTTCCTGTATCTGGAATTTCTGCAAAATGCGAATCATCAGGCCGCCCAGAACAAGACTCAATCCCAATGCCGTGATTCCGGAATAGGCTGACCGGAAGGTGATGTACTTAAAGACATTGAATATTGAATAGTCCGAACTGAGCGGATAAAAAAAGTGATAAAACATTTTTAATTATTGCTCGCGATAAAAATTTGTAATATTTTTTCTATTGCGGCTCCTCGTGAGCCCTTGAACATCACACAGTCCTTAATCTTTGCTTCCTGAATTAAAAACTCAGCCGCCTCCTGATGGTCGGCAAATTCCAGAATTTGAATTTTTTCCCCTGCAAGGGCTTGAGCGCTTTTCGCTGACAAACCTGCCAACTTTCCCACTGCGACCAGAATGTTTGTTTTGGATTGGGCGATTTCTTCCCCCAAATTTTTATGTGCGGGGATAGACCGGTCCCCTAACTCGAGCATGTCCCCGATAACGAAAATCCGTCGACCCTGGGTTTTAAAGTTGTCCAGAGTTTTCAAGGCTTCGGTCATGGACCGGGGATTGGCGTTGTAAGCATCATTTATAAGATCGATTCCCCTATGCTGAAGTTGCTCATTACGTTGGGACATGCGCTGGTAATTTTCCAATCCGCGGGTCATGGTTTCTTCCTGAATCCCCATGGAATAACCGGTTGCCAGTGCGGCGAGGGTGTTATAAATATTGCAGTAGCCAAGATAGGGAAGGCGAATGGAAAGAGTTTTGTCGAAGAGCTTGACCTTGAATTGAAACCCCTGGTTGTCCTTGCTTTCTATTTCGCTTGCTCGCACATCCGCAGGCTGGTCGATGCCGAAGGTGACAGTCCTGGCGCGAAGCGACCGGGCCAGTTCCAGAACCAGCGGATCATCGGCGTTGACAATGGCTGTGCCCTTTTCCGTCAACGAGTCAAACAACTCTCCTTTTGCGGACTGAATATCTTTAAGGTTTTTCAATTGCACCAGATGTCCTTCGGAAATATTGGTGATCACGCCAATATCCGGTTGTGCGATCTCTGCCAGTCTTTTGATCTCACCCATCGCGCTCATGCCCATTTCAAGAACTCCCACTTCATGAGAGGATTCCCTCTTCAGAAGAGTCAGAGGCAGGCCAATATGGTTGTTCAGGTTGCCCTGAGTCTTCAAGGTCTTGAACTTGGTTGCCAATATTGAAGCGATCATTTCCTTGGTGGTCGACTTCCCATTTGTCCCGGTAACGGCAACGACCTTGAATGGAAACCGTTTTCTCTGAAAACCCGCCAAATCCTGCAAGGCTTTAAGTGTGTCCGGGACCTGGATCACAAATGGTTTCTCTGCAACACGGCCGGTTTCACCGGGTAATTTTTCAGGGTCAGACAGAATGATTCCTCCAGCCCCTTTATCAATCGCGTCAGCAAGAAAATTATGTCCGTCAAAACGCTCTCCCTTAACGCAAACGAATAACTCCCCCTTCGAGACCGTCCGGGAATTTATGGATACTCCCTTAAACAGACAATCAAGGTCTCCATGCAGGAGCTGTCCTTTAATGGCGTTGAGACAATCTTGTGCTTGACCTTGCATCAATGCGTCCTTAAAGCAGAACGGGCGACTTCCCGATCATCAAAGTGAATAGTTTCTGTCCCCAGAATCTGATAATCCTCATGACCTTTTCCCGCAATGAGAACAAGGTCGTTTTTATCGGCGAGATGGATGGCGTGTTCAATAGCCTCTTGCCGATTAATAATAGCTGTATAGTTGCTACCCTCTTTTGCAGAAGAAGGGAGGCCTCGAAGAATGTCTTCAATGATCTGTCCCGGGTCTTCTGATCTTGGGTTGTCAGAGGTGATGACGGAATAATCCGCTTCACTTAAAACGGCTTGCCCCATGGTTTTTCTTTTTCCCTTGTCGCGATCGCCGCCACAACCAAACACCACAATCAATTTGCCTTCTGTAAAAGCTTTTGCCGCAGAGATTGCGTTGGATAGCGCGTCATCGGTATGCGCGTAATCCACCAGCACAGAAATCCCCTGGCTGTTTTCGATGCGTTCGAACCGGCCAGGGATAGGCTGGACCTGGCGAAGTACTTCCTGGACCCTTCCGAGCGAAATACCCTGAACCATAGCGCCTGCCACAGCAGAGAGAAGGTTGTAGACATTGTGTCGTCCGAGCAGATTGGAGACGATTTCTTCCGTCCCAAAAGGAGTTTTCAGGGTAAATTGGCAACCCGATTTTGTGAGCGTAATGTCTTCAGCCTTGAAATCCGCATTGCTGTCAATGCCCGTGGTGACGGAACCCGCTTTAAATTCACGAAAAAATTCTTGCCCGACTGTATCGTCAATATTAAAAATTCGATGTTGTACCCGGTTTTCCAGGAAAAGTTTTTTCTTGGCATTTTTGTAGTGCTCCATATCGCCATGAAAATCCAAATGATCGCGGCTCAGGTTGGTAAAAATACCCGCCTTGAAACGCATGTCATGAACACGGCTTTGGTGCAGAGCGTGGGAAGAGACTTCCAGGAAACACTTTTCAATTTTTTCTTCGATCATTTCATCCAGCATCCGGTTTAAGTCCAGAGACTCTGGTGTTGTAACAGGGGCTGGAAATTTTTTGCCGTCGTAATGGTAATCGATGGTGCCTATAACCCCGATTTTCTCCGTCCTGAATAAAGCTTCAAGAATATAGGATGTGGTGGTTTTCCCGTTTGTCCCGGTAATTCCCGTTAAGGCTAATCGTTCTGAAGGGTTGCTGTAAAAATTGGCGCTGACGATAGAAAGCGCTTTTCGGGAATCTTCGACATGTAAGGCTGTGATGTCGCGCGACCCCAGGCCAAGTCCGTTCAGGGAATCGAGAGGCATTTGTGTAATGAATGCCGATGCCCCCTGGGCGATCGCATCTTTTATGAAAGCACCTCCATCCAGGTTTCCTCCCGGTATGGCCACAAACAAGCTGTCTGGGCCCACCTTCCTGGAGTCGTAGGCGACTTCACGAACTGCCCGGTCCATGGTTCCCCGAGTATCACTAACGGGCAAGCCCATGACCAAATGCGAAAGTTTTGTATTGTCAGTCACGTTTAGATAACCACTTTCAAGATACGAGTTTGTCGAAATTGTTGTTTGCATCATGCTCGATCAAGAATAAAAACACGTTCTTTGCTTGACGGAACGTCTAAATAACGCAGCGTCTTTTTTGCTATTTGTCGAAATACCGGTGCGGCTACAACACTTCCCCAATGCAACCCCTTGGGATTGTCGATCATTACCAAAATCACAAGACGCGGAGAATCTGCCGGAGCAAAACCAATAAAAGAGGAAATGAATTCTGTCTTGGAGTAGGACTTGGTCTCCATGTTGTATTTCTGCGCTGTTCCGGTTTTTCCTGCCACGTCAAATCCTTCAATTGCCGCTTTTTTCCCGGTACCGGTTTTCACTACTGACTTAAGAACCTCGACCAGTTGGCGGCTGGTTTTTTCGGAAATGACCCGCCGGATTTTTTTAGGCTTGAATTGTTCCATTACCTCGCCGTTTTTAATCAATGCGCGGGTGATATGAGGCGCCATAAGGTTTCCGCCGTTAGCAATTGCCGACAAGGCACTGACCATTTGTATAGGAGTGACAGCGATCTCGTGCCCAAAAGAAATGGAAGCGAGAGACATAGCGTCCCAGTTTTCCTGGCTCTTGAGTTGCCCTGCAGATTCACCGGGTAAGGACAAACCAGACTTTTCACCGAATCCAAATTTTCGGATGTAGTCATAAAAAGGTTTTTTACCAACCTGTTGGGCAATTTTGATTGCGCCGATATTGCTGGACTTGGCAATGATGTCACGCATGGTCAGCCAGCCGAACTTGTGATCGGAAGCCTCCCCGATTTGGACTTTTCCGATTTTCATTTTCCCGTTCTCACAAAAGAAAATATCCTGCGGTCGTGCCAACCCTTTATCCAGGGCCGCGGCGGCAACAATGGGCTTGAAAATCGATCCAGGCTCGTAAGAGCTGGCGATAATATTGTTTTTCCAGACCTGGGAGGGGAACGCCCCGTAATGGTTTGGGTTGAACTGGGGAACATTGGCCATCGCATAAATTTCCCCTGTGTGAGGATTCATGACCACGGCCATCCCCGAGTCCGCTTTAAAACGCTCGACCTGTTTCTTTAAGTGGTATTCAGTGGTGAACTGAATAACCTCATCCAAGGTGAGAACCAGGTCATAACTTCTGGGCCTGGAGTTATGTAATCCTTCGAGAGACTGAATATTTCTTCCACGCGCATCACGTTCCGTAACCTGTCTGACGGTAATGCCCTTGAGCTTGGACTGGTAGGCATGCTCAATGCCGGCAAGACCTTGATTGTCCATGCCGACAAACCCGAGAGCACTTGCCGCAAGCTCCCGCTTAGGATAAAACCTTTTTTGCTCGGATACATACCCCACGCCTGACAGTCCCGCTTGTTTCAGCCGGGCAATTTCATTGAGAGGACATTTTCGCTTGATCCATACAAAATGTTTTTTAGATGAAATCTTTTTGTATACCTGATCCTGATTCAGTTTCAGCGTTTCCGAGAGAATGCGGGCGGCGGATTTTCGGTCCATTATTTCCGCAGGGTTTACATAAACCGATTCCACTTCGACATTGCGCGCGAGTTCGTTCAAGTTGCGGTCATAGATTACCCCGCGTCCGAAATGTGTCTTAACCGTACTCAGGTACTGTTTTTCGGATTGCGCTACAAGAGTGTCATGCTGAACGATCTGCAGAAAAGCGAGTCGGGCGATCAGGGCCACTCCAAACAGGAAGAGCAAAAACGAGATAATCTTCAGCCGGGTATTGATGCCGTCTCGAAACGTTCCCGTATTTTGTTTGTTTTGTTTTGCCATGACTGTTACTTAAGGAAAATGGTGGTCACTTTACCCGCATCGGGTTCTTTCATTCCCACCTCGTTTTTAGCGAGAAGGTAAATGCGATCCAGGGATCGCAGGCTTTCGCGCTCAAGGTTGAGCAGGTGGTTTTCTTTCAACAGCTCTCTATGCTCTTTGGCCATATCCTGATATTCATAGGCCAGTTTGATTTTCTTGACATTAGGCCAAACCAAAGCCAATGCCCCGAGCATGAACAGGATGGAGATCGAAATAACCATCCAGAAATCTTTATAGGAAACATGGAGCCAGCCTTGGATAAGCTTGCGCGCTCCATCAAACATAAATTCTTTCCGCGACCCTCAATTTCGCGCTTACCGATCTCGGGTTTCGCTCTACCTCTTCTTCTGAAGGCACAATGGGTTTGCGAGTCAAAATTTTTAAAGTCTGCTTTCTCCCACAAACACACATTGGTATTTTTGGGGGACAGGAACACCCCTTCTGCTCATCCCGGAAAAACGTTTTCACAATCCTGTCTTCCAGAGAGTGAAACGAAATCACTGCCATGCGGGCGGTTGAACTGAGCAGGCCGATTGCATCCTGCAAAGCGAATTTCAATTGCTCCAGTTCATCATTGACAGCTATTCTCAGAGCCTGAAACGTTCTTGTCGCAGGATGGATCCGTGTATGACGGGGCGATATCACCGCCTTTGCTACGATTCTGGAAAGCTGGCCGGTTGTGGTGATGGGACGCTCTGCCTGTTCTTTGCGAATTGCGCGGACGACTCGCTTTGCGTAACGCTCTTCGCCAAAATTTTTAATAATGGCTACCAATTCCGCATCAGAAAGTTTTTCCAAAAGATCGGCGGCTGAAGTTTTCTGGGAGGAGTCCATCCGCATATCAAGCGGGCCATCATGTTGGATGCTGAAGCCGCGCCCGGGCGTGTCTAACTGAGGCGAAGAAACCCCCAGGTCCATCAACAGTCCAGTTACACGGCTGATTCCATTTTGATCCGCAAGGCTTTTAAGGTCTCCCAGGTTGCCATGGGCCAGAGTCACCCTGTCTTGAAAAGGGGACAACCTTTCCCTGGCGCGCTCTATAGCGGAGCGATCCCGGTCGATTGCAAAAACCCGGATTTCGGGTGCGGTGTTTTTAAGGATGAATTCCGTATGGCCTCCATCCCCGAGTGTGCCATCCACGATTACACCCTCCATGTGAACATTCAGGTAATGAAGCACTTCGTTTTTCATTACCGATTCGTGGTACGCTGGCATGATATTTTTGGCTACTCCATAGGTGGCTTATGTCGATGGAATGTTCTTACCTTTACGCTTCCCCCTGCTCGGACCATTGCTCTGGGGACCAGACCTCAAAGGTTTTAGACATCCCAACCAGAATGGCTTCTTTATTCAACCCCGCAACTTCTCTTTGGTTGGCAGGGAGTAATATTTTTCCAGATTTCATTTCGCACTCCGTGGCTCTGGAATAAAACTCACGCAGTCGGTTTCGGTCGGTTTTATCGAAAGCATTTAAGTCACTCAACTTTGTCTCGTTTTCAGACCATTCTTTCTGGGGAAAGACGACCAGATAATGGTCCATGACACATACCACCAGTTGTGGGCCAAACTGTTCCAATGCATGGCGAAACTTCGCCGGCACATTGAAACGGCCTTTGTCGTCCAGGCTGATGTTGTAGGTACCTAAAAAACTGTTCATTAACTGAATTCACCCGATTTGCATGACTCTGACAGAAAGTTACATTTTGAGACACTTTCGTACACAATCCTAACATAACCCGACAAACTGTCAACAGAAAAGGAGGAAAAATTACTGAAAATCTGTGTCGGGGAAAAAGGGCTAACTTTTTATGTAAACAGGGGTTGGTCGGTTCCGGCTAGGGGGAAAATGCAGTTTTTTTGTAGCCAAGGCCAAAACCAGGTCGTGACACCGCTATTATCGGAACCGGCTACAGGGGTTATTTTAATGCGGAATACAATGAAGACGGGAAGCCAGGCTGGAAAAAGCGGCTGTTGGAGTTGGTACCATATATACACGATTCCTGTCTCATGAATTTGAGGGCTCGAATTATTTATCTCTTTCCTTTTCAATGGATTTGCTTTGACAAGGCCAAATTCTGGGTGCTACTATGAAAAAAGACTCAAAAAGGTAATAAAATTTTTTAGCCAGAGGGTGTGGGCCGGTTATGAATCAGAAAAAAGTAAAATTTTTGGTGGGTAGTCTGCTAATTGTGGGAGCCATCGGTTATTTGATAACCATGGGGATCAGCAATACTTCGCAGTATTTTTTCACTGTGGATGAATTGATGAGCCAGAAGGTCTCTTTTGCTGGTACGGGAATGAAGGTGAAAGGGAATGTGGTGAATGGTTCTATTCAACGGGATCCCAATGATTATTTAAATGTGAACTTTTCGATCGAGGAGAAGAATGCCTCGTTACAGGTATCTTATCAAGGGGTGACGCCGGATATGTTTATAGATGGCGGTGAGGTTGTGGTTGAGGGGACTTTGGGAAAAGACGGAGTTTTTCACGCCAACACTTTATTGACCAGTTGCCCATCAAAATATGAAGCTGAAAAAGAGGCTGGAAAGATGCACCCGGGAAAATTTCCTGAAGCTGATAAGTACCAGGAGCCGGGCCTCAATAAAGCGGAAGCCTTGCCGAAAACAACGATCTAGACCTTCCCTGTAAAAATCAAGCAACCCAGCCATCCCGCGTTAGAACGGGGGCGTTTGTATAGAGACCCATGAACGATATTGGTGAGTTTACATTACTATTGGCCTTGGCAACGGCCCTCTATGGTTGTGTTGCCTATGTTATGTCAGCCCGTGGAAACCGCATCGACCTTTATCTTAGTGCGGACAAAACTCCATTTATTGTATGGGTGTGCGTTACCATTTCTTCCATATGTTTGTGGAGGGCTTTTCTTACCGATGACTTCAGTCTGCAATATGTCTGGGCCTATTCCAACATTGAGCTCGACACGTTTTACAAAGTTTCCTCGTTTTGGGGCGGACAAAAAGGTTCCCTTCTTTTCTGGGCCCTGCTTCTCAGCACATACATGCTCGTGGTTTGTTTCCAGAACCGGAAAAAAAATCTTCGGGTGGTTCCCTATGCGATGGCGGTCATGCTTGCTATCCTTATTTTCTTTCTTTTCCTGATTAATTTTTCTACCAATCCCTTTGAGCGCATCCCCCTGCCTCCCGAAGACGGGCGGGGTTTGAATCCGCTCCTGCAAAACTACTGGATGGTGATTCACCCGCCAACATTGTATTTGGGATATGTGGGTTTTACGGTTCCCTTTGCGTTTGCGGTGGCGGCCCTGATCAGTAAGGATTTAGATGACGGCTGGATTCGCATGACCCGAAAGTGGACTTTGATTTCCTGGTTTTTTCTTTGCATGGGCAATTTGTTTGGAGCTTCCTGGGCTTACGTGGAACTGGGCTGGGGCGGGTACTGGGCCTGGGACCCTGTTGAGAACGCCGCGTTCATGCCTTTGCTGATTGCCACCGCTTATTTGCATTCGGTGATGATTCAGGAAAAAAAGGACATGATGAAAGTCTGGAACATGAGCCTGATTCTTCTGACTTTCGTGATGACTCTTTTTGGGACGTTCATCACCCGGAGCGGCCTCATCCAATCGGTTCATACCTTTGATGAAGCAACATTGGGATATTATTTTCTGGCATTTCTGTTCGTGATTATTGCCGCTTGTATTGGATTGATTCTTGTGCGGCTCCCTCTGTTAAAGAGCGCGAACGAGTTGGATTCTTTTTTGTCCCGCGAGAGCAGTTTTTTGTTTAACAATCTGGTTTTGTTGGGAATTGCTTTTGCAACTTTCTGGGGAACGATTTTTCCGATTATTTCAGAAGCCGTACGAGGTGTGAAGATTACGGTTGGGCCGCCATTCTATAATCAGGTCAACGTGCCCATTGGGCTTGCGCTTTTGGCGCTTATTGGCATTGGTCCTGTGATCGCCTGGCGCCGGGCCACATTTTCAAACCTGAAAAAGAACTTTTTAAAACCTGTCCTCGCTGGCATTATTGCGGCAGTGGCGTTGTTCCCGGTTATTCCGTTGGGAAGCAGAACCGAGATTTATACTTATGTTACGTTTGTGCTTTGTGTTTTTGTGTTGACCAGTATCTTAACTGAATTTTACAAGGGAATGGTTTCGAGAATGGGTTTGCATGATGAGTCTGCTGTTGGGGCGTTGGCAACCGTGACCTGGCGCAACAAGAGGCGTTATGGCGGTTACATTGTTCATATTGGCGTGGTGTTGATTTTTGCTGGCATTGCCGGATCGCAGGCTTATGGAACTCATACGGAAAAACATCTGAAAATAGGCGAATCCTTTGAGATAAGGGGATACACTATTACCTATGAAAAACTGGTCGCGGTGGAAGCCACGAACATCAAAACCCGAATCATTGCCCAGCTTGCGGTAGAGCGTGACGGCAAACGATATTGGACGGGCCATCCTGAAAAAGAGTTTTATAAAGGGCAGAACCAACCGGTCTCGGAAGTGGATGTTCTGTCAACCTGGAAAGAGGATTTGTATATGATCCTCGCGGATTTTCGGGAAGACGAGTCGGCAACGATAAAGGTGTATGTGAACCCGATGGTCAGTTGGATGTGGACAGGTGGGTGGATCATTGCTTTTGGATCGATGGTTTCCATGTGGCCGGATCGGCTGGAGCAACGCCGCCGTCTGGATAGAATCCGTAAGCAGGAACAGTTGTTTCCTTCCCCGGCACAGGAGTAACCGGATGCAGACTTCAAAAGTATTAATGGGGTTGTTTGTATTGGTTTGGATTTCGATGGGCCAGGTGTCTGTTGTCAGTGCCGGGGCTGTTTTGCAGGACCTCGAAAACGCGTTGATGTGCAAATGTGATGACAAGTGTGGAAAAGTTCTTATAAACTGCACCTGTGCCACTTCTGATAAAACCCGTGCCAAATTTTCAAAAATGCTGGACTCAGGTCTCACCATAGAGCAAATCATAAAAATGCAGGTGGATGAATATGGAGAAACCGTGTTGTCCGCTCCTACCAAATTCGGATTCAACCTGACGGCATGGGTGACCCCGTTTGTAGCCTTAATTGCAGGGGGTTTTGGGGTTCGTAAAGTTCTACTCGCCTGGGTGGGGAAAAAAGACGGTGGCGAGTCCATAGAAGTTTCTGAGCCTGAAATTTCTGAAAAATATTCCAAACGATTAAAAGATGAACTAGATGGGATCGAGTTATAAGAATGGGATTCATTCACTTCTTAGAATTGATTCTGATCACTGCGATCCTGCTGGTAGTGGGAATTCCGCTTTTTGGTAAATTAAAACTCAAAAAGCTGGTGGAAGCGGTGGACCCGATCAGTGATAAGTACGGCCATCTCTTGGTGCGTAAAGAGGAAACGCTGATCTCCATTAAGGAGCTGGAATTCGATTTCAGCACGGACAAAATCTCCGGGCCCGATTACAAGGAGCTTCGCCACAGGCTGGAATCCGAGGCGGCGGAAATCATGGAGAGTCTGGACCAGTTGGAGAAGGAACGCAGGAAAAAAACAAACCCCGTGAAGTCCCATTGAACCTGGCACGATTGCTCTGCAGGTTTTTGGACCCAATTGAGAATGGTAGACCACCCCAAACCCAACTCCAGCGATTCCGCTATTGAAGTTCGCCATCTGCGTAAAGAGTTCGGCGTCCTGAAAGCGGTAGATGGCATCAGCTTTGAATTGAAGCGCGGAGAATTTTTATCGGTGTTCGGTCCAAACGGAGCAGGCAAGACCACCCTGATCAAAATTCTTACTGGACTGACCCGGCCTTCATCGGGAACGGCCAGGGTTGCCGGCTATGAAGTGGAAGAGGGGCGATCCGAAATGCGGCGCGAGATAGGGGTCATTTCTCATTCGACCGCTCTTTATGCGGATTTAACGCCGATGGAAAACCTGATTTTTTTCGGCAAGATGTATGGATTGGAACGTCCCGCTGAGTCAGCTTTAGCGAGCCTTGAAGATGTGGGGCTGGCACCACGCAGGCATGACCGGGTGAGAACCTTTTCCCGGGGAATGGTTCAGAGGCTGTCTATCGCCCGGGCTATTCTGCACGATCCGTCCATATTATTTCTGGACGAGCCGTTCACTGGCCTGGACATCCACGCTTCCAACGTGCTCAAGGAACAGCTACAAAATTTACATAACAAAAAGAGAACCATATTGATGACCACCCATGATGTTTCTTGTGGGCTGGAAATGTGCGACAAGGTGGCCTTGCAGGTGATGGGTCGGTTTGCTTTTTTTACAGACATCAAAGAGGTTAACAAGGAAAACTTTGAGACGATGTATTTTGATGCGGTTCGCGATAACCAGTTCACCATGGGAATAAGAGCTTAGGAAGAATATTAAGGTTGCCGACGGCTCGCCAACTGAATTTATGAATCTTTTTTTGAATCAAATTTTGGCGATTGTTTGGAAGGATTTCGTGACGGAGCTCAAGACACGGGAGCTTTTCAGCGCGATGTTTATCTTCGCATTGCTGGTGATTCTGATATTTATTTTTTCCGTGAACCTGAGTGTCGTCAAGGCCAGTGAAGTGGGTCCTGGCGTTTTGTGGGTAGCATTTTTATTTTCCGGAACCATAGGCCTGAATCGGTCATTCATGCTCGAACAGGAAAATGGATGCCTCATGGGGTTGATGCTGGTGCCTGCAGACCGAACGGCTATTTACTTCGGGAAACTGATCAGCAACTTCATTTTTTTATCCATTATGGAATTGTTCATTCTGCCGTTGTTCATGATTTTTTTTAATATCGATATTTTGGAGCACTTGCTCCCGCTTTTAATTGTGATATTTCTGGGGACCCTGGGCTTTTGTGCACTGGGAACCCTGCTGTCTTCATTGGCATCAAACCTCAAAACTCGGGAAATCATGTTGCCCATTTTGCTCTATCCCCTGCTGATACCCATTATCATCGCAGTGGTTCGAATGACCGGGCAGATTCTGAATGGGGAACCCTTGTCAGAAATGATGAACTGGATTGGTTTGACGGCTTCCTTCGATATCATTTATATTGGTGTCTCCATTATGACGATCGACCATATTCTGGAGGAGTGACGGAATGGATAACCTGGGGTTTTTGTTTGCGGCCAATGTGGTTGTATGGGGCGGCATTATTTATTATGTGTACACAATCAGGCAACGCAACCGTGCTCTTGAAAAAGACCTGGAACTGCTGAAAGAAACCCTGAACAGAAAAGGATGATGATGAATCCTGATGCGGTAGAAGAAAATCAGGAAGAAGGCAATATTCTGGTCTGGTTGACGGGTCTGGCATTTCTTGCGGCGATGATTGCGATCTTTATCTATGTCCCCACCGAGCGGACCGAAGGCGTGATCCAGCGGATCATGTATTTTCATGTGCCTTCCGCCTGGCTTTCATTTTTTGCGTTCTTTGTAGTTTTTATCTGCTCCATTCTTTTTCTTTGGAAGAAAGAGCGGGAGTGGGACATTTATGCCCAGGCTTCGGCGGAGATCGGGGTGATTTTCTGTTCTTTGGTATTGGTCACCGGGCCGATTTGGGCAAGGCCTATCTGGGGAGCTTGGTGGGTGTGGGACGCACGCCTCACCTCTACTCTGATACTCTGGATCATATATGTGGCCTACCTCATGCTCCGGACACAATGCGATGCTGGTTCCATGCGGGCTCGTTATGCCGCGGTACTTGGCATTGTCGGGTTTCTGAATATTCCCTTCATCCATTTTTCCGTGCTCTGGTGGCGGACATTCCATCCCCAACCCAAGGTCATCACCAACGAAGGGATTGGCAAGGGAATGGACCCAACCATGCTGGCAACGCTGGGTGTATCTCTCTGTGCTTTCACCCTGCTGTATTTCCTGTTGATGGGGGTGCGGGTGCGGCAGGAAAACTTAAAAGATGAAATCGACCGCCTTAAAAAGGAAAAGCTTTATTCGTCTTAGAGACGGACTGCTGGGCCTGTTAATTCTTGTGGTCCTGGTTCTCCTTGTGCTCCGTTTTCAAAAAACCGGAAATCCACAGCAGGAAATAAACCAGTTTAAGCCGGAAGCAGGCTATCTGGCTCCACGGTTTACTTTAAGAAATCTCAAGGGCAATCTTGAAGGGCTTGATGACCATGCCGGGAAAGTAATCGTTGTTAATTTCTGGGCGACCTGGTGTGCTCCCTGCGTTGAGGAAATGCCAAGCTTCGAAACCCTGTACCGCCGTTTCCGCTCGCAGGGGCTGACCGTTCTCGCAGTCAGCCTCGATAAAGGGGGTTCTTCCAAAGTTCAGGAGTTTGTTGATAAACATAAATTGTCTTTCCCGGTTTTAATGGATAGTGAAGGGGTTGCAGAAAAACTTTACCCGTCTTTTACCATTCCGTTCACCTATGTGATCGATAAGCAGGGCAGGGTTGCCGCCCGTGTGGATGGTGCCAAGGACTGGCAATCACCCGAAACGTTCAAAGCAGTGGAATATCTTTTAACGCAATAGTCGGAATACTTCTATGATAAATGAAGATAAAGCTCGGTCTGTCAATGAGCAGTTTTATGAAGCCTTCAATAAAAGAGATATTGAGGCGATGAAGCGGATCTGGGGATATGATGAACAGGCCACCTGTGTCCATCCCGGTTGGCCCCCTCTCAAAGGATTCGAATCGATTCTGAATAGTTGGGCAGGTATTTTTAAAAATTCAGGGAATATGGAGATTCAGATTTCTGATGTGCAGGCCCTGGCTTCGTCAGACCTGGCCTGGGTTTCCTGTACCGAGAAACTTTATACTATCGCTGAAGGTGGGGTGCTGGCTTCTCAGGTTTTTGCCACCAACCTGTTTCACCTTGAAGGCGATATCTGGAAGATGGTCATGCATCATGCCTCGCCTGTTCCTGACCTCCAGGAACCGGCAGATGTCTCAAGGAACTGAAGGTTCTGTTCCAGTTAAAGAATAAATTAATGCTTTAAAAAACATGCGACATGATGGCCGGGAGCGACTTCTTTAAGCGCGGGTATTTTTTCTTCGCATTGTTTTTCCTTGATGGGGCAACGGCTGTGAAAGGCGCAACCTTTTGGCGGGTTAGCGGGACTGGGAATATCTCCCTTTACGGGGGCCTTGTTTTTGGTTCGTTCCGATTCCAAACTGGGAATTGCGTCCAGCAGGGCAATGGTGTAGGGGTGCTGGGGTGAATTATACATTTGTTCGCTGTCAGCAAGTTCAACGATTTTTCCGAGATACATCACCGCGACCCGGTCGCAGAAATATTCTACCACCCCCAAATCGTGAGAGATGAACAGGTAGGAGATATCCAGCCTTTCTTTTAAGTCCAGCAAAAGGTTGATGACCTGAGCCTGTATGGAAACATCCAAAGCCGATACCGGCTCATCGGCCACGATCAGTTTTGGCTCCAAAGCGATGGCCCGGGCAATGCCCACGCGCTGTAGCTGGCCTCCACTCAATTCATGGGGATATCGGTTGAAATGATCGAGTGGCAGGCCCACCTGTTCTAAAAGCTGTTTTGCTTTTTCGACATTTTCTTTTTTGTCGCGAAAACCGTGAATTTCAAAAGGCTCTTGCAGGATATGACCGATGCGTCTTGCCGGGTTGACGGCGGAATAGGGGTCCTGAAATATGATCTGCATTTCCTTTCTTAGGTTTCGCATCTCAGTTTCTTTGAGGTCAAACAGGTCTGTTCCACAAAAGCTCACCTGCCCTGAAGTGGGTTCAATCAGGCGGAGTAAGGTTCGGGCCGCAGTAGATTTGCCACATCCGCTTTCTCCCACAAGACCCAATGTCTCTCCTTCATGAAGGGTGAAGGAAACTCCATCTACTGCGCGAAGGGGTGCGGGTGAGGTTGCGAGAAATTTTTTTTCGGGCTGAAAATATTTCCTGAGGTCCCGAACTACCAGCAGTTTTTCACCATTCATAATGATCCTGGCTCCAGATGACAACTGACTTGTCGCTGGGATTCTACCTTGCGAAGTTGAGGGTTCTGGGTTTTACATGTTTCCATAGCCCAGGAGCAACGGGGATGAAATGGGCACCCTGATGGGCGCTGGTCCAGACCGGGTACGTTGCCTGATATTTCCTCCAGTCTTGCACCTGGTTTTTTTTTGTCGCCTAATTTGGGAATAGAAGCAATGAGACCCTTGGTGTAGGGATGAAAGGGGTCCTTTAGCAGGGCCTTGGTTGGGCCGGATTCCACAATTTCCCCAGCATACATGACCAACACCCTTTGGGCAGTTTCCGAAACTACTCCCAGGTCGTGGGTGATGATGAGAATGGACATTTCTTTTTTTAAACTTTCCAGGAGCTCGAGAATCTGGGCTTGAATGAGAACATCGAGAGCGGTAGTGGGTTCATCGGCAATGAGGACTCTGGGGGCGCAGGCCAGGGCCATGGCAATCATGACTCTTTGCCGCATTCCTCCGCTCAGTTGATGGGGGTAGTATTTCAGCTTTTCTTCCGGCGAGGGGAGTTCCACACGATTCAACAGGTCGGCTGATTTTTGCAGGGCTTCTCGCCGATTCATAGTTGTGTGGCGCAGAAGCGTTTCGGCAATTTGTTCTCCTACCGTCAAGACCGGATTGAGAGAGGTCATGGGATCCTGGAAAATCATGGAAATGGAGTTACCGCGCAGGTCCTGTAACGCTTTTGCGTTGAGGGATAACAGGTCCTGATTGTCAAAAAGAATTTTTCCGCTTAAAATTTTCGCAGGTGGTTCCGGCAAAAGACGGAGAATAGAAAGGGCACTGACGGTTTTGCCACAGCCGGATTCTCCTACCAGAGCCAGAGTTTCTCCCGGGTTTAACTGAAAACTGATACCATTGACGGCGATCAGCTTTCCCCTGGGAGAGGAAAAAGCAACTGACAGGTTTTGAATTTCCAGTTCCGGGGATGGCATTTATTTTTCCGTAATATACAGGTTGAAACGAACCGATTCAGGCAATAATTAGATTTTCGGGCACCCGATGTTATAATAAATCATTGGTAATGGCCATTCCTGATTATTTTAATTGTTCTTGAGTAAAGAATAAATGAATCCCTTCACAAAAATACTGGTGGTTGAAGATGATCCTGCTTCCGCAAAGCTGGTGACTTATCATCTTAGAATGATGGGGTTTAAAAATACAACAGAAGTTGCGGACGGAGACTCGGCTCTGGAGCATTTAAAAAAAGAAAAGGTTGATTTGGTGATTGCGGATTGGCATATGCCAAATATGAATGGACTGAGTCTTTTTAGAGCTCTTCGGGAAGAGGAGTTATGGCAGGCTATTCCCTTCCTGATGATCACGGTGGAGAAGGATGATGAAAAGGTGCGAGAAGCTATCCATGCGGGAGTTCGGGATTATATTGTGAAACCCATTAATGTCGAAAAGTTTAAACGAAAAATCCATGAGCTGTTAGGGTCTGGTTAGGTTTGAATCGGAAAAGAGAGAACGCAGGGGGTTTTGTTAGAACCAAAAAATAAAGGCGGCCTGTCGGCCGCCTTTTAAATAAGCAGGTTTTCTTAAAACACTATTTGGATTTTACGAGGCACTCTTTCTCAAGTTCTTTACTTACAATGTTGTCGCATTTTTTGGGATCGCCCAGAATCACCCCATAGCAAAATGACTGGCTGTCCCGGTTCAGGATCAGGGTGCAGTAATACATGCTGTGGTCCTTATGTTTGTACCGGCTTTCGGGGTCTGAAATTGGGGTCAGAGCGAGACAAAGGTTTCGCTCGTCTTCTTTTGAAAGCTTTCCCGTTGGTTTTGCCGCAGACGAGAACAACCCTGATCTCGACATTTCTTCCATGGGGCCTGTGCCATCAACAACTTTTACCGGGTCTACACCGGGGCGCCCCTTTCGAACTTCCTGGGTTATTTCATCACAGGCTTTTGTATCCGCAACATCAGCCGCCATGGAGAGTGGAGCCCCAATAAAAAAAGCTAACGACACCACCAACCATCCCATAGCCCTGTTAATCGACATATCCATCCTCCTCACAAATGACCTGCTAATGATGTTAAACATTAAAACAAATTACGCGATGGTTGAGGATACCCTATTTCGGTGGGAAAAACCACGGATTGTGCCCAAATTATTGAAAATAGAGAAGCTTACGAAAGGGGGCGGCGAGTGCTGACAGAACGTGCGGGAGGCATTCTTCGGGAAAAGATTTGTGGAGGAAAAAACTTGCGAATCGGTTGAGCAGTGGACTTAACTTTCTTGTTTTGCCTTTTCTGTTTTTTTACCGCGAATGGCGCCGACAACTACTTTTACGAAAGTAGCGCCCATCAATACCAATAAAATAATTAAAATTGTATCGTTCATGTTTCAAGCCCCTTAGATTGAATGCTGGATGAAAGCAGGTAACTTTGATATCGGGAAAGAATCCTGAAAAATTAGCCCTTCCAAAAATTAAATGTAACTACTGTAATTGCATTGTGCCAATATAACTCCATTGTACCTGTTAAAATCTTTGAAACTGTTACAGTTATGTCAAGTTTTTATCAATATTGGGAAAACTTGAACCTCATGAGGTTTTTGGTTATCCTCTGTCCCTGACCTATCCTGATAAAAAAAGGATTCATGCGAATTTTAAGTTGGAATGTTAATGGACTACGTGCCGCTGTCAAAAAGGGGTTTTTTGACTGGTTGAATTCCGAAGCTCCGGATGTGGTGTGTTTGCAGGAGGTGAAAGCACGAACCGAGGACCTTGATGAGTCCATACGGAACCCAGATGGTTACCATGCGGCTTGGAACCCGGCACAGCGCAAGGGATACAGTGGCGTGGCTGTTTTTACGAAAAAGAAACCGAAAGCGGTTCATTTGGGGATGGGGATTGATCGGTTTGATGTGGAAGGACGCGTTATTAGAGTCGAGTTTAAAGATTTCGACCTTTTAAATGTCTATTTCCCCAACGGCACCAGTGGTGAGGAGAGACTGGAATACAAAATGGCGTTTTATGACGCGTTTCTGGATCATTGCGAGCAATTACGGGCAGAAGGAAAAGAGCTGGTGATTACCGGGGATGTGAACACCGCCCATAAGGCCATTGACCTGAAAAACCCAAAAGCCAACGCGAAAAACTCGGGGTTTTTGCCGGAAGAAAGGGCTTGGGTCGATAAATTTGTCTCGCATGGGTATGTCGACAGCTTCAGGGCGTTTCACCCGGAGCCGGATCAATACACCTGGTGGAGCTATAGGTTTAATGTGCGGGCCAAAAATATTGGTTGGCGCATTGATTATTTTTTCATTACGGAAAATCTCATGGCAAAGGTGAAAGACTCTTTCATCCGACCCGATGTCATGGGCTCGGACCATTGCCCTATTGGACTGGATATCAAGGCCAAATAACCGGGATATGCTCCGTTTTCGCATTGCCTGCATCTAACACCCACTACCACTAGGCGTGGGGCCAACGTGCCGCCACTTTTGCTGGCGAGCAAAGAGTTGCCTCGGCTCAACGAGCCATTGCTAGTTGGGTCCAGCATTATGCTGGAAAGAAAATCATTTTGAATTGGAGTAGAGATTTTATGGGATTTGAGCTCAATAAAAGTTATAGCGGATTCACGTTGACCCAAAAGGAGGAGATTGCCGAACTCAAATCTCTCGGCCTTTTTTTTAAACACGATACAGGTGCTGAATTACTGGTTCTTGAAAACGATGATGACAATAAGGTGTTCAGCGCTACGTTCAGGACGCCGCCTGAAAACGATACCGGCATAGCCCATATTCTTGAGCACAGTGTGTTATGCGGCTCTAAAAATTTCCCGGTCAAGGAGCCCTTTGTGGAACTCATGAAAGGCAGTTTGCAGACTTTTCTCAACGCCATGACCTTTCCTGATAAGACCATGTATCCCGTTGCCAGTAGGAACCGGAAAGATTTTTTCAACCTCATGAATGTCTATCTGGATGCGGTTTTTTATCCCAATATTTCAGAGGAAACCTTCAAGCAGGAAGGCTGGCATTATGAACTGAACAGCCCGGAAGATAAAATTGTTTATAAAGGCGTGGTATTGAATGAGATGAAAGGCGAGTTCTCCAATCCGGAAAGTTGTATCGACCGCCAGTTGGCTCATTCCCTTTTCCCTTCTACTCCATACGGGTATGAATCGGGAGGAGATCCTAAATCTATTCCCGACCTGACGTACGCGGACTTTAAGGGTTTTCATGAAAAGCATTACCATCCCTCCAACAGCAGATTGTTTTTGTATGGAGATGGCGACACTCAAAGCTACCTCGAATTTTTGCAGGAAAAATATTTGCAGGATTTTGCTCGTATAGACGTCAACACTTCGATTGCTCACCAGAGATCTTTCAGGAAACCGAAAAGGAAAAGCCTGACCTACCCGATTTCCAGCCATGAGTCGCTGGAGAAGAAGACTTATGTTCTGCTGGGCTACAAGCTGGATAAGGCCATCAACCATGAACATTGTCTCGGATTCAGCATACTGAGTCATCTCCTGCTGGGGTCTTCCGCGTCTCCTTTAAGAAAAGCTCTTATCACCTCGGAGCTGGGTAGCGAAGTCATTGGCGGAGGGTTCGATGACAATCGCGCAGACACGATATTTGCCGTGGGTTTGAAAGGAACAGAACCCGAGCATGAAAATAAAATTCTTGCGCTCATAGATTCGACTCTCAGTGACCTGGCGGAAAATGGAATAGAGGAGGATATGGTCCGCTCGGCAGTCAACTCTATAGACTTCAGGCTTCGGGAAGCCAATTTTGGCGGGTTCCCCAAAGGCATTGTTTATAACATTCAGGCTCTGGGTTCCTGGCTATACGATAAAAACCCTTTTAGCCACCTCAGGTTTGAGAAGGTAATGCGGAAAATTAAAAAACGTATGCACGCAGGATATTTTGAGAATTTAATTCGCGATTACCTCATTGAAAATCAGCATCGCAGTATTCTTCTGGCAGTTCCCAAACCGGGTCTTGGCAAGAAATTGGAAGCTCGGGAAAGGAAAATTTTGAAAACGGTTAAAGAGAAACTGCCTGCTGATGAGATTGCCAACCTGATTGCGGAAACGAAAAAACTACAGGAACTGCAATTGGCTCCGGACTCCCCGGAGGCGCTTGCTACGCTGCCCTCACTGGAAATTCAGGATGTTCCCAAAGAAATAGAAAAGTATCCGCTGGAAATAAAAAATCAAAGTGGTGCAAAAGTATTGTTCCACGATCTGTTTACCAATGATATCGCTTATACCCAGATAGGATTCAACACGCATTCGGTGCCGGTTGAAATGGTTCCCTATATCCCCTTGCTGGGTACTCTGGTGCTGGGGATGGGCACCAGTAGGCATAGCTACACAGAAATTTCAAAGTTGATCGGCATGCATACTGGCGGAATCCGTACGTCCCATTTTTCATCTGCGACGGTTCAAGATCGTCATCAAGTGCTCTCTTATATTTTTTTCAGCGGCAAGGCGTTGATGGAAAAAGTGGACAACCTGTTTGATATTTTTGATGAACTGCTCGGCGAGTATAGTTTTGATGATCACAAGCGGCTGGTTGAAATTATTCGCAGTGCCAAGTCCGATATGGAAGATTCGATTGTCCCCCATGGAAATCATTATGTGATGGCCAGACTCCAGTCCTATCAGTCCCGGCTCGGACAGTTTGACGAGCTTACGGATGGGATCACGTATTACCGGTTTCTGGAACAATTGCTGGAGAGTGTTGAGAAAGA
The DNA here is from genome assembly GCA_018653085.1 of Nitrospina sp. GTDB lineage: Bacteria > Nitrospinota > Nitrospinia > Nitrospinales > VA-1 > LS-NOB. Next base: position 48,773 of record JABIAY010000042.1, read on the forward strand.
TCCGGGGGAGGTTGCGGGCCGGTTCCGACAGGTCGCGGAGCGGGTATTTACCCGAAAGAATGCCTTCTTCAATATCACCTCAACGCAAAAGGATTATCGCAAGATAGAAAAAAGGATTGCTGGAACGGTGGCCGCCCTTTCCGATAAGGACTGGAAGGTTGAGGAATGGAACCTGAAAGCGACGCCTCTGAATGAGGGATTTTTAACTGCCAGTAATGTTCAGCATGTTGGCAAAGGAGCCAACCTGTACGAATTGGGATTTAAATATTCCGGGCAGTTTGAGGTGCTCAAAGCCCTGCTTAGAACCGGGTTTTTATGGGACAGGGTACGTGTTCATGGCGGTGCATACGGCAGTGGCAATTCGTTCGATTTTTTCACCGGCGATTACAGTCTGCTCTCTTATCGGGACCCTAATCTTGCCGAAACGTTGGCTGTTTATGATGAGATTGCGGACTTCCTGAGCCACCTGGAACTGCCCTCTGAAGAACTGACCAAAATCATCATCGGCTGTGTCGGCAAAATGGACCCGCCTCTAACCCCGGACCTTAAAGGTAAGGCATCGATGATCGATCACCTCACCGGACGCACCCATGAAATGAAACAGAAACTTCGTGAAGAATTGTTGTCCACCCAGCTTGGCGATTTAAAAGGTTATGCGCCCCTGTTTGAAAAAATCAGGGATGAAGGCCATGTCTGTGCCCTGGGCAATGAAGATAAACTCAAGAAATCCAAATCCACCTTCAGCCAACTGGTCAAAGTATTCCACTAACCACTAGGCGTGGGGCCAGTGTGCCGTCGCTTTATCTGGCGAGCAAAGAGTTTGTCTCGGCACAATCAAGCCCTTGCCCAGTTCCCTCCCACGGGAGTGGGTGGCTAGCAAAGAGCCGTCTCGGCTTAACGAGGTTTTGCCCAGTTGCCTCCGGCCAAGAAGCTGGCTTCAAACTGCACGCAAAGATTGTTCAGTTGTTTGACGGGCTATTGCACGCTGGCTCCACGCCTAGTGGGGGCTTAAGTTTTTGGTGTTTCCTGTCGATGGGGGATAGAGAAGAATCTCCTTTTGACAGGTGAGAAATGAAGCTCAAGCGCAAAGAAATTCTGGACCTTTTAAGGTCATTTGGGGTGAGCCCGATGTCCGAGTTGAAGAACGGTTGTCGCGATTACGAAACTTATTTCAAAAAGCGACAGAAGCGGGAAGACCGACGTTTTATACGCCCTTCAATCCGTTAGGACCGGGCAAACTCAACGTCCCGGTAGCCCAAAGTTATTCAGTTTTGTGATGATTCGGGTTTCAGTTTACCTATGTCAAAATTTCTATGTTTGCAATCTGTGCAACGAATACTCAAAATACTCTGAAACTCTCCAAGGCAAGTGCCTAAAATATTCTGGCAATCTGCAAAGTTTGCATAGACCTCTTCAATGTCTCCACTATAAATCAGTTGTCTGATTTTTTGGAGGTTCTCAATCCCTTGTTCCATTTTCTCGAACAAGGATTTTCGCTCCCTATCGATTTCTTCTCGATATCCTGTGGTTTTGCACTCCCGCCAACATTGGGGAACTTTGGCCATCATCACTTTCCTCCTCCATGTATCAGTAAAGCTCTTTGTCCCTACTAAGGATGGTGTTTCTATCAAAAATATTCCGCAGTCCCCATTTTATTATCTATTGCCCCTTGACAAACTTAAAGAGGCGGACTAACATACCGACTGGTTGGTATTTTAATCCTCCGGGTTTCCATTGTGGATAAAGTAGATAAAAAAGAAAAAATTCTGGATTCCGCCCAATGCCTGATGCTGGATAAAGGCTATGTCGCGACAACGGTTGACGAAATCTGTGAGAGTGCCGGAGTCACTAAAGGAAGCTTTTTCTATTATTTTAAAGATAAGGAAGAGATGGGCAAAGAGATGGCCCAACGCTTTTCTTCCAGAGGGAAGCAATGTTGTGAGGGGCTTAAGGGCGAGGCGGACCCTCTGAAGCGAGTTCACGGCCTTCTGGATATGATTACAGAGATCTCGAAAACAGCAGATTTCAAGGGGTGTATCATGGGAATTTTTTCCCAGGAGCTTTCCGAAACCCACCCGGAGATCAGAAAAATCTGCGAAACGAGTTTTGATGGTTTCATTAGTAATCTTGAAAAAGATTTGGCGCAGGCTAAAGATAAATACGCTCCGAAATCTTCATTCAAACCCAGGGAGGTGGCGGAATATTTTCTGGCAACCTTTCAGGGGGCAATGGTTCTTGCCAGAGCAAAAAAAGATAAAAAAATTGTTGAGCGTGCTCTCAGCCAATTCAGAGAACATTTGAGAATGCTTTATAAGAAATAATATTTTTTTGGGGAAATTACATACCAACTAGTTGGTATTTTTAGGGAAGGGAGACGTCTCGTCCTGCTTTTAACATTGGAAACCTATGGTTTCCTCATTTTAAACATTGAGGTTCAGGAGATTTATAATGCCCAGTTGTGAAAGTACCCAGCAAGACTGCAGTACGGAAAAAGAGTGTTGTCCTTTTGAGAAATCCATAGACGATCTATGTTGCCCGGTGGAGATGTCGGCAAAAATGGGAACGAAGGCTTTTTCCCAGGCAATAATGGAAGTTCAGGTGGACTCGCTCAAGGAGAAAATTAAGAATACTTTTGGCGAGAAAATCGACAAGAAATCGGACGCCATCGTGAAAGCTCTGGGAACGCATTGGCAATCACTGATAGACCAGGCCACTGCCCAGAAAACTCTTCGCGAGGAAATGGCAAAGATCATAACGAGTTGATCAAAAAGGAATGGGGTGCCCTGGAGTTTATCCAGGGTGCCCTTGTTTTCCCAGTAGCGATGCAGTTAGAATTCAACATCATGTCCAGTTGCCAGCTCTCCGCTTCCGAACTTAAAAAAAATATCAAAGCCTGCACTCTTTGTGAGGTGGACCTTCCGTTTCCGCCAAAACCTGTGTTCTCATTTTCCGCGAGATCAAAAATACTCATCGTTGGTCAGGCTCCAGGGATCAAAGTGCATGAGTCCGGTATCCCCTGGAACGATGCCAGTGGCGACAGGTTGCGCGAATGGATGAAGGTGTCTAAAGAACAATTCTACAACACGAAATATTTTTCAATCGTGCCAATGGGATTCTGCTATCCCGGAAAAGGTAAATCAGGCGATTTGCCTCCCCGTCCTGAATGCGCGGAAAAATGGATGTCCTCCATTCTGGATAAACTGCCTAAAAGGCAGATTACACTTCTAATAGGCCAATATGCTCAGGCCTGGTTTTTACAATCCAGAAAGAAAGCGACGCTGACAGAAACGGTGAAAAGCTGGAAGCTATATCTACCCGATTACTTTGTTTTGCCGCACCCTTCACCACGTAATAATATCTGGCTTAAGAAAAACCCGTGGTTTGAAAAACAGCTGGTGCCGAAATTGGAAAAAAAGATAGGTGAGCTTATGTCTTAAAATTCAACAACAGTAACGCCATCGCCGCCTTCGTGGCGGGAACCCGGTGTGAACTGCTTGCAGAGTCCGGCCTTCTCCAGATAATTACGCACCAGAGCCTTAATGGTTCCCATTCCGTGACCGTGAATGATATGTACTCTCTGGGCTTTCTGCACGATGGCACGGCTGATGAAAGCTTCCATAGCCGCTTCCGCTTCTTCCGAGTTCATGCCTCTCAAATCACAGGAGGACACGGAGCCGCCCTCTGACTCGGCATGAATATTTACAGAAAATTTCTTTTCAGGTTTTTCCCCCTTTTGTCGCGGATTACCGCGTAGAGCCGTTGCCTCGACAACGGTTGCGATGTTTCCCATTTGGACGCGTAGTTTCTTCTTCCCCTCAGGAGGTTCCAGAAGGGTGGCGAAGGTTCCCAGAGTCAAAACCAGAACCGTGTCACCGGTTTTCAGGCTTTCCACTGGCAGGGTCCATTCTTCGAGATTTTCCACCTTGGCAGACAGGGGGATTTGATTCATGGACTGCATTTGTTTTTCCACCTTGCGGATTTTGGGTAGGTCTTTTTCCCCTTTGATATCCTGAATCATTTTTCGAATTTTATCTTTACCGGCGCGTACTTCTGCCTGCAGTTTTTTGGTTTTATTTTTTTGAAAATCTTTTTCTTCATTCCGTAATCTCTGGGTTAGGATTTTCTGTTCCCTTGCCAGGGCTTCAGTTTCTTCTTTCTGTTGTTTTATTTCTTCCTGATCCCGGTGGAACTCCAGTCTCTGGCGGGTCAAATCTTCCAGCAGGTTTTCCGCGCGGTCCTCCTTGGCCTGATACAGGTTTCGGGCGTGGTCGATGATACTTTTTTGCAGGCCCAGTCGTTCGGCGGTATCGAGAGCGGCACTTTGTCCCGGTGCTCCAAAAATTAAACGGTAAGTGGGACTCAGGGTGTCGAGATCGAACTCAGTGCATGCATTAAGAAAACCTTCGTGGGTCTGCGCCAGAATCTTCAAGGTAAAATAATGGGTGGAGACCAATGTCATTACATTTTTATTTTTAAGGTCCAGAAGGATGGCTTCTGCCAACGCCGCGCCTTCTTCCGGGTCGGTGGCAATTCCCAATTCGTCCAGAAGCACCAGAGAGCCCGCATCGACATGATCCAGGATATGAACGATTTTTTTCAAGTGCCCGGAAAAGGTCGATAACTTCAATTGAATATTCTGGTCATCACCGATATCGGAATAAACTTTCGGGAAAAATGGAATCCGGGAATTTTCTTTGACTGGAAGATGCAGTCCGCCTCGGGCCATCAGGGCCAGTAAACCCAGGGTTTTGAGCGTCACTGTTTTACCCCCGGTATTAGGGCCGGAAATGATCACCACCTTGACCGATGCGTCCCACTCAATGGTATTGGGGATCACGGTTTCTCCATCCAGAACCAGTTCCGGATTTCGGGCTTCTTTAAGTTCCATGACCGAGTCGATGTTCATCGGGCAGTGCACCGCCGCCATGGTTTTAGCCAGACGGGCTTTGGCGAAAATGAGATCCAGAGATATCAGGGTCTGTAGGTTTTGTTCCAGCGGTTCCCTGAACTGTTGGGTTTTTAGAGCCAGCGATTGCAGGATTTTTATTTTTTCCTGCTCGATCTGAAGCCGGGCTATTTTCAATTGGTTGTTCAGGGGCACGATGGAAGCGGGCTCTATAAATAAAGTCTGCCCCGATCCGGAACTGTCATGCACGATGCCATCTACACGGGACTTGAATTCCGCCCGTACCGGGATAACCATGCGCTCTTCACGTTCGGTGGCGTAGGAATCCTGCAACGCTTCGCGGATGCTTTCTGTTTTGAAGAGGCGTTGCAGACGTTCCTCCAGCTTGCTTTTGGCTGTCTCAGCATTACGGATGGCTTGCCGCAGTTCCGGCGTGGCGTTTTCCCGGATGTTTCCTTCATCATCTATACAACGGACCAGTTCCTCTAAGAACTCTTTGATAGGATCAAGCTTTTCCAGCCACGCATGCAAGTGGGGATAAACGGATTTTTTATCCCTCTCCCGGCACAGGTTTCGGCACAGGCGCAAAAGTTTGATGAGAGACAGGCATTGGCCCGGGTCGATGATCTCCTGCTCTTTGGCCTTGCGAAAAACAGGACCAATATCTTCAAATCGGTCCATCGGAAAGGAATCCAACGAAGCCAGCAAGGCAACCATCTCGGCGGTTTCTTCAAGCAGGGTTTGCGCGGAATTAAAATCGTCTTCGGGTTTGAGCTGGCGGCATTGCTCCTGGGTGATGGGAGAACAGGCATGGTTTGCCAACGCTGTTACCACTCTGTCCCAGCCCAGAAGATGCATGGATTTTTCAATCAGGGCCATGTTGCTCATAATGCGGAGAGTCTCTGCTGCCCCTCCGGCGAGGAGTGGACGAGAGTGGACTCGAGAAGAATGCTCACCCGGCCATCATAAAGGCGGTTGAGGTCGCGGAAATTTTTATATCCATACAAGAGTACAGCGAGGTCTTTTTTCACTTTCTTTTTATAGCTGGTCTTTTTTTCTCCGGGAACCAGCTTTTTGCCATGGATCTGAATTTTTTGGGTGGTGATGGTGACGGGTTTGTCGAAGTCAATGGTTTCGGTGTTGAAATACAAATCGTATTCAATGACATGCTGTCCCATCACCTCGAAACTGTTATCACCTTTGCGGGTGGCGAACAGGGTGCCGATTTTGCCATCCTGTTTAACCGGATTCGGACTTTCCGGTCCTGGCAGTTCGAGCAATGCGAGGTTTCGTCCTCGAACCAGTCGGGCCCAGTGGATCGCTCCCAGGTGGTTGCCTTCCCGGGTCATGCGAACCACGTCAGGATTTTTCCGGCGTTTCTGCTGGCGAATCCATTCCAACATAGCGGGCACTTCCGATTCGGGCAGGAAATGGCCTCCGTGAGCTGTTCCTCTTTCCCCATGTTCCCGGTAGGTGACGGGGTATTTCATGTCGGAGAGAATTTTTTGAATCCGCCGACTGAGCTGGATGGGGAAAACAGGATCGTGCGCGCCCTGAATCATATAAATCGGCGTGTTGCGAAGGTTCACCAGAAAATGCATATAGCGGGGCGTGATGCTTCCAGCGATAGGGATCAGCCCGGCGAACCGATCCGGATAAAACATGCCGATCATGTAAGCGCCAATAGCACCATTGGACAACCCGGCAAGAAAAATCCGATCCGAATCTATATTGTATTGTTCGCGAATCTGGTCAATGAGACCGAGTACCATTTCCTCGGCAGGCCGTGCCCACCAGGCTCCCATCGGGTAGGTAGGGCATAATACCGCAACCTCTTTATTCAAACGCTCGACCCAGGTCGGAATCGTATTGGCTCCACTGCCACCCAGTCCATGCAGGACAACAACGAGCGGGACCTTTTCACCCTGCTTCAACGACTCCGGAAGAAACAAGGCATAAGGGTAATCCTTGCCATTATGTTTGGTCTGTAAATTTTTCTGCAGTCCGACAGGACTCGTGCCTTTTTTTACTCGTGTGCGCAGGAGGGATTTGACCGTTTCGTTTGATACGTGAGCCGATTTCAAACGTTTCAGCACCTGGGTTTCCACCTCGGGGTCCTGAGTGGAAAGAAACAAGTCGACTTCGGATTTGATGTCTGTAACTTCTTGCACAGACTCTTGCACCGCAGAGCACGACACGGCAAACAGGAAAACCACAAAAATTCTCAGTGTATTCATGGTTTACACAGTATCGGACTTTAAAATCTTTGTAAAGACTTTAGGGTTGCTCTAAGTGGCTAATTTTATTGGAATTTTCTATCGCCATGCGGTAAGATTCAGTCTTGTTTAGCCGCGTTGCAGAACTCTTAACTCTTCTTATGGCCTGCCTGATGAATTCATTCAAAGTACCCGTTCAAACTCTGGTTAAAATCCTCAATATGGGAACGCTCTCGCTGGGAAAATGCCGAATGGACATGGGAGAATCTGCCGGGTTGACCCGGATGTTCACGATAAAGAAAAACGGAATGGACTTTGTGGGGCAGGTCCGGGTGCGCCCGGGAGATCCCGCTGTCCGAATCGAAGTCTTCAATGAAAATTATTTTGAGGAGTTTGATAAACCCGAATCGGTTGTGCTGGACAACCTGGCCCGGAAAGTTCTCGGACAGGTGGCAAAGGATAAGGAATTACCCGAGACGCTGAAAACCCTGATCCGCGAACATTTTGCCGAGCAGGACTCGCTGGAGGAAGAAAGGGAAGAAGGACAGGAAGAGGCCATCGCGGAAACTGTCAACGAGCGGGATCTGGATAAAATTTTTGCGTGCCTGAATGAGGAGTATTTCAATAACCGGGTGGAGGCGAAGATCATGTGGGGGCGTGATGTGAAATCGCACAATAAGAGCGGGTTTCGTTACGGCTCTTATGATGAAGGGAAAAAACTCATCCGGGTTCATCCAAGGTTGAAGCAGGGTTTTGTGCCCTTGTGTGTCCTGGAACTCACTGTCTATCACGAAATGTGCCACCAGTTTGCCCCGTCCTATAAAAGGAACGGAACCTGGCAGAGCCATCACCCTGAATTTAAAAAGAAGGAACGTGAGTACAAAAACTTCAAGGATGCCCGGAACTGGGAAAAACACAACTGGCACCGCTTGCTCCTTCCTTCCACTGAGAACGCCGAACTGGTGCCTGCCTAGTGACCCTCTGGCTGGGGAGGCAGATAGCATAGGCTCATTAAGCCGAGATAAATCTTTTCTTGCCAGCGAAAGTCATTGCATACTGGGTCCAGCGTCACGCTGGTGGTTGCAAATGATGTTGATTTGGCCTAAATTGGTTTCACGCTATGAAAATGATCAAATGTTACATTCAGCATGAAAAGTTGGAAGCGGTCCGGGAAAAGCTTTTTGAACTGGGAGTGCCCGGAATATCGGTGATTGATGTCAAAGGCATTGGCAAACCGATGAGCCACTTGAAATCTGCACCCGACTCGAAAGTTCCGCAGTTCCATCCCTGTGTGGAAATTTCCGTTGTTCTGGAAGCCGAAGCCGTGGAGGAAGTGCTGGACATGATCGTGGAGACGGTGCAGACCGGCAACTTGAGCGATGGAAAGATTTTTGTTCTGCCGGTTGAAGAGGCCGTCCGGGTCCGTACCGGGGAGCGGGGCAAACAAGCTCTCTACTAATTGGAACCCTTCCAGTTGAGGCAAGCTTCCGTTGATCGCTGAAAATCTGGCTGAGGTCCGGGAACGGATTTCCCAGGCCATCCAAAAGTCAGGGAGAGATCCAGACAGCGTCCGCCTGGTTGCTGTTTCCAAACAGGTAGACATTGCCCAAATTGAAGAAGCCCGCACAGCAGGTGCTGTGATATTCGGCGAGAATAAAGTCCAGGATGCGGTTCCCAAGGTAGATCAAATAGGGAGGGACGGAATTTCCTGGCATTTCATCGGTCACTTGCAAAAGAACAAGGTCAAGTTTCTTGATGAACGTTTTGACTTGATTCATTCGGTGGATGGTCTGGAACTGGCGGAGAAAATCGCCAAGCAATGCCAGTCAGAAAATCGGGTGCAGAGGGTTTTGTTGCAGGTCAATGTCGCAGGCGAAACCGCGAAATTCGGCATGGAACCTGGCGAACTGGAAAAACAGCTGATGGTTTTTTCGAGTTTGAAGGGAATCCGGGTTGAGGGGCTGATGACCATTCCGCCTTACGACCCTGATCCGGAAAATTCCCGCAGGTATTTTTCGCGATTGCGGGAACTTCGCGACCAATGCGAAAAACGGCTTCCCCTGCCCGAACTTTCCATGGGCATGAGCAACGATTTTGAGGTTGCGATAGAAGAGGGTGCTACGCTGGTTCGTGTAGGCACCGCTATTTTCGGTGCCAGGCTAAAAGGTAATTAAAAAAGTTTCTTTGTTTCAAGGAGATCAACGTTGTGCTGAAAAATAAAAAACTCGGATTCATCGGTGGCGGCAACATGGCAGAAGCCATGATCAAGGGCCTGCTTTCCGCCTCGTTCATTGAGGCGAAAAGCATTTTTGTCTCGGAACCGTCGAAACCGAAACGGGATGCCTTGCATGCGGAGTACAAAATCAAGGTCACCGCCGACAACTGTGAACTGGTGAAGAAATGCGACATCCTCATTCTCGCGGTCAAGCCGCAGATTTTGCAAGAGGTCCTGATTGATATTCGTTCGTTAGTGGGTAGTGACAAATTGGTTATATCCATTGCCGCCGGAATTCCCATTTCCATCATGGATGATGCTTTGCGTGGGGGAAAAAATAAAAAGTTCAGTATTGTGCGTACCATGCCCAATACTCCGTCACTCGTTCAGGAAGGGGTGACAGCCATCGCTTCCGGCAAACATGTCAGCAAAACCGATGTGAAAATCGCCCACCGTATATTTGAAGCAGTGGGCCGCACTGTCGATGTTGAAGAGGGTCAACTCGATGCCGTGACCGGTTTGAGCGGTAGTGGACCGGCTTATATCTTCATGCTGATCGAAGCGCTCTCTGATGCCGGAGTCAAGATGGGCCTTCCGCGCGACGTGGCGAATATCCTGACCATCCAGACGGTGCTGGGTTCCGCTAAACTCGCCAGAGAGAGCGGGAAACATCCCGGCGAACTTAAAGATATGGTTACCTCTCCTGCCGGCACTACTATATCCGGACTGCATGCCCTGGAAGAAGGGAGCCTGCGCACCACCATGATGAACGCTGTGGAAGATGCCACCCTGCGCTCCCGCGAGTTGGGTGAAATCGCCCTCCATAAAAATAACTCCGAGTCTAACGAGTAATAACTCGTGGGGTAAAGAGGACGTATGAGCAAAAACACAACGACATATTGGAATGTGCTCAATGCGGAAAACGCCAGCAAGTGGGAGCCGATTGAAGGGGCAGATGGAATGCTGGAGCAATTGACTCTGGCTATGGATGGTGCGACAGGGGATTACACACGTCTGACTCGATTTAAGGCAGGGGCTGACACCAAAAAGTTTGGTGCCAAGTCGCATGATTATCCGGAAGAAATCTATATAATTTCCGGTCGTCTTTATGATGAAGCGTTCGATATGTGGCTGGAGGCGGGGCATTTTGCCAGTCGGCCTCCGGGTGAAGTGCATGGACCATTTATTTGCGAGGAGGAATGTCTGGTTCTGGAAGTCTCGCATCCAAGCCAGGCGATAAAGGTTACTTAATGGTTACCTTGCTCGTCATTGCGAGGGGGCTTTGCCGACGTGGCAATCCAGAAAGAAATGAAACGCCCTGCAATTTATATAATGACGAACAAGCGTAATGGAACCCTTTATACAGGCGTGACCAGCAATCTGGTGAAACGCGTTTATGAGCACAAAGAGGGCGTTGTTCCGGGTTTTACAAAGAATTATGATTGTAAACAGCTAGTCTATTACGAAACTCATGAGAGCATGGACAATGCTATAACCCGCGAAAAACAGATTAAGTCTGGTTCCAGGGATAAGAAGCTTGCGTTGATCGAAAGCATGAATCCGGAGTGGAACGATCTCTATGAGGAAATCATCTGATCGTCATTGCGAGGAGCCAACGGCGACGCGGCAATCCAGACAGAAAAAACCTGGATCGCCGCGCTCCTTTCAGTCGCTCGCGATGACGTGCGAGGGTGTCGGGTTTGCGCGGACTGCATGAACAACATTAGGTGAAAAGATGGCTCAAGGGAATCCACTAGTAAACTTAGGCGAACTTTCAAAGCCCGCAACGGTTTTTATCGAGAAGGTGTCGGATGCTGTTGGTGGCATATGTAAGCCTTGGCAAATGAAACGGGTGGCAAAGGCAGAGGCTGAAGTAGAGAAAATTCGCGCATTATCTGGAATAGAACTTTCCGGGATTGAGCAACGTGCCATGCATCGTCTCGTTGCAGAAGAAGCTATAAAGCAGGAAAATATAGAAAATATAACTGCCAAAGCAGTTAAAGAACTTAAAGCGGATGCAAAACCGGAAAACCTTGAGAGGGATTGGGTTGCCAATTTTTTTGATAAATGTAGACTCGTTTCAGACACAGAAATGCAAAGTTTATGGTCAAAACTTTTGGCGGGAGAAGCGAATGAACCGGGAGCTTTTTCAAAGCGCACCATCGAACTTGTTGCAAGCTTGGACAAGGAAGACGCCTATCTTTTTACTACTCTAATGGGTTTTGCTTGCTATATAAATGATGACCCTGTCCCTGTTCCTTTTGTTTATGATTTTAGAAAAGAAATATATAACGAAAGGGGAATCAACTTTGGAATTCTGAATCACCTTGATAGCATTGGTTTAGTAAACTTTCAAGATTCGAATGATTTGACGGTTCAAATGGATTCTCGAACTTTTAAAACGCATTACTTTGGAAAAGAAACATTGGTTGACTTGCAGAGAAAAGAGCTCAAAATTGGAAGTATTGTGCTTACTAAGATTGGTTTTGAATTAGCGCCTATATGTGGTGCATCGAGTGTTCCAGATTTCCTGGAATATGTATTAAAGGAATGGCAAAAATTGGGCTACAAAGTTTCGCGTCAATAGCTCAGATGACATCTGCTCGTCATTGCGAGGAGCCAACGGTGACGAAGCAATCCAGATATTGAAGTTCTGGGTCTACCCGTACCGGGCACGAAGGCTGAGGAAAAATACCACGGCCACGCCGCTTCGTGGCTCGCGATGATGTAGTGGTCGCCTCTTAAGCTTAGTGGGCGGGAGGGTGCCACGAAAGGAAATAATGGTCATATTGCGACATTATATTTTCCAAAAACGGTGGTTCACCGTTCTACTTTTTCTTGCCATTTCTCTCCCGGCAGAAGCGCAAGCTTCGAACATCCCCAACATGATAAAAATCGAAGCGGATTGCTTCACCATGGGAAGTGAGGAGTTCATTGTCGAGGAACCGGAACACAAGGTCTGCCTCAACTCTTATTTTCTGATGGTTCACGAAGTCACGCAGAAACAATTTGAACGCGTCATGGGGAACAATCCCTCCCGTTTCAAGGGACCGGACTTGCCGGTAGAAAATGTTTCGTGGCCCGAAGCGGATGCTTATTGCCGGAGCTTCGGAGGTCGGCTTCCTACCGAAGCGGAATGGGAATACGCCGCACGGGCGGGTTCACTCGCCGCTTTTGCCTGGGGCTGGGATATGGATGATGCTTTGGCCTGGTATCGTGGCAATTCGCAAAATGCTACCCATCCTGTTGGACAAAAAAAGGCCAACTCATTAGGCTTTCACGATATGAACGGCAATGTGTGGGAATGGGTAGGCGACTGGTACCGCGAAGATTATTATGAGCTGGTCGCGATATCGGAACCGGCAGATAACCCATTGGGTCCGACTACCGGACAGTTTGTCATCCTTCGTGGCGGTTCCTTTGAAGACGAAGCCTTTTTTCTCAGGTCTGCTTCCCGCTACTGGTACCCGCCCACCCTGAAACACCACAATCTGGGATTCCGTTGCGCCGCCAACCCGCAGGATATAAAGGGAGGTAAACCGCAATGACCAGGGCTTTGTTCGTGACTGCCATTCTTTTACTTTTAGGTTCGCAGGCAAGCTGGGCGGAAACGGTGGAAGTAAAAATCATCAAGTCGACCTTCATTCCCGCAGTACTGAAAGTCAAGAAAGGCGATACCATCCGGTGGGTTAATACGGAAGAACTTCTGCACACGGTAACGAGCGGAAAAGCCCCTAATCCCGATAAGAAGTTTCACGCGGCCTATGTGAAAAAAGAATTCGAAGTGACCCTCGACAAAGAAGGTTTCTACGATTATTTCTGCGAACTGCACCCGGCTATCATGCGGGGAGTGGTTGTTGTTCAGCCGACCCACTAGCCCATATACTGCATGGGATTTGGTTTCCCGGTTTGGAGTAGGAGGCTCGTTGGGCCGAGATGACTTTTTGGTAGCCAAATAAAGCGATGGCACATTGGCCCCACGCCTAGTGGTGGGCTATTTGCAACGGAATTTTTTGTATTCGCCCCAGCCGACGATGGCGAAACCTAGGAACAGAATCCAGGTGGGATGCAGGACATGTTCCGGTTTGTTGAAGTAGAGGACAAGCATCAGTGCCACGCCTGACATACAGACGACCAACCCCATGAAGACTGCGGTCAATCCTTTTTCAAACCCATCCGGGTCTTTAAGTTGTTTTCTTATTTCCGGTCGTAGCTGATATTTAAACATGGTCTTCCAGTAAGGCGGAGTTTAAGTTGCCCATTCGATATCCTTCCGGGTCCAGCATCACATTGTTAAATCCTAAAGTCCTGAATTTTTCCTGTACCGACTTTTGTATGGACTGATCATTCTGGTAACGGGGCATTTCGTTTTTGTCGAGTTCAATACGAGCCAGGGTTCCCATATGGCGGACACGGACTTGAGTGAATCCTAAAGAGAGCAGAAGGTCTTCGGCCTGTTCGATCATGGCAAGTTTTTCTGGTGTGACCGGCTGGTTGTAGGGAATACGGGAAGACAGGCAGGCCATTGCCGGCTTGTTCCAGATGGAAAGATTCATCCGTCGAGACAATTCCCGGACGTCCTGTTTGCTGAATCCCGCTTCCACCAATGGGCTGCGCACGCCTTGTTCGCGGGCGGAGTCGAGTCCGGGCCGGTAATCACCCAGGTCATCGGTGTTGGTGCCATTTAAAATATGGGAACTGTTTTCCTGCTCAGCGACCTTTTTGAGGCTCGAATAAAGTTCTGTTTTGCAGTGGTAACATCGGTTGGATGGATTGGCCCGGTATTCAGGATTAGACATTTCCTCCGTTTCGATGACCAAATGTTTTACTCCGATTTCTTTAGCCAATTGACGGGAGGCTTCCATTTCCCTGGCTGGCACGCTGGCAGATTGCGCGGTAACCGCCAGTGCTTTTTCCCCCAATACTTCATGGGCGAGAGCGAGCACAAGAGTGCTATCGACCCCGCCGGAAAACGCCACCAGCACGCTATTCATTTCCCGGATCAGGGATTTTATTTTTTCAGTTTTCTGGTTGAGTGTCATGAGGGATTTTTAGAATTGATTCAGGCTAAGGGTAGCATACCACTAGGCGTGGGGCCAGTGTGCCATCGCTTTATTTGGCGAGCAAAGAGTTTTCTCGGCGCAATCAAGCTCTTGCCCAGTCGCCCCTGCGGCCAGCAGCCACTGGGCGTGGGGCCAGCGTGCCATCGCTTTCAATGGCTAGCAAAGAGTTATCTCGGCTCAACGAGTCATTGCTGTCTGTCTCTGGCGGATCGCCGGCAAAAAAAATCCGGGAACAGAGAGCACTCTGTTCCCGGACTCCGAGGAGGAGGTGTTTTCCGAGCAAAGGTAAAGGGCGCTACTCCCTTTACCTCCCTACTACTATTAGTGTAACGGAAGCTTCCGGGAGGACCTTATGTTTTTAAACAAAAGTTTTGCCTTTATTTAAGTTTCAAATCTGAACTGGAGCACCCAGGGAGATGAATTTATAAAGGCTAATGAATACAAGGAGATTGGGCCCCAGTGAGCAGGTAAATTTCTCCCTGCTATGGCAATTCATGCAGGGTTCGATTCACCTGCAGATGGGGTGAGAGGTTTTACCGAATGGGGTCAGGATAAATCGGCTTTAAGCTTCAGCTCCCGCAGTTGTTTCGGGTCCACTTCCGATGGGGCCTGAGTCATCAGGCAGGTGGCTTTCTGGGTTTTGGGGAAGGCGATCACATCCCGGATTGATCCGGCGCCTGAAAGCAACATGGTGACTCGGTCCAGTCCCATAGCTATCCCGCAATGCGGCGGGGCTCCATACTTCAGGGCGTCAAGCAGGAAACCGAATTTGGTCTCGGCCTCTTCCTGACCAATGCCGAGCAGTTTAAACATTTTCTCCTGGATTTCTTTTTGATGGATACGAATGCTACCGCCGCCGATCTCGTTGCCGTTGAGCACCAGATCGTAAGCCCGTGCTTTAATGGAGCCGGGGTCGCTCTCGAATTTCCCAAGGTCTTCTTCACGCGGTGCGGTGAACGGGTGGTGCATGGCGGTATACCTTTTTTCCGCTTCGTCATATTCCACCAGCGGGAACTCTGTGACCCAGATGAAGGCATTTTTCGATTCATCGATCAGGTTCAACTGTTTACCCAAAGCCAAACGCAGATGGGCAAGAGCATCGGCCACAATCTTGGGGGTGTCGGCAATAAAAACTACTGTATCGCCGGGTTGGCTCCCCAAAGCTTTTAGCATTTGGTCGAGCATTTCCTGCTCAAAGAACTTGATGATAGGCGACTGCAATTCATTTTCCTGAACCTTGATCCAGGCCATCCCTTTGGCGCCGTATGTTTTGGCAATTTCGGTTAAATCGTCCAGCATTTTTCGGGACAATACATCGGCACTGTTTTTGACATTGAGGGCGCGAACCTGTCCACCCGATTTCAGCACCTGGGCGAACACTTTAAACGAGGTGCCCTGGACAATTTCTCCCAGGTCAACGATTTCCATGCCGAACCGCATATCCGGTTTATCGGTTCCGAACCGATCGATGGCATCCTGATATTTCAGCACTGGGAAGGGCGCATCGATTTTAACATCGAGGACTTCCTTATAAATTTCGGCCATCATTTCTTCGATGATCTGGAATATGAGCTTTTCATTGCCGAAAGACATTTCAATATCGATCTGAGTGAATTCCGGTTGTCGGTCAAAACGTAAATCTTCATCGCGAAAGCATTTAACGATCTGGAAATACCGGTCCATGCCCGAGACCATGAGAATCTGTTTGAACAACTGTGGTGACTGGGGCAGGGCATAAAAACTTTGCGGGTTGAGTCGACTGGGCACCAGGTAATCCCGTGCTCCTTCCGGAGTGCTCTTGGTCAATACCGGGGTTTCTACTTCCATGAATCCGTTTCGATGCAGTTCATTTCTTGCTACCCGTGTGATGTCATAGCGCATTTTCAGGTTGCGTTGTAAAACCGGTCCACGAAGATCAAGAAACCGGTACTTCAAGCGCAGGGCTTCTGAAGTGTCCTGCGGTTCCCAGGGCGAGATGGGTGGAGTTTCCGATGGATTGAGAATATCCAATTCATCGACATAAACTTCTATTTTTCCGGTTTTCAGTTTCGGGTTCACCATGTCATCCGGCCTGGCGCGGACCTCGCCCAGGACAGCGATGACGAAATTGCCGCGAATGGATTGAGCGTGCTCGTGTGCCAGTTGGTCGATCTGAGGATTCAGCACCACCTGGGTCATGCCATATTTATCCCACAAGTCCACGAAGATGAGTCACCCATGATCGCGCCGGGTATGCACCCATCCGCACAGGGTTACCGTTTCGCCAATATGGCTGTCCGACAATGTTCCGCAATCATGTGTTCGTTCGTTGTTCATTGAGGTTTGATCAGTCTTTTATGGGGTGGTTGTGGGCTGTAGCCAAAGCTCAGTAAGGTACTGAAAACAGGGCAGACTTGCAAGCGTTAATCTGGCAGGAAGGAGAGAGGTTCACAGTTCCGCGTTCTGTGAGGTTTCCTCAGTATCCGTTTCTTCCTGCATCGCTTCTTCCTCGGCCCGTTGTTCCGCTTCGATGCGGGCCAACTCCTGTTCCTTGCGTTTTTTATGCAGTTGAGATTCGACCACCATCTGTGGCTTGATCTTTATTGCCAGGGGAATGTTGACCGTACTGCATGAGCGCATGCAGACTCCGCATCCGGTACAAATATTTTTGTCGATGATCGGTTTGTCGTTCACCTGATGAATCGCTCCTGGAACCGGGCAGTCGATCACACATTGCTGGCAGAATGTTTCGCCGTAGGCCTGACATTTTTTCTTATCTAAAATGGCGTAACCCATATTCACATCGGTGAGCTGTTGTACCGGAAGCAAGGCTCCATCGGGACAGGCCGAGATGCAGGGCAGTTCGGTGCACATCACACAAGGGTTGCGCATGGGGTCAATATAGGGCGTGTTGAAAACGAGGAACCCCATTTTCTTAGGCGCACGCAGGATGGCATCTTTTGGGCAGGCGTGGATGCATTCATCGCAATGGGAACAAGCCTGCAAAAACTGCCTCTCAGAAATCGCGCCTGGCGGCCTCAGCAGGGGAACCCGTTTGGTGATTTTGTCCATCACCTTGTTGATGCCATCAATTTTACCCTGGACCTTGTTGACGGCGGGTTTGGCGAAAAAGTGGACGCCCTGGCGCAATAAATTGCGGCGGTCGTATTCCGGGTCCTCGGCTTCCTCAAGCTCAAAAATATTGTGGCCGACTTCTGCCGGTGTCTCGATGGGTTCAGGTTCTTCGACAGGTTCTTCCATCGATTGAGAGTCGGGCTGGGAGTCCGGTTCTTCTTCGGGATCTGATTTGAACTTCGATATCAGTCGCTTAAAAAATCCCTTTTTCGGGGCAGGTTCGGCTTCTTCAATTTCGTCCCCTTCGACAGGTTCCGATTCGGCAAGAACCTCGGGCTCCTCTTCATCCTCTGTCAGGTCCCGGGAATCTTTTTTAGCGGTTTCTTGCGCTTCGTTTTCTACGGCGGTGCCGAAGTCGAGGAAGTTGCCAAACGAAAACATATCCCGGCGGGACATTTCTTTGGGTTCTTCCTCGATGGGTTCCGGGGTGATGGTTTCCTTGTCGAGGCTCAGGGGATTGGGTTCCGTCTCGGCACTACTGTGGTTTCCACGCTGGTCTTCGCTGATATGCTCCTCAACGTTCCGACGGGTGGCCTTCTTTTTACCCTTAAAGGTTTCTTTTGCGAGATTATGTCTAAATTTCATGATCGATCCCGGCCCACTCCCGTGGGAGGGAACTGGGCAAGGGCTTGATTGCGCCGAGAAAACTCTTTGTTCGCCCAATAAAGCGACGGCACACTGGCCCCACGCCCAGTGGTTAGAGCCAGTTATTTTCTTTGGCGATATTATTAAAATCGTGCCAGTTTTGTGCGTCCGCGTTTTCCAGCATGTATTCGTCCATGGCCAGTACCAGCGGGTGGCCCTTGTTGACAAAGGACTGCACCGTAGGGAACCGCAGGATGAAAGTTGTGACTGCGGCTTTACCCAATGTCATGATATTCGCGTCTTTTAAGACAGTCTCGAGGACTTCTCCGGCATTTTCCGGAGTGATCGACTCGAACAACTGTGCTGTTTTTTCTTCCAGTTCAGGGTGATCATCACAAGCGATGGCGGCGCGCATCTGTAGTTCGAGAATCTTCTGGTAATCGGCCTCGTCATACTCACCTTCCATCCGGCCTTCTTCCCAGGCTGATCCTTCCAGGTTGCGTTCTCCTGCACTATCTTTACGTTCAGACGTTTCCGAAAATGCCAGATTTGCTTCATCCAGCAGAATCTTGGCTTTAACTTCCGCGCTGGTTTCCGGGGTAGACATAACTTTTTTCGTGCTCCATTGACTATAGGGTTGATACCGGGTCACTGCCGAACTTGCTCCCCTGAGTACTTACAGGAAGCTTTTCCAGCTTTTGCCCGATTTTGATTAAGGGTATAGAGGGCAATATGTTAGCATTAACCCGGTAGATTCCAAAAAAATAAAAACGACTCATCAAACGAACTGCGGGAACCTGTTATGAAGAAGGTCATGTTGATATTTCCGCCGGAATGGGTGCCAACCGCCCCTTATCTGGCATTGCCGAGCCTTGCGGCGGTTCTGCGACAAAACGATATAGAGACTGTGCTCAAAGATATCAATGTGGAGATGTTTGACCACTTTTTTACCTCTGGATTCCTGTTTTTTGTCCAAAACAAAATACAGGCCCGGTTGAAGGCGCTGATAGAGAAGGAGAGGGGCGAGCCGTTAAGTCCGGAAGATGCCGAACTGAAACAAATGCTCAGCGACTACCAGCAGATCGACCTGGACTTCCATATCGATAAAGTGGTTCGTGCCAAGAAGATCATGCGGGGGCCGGAATTTTATGAGGTCGAAAAAGCCGAGTGGGCGCTCAACGCTTTCAGGGAAGTCATGGAATATATTTCTGTTTGTTACTTTCCCGCCAGCATCAATTTTTACCCGGTCGAGAGCAACCTCAACGTGTACCGACCCTGGGTCTCTGACGACCTTTTGAAAGTTCCCCACGACAGGCAGGTCAATGTTTATGCTGACATCTGCCGTCAGTTGGTGTTGCGATCCGTCAAAAAAGAGAAACCAGATGTCATTGGCATTTCCATCGGTACTCCGGTGCAGTTGATGTCGGGCATCACCTTTGCCACGTTGATCAAAGAAGCCTATCCCGATATTCATGTGACCGTTGGCGGCAACATCATCACCCGGCTGAAAGATGAATTTTCCAAGATGCCACATTTTTTCGGCAAAGTGTTCGACTCGATGATCACTTACGAGGGCGAACACGCCATGGTCTGGCTGGTGGAAGCTTTGTCGGGCAAACGAAAAATATCTGAGGTCCCCAACCTCATCTATAAAGATGAGGAAGATAAGGTGCATGTCAACGAGACTTATCAGGAACGGGTCAACGAATTACCGCCGCCGGATTTTGACGGCATGCCGTGGGAAAAATATTTTTCGCCGGAAAAACTCGTGCCCTATCTGGGTACACGCGGTTGTTACTGGGGCAAATGCACGTTTTGCGATCACGGTGCCGGTTATATCGACCAGTTTCGTGCCAAACATGCCGACCAGATTGTCGATGAACTGGAGTACCTGAAGAACAAACTCAACGCCAAACATTTTATGTTTACCGATGAGTCGTTCCCGCCGGCCCTGTTTCTCAAACTGCCGCCAATGATGGTCGAGCGCGAACTCGATATTTACTGGACCACGCTCATCCGATTTGAGTCGCAACTGCTGGAGCCGAGTGTGTGGGACATGGCGCATAAATCCGGTTGCCGGTCACTGTATTACGGGCTGGAGTCGGCCAACGAGCGCATCATCAAACTGGTGAAAAAAGATACCGATATTGAGGCCGCGAAAATCAATCTGGAACAGGCCAAGCGGGTAGGCATCTGGAGCCACGTGATGTGTTTTTACGGGTTCCCCTCAGAAACCGAAGCCGAGGCGGAAGATACACGGAAATTCCTGTTGCAGAATCGGGATAAGATTCCCTCAGTAGAAATGTATTTCTTCGTGCTCTATAAAAACGCGCCGGTGATGTTCGCGACTGATGAGTACAAAATAAAAATTAAGGAAATTCCCGAGCACGATCTGGCTCTGGATTTTTATTACACTCCGGAATCGGGCCAGACCACCGAAGAAGCGATGGCGCGCTATGAAGATTTTTACCGCAACGATTTCGACCCCTGGGCATTACGCATCAACGCCCGTGAACACGTGTTCCTCTACATCACGCATTTCGGTACCAGCGATTTACCCCACCTCTACGTCAAGAACACCCCTGAATCCGAAGGGTTCCAACTCGAATCCAAACCCTGCTGGGACATCAGATAAAGCCGGGAACGCCCGGCGGCGAATTGGTCTGTGCTCGTTAAAGCGAATCACCACTTTTGGGCTTCTGGATGGAAGTTTTAATGATTCCCCCTGATAAGGGGGAGGTTTTTTTATCCGTGTCCATCTGTGGTTGAAAAGGTTTTCGCGGCTCGCGAACGATAGTGAGCGTTTGCCGCACACTGGCCCCACGCCTAGTGGTTAATTTGGTCGTTTGAAGCCGCGCATTTGTGGCACGTTGCCATCGAAGTGGCTTGTTGCTTGATCTGAGGCGGGTTGGATTTCTTTCTTTTCTTCCGGCGCTTTTTTCTCCAGCAGGAATACACAGAGATCGGGATTGACCTGGTTTTCCGGGCACATTTTCAGGTGCTGGCGGAAGAACGGCATATTGTAAATCGGATCGTTGTAAAGTCTATCCAGTCCGTAATGCTGAAACAGGCCTTCCAAAGGGCGTGGTCCGACCAGGTAGAGGAATCCGCCAGGCAGAAGGGACCCTGCCAAAGTTTTCAGCATGCTTTCGCAGGCTTCGCGGTCCTGATGGTACATGAACGGAATCCATTTAAAGATCAGTCCGTATTGTTCGCTGTAGGCATGGGAGATATGGTCCTTTTCCGGCAGAAACGAAACCTTCTCCAGATTGTTCAGCTGGTCGCGTGACCGGGCGTAGTTCCACAGCAGTTGCGCATTTTTCTGTGCGAATTCGTTGTCGCTGTACAGGACGGTGTATTCACGTTCTTTGGTGCAATCGATACAACCGGCCAGCACCGTGTCAAACGTGTGAATGAGAACCTTGTTTATTTTTTCCAGCCTATGCGGCATGGCCGGGGCCATTTCCATGTAGTAGAAAATCTGGTCCAGCACCATCGGTTGCAGGGAAGACTCATCAACATCGGCTGCACCTTCGGGATAAAACGGCACCGTATATTGCGCCTTGATTGGATCGACCACTGGCGGCTCCCCATTGAAGAACCATTTCCAGGTAAACGGGGGCTTGGGCTGTGCTTTGGTTGGTTGCGTCTGCGGGCGGAGCCCCCAGACGGGATCAAAAGGAATTTCCCTGCCAAACTCCCCTTCCATCAGGATGAACGTTTGTGTCCCCACCGTGACTTCCCGTTCAATGGGTGGTTTTCTCACTCCTCCGCAATTGGTGAAGGGAAAGGTGATCGGGTCATCGTGAACGGTGACTTTGTAGAGGTAGCCATCCTGTGCGGTGATGACTACTTTATGGCTATCGCTGAAATAACGTACGGGCGCGTGTTTTTGCGGTGTCCATGTGATCTCATGTGAGGTCATCGGGTCCATGAATATTTTTTTGATGTCTTTACCTTCCGGTCCCTGTGGTACAAAAAATGCCGAAAAAATGTTGAACGCTTCTTTCGATGGGTAAGTCGGAAGGCCACGATATCTCAGAGGCGGCAGTTCTTCTTCCCGCGACTGGTCGTTATGGATGCCCCAGATGAATTCGAACACCGCCCCGCCGGTTCCCGGCAAAGTGGATTGGAATAGTTCAACGACCGGAATCAGGTCGAGCCGAGCCCAGTTGATCTGGAACATGAAACTGATAAAAAGAGACTTGTCGAAATTGCCTTCGTGCAGGGCGTAGAGTCCATCTTTGGTTAGCTGGATATTGTATTTGCCGTCTCCCTGATGGATCATATGCTCATCGTTATAGAAGTATTTCACCTCGGAGCAGGGGACGCGCCAGGCTTCGGCGGCTTTTTCGCGCAGGTCATCAAGCGACATTTTCTCCCAACCGTCATGACTGCTGATGTCGATTTGCGTCTGGAAGGTTTTGGCGCGGGGCTTGATGCCGACCCATTGCCGGTTGTCGAGTTGCACCCTGGCCAAAGCCAGTCGCATCTCACCGTCACTCTCGGTCCACAGGGCCTCATGCAGAGGATGGCCTTCCGGATCGGTATAGAGGAAACGCCTGCCCTTATCGTTGTAAAAGACTATATGCCCGGTTGGGTTGACGGCGACACGGGTACTGGCCACGCTGGGAGAGCCATTTTCGAACCACAGGGTGCTTCCTTCGTGCTCCTGGGACTCCAGATTGGGGATTTTCTTTTCCAGCTCTGTGGCAAACTCAAGGTTCTCGGCGAAGGTCAGTGAGCCTTCTCCGGTCAATGCATTGATCAGCTTTTCTGTGTTTTTCATTTTTTCAGGTAAACTCCTCGTTAAGCGAAGGATTAATTTATAGTAACCCTCGTGCGCTCGCAAGATAAAGTTGTATTCCACTGGCTAGAATGGGATTTTCCGCCTTGTTGACAGGGGGCGATCTGACCTTTATAATTCATAGTCTAAATCCGTGAAATATAGACTGTTTCCAGTTGTTTCCGATTTTGTCGGGCCGATAGACCGTGGCCTTGGTGTTCGGGAAATATTTTTATTTTCAGGGCATCTCCATTAATTACAAACTCATTTTTGTGAAGGCGGTATCAGGTATGGATGAGGGTAGAAATTTCGAGAAACTCGGTTATGAGAGTTTGCAGAAAAACAATATTGAGGATGCGAAATCCAACTTCCTTGAAGCGTTGAAGCATATGGAAAAGGCCGGGGATGACACGGGCCAGGCCTATGTGCTTGGCAACCTGGGAAATATTTTTTTCCAAAGCAAACAGTTCGATAAGGCAGAAGATTTTTACTCCCGTTCTTTGACCTTCATGGAAAAACTCAAGGATGCCAAAGGCATCGAAAGCTCCCTCGGCAACCTCGGTAGCGTTTATTTTTATCAAGGCAGTCTGGAAAAGGCGGAAGAGAGTTACCAAAAAGCTCTTACGATTATGATAGAGACCAACAATTCGCTGGGTCAGGGAATTTATAATGAATATCTGGGCAATACCAGTCTGAAAAAAGATGACTTGGAAGAGGCCATTGACTATTACCAGAAAGCCCATGAGTTCATGGTGCTGGCGAAGCAGGATGAACGAAAAATCCAGCAACTGGGAGATAGAGTCGAGTCCCTTAAAAAACACCCCACCTACTTGAAAAAGAAAGAATCCGCTTTGTTGACCGAAGTGGAGTCCCTCACATCAACAGGACAAAAGACCCAGATCATTGCCAAACTGCAGGATCTGGAAGAGCTTTACTTCCAGTGGAACCGGATGGACGATGTGGCTAAAACCATTCAAAAAACCATTGCCGCGTTGGAAGACATGCAGGACAAGATCTCGGCGGGAATCTGTTATGCAAATCTTGCCGGGATTTATCTGCAAATGGCCAGCGAAGGGCAAACGGAAAAGGTGGATGAGGCCGAGGTCAATTTCAAAAAAGCTATAGAGGTGATGGGTGATTCTGACAAACGCAGAAACTCGTATCTTCTGGGGAGCCTGGGGAATATTTATCTCAACAAAAACCAGCTTGATCTGGCCTGGGAATATTACGAGAAGTCCCTGAAGGCCATGCAGGAATTGGGTGACGGGATGGGGGAAGCCAGAGGTTATGCCAATCTGGGTAATGTCAAAAGTCTGCAGAAAGACTGGGATGGCGCTCAGGAACAGTATTTCAAGTCTCTGGAGCTGATGGAAAAACAGGAGAACCGGCCTGGAACTGCTCAGCAATGTGAATCGCTGGGAGATATTTTTGCGAAAAAGGAAGAGTTTGATCAAGCGGAAGATTATTTGATGCGGGCCAGTGACTTGTATGAAGCGATGAAGGAGACAGGGTCGGTTCAGGAAGTGCAGAACAAGTTGATGCTCATTTTTTCCCAGCCCAAATATCTGGAAAGTAGAAAACAGCAAATTCGCGAAGCCCTCAATAAGCCGGAGGCCGAGAAAGACAGCAAACTCAAGCTGGCCTTGTTGAGCGACTTGGGCAATGTTCTATTCATGGCCAATGAATGGGATGAAGCGTGCGATTTGGCAAAGGAGACCATTGCCATGCATGAAAAGTCTGGGGACAAGGCGGCATTGAGCGCGGCCTTGGGGAACCTGGGGAGTATTTTTATGCAAAAACAGGATTATGACGGAGCCGAGGAAAACTATGCTCGCGCCATTGAACTCAAACAGGAGTTGAAGGACCAAAAGGGTCTTCAGGATATATATGGCAGTTATTTGAATGTCCTGATCATGGCGGGGAAAATAGATAAGGCGGAAAAGCTGATCAAAAAATCCTTAAAGGCTCATCAGGACAGCAACAATACGGCTGGAATCGTGTTTGAGCAACGCAACCTGGGAAATATCTGTCTGCAGAAAACCGACTGGTTTAACGCCGAGAAAAGTTATTTGAAGGCCCTGGAAATCAATACCCAGTCCGGAAACAAGCCGGAGATGGCGGAAGATAATCGGAATATTTTTACCCTTTATCTGCAAAAGGAAGACTGGGTACAAGCGGAAAAATTTGCGCTGAAATCCCTGGCAATTGCCGAGGACATTAAGGACTATAGAAATGCTTGCGCCGATTGCCGCATTCTCTCGAACATCTATGTGGAAAAAAAGGAACGCTCCAAGCAGGAGGACTACTACAAAAAGGCTCTGGAGAACTCCCAGACTCTTGGTGACCCAAAAGAGATTGTCATCGACCTCAGGTTTTTGGGTAAATTCAATATTGGACGAGGGTACAAGGAAAAAGCCGGTGAACATTTCAGGCAAGCTTTCGCCCTCTCCACGCAGTTGAACGACAAAAAAGAAATAGCCGAAGACTACCGTAACCTTGGCAATCTCGCCTTTAGCAATGGCGACCGTAAAGACGCCGAAGATACCTATCTAAAAGCTTTGGCACTTGCCCGTGAGATTAAAGATTATCAAGGTGCGGGTCAGGACTTGACCTATCTGGGCAACTTGAAATTTAAAGACATGTTGTTTGAGGAAGCGGAAAATCATTTCAACGAGGCCAGCAATTGCTTTGAACAAACCAAGAGCTGGACCAGCCTGATTCAGTTTTACTTGACGGTGGCCCGGATGGAGATCATGGTGTCGCGGTATGACCCCGCAGACGAATTCACCGCTAAAGCCAGGAAAATTGCCAAAGATTTAGGCGATCCGCCGCAGATCATGGCGGCGCTTCAGGATATCGAAAAATTCAAAGATACGGTCGATAAGAAATAGTTGCTGTTTTGACGGATTGCCCCTTTCAAGGGGTCGGCTGGAGCCATTGGCAAGCCTGGGCTCATGAATGCGGAATGCAAGGTTTTTCAGAGCATAACGATATAAAAATTAAAGGCCATTTGTCTTGACACAGACCTTTAAAAGAAGATAAATTACTGGATCGTTGGCTCTTAATCCAGTGGGAAGACTTTGCCCTGTTCGCGGGGTTGTTGAATTTTTAATCATTATAGTGGTGTGAAAGAATGAAGGTCAATTATAGTGCTCAATTGATGGAAGAGTCTGCTTTTCGGCATCTCAACCATTTGGAAAGATCCGGTTATCGTGCTGATTATGACGAATTCCATTCCCTTGCCGATCCTATCTACGAACTCCCTGAAGATGACCGGGAGATTGCCTTTGAAAAGGTCAACCGTCTATTTTTCCTTGAGAGGTTAAAGCTGGGAGATCACGTGTTGCGTGCTTTGGAGGCGGTAGGTCTTATTCCCAAGCGCAGGCGTACAGTTAGAAAGTCTGCTCTGGAGGTGGCTCAAAAAACGGAGCCTGAGGAACCTGAAAATCAGGAGGGTGTTCAGGAAGAGCAGGCCAGTGGAGAAGAAGCGGAAGAGAGCCAAACCGCAGTCGCCGAAACGGATGGTGAGGGCGAGCTTGAAGATGACGATGAAAAAGATAACGAAATTGCTTATGATCTGGCCCGTGAATTTGAGGAACGCATCAAAGAAGTGACGGTGAAACGGGCGATCAATAAAGTGGATGAAGGTTCTAATGTGCTCAATCGTGTTTCCGGCAACCCCCTCATTGAAATGAGAGTTCTGGCGAGCCGGTTCAGCAATCCTGAAGAAGCCCAGGAACTCGATGCCTTCCTGATCCATGAGCTCATGCACGCCAAAGATATGGTAGACCCCGAGTTCGACTACGAAGATGCTTTTATTCCTGGCAATCCATCCGTAAAAAATCTCATAACCGCGAGGTTCAGACTTTTATGGAATATGTATGTAGACTCCCGGTTGGCGCGCATGGGCGTTGTTTCTGTTTTGCCCAAGGAAGCCAGGTACCGTGAGTTCGATAATTTTTACCGTAAAATTCCGGAAAAGCAGAGAAAAGGAATTTTTGAAGGACTGTGGAAAACTGAGAAACTGACGCACGAAGAGCTTCTGTCCATGGCTACCGATCTCGATACCCTGATGAGCAAGTATGTGGATCCGGGAGAGATGACGGATGAAGACAAAGATTATATCCATCTGCAAGGGTCTCCTTGCCCACTCTGCAAATTTCCGACCTATAACTGGGTGGATGATCCGGAAAGTATTTGTGATGAGATGGTGATTGAAGCCATTCAGATCGATTTCCCGGACTGGGAAAGTCGAGACGGGGGTTGTGACCGGTGTATTGAGGTTTATGAATTAAGAGCTGGTGTGGGTTGATCATCAGCCTTTCTATGTTACGGCCCGAAAGCATCCGGGTGCAGTCTAAGGAGCGGTACGACGCTCTCAAGAAATTGGTTAACGCAACAAGGAGGTCAATATGGGCAATGTAACTCATTCAAAATCAAGTGGTGATCCAATGCTCGCGGTACTTGGGCAAACGGGTTCCCTGGAGGAGTTGAAAGAGGAAAGGATATCCCTGCAATTAGCCAGAGGGCGTTGTTACGATATTCTTTCCAGTGCTTTCAGTTATCCATGGAACCGAAAATTTTTCCGGCCTAAGTCTTTACTTGAGCCTATGGACATTGTGCTTGTCGATGAAGAAGACTGGAATCATGTTAAATCGCTCATTGAGGGAATCTGTAAGTATTTGCCTAAAATGACCGTCAAACAGGCGCAACAGGAATTTATCAGGGTTTTTGGACATGCTGTTTCCATGGAATGTCCTCCTTACGAGATGCAGTACGGTACTGAGGGGGGTATTCAGTCCCAGACCGATGTTTTGATTCAGTTGGGTGGTTTTTATGAAACCTTCGGGTTTGAACAGCCTCGCAACAGGACAAGGGAAAGGGTGGACCATATTTCCATTGAGCTGGCGTTCATGTTTTTCATGTGTTTCCGAGCCGCTTTTGGCATTCAAAACGGACACGAGGAAAGAAACATCAATGTCCTGAACAGTAGCATGAAGAAATTTATTCGCAACCATATAGGCAGATGGGGTCCTCTGTTTTGTATCTTTACCTCCCGGAAGGCCGAGCGGGGACTCTATAAGGATATTGTTGATATTCTGGCGATTTTCCTTAGAAACGAGAGCCATCTGCTGGATATCAACCCGGTCAAGGTTGAAGAACCGGAATATCGGTCCTTGTCTTATAGTATGGAAAATGATTTAGTCGCTAACGCACCGTCTGAGTGTGAACCGCGATAAGAAGCTGTTTGAATAAACGGGGCAATGCCCCCTTAAAAGCCGGAGTTGAGCCGCCCATGCTCATCTCCGGTTTTTTTTCCGCTCAGCGCGGGCCAAGTGTGCCATCGCTTTATTTGGCGAGCCAAGAGTTATCTCGGCGCAATTAAGCCCCTGCCCAGTCGCCCCTGCGGCTAGCAGCCAGCGTGCACGTTATATTCTTCATTAGCCTTCGTGCCCCGGAGGGGTACTACCTGTAAAGACAAATCCCTGCAATTTGCCCCCTCGCCAGAGGTTTTTTTTAAATCCTGTGTGCTTGAATCCGCATCTAATACCCAACTGTGTGCACCTTGGGCAGACTCTTTGGCCCTGCCCACTCTATCCAGAAATGCGCCATGCAAAAATGATGGCGGCGAATTCGGATTCTCAATGTTTATCTACGATTCCATGACTCAGGGGTTGGAGCTCCTTGCAATGCGTGAGTTGCAGGATGCTGAAAATTTGTTTTTGGGCATTGTAAATGACCCCTATTCACAGCCTGAAGAAACCAGGCAGGCAAAGGAATACTTAGGCGATATCCGTGACTGCAAAAACGGGGATAAAACCCTCGACTTTGCCCAGTACAAGGGATTGATCAAAAAGGTTGTCGTCTCATTGGATTATGTGGATCAGCTTATTGCTGGCATTTATTTTTCTCCAGCCCACTCTTATAGCGAAATTGACCAGAAACTCTCATCTGAAATCCCCTCAATTGTCAGCCGCCTCAAGCAAATCAAAATCAGGGATATTTCCGCTCGTGACAAATTGTTCGCAAGGTTTGAAAGGGGTGGGGCACGCCTGATCCGGAGCCAGTTGGGACAGAGCAGTGCTGAGCAGAAGGGCCCTTCATTCAACAGTGACCGCTATAAAACCATCTTTAGAAAATTTATTGAGCAGATCAATCCCTTCCTGCTGGAACGGCACCTTGAACTTTTGGATTATATTTTATCCACTGGCGAGATCCAGCTTTTGGAAGACTCCAAGCTCACTGCTTTAACGCCTAAATATGTATGGATTATTGAATCCACCTTGAAAAGCCAGTGGTATTTGTTGCGGAGTTATTTTTTTAAGGCCAGGGCGGAAATCGAATCTCAGTTCAAGAAGAAGGAAGGAACCCGCAAATACTGGGAAGAGGTGAAGTATAAGAAAATAAAAATTTTCGAGGACTGTGGTTTCAGTGAGGCGAACATCCAGAAGTTTCTTTTCACAGACAAGTTGAACTATAAAACTCTGGAAGAAATTTACAGTTTTGCAGGCACCATGGATCTGGCTTTGATGCCGCGTGATGTCAGCCTTGCTTTGAGGGGTGTTGAAAAAGCTAAAGATCATATCCGGGAGCGGGGAGGTTTCCTTATGGGAAACCGGAAAATTTTTCAGGACAGCCTCATGAAGTTGGGGTTTTCAAAAAAAAATTCCTATGTTATTGCGAAGCAGGCAAAGTGTTTCAACAATCATCAGATCAGTGAAGCTTTTGAACTCGCCTTAAAGGTGGCTCGTGATGAAATCGCATGGTATCGCATCCCCCCCACTTCGGAGAATTTAAAAAATGAGATCGAAAACCAGTGCACCAAGCATTTGAGCACGGTACGAATCCATTTGTTTGAAAGAGGGAGGCTAAACAAAATCCTGCTTCAGGAAGGAAAAAAACTGATCCGCAGTTACCTTGAAACGGTTTACGGGGATAAGGTTTCAGAACTGCATTGCTATTTTCGCCTGGAAACCATTCATCAATATTATAAATTGAAATATTTTCAATATCACGAAGAAGCTGTTCCCAGCGTTTCCGAACTGATCAAGATAAGCAGAAAGGAGTTTCAGCCAACCCTTAAAAAAGGTTATGAGGCTTTCGTGAAAAAGAAGCGGCTAAAAATTCCTACTGCTTTGTACAAGAAAATCGCCTCTAAACAGTCTGTAACAGAATGGGAGGATGCGTACACCACCCCGGAAGAAAAAATTCTTTTGCGGTTCTGGTTTTTGATGGATCACGGAGTAGCGATAAACCAGAAACTTGTGGATCGCGGAGTTTTGAAGCCAGGGTTTGACCTTCGGGAACTTTTAAACCACTAGGCGTGGGGCCAACGTGATACCCCATTCGGGGCATGAAGGCTAAGTAAGGAAAGCCTTATCAAACCACCCTCGCCTCAATCCTCTCCCTTCAAGGGAGAGGAAGCAAAATATTCCTTCTCCCCTGGAGGGAGAAGGCTAGGATGAGGGGGACTTCAAAACTCGGTCCTTTCCTCATTCATTTTCTCGTGCAATATGCGGGTTTAGCGGCGCAGGATCTGATTCATTCTGTTTTGCATATCCTTGAGGGGCATGAGATCGCCTTTTTTCGAGGCCGCCGCGATTCCTTTTTTATATGTTTCAATGGCCGCTTCCTTGTTTGAGAGTTTTTCCCAAGTTTTTCCCAGAAGCAGGTAGGCGGCGGAATAATCCTGATATGCTTCAATGACAGTTTGTAGAGGTTCGAGTCCTTCCTGGTAACGGCCTGTTTCCAGATAGATGGAGCCGAGGCCAAAGTTGGCGACCTGATCTTTCGGGTCAATCTCCAGCACCTGTTTAAACATTCCAATCCGTTCTTCCATCTCTTTCTTTTTTTGTTCTGCTTCTTTTTTCTGTAACTTTTTCGCCATGTTTTTTTCAATGGCTTGTTCAAACTGAATAGCAGTGGCCTCGGCTTTTTCATGTTCCGCATCTTCGATTCGGCCTTGCTTCATGTAGTAGACCGAAAGGTTGGTGTGGGCCATGATTTCCTGGGGGTTGATTTCTACCAGCCTTTTCATTAAGGAGATGGCTTCATCCAACTTGTCTTGCCTGGAAAGAAAAACTCCCAGAGCTTCATAAGCTTCTGCATTTTTTGCATCCAGTTCAATGGATTCCCGAAGCAGAGAGATGGGGTGGTCGAGGTCATCCTGCTCCTTGTAGATTTGTAGAGCCTGGGTCAGGAGTTTTTTAGAATGGTCCTTTCGAGTCTGGGCTTGATAAAAGGGCAATAGGCAGGTTTTGACCTTGAAGGGCTTGTCATCAATGGTTACTTCCAGGTCTATATCCGGACTTCTATGGTCTTTATGTATATACGCAAGTGAAATGACTTTATTGAGGGTGACAGAACGCACCGAGCTCTTAATCGTGCCTATTTTTTTCTCCCCAAGCTGAAGAGTCCCATTGAAAGGCGGGAGGTCTGATCCTTCAACGGTCAGGCCCATCAAGGCAAAATTGGGCGCGCCGTAGGTCTTGATTCGGGCGATCACTTCCTGCCCGATATAACAGCCTTTGTTATAGCTGACCGAGGTGTGCTCCAATCCGGTTTCAGGCAGGATATTTTTGCCATCCATATCTTTGCCGAAAATGGGGAGGCCAGCCTCGATCCGCAAAACTTCCCGTGCCGCAGTGCTTACTTTTATTGGGGGCGTTTCAGTTTCCAGGAATTTCTGCATCAACGCATCTTTGAATTCATTTTGAAAACAAAGAATATACCCTTCTTCTCCCGTCAGGCTTTTCATGATAATGTCCACCCGATTTTTATCCAGGCTCAGTTGAACGATGTCATTGGGTTTTTGGTTTTGCTTGGAGAAAATTTTTTCCAGAATTATGGGGCTCCTGGGACCCTGGAGTGCCAGCAGGTCATGGTTTAAGGCGGTGAACTGAACATCCTCACGAAAGCGGAAACTCTCCAAATGGTTTAGCAGTACTTCTTTTTGTGAGGTGTCCACCAGAATCAAGGCTGAATGTTCTTCTATCCGGTGAATGGAGAAGTTGGCGATCAGTCGGGCCTGACGGTCGGTGATAGCATTGTTTTGCCCCTGCCCCACCTGCAATGGCAGTACGTCATTTGTGGTTTGGGTTTGCAGGAAGGAGAGGGTATCTTTGCCTTTTGCCGAGATCAGGCACCCGTCTTCAAGCAGAAAATAACCGCAATGGCTGCGGACTTGGTTGATCTCTTCCTGGGTTTCGGGAGTGAGCTGCATAAGTTATGAAAGCAACCCCCTCAGTCCTCCCTTATCAGGGGGAGGCTTTTTTATGATCCCCCCTGATAAGGGGGGCCAGGGGGGTTAAATGAAGTTTATTGTACTCCCTCTTTCTTAAAGAGGGTTGGGGTGATTCACATCAAGGGGTGTTTGTTTTTTCAAGTGATGGAAAAAGATTCCCCGCATCCGCAGGTGGAGGTGGCGTTCGGGTTGACAAAAATGAACCCTTTTCCCTGCAAGCCGTCCTGAAAATCCAGTTGCATGCCTTTTAAATAGATCATGCTTTTGGCGTCCATGTAGACGTTAAAGCCTTCGTGCGAAATAATGGTGTCGCCATCTTCCTGCGGAGTGAATTGCAGGTCATAAGACAAACCGGAGCACCCGCCGCCCTTAACTGCGAGACGCAGTCCGATATCAGGATTGGCTTCTGCTTTAACCAGCCGGATGACTTCATCGTTGGCTTTAGGGGTGATTTTAACAAAATCTACGTCGACTGCCATGAGCTCCTCCGGGAATTTTTCTTTAAATGATTCTTTTTACTTCTATTAGATAGTACATAGGACCTTAAAGATTCTATAATTATACTCAATTTTAGTATTTTTCGTCAAATCTGCGCTCAGCCTAGAGGTCGACGGCGACCGGGATGGGTACATTATTTAAAATCAATAAGATATGCTCGCTCTGCGGCAGAGGGTTTAAAGCGGAAAGTGTTGAAAAAAGCTTGCAAAGCATAAATCTTTTTGGCAAAAATAGAATCAAATAAGACATAGATCGTTTAAACCCCTAATGGAGAAAGAGATAAGGATGATCAGTATTCCGGATTTAATTGGTTTGGTTCAAACCGCGGTCCCTGACGCGGAAGTGAACGCTTTGGATAAAACAGGGATGAAAGACCATTTCATCATTCACGTCACCTCAAATGCTTTTGAAGGGGTGGGTATTATGGATCGGCACCGTATGGTCATGGAAGCTCTGGACCCGGCTATGAAAGATGGACGGCTCCACGCGGCAGAAGTCAAAACAGCGACACCCTGAATCGTCCGCATTTATCCCTTTTATAAATTATTTATAGTGTTGTTATATTTCATAAGGAGTAGGTAATGTCTGGTATTGAAGATCAAATTAAAGAAGAAATCGCGGCAAATAAAATCCTGATCTACGGAAAAGGTACGAAACAGCAACCGCAATGCGGGTTCACCGTGGAGACCATCCAGTTTTTCAATAAATATGGTTATCCCTTTGAAGTAGTTAATTGTCTCGAAGATATGACCAAGCGTGAAGCCTTAAACAAAATGACCAACTGGCCGACTCTGCCAAAAGTTTTTATCGACGGCAAGTTCTACGGCGATACGGATATCCTCGATGAGATGGAGTCTAAAGGTGAAGTGGAGCCTCTGATCAAAGCCGCGTTTGGTGAATAATGATCCCTCTTTAGGGCCATTGGTTAATAATCAACAAAAGGGATACTTCTCATGCCTGATGAGTTAGAAGTTGGAGACCGCGCGCCTAATTTTGAATTGCCCGCTGTCTATGGTTATAAAGCAGGTAAGTCAAGCCCATCGGCTGAAGAAAAGGTGACAGTCAGCCTGAAGGATTTTCAGGACAAAAAATGGGTGATTATAGTTTTTTACCGGCAGGATAGCAGTCCTGAAGATACGCGCCTCATGGTCGGATTCAATGAGTGGAACCGAAAATTTAAAACTCGCGAGGTGGAAGTTCTGGGGTGCAGTTGGAATGGTGTGAATTCGCATCAACAGTTTATTGAGGTTTTCCAGTTTGGCTTTACCTTTTTGGCAGATGAGCACAAAAAGGTCACGGAACTTTATGGTGTGATCAAGGAAGAAGATGACCTGGGCCAGATGGTCAAATACATCGAACGCTCTGCTTTTGTCATTGATAAAACAGGAATGATCCGGGCAATCTGGAGAGATATCGAAGACCTCCGGGGGCACTCTGCAACGGTCTGGGAATTCATCCAAAAAGAAAAACGCTAACCTCCTAGGCGGAGGGCCAGCACTGCATTACCCAACAAGCGGACCGAGCACTCAAGCGCAATACTTTAATGTCTTCCCCCTGATAAGGTGGACGTGATATTTAGCCATAGCTCTCGTGCCCCGCAGGGGTATTGAGGGGGTTGCTTTTTATTGCTAGCAACGATGTTCTCGGCTTGACGGCCTATTGCCCAGTGGTAACTAGCAATTACTCTTTAAGCCGAGAGTAGCGTTGTCAGCCAGAAAAAGCTATTG
Source organism: Nitrospina sp. (assembly GCA_018653085.1). GTDB lineage: Bacteria > Nitrospinota > Nitrospinia > Nitrospinales > VA-1 > LS-NOB. Next base: position 83,127 of record JABIAY010000042.1, read on the forward strand.
CCTATCGGGTCCAGCGTCACGCTGGCGGTGGTTATTTACGATAGTTTCCCGAATAGATTGTAAAACCTCCTCATTCCTTTTTTTATCCGTGCTGGGTTCTACAGGAGGGGAAATGATGACCCGGATGGAACCTGGGTTGATGCGGGCACTGCCTTTTTTGATGATATCGCCGCTTCCTATAATGGTCACCGGTACCATAGGACTTTTGGTCCGACTGGCTATCAAATTGCTACCTTTTTTAAACGGGCCTATTTCCCCATCTTCGGAGCGTGTGCCTTCGGGGAAAATGATTATCGAACATCCTTCCTTTATTTTTTCCAGAGCTTTGTTAAAAGCTTCATAAGCTTTTTTACGATTATCCCTTTCAACGGGGATGTAGCCTGCCGCTATCATCGCCCAGCCTAGAAAAGGAATCTTGAACAGGCTTGATTTGGCGATCCATCTGATTTGTACCGGAAGATACCCGGACAACGCAAAAATATCAAAATACCCCTGATGGTTGGAAACGAAAATTTGCGGCCTGTCGGTGAGGATATTTTCCAGTCCATCGATTTCAACTTTAGCTCCGTTCAGCTTGCAAAGAAGTCGACACCAGAGTCTGGATATTTGGTGTGAGAAGTTACCACTCCAGTCAAAGAATCCCGCAACAGCGGCCAGGAACCCGAGAACTATGGATAGAAAAGTAATGAGTATCCAAAACCTTCCAGTATGATAAATTGAAATAAGCTTGCTCAATTTGGGTTCCGTTTGAAATCGGATTGAAAAACAGGGTGAAAAACAGGGAAAGTATGAGTGTTCGATTTCAACTCTGCATGTCTTTAATATTGCTGGTTGTAAATGCTCCGAATTCTGCCGCCTGGGGGCCTCAGGGGCACCGTGTTATAGGCCTTATTGCTGAGAACCACCTGGAGCCGGAGGTTAAAGAATTAATCGCCAAAAAGTTTAACATAAACAGCCTGGCTGGTGTCGCAAACTGGGCAGATAGGACCCGGAAAAAACGAAAAGAAGAAGGCTCCTGGCATTACACCAATATTGAAGAGGGACAGTGGACTTATGACGCTGAAAGGGATTGTCCCAACGGGGCCTGTGTCACGGAGAAAATTCATGAGTTTTCAGGCATTTTGCTTGACCGCTCAGTCCCTTTGCGGAAAAGAAAGAATGCGCTGAAATTTCTGGTGCATTTTGTCGGGGATGTGCATCAACCTCTTCACCTGGGTAATTTAAAAGACCGTGGCGGAGGAACCCTTCGCTTTCCCTATAAAGGGAAAGATGTCAGCCTGCATTATTTATGGGATGGTGGATTGGTCGACTGGGGCAGTTTGTCGAATTATGCCGACCGCTTGAATGAAAAGGTGTCAGAGGCGGATGTTTCAACCTGGAGCCAGTCAACAGTTTCTGACTGGGCCAACGAGTCCAGAAGCCTGGCTTTAAAAGTGGCCTATAATGTTGGTGGCTTGTCCAAAGTTTATATAAAAAGAGGTCGGGAGATCATTGACCTCAGGCTCACGCAGGCAGGGGTCCGCCTTGCACATCTGCTGAACAAAATATTAATTTTTTAGACGGGATAGGGGGAAACCTTGTCAGAAAAAAATCCGATTTATTTCAAACAATTGTTGTCGGGGATCGATTTAGGTACCCAGGATCCCTCGGCGCGTTCGATGGCTAATTTTTTATATTTGATCGGGAATCAGGAAACCCGCGAATGTGTGGTGGTCGACCCGGCGTGGGACATTGATGGGATTCTCAAAGTCGTTGAAGAGGATGGCATGAAACTCACCGGTGCTTTGGTGACCCATTACCATCCCGACCATGTGGGGGGAGAAATTTTTGGCATTGAAATTACCGGATTGGCTGAACTGATGGAAAAGCATCCTGTACCGGTTTATGTTAACAAGCATGAGGCGGAAGGATTGAAGAAGATCACGGGAATATCCATGTCCGACATGAAGCAGGTGGATGGCGAGGACAAACTAAAATTAGGTTCCGTTGAGATTAGTTTTTTGCACACTCCGGGGCATACACCCGGGTCTCAGTGTTTTCGGGTGGCCGATAGCCTTGTTGCCGGCGATACTCTTTTTTTACAAGGATGCGGGCGGGTGGATCTGCCCGGAGGGAATAGTGAAGAACTGTTCCATACCCTCACCCGGCGGCTGTCCAAGATTGAAGACCATGTTGTTTTATATCCGGGGCATAATTATGGTGGAAAGCCCTCTGGCGAAATGGGAGATGTCCGCCAGTCAAACTCCAATCTACAGATTCAACATCTGGAAGATTGGTTTGCGATCATGGGTAGATAATGCGACCTGAATATAGGGCTGGCTAGCCGGGGGCAGATAGCAAGCAATAATATCACCGTCACACGTTTAGGGCTGATTTTTCAGGCCTATTTTGAAACGAATTTTTTATCCCTTTAAAGGGGGTTGAAACTTGCCGGCAAATAGAATAAATTTAGCGTGCTTAAACTTTATGACCAAGGAGGTCGTCAGATGAGATCCATCCTTTCAATGTTTGCGAAATCGCCGTTCAAGCCCCTTGGGAGCCATATGGACAAGGTCCGTGCCTGTGTGGAGCAGATCAAACCTCTGTTTGACGCGCTGGAAAACAAGGACTACGATTCCGTTAAGAAAATTTCCGAATTGATCGTGAAGCTGGAGCATGAGGCCGACATGATCAAGGATGATATCCGTACTCATATGCGGCAAAGCATGTTCCTGCCGGTTGATAAAAAAGATTTCATGCATCTGCTTTCCGCGCAGGATGATATCGCGGATGCGGTGGAAGATTTAGCCGTTTTACTGCGTATCAAAAACCTGGATACACCGGATGAAATCAAACCCCGCTTGAAGGAATTGGTGGACCATGTTGTCGATACTGCGCATATGGGTTGCGATCTGATTTCCGAGTTGGAAGCTTTGCTGGAGGCTTCTTTTGGTGGTGCCGAAGCGGAAAAAGTGGAGAAGGCTACCCAAAAACTCGGTACCGCAGAATGGGAAGCCGACCGTAAGCAGTTTGAGCTGGCACAAAAGTTGTTTGCCTTGGGCAATGATTTAGGTGCGGCAGATTTACTGCTTTGGAATGAAGTGATAAAAAAGCTTGGCGCTGTAGCAGACAAGACAGAACAAATCGGTAAAACTCTCAGGATATTCCTTTCTCAGTAATCCAATTTCCCCTTTTTCAATCTCGGCAAGGAGCCTTGGTTTGGATTTAGATACCTTCCTGCTTTCATTCGCTGTGATCGCCTGCATTTATATGGCGTGCAATATTGGAGCGAACGATGTTGCCAATGCCATGGGGACAAGTGTCGGCTCAAAATCGCTGACATTTCGCCAGGCTATTTTGATTGCCGCCGTAGCGGAATTTGTCGGCGCTTTTTTTGTCGGGGGTGAAGTTTCCAACACCATCCGCAAGGGAATGCTCGACCCGCTAATGTTTGAGGCGGTTCCTTATCATCTGGTTTATGGCATGATTTCCGCTTTGGTCGCGGCGGCACTCTGGTTGCATATTGCCAGTTATCTGGGGTGGCCGGTTTCTACGACCCATTCCATTGTGGGAGGCGTTGTGGGGTTTGGTGTCATCGCCGGAGGCATGGATGTCATCAACTGGGGAAAAGTCGGTATGGTGGTTTTGAGCTGGGTGGTTTCACCGGTTATGGGTGGTTTCTTTGCTTTTCTCCTGTTCAAGTTTATTAGTAAGACCGTTTTCAGCAAACGAACCCCTCTGATTTATGCCAAAAACCTGCTCCCTTATATGGTGTTTTTTGTATTCGTGATCCTTACCAATGCCATGGTTTATAAGGGACTGAAAAATCTTCATTTAGATCTTTCCTTTGATCGGGCCTTGATTATTTCCCTTATCGTGGGAGCTCTGGCGTTTTCAGTTGCAAAATATCTGGTAAGAAAAATTCCTTACGACCCCTCTTGGGATCTCCAAGAACAATTTCATAAAACAGAAAATGTATTCAAATACCTACAGATTTTAACAGCGTTTTATGTGGCTTTTGCTCACGGTTCCAATGATGTGGCCAATGCCGTGGGGCCTTTGGCGGCTGTGGTGGCGATTCTTAAAGATGGGCAGGTGCATATGAATGTACCCATGCCTACCTGGATACTAGGATTAGGCGGGGGTTTCATTGTATTCGGGTTGATGGTTTGGGGGGCCAAGGTCATGGCAACGATTGGAGAAAAAATAACGGAGCTTACTCCCTCGAGAGGGTTTGCCGCCACATTTGGTGCCGCAACAGTTGTTTTAATCTGTTCTAAAATGGGTCTGCCTATTTCCACAACACATACTCTGGTGGGGTCAGTGATTGGAGTGGGGCTGGCCAGGGGCTTGCCAACCCTGAATCTGGATATTATCAAAATGATCGCAATTTCCTGGATCTCGACCATTCCGTTTACGGCTGTTATCTCCATGCTGTGCTTCAAGATATTTTTAATCTTTTTGCCTTAGCCGTTTAACCTTACAGGGTAGGATAAAAACAAAAACCCCCTGGCCGGGTCAGGCCAGGGGGTTTTTTAATGGGACATGAAAAGAGTCCCAATTAGTTATAATTTTGTTTTTGTAAATACTCCGGCAGAGTCCATTCCAGTTTATCCTGGTCAGGGTTGTAGTGGGCTAAAGCTCCACAGAAAGAGCAATACTCAACTCCGAGTTCGTAGTCCAGGGTGACAGTGTTAACCCTGTGCTCACAGAACTTCTTTTTTATTACCGGGGGTTCATCATCCTTACCCTGAAACCAACCTTTAGAAATTGTTAAGTCTTCCATTAAGATTCTCCTTGTTCGTTCAAAGATCACTGTCACTCTTAACTTTCACAGTGTCCCCTATGTTCGGCAACAATTCAAGTCTTAAAAATCTTCTGATGTAAATCTGTTTTGACGCATTAGCTACTGCGCTATTTTGTGGATAGGGAATGGCGTTTTTTTTACGTGGGGTGTTCGAAGAATAGGTTTATGCGGTCTGAAGAAAAATCTGGCTGACTTCTTCAAATTGAGCTTCTGCCTGCTCTATAATCTGCTGGAGGTGCAAATCCTCGGATAACTGAACCGCATCCCAAGCACTTTTCTCGTAGGCATATTCTTCCATATCGTGGTCAGGGCCTGAAATAATCTGGTGGCTGATTCTATCTGCCAAGTGAACGACTGCGGCTTCCTGGGGAAAATTGTCAGCCGATGTGGGGAAATGATGATGGGCAACAGCTTCCTGTAATTTTTTCGGAAGATTCCAAGCCCTGAGAAGAGCCCCACCGACAGCACCATGATCAAAACCAAAGTATTTTGCTTCGGCTTTATGCCAACGGTCTCCACTTTTTCCTGCAAAGTCTATAACAAGCTTGAGTTGATCGGGAACTTTGAGGCACATCACCAAGCGACCGATATCGTGCAGGAGTCCGGCTACAAAAATACTCTCTCCGTCATGTTCCCCACGTGCTTGATGAATGGCCCGGGCGGACAGTCCACAGGCAACACTATGTTTCCAGAAACGCTTCATGTCCATCAGGTCTTTGGGAATGCCTTTGAATTGCTCGACCACTGTTGTGGCCAAAACCAATTGCATCAGTTGGCCTGTTCCTACAACTGCCAGTGCGTGAGAAATTGTTTCAATTTCTCCGCGAAATCCATAAAACGCGCTGTTGACAATTTTTAAGAGACGAAGGGTAAGGGAAGGATCCACGCTGATTACTTCAGCAATGTCATCAAAATCGCAGTCCGGGTCAGCGACCACTTCCCGCAATTTATAGAAAGTGTTGGGGAGTGATGCAAGCGGCTCGTTTTTGCTTATCAGGTCCTGAATATCAATCATGCTCATAATAGAACAAATAAAAAGAAATCCCTGTTAATATCGTACTTCGGATATCGTGGTTTTTGTTTGTTCTCCCCACTCCGAGTCTACATTATAATGTAAACCTATTCCAACATTTCCAATGTCCCAATCGTGTTAATTTTAAAGGGTTTCAAGGTGTTATGGGGTGATGCTCAGGAAAATCATTGATTTTTCGTGGTTTGCGAGCTTCGGTGTAAACCTGCGGAACGGGTTAATTTTTTTGGATTACCAAAATTTCAGGGGCGAATTATTCCCCCCCACGATTGTGGGGGGATTTTTTCCTCTTCTGATTTTTGCAGTGCCCAGGCGGGTGCCTTATAATCGTGCCATGACCCTCACGGATGGAAACAAAGTTCTTAGAATTTTTCTTTACCTCCTTCTATTTTTAATTAGTTTTCTGGTTTTTGATTCAATAACAGTGGTGGCCGCAGTTTTATTGGCGGTGGCCGCTCTGGACCTTTTTTTGTCCCGAGCCGAACAGAAAAGGGGTCGTTAATTTATGGAGATGTTTAAGTGAAACTTTTAGGTCAGCTTAGAAAAATGAATGCGGAAGCGCAGAACCCGATCACATATTTTTTGAATCTGGATAAAAACTCTTATCCCTTGAATCCGCATATTGGTAAGTCCATGGGATTAAAATGGGCAGGCACCATAACCTGCATCGAATGCGGGCGGAAGACCCGCAAATCCTATGATCAGGGCTATTGCTTTGTCTGCTCCCGAGACCTTCCGGAGAATGCCATGTGCTCGTTCCGTCCGGAACTATGTGTGCACGAGAAAGGAAATGAGGCCGACCGCGAGTTCTGGCGTACCCACTGCAACGTCGATCATTTTGTCTATCTTTCGTTGACCAGTGGAGTGAAGGTTGGCATAACCCGGCACACTAATATTCCTGACCGCTGGATCGACCAGGGGGCCATAAGAGGATTGATCATTGCCAGGGTTCCTGAACGGGTCCTTTCAGGTCAGATTGAAGTAGCTCTGGCGAAACATTTTGCCGACAAAACCAATTGGCGCAAAATGCTGAAAGGGGGGGTGGAAGAGGTGGACTTGCTTGCTCTTCGCGATGAGGCGCACCAACTCTTTCCAGAAGCTTTGAAATGCTATGCTGTGGAGGATGGACAAGTTCAGCAACTGGTGTACCCGGTCGAATCGGTTCCCGAAAAAATCCCCAGCCATAATCTCGATAAAATTCCGGAATTCACGGACCGCTTGACGGGCATCAAGGGTCAGTACCTGATTTTTGAGCAGAGGGTGATCAACCTGCGCAAATACTCTGGCTACCACATAGAATTCGACTGCTAGCCGCAGG
>JABIAY010000049.1 GCA_018653085.1 Nitrospina sp.
AATAACCACGATCTGTAACCTGAGAAACCGCATCCCTCTTAAACTCTTCTGCGTAACGTATTCCTTTGGGCATCATAAACTCCTTGTTTTGGTATTCCATTTTTACCTTACAAGGTGTCTATAAATCTAGGGGCGTATCACTAGCCAATCTGTAGATGTTGTAGTTCCCCATGATCAAGGGCAGAACAAAGGTGGAGGAAAGAAGAAGTAGTAATCTTTCCATTTGAGTAACTCAAATAGCCCATCCCTCAATCTATCGGCGGGGGGGGGGCTTTTTGTTTATGGAACAGAATTGTAGTGTCCGCTATTGGCCGATAGCTGCCTATACCAGGTTAACGCAACATTCCTCAATAAACTGCCCACAATTTGTCTAAGTATCGTCTAAGGGGAACTACAAAAAGGATCTGGAGCCTGCAGCCTTTAATTGCTTTAAACAAAATAGCTTGTGGAAATCTTAATCTGATAATTTAAGGTCGTTTGCGGCCTCTCACGCCGGCGTTATATCCTCTTCATTCGCTTTTACCCGTACCGGGCATGAGATTTATAGTTGGGGATACCACGCATGCCCCGAAGGTGTATGTGATATTTTACCTTTGCTTTCATGCCCCGAAGGGGTAAAACCTCACCCAATCAAATTTCATTTGGTTCTCAGATTTTCGAAATAAGCGGACCAAAGCTTTTGCACCATTTTGAATTCATCTGAGATCAATGGATCTTCTTCCATCTTTTGCCTGTGGCTGTCATAGATCCTGATGAAATTGTCAATGCCTGTCTGGACTTCGGCAAGGTGGTCATTCATGGTGTTCAGGCGAGAAACCAGCAGTTTGTTGAGCAGGATATGAAACTTGCTCACAATGGCAGGATTCAAAACCTTGAGCCTGTCGGCATCCAGTTTTAATACGACAACTTCCCCTTTTGCGATGACATTGGTCAACCGGGTTGAATTGGTGACTAAAGGACTTTCTCCAAAAATGGTTCCGGGCTCCAGTTTGTTCAATTCAATATCGGGAGCCTGGTTTTTGGTAATCCCAACCTTACCTTCAATTAGAATGAAAAGGGCCGAACCCCTCTCGCCCTGCTTAATGATAATTTCCCCATCGTGGTAACTCTGTAGATTTTCATCCATATCGAAAAGTTCCTGAGCTTCCTCTTCGGTGAAATCATCAAAAATGGGAAAACTTGGAATTGCTTTTTTTGTATGCATAGTGGTGGTTTCCAATTTAAAAAAAACACAAGCCAGAAGCTCAGGTATAAGAGCCGCGATTTCAATAAGGATTGAACAAGGATCAGACAAATTGGGTGATCTGTAAACCCCTCATTCGGGGGGGGGTATGACTAACTCAGGGGTTATCAACGTATTTCATTGAAAAAATTCTGGCAGGACTTGCTACGTTCTATGTGGTTCTTATCATGCCGACACCGCAAGGCTTAACGCCTGAGGGTCAGCGCATGTTGGCGGTCATTGCTCTCATGGTCATCCAATTTTTAATCCCATAAAGATCTTGAGCGTCGCTTCGCCGCTTTTCGTTTTTTTTTAGCTTCTTTGATCTTGAGCTTTTTCTTGACGGAGGGTTTTTCGTAAAATCGTCTGCGCTTGAGTTCTTTGAAGAACCCTTCTTTATTAAGCTGGCGTTTTAATCCTTTCAACGCTCGTTCAACCTGATTCTGGTAGACGGTTATAGTAGTGATCGGACCCCTCCCCCGCTTATAGTTTATTGTGTTTCAGACTTTGCCTGATCTTTAGCAGATTTTGACCAGGATCTTCTGCCCTTTTTGTTTTTCAGGAACAGGGCAGGGGTATCCAACTGCTTTTTCGAGCGGATGTGCAATGCTTTGATTGAGATCACTTTTTTCAACTTCCCGGAATTGTCGTACACCTTGACTTCATGCATCAAATTACCTCGTTTTAACTTGTTTCCTCAGATATTAATAGCAAAAAAAGCCACCCCAAAAGGAGTGGCGAAATTTAAAAATCCCTTACAGCATTTGGTTGCTTTGCCCTCAATGAGCAATTGGAGAGAGTATTATCAGGGTACGTATGCGTGGGCGGTATAGCAAGGAGATTCAAATTAATTAATTTTAATCTGTATCATGGGTTAAAATCTTTCCGTTATTATTTTATGCGGAGGCGAGTTGGCGACTTCATTCAAAAGGCAGGGGATAGTTCTTCTTGCAGGGCTTGCTATGTTCTGTGCGATTCTTCTCATACCAACACCGCAAGGCTTAACGCCTGAGGGACAACGTATGCTGGCTGTCACCGCTCTCATGGCCATCTGGTGGATTGGCGAAGGGACTTCCCTGGCTGTGACCGCCTTGTTGCCTTTGGTGTTGTTCCCCGTGCTGGGTATCCTGCCGAGCAAACTCGTTGCGCCCAATTATGGCAACCACCTGATCTTCTTATTTCTCGGCGGATTCATGATCGCTCTCGCCTTGGAAAAATGGAATTTCCATAAACGTCTGGCGTTGTGGATTATTCTGGCAATTGGCACTCAGCCTCAGCGTATTGTTTTGGGATTTATGACTGCCACCGCGTTCATGTCGATGTGGATCTCCAACACCGCCTCGACCATGATGATGCTCCCGGTTGCCATGGCGGTGGTGCGGCAGATTGCCCTCGATGCGTCTTTGAACGGAGAAAAAAATGATGCCACCCGCCAAACTATAGAGAGTGGGCTGGGGCTTGTCCTCATGCTGGCTTTAGCCTATTCCGCCAGTATCGGCGGGGTAGGGACCCTCATTGGTACTGCGCCCAATATTGTTTTTGCCGGTTTTTATAAAAAACTGTTTCCGGAGAATGCGGAAATTACTTTTTTCCAGTGGATGGTGCTGGCGATTCCAGTCGTGATGGTTTTTATTCCGTTGGTGTGGGTCTATTTATGTCGCTTTGTGTCCCCCATTCGACTGGGGAGCATTTCCGGCGGAAGCCATGAAATCATCCAACAGGAACTCGATGATTTAGGTGCTATCAACCGTGCTGAAAAAATCGTGGCGATGGTGTTCTGCCTCACGGCTTTTTTATGGATCTTTCGCAGACCCATTTCATTTGGGGAGTTTGCAATCCCTGGTTGGTCGGGACTGTTCGGACACCCCAAGTTCCTGCACGATTCCACTGTGGCTATGGCAATGGGTATTTTGCTCATGCTGATTCCTGTTAATGGGGCAGAAGGACTGGTCGTAAATGGAAAAAGGGAATGGTTTACTCTGGACTGGCATACGGTGCAGTCTAAAATTCCCTGGGGAATTTTACTTTTGTTCGGCGGTGGGTTTGCATTGGCAAGTGGTTTTGGTGCAACCGGGCTCGACAAATGGATCGGTGATAAACTCACCGGTGTTGCGGGTTGGCCGTTGTGGATGGTGGTGTTTACCATTTGTATTTCCGTGACTTTTTTGACTGAGCTGACATCCAACACTGCCACCACAACGATGATCCTTCCTATTCTCGGCATGGCGGCAGTTGCGGCTACGATACATCCCCTGTTTTTCATGGTGCCGGCAACGTTGTCTGCATCCTTTGCGTTTATGTTACCGGTGGCGACCCCGCCGAATGCCATTGTCTTCGGCAGTGGCTGGGTGAGCGTCCCGCAAATGTCTCGTGCCGGTTTCGTGCTCAACCTCGTTGGCGCAGGCATTGTGACCTCTGCTGTTCTGCTTCTGGTAAGCTCTCTATTCCTTTGAATTATTTAGGCTCTAAACCTCATTAAATAAAGAGTTTTTAGGTTGTTGCTTTAGGGCGGGCAAACTGCTATTTAATGGTGTCATGGAGCCCACCAATTTCGTACATCTACACCTTCACACTTCCTATAGTTTGCAGGATTCTTCGATCCGGCATTCTGCCTTGTTTAAAAAGGCGCAGGAGTTTGGCATGCCTGCGGTCGCAATGACCGACCATGGCAATATGTTCGGGGCGGTGGAATTTTATAACGCGGCGCGAAAACAGGGCATCAAACCGATTCTCGGATGCGAAGTGTATGTTGCGCCTGAAAGCCGCCACGAAAAAACCTCCAAGGACAATCTTCGGGATGCGTCTTACCACCTCATCCTTCTTTCTGAAAGTGAGAAGGGCTATAAAAATCTCTTAAAGCTGGTGACCAAGGGATATTTGGAAGGGTTCTATTACAAGCCGCGCATCGACAAGGAACTCCTGGCAGAATACTCGGAAGGCTTGATCGCCTTGAGTTCCTGTGTTCGTGGAGAAGTCGCCCACAACGTGAACCGGGAAAATGTTCCGCGTGCGATCAAGGTTGCCAGCCAGTATGCGGAGATCATGGGAGAGGGCAACTTTTTTCTCGAACTGCAAAACCATCAACTGGAAAATCAGGACCGGATCAACAAGGAAATCATCGGCATCGGTAAAAAGCTGGGGCTCCCGGTGGTGGCAACGAATAACTGTCACTATATAGATAAGAAAGACTTCCGGGCGCATGAAATTTTGCTGTGCCTGCAGACGGGAAAAACCATTAGCGACCCCTACCGTATGCAGTACCCCAAGGATGAATTCTATTTTAAATCGCCGCAGGAGATGATAGCCCTGTTCAAGGAGACTCCCGAGGCGATTGAGAACACCCTGAAAATTGCCGAGCGTTGTGAACTGGAGCTGGAGTTTGGCAAGCTCAACTTACCGGAATACCCCATCCCGGAATCTTATACCCTCGAGACCTATCTTGCTGAACGCTCGCGTGAGGGTTTGGAAAAAAGGTTTGCCGAGTTGGAGAGGCGAAAGATTAAATTTGACCGGGAAACTTATGTGAAGAGGTTGGACCGGGAGTTGGGCATCATCGATAAGATGGGCTATCCTGGTTATTTTCTCATTGTGTGGGATTTTATCCACTACGCCAAGCAAAACGGTATTCCGGTCGGACCCGGTCGTGGTTCTGCCGCAGGCAGTGTGGTGGCTTATGCTCTCGAAATCACTGATATCGATCCTCTGCAATACGATTTGCTGTTCGAGCGATTCCTCAATCCGGAACGGGTGAGTATGCCGGATATTGATATCGACTTCTGCATGGATGGACGCGATGAGGTGATCAAATATGTCACCGATAAATATGGCGGCAACCAGAACGTAACCCAGATCATCACCTTCGGCAGTATGAACGCAAAGGGGGTCATCCGCGATGTCGGGCGGGTTTTGGATATGCCCTATGGTGAAGTCGACAAGCTGGCAAAACTGGTTCCCAATAAGTTGAACGTCACTCTTGATGACGCGTTCAAGGAAGAGAAGCAATTTGCCAAACTGCGCAAGGAAAATACAAATGTAGATGAACTACTGAATATTGCCAAAAACCTGGAAGGCTTACAGCGCCATTGCTCGACTCACGCCGCAGGGGTGGTCATTTCATCCAAAGCTCTGACGGAGTTCTGTCCGCTTTATAAAGGCGGTAACGATGATGTGGTGACTCAGTATGCTATGGGCAGTGTGGAAATGCTGGGCCTGTTGAAGATGGATTTTCTCGGGTTGAGAACCCTGACGGTGATCGATAATGCCTTGAAGATGATTAAGCAGTCTCAAAGTATCGAGCTGGATATTGGTGCTATTCCCCTGGATGATCCTGCTACCTTCAAGCTCCTTTGCGATGCAAAAACACTGGGGGTTTTCCAACTGGAAAGTTCAGGCATGCGCGACCTGCTTAAAAAATTAAAGCCGGACGACTTTGAAGACATTATTGCTCTTTTGGCTATGTATCGACCGGGGCCTTTGGAAAGCGGCATGGTCGATGATTACGTCAAGCGCAAGCACGGAACGATGGAAGAAAAATATGACCTGCCGCAGTTGGAGGCCATTCTCAAGGAAACGCATGGGGTCATTCTTTATCAGGAACAAGTAATGAAGATCGCCAGTGTGCTGGCCGGGTTCACCATGGGTGATGCGGACCTGCTGCGTAGGGCTATGGGTAAGAAGAAAGCGGAAGAGATGGCCGCTCAGCGCGAAAAGTTTATGAAAGGATCGCAGGAAAAAAAGTTCGATGCAAAAAAATCTGAAAAGATTTTTAACCTGATGGAAAAATTTGCCGGATATGGATTCAATAAATCGCACAGTGCGGCATATGCGCAGATTTCTTATCAGACTGCGTATCTGAAAGCGCATTATCCACTGGAATTTTTTGGCGCCTTGATCACCAGTGATATGGATAACACCGATAAGGTCATTCGCTATATCCATGATTGTCGTGAAATGAAGATCACCGTGCAACCCCCGGATGTGAACCTGAGTCAGCGAAGCTTCTCGGTATGCGACAACAAACTGGTCTTTGGTTTGGGAGCCATCAAAAATGTCGGAGGCAAGGCCATCGACAATATTATAGAGGCCAGACAAGGGCTGGGTCGGTTCACAGCAATGGAACACCTATGCGAAAATGTGGATATGCAGTTGGTCAACAAGCGGGTTTTTGAAGGTCTGATTAAAAGTGGTGCCTGCGATTCCCTGGAACAAAGCCGGGCCGGAATGATGAACGAGCTTCAAGCCTGTATGGAGCGGGGGCAGGGTAAACAAAGAGACCAGCAGTTGGGGCAGTCCAGCATGTTTGATTCGTTCGATGTTGAGGAAGAGAAACAACCTGTTGGCAATGTGGAAGAATGGACTGACTCGGACCGGCTCAAGCTGGAAAGGGAAAGCATCGGATTTTATATCACCGGTCATCCTCTGGATGACTTTACCCGAGAGTTGTCCTGGTTCACCGATGCGACTTCAGCTTCTATTGCGGAAGCGGGGAACGGGAAGTCCGTCAGCCTGGCAGGAATCCCGATCAAGCATCTGCCTAAGACGACCCGTAAGGGCGACAAGATGGGTATCATCACCCTTGAAGATTTGCAGGGGTCGGTTGAGGTGATCCTCTGGCCCGAAATTTACAGTCAGGTTCTGGATCTTTTGTTGGCAGAAGAGCCGCTTCTTGTAAAAGGGGAGGTGGACTCTGAAGGGAATATGCCAAAAGTTATTGCGAAATCGGTTTTTCCGCTTGCTCAGGCCAAACAGCATTTTCACGGTCGGGTCCTGATCCATTTCAGGACACCGGGACTGGAGCGTGAAACTCTGGAGGCGGTGAAGGAGATTCTCGCTTCCCACAAGGGCACCAACGATACCCGTCTGCATTTTGTTTTCCCCGATGACAAGGAACGTGTGGTTACTGTGGCAGAGGAACTGCGTATTCGACCGTCCGATGAAGTGATCGAGCAGATTCACGCTCTCCTGGGAGAAGATGCCATTTTATTTGAATAGCCGGAATACGTCGTAAAAGTTTTATCTTCTGGGAGTTGGCTCGGGGTTTGTGCGATAATGCCTCTTCACTTTAAATTATGATTTTAATAGCACAGGAAATATGGAAGCTACGGAATTCTCGTTAAAATATTTTACAAATGTCCTGCCCAACGGCTTGACGGTGGTGACGGTGGAAATGCCGCATATTCACACCACGGAAGTGTCGATGTTTGTCCGGGCCGGGTTGCGATTTGAAAATGAGGAGAACAACGGCATCTCCCATTTTCTGGAACATATGCTCTTTCGGGGAAACCGGAAGTACCCCGACTCGATTGCCCTGAATATGGAATTCGAAAATATCGGCCGGGACCTTCGTGCCTCCACTCTTGGGGAATACACGCAATACGGGTTCAGTCCGCATATCTCGCAATTGGAAAAGGGGATGGAAATTTTTTCGGAGTTTTTTTCTTCCCCGACATTTCCGGAGATTGAGATTGAGCGTGGAATCATTCTTGAGGAGTACTATGAGGACCTCAACGAAGAGGGCGTGAATGTAGACATCAATAATCATGCGTGCAAACTGCTTTACCCCGGAACACCAATGTCCTGGCCTACCATTGGGACGGAAGAGACGATTAAATCAGTTACTGTGGAAATGTTGAGGGACTACTACAATACCCATTATGTTCCCGGCAACATGGTTCTGTCGATGGCGGGACCCATTGAGCATGATCGTAATCTGCAATTGTCAGAAAAGTACTTTTCCGCTTTCTCTAATGGCGTGGCACCGATTTCAAAAAACCATTTTATCGGAAGCATTTCTGATGAGCAGTCCCAACCCCAGTTTCTTTTCCAGCAGGATTCCGACAGCCAGGTCGAACTGCAAATTTGTTTTCGATCCTGTTCCTACAATCATGAAGATTTTTTGACTCAGGGGCTGGTCAGCCGGGTCTTTGATGATGGTTTTACTTCCCGGTTGCAGAGGGTGCTCAGGGAGGAACGGGGTCTGGTTTATTCGGTGGAATGCCGGGCAACCAGTATGTCGGATATCGGTACGATGGATTTTGATGTAACGGCACGACCGGAAAAACTCATCGAAGTTACAAAAGTTCTCCTCCATGAGATTAAAAACTTTGCCAGCCTGGGGCCTACGGATGATGAAGTTGCGCATGTGAAAAAACGTTATATGTTTGATCTGGATTCAGAGTTGGACGATCCATACAAACAGGTAATACGTTATGCCTTTCCCTACCTTTATTCAGAAGAAATGTCTCTGGAAGAAGAACGAAACCGGGTGCTGGCGATCTCGAAAGAAAAAATCACTGAGGTTGCGCGTCGGACTTTCGTTCCGGAAAAACTGAGCCTGATTCTGGTCGGTCCTTATACCCCCGAACTGAAAAAAGAACTCGAAACACTAATCAATAATTATTGATGCCGGTGAGCCACCGGAGGCAGATAGTAAAGGCTTGATTGAGTTGAGACAGCTTTTCTCGGCTATTTGCCAGTGGTTGCGGTAGAAGATTACCGAATGAATAGAAACCCCATTACAAACTCTATTTCAATGATAAAAAATAGAATGAAACCATTTGGATTTTGGGTTGCGCTCTCTGTTCTGTTTCTCTCTGCCTGCGGCGCGAATGTTGAAGACTGCTTGCAGGATGAAAGTTGTGGTCCTGTTATACAGGTGGCCAGCCATGACGGAACCCTTCCGGTGGATCCTTATGATCCTTTTTGGGATGAAGGACCTGTTGCCGTCAAGGTGGAACTCGGACCGCAGATGATCACAAATCCGAAATGGCCGAATCCTTCCACCAAAGAAGTTACAGTGCGTGCCGCAAAAAATAATTCAGGCCTGGCCATCATGCTGGAATGGGAGGATGCGACCCGGTCCAGCAACTTCGATCACTCGGCGTTATATGTTGACCGGGCGGCGGTGATGTTTCCGGTTACTGCCAGTAAGGAGGCCCCGTTGATCACCATGGGCGAAGCAGGAAAACCCGTCAATATCTGGCAATGGAAGGCGATAGGCGGAGAAAGGGGGCAACCGGGAGTGCGAGACAATTCCAAGTCCGAGCTTGATTACCAGACCATTGAGGATTTAAACGCCGAAGGGTATAGCACCCTGACCGACCAGCTTCAGCAGGATGTGCAGGGTGTTGCCAAATGGAAAAATAATAAATGGCGTCTGGTTTTCAATCGATCCTTAACCAACGGCAATGGCGATGATGTGCAGTTTGAGCAATCGGTTTTAATGGCCATCGCAGTTTGGGACGGTTCTAATAAGGAACTGAACGGCCAAAAAGGCATCGCCGGCTGGCTTCTTTTGAGACTGGGTTAGAGCGTCAACGGTTTGCTACTTCTTCCCCGTATTCTTTTTCAAGGTTGGTGTGAAACTTTTTCCAGGGGGCTTGCAGGGCGGGGATGAGTTTTTCTTTTAATTCGTCCGGGACGTAGTTGATTTTTTCCACCGGCCAGTCTTCCACAGCTTTTATGTTCAGGCCTTCTTTTCCGTAAGGAACTTTCAGGGCTTCTTCAAACCCGTAAACCAAAGCGTTTGAATAAACCTTGCGGTACTGCTCTTCGATGGCTTCTTCCGAATGCATTCCTTCCATAAACTGGCTGAATAAATCTTTGATGATGGGCTCGGCATGTTCAACGAAATCCGGAGTCAACGCGGCGTACAGGGTGAAGTAGGTTATGAGAACATCCTGTAATAGAAATTTAAGTTCCGAGCTGTCTTTTTTAGGTGGAACGGTATTGATATTTAAAAGTTCCTTGAGGACTTTGATGTTGCGGATCATGTCGTAGATGATCGACTCCTCCCAGGTTGCCTCATTCCATACAAAAAAAGCGCGCACGAAGCTGGCTTTCCCTGTGGTGTCCCACATTTGCAGGGCGGTGGTGGGCCGCTCGTTGTTGGAGTAGGGGATGATCTCTCCCCAACGAGGGTCTACCAGATTCAATCCATAACGTTTAAAAGTAGTGCAAATCGTTTGCTGGTAGATCTCCATTAAACACTCAAAGTTTTCTACTTTGTTGAGAGGGCTGTTCTGCGGCAGGTTGACGATGGAATACAGCCGGGCGACCGGGGTCTTGGCTTGTCCATCGTCCAGGCCGACCATGTAGGAGCCCCCCCACATCCCGGCGGTAATGGGGATGCTGATCTTGTGCTGTTGCTTCATCTGTTGGGCAACGGATTCTCCAATGACCTTGAAAAGGTTGTGGAGATAATAAAGGTTTACCCGATTGTCTTTGGGGTAAAGATGCCCCGGTAGAATTTTATATTGCATAGGCTATAAACGATAGGGATTGAATCAAAAGAACAACCCTCCCAATGAAGAGAGGGAAATATTGAAAAAAGCTCTACTATGCTGAGTGGTTATTAGCCGTCACGTTTTCGGCGGTCGCGTTAGCGTCACCGCCACACTGCCCGCGGCCGCTGGCCGCTAGTCTGTGACTGCACCTTTGCTGGCTGAACCAACAAGTTTGGCGTATTTAGCCAGTACTCCCGTTTTATATTTTATTTCCGGGGCGATGAACTTCTTTCTTCGTTCTTCAAGTTCTTCATCGGACAACTGTACGTTCAACTGATTTTTCTCTATATCGATGGTAATGGTATCGCCGTCTTTGATGAGACCGATTGTTCCGCCCAGTTGCGCTTCCGGTGCGATATGACCGATAACGATTCCATAGGTTCCTCCGGAAAACCGACCATCGGTGATGAGAGCAACTTTGTCCCCCAGGCCCTTGCCGACAATGGCGGCGGTGGGCGCCAGCATTTCCCGCATACCCGGTCCCCCTCGTGGGCCTTCAAAACGAATGACCACGATATCGCCTGCCTGAACGCGGTCATCAAGAACGGCATCCAGACATTCCTCTTCCGAGTTGAAGACACGTGCAGGGCCTGTGATGTTCCGGGTTTTGACGCCGGAAACTTTTGCGACAGCTCCCTCTTCGCAGAGGTTGCCCTTCAGAATGACCAAATGACCTTCTGTAGCTTTGGGTCGATCCAGTGGCAGGATGACATCCTGATCCTCGCGCGGTTGATCGGGAACGTCCGCCAGGTTTTCGGTTATGGTTTTCCCGGTTGCGGTCATACAGTCGCCATGCAGGAGTCCAGCATTCAACAGCATCTTCATCACTTGTGGAATGCCGCCGGCATGGTGCAGGTCGATGGCAACATATTTGCCTGACGGTTTCAAATCACAAAACAGGGGAACCTTTTTTCGGATATCCTCGAAATCATCCATGGTCAACGGCACTCCGGCGGAGTGGGCGATGGCCAGAAGATGCAAGACGGCATTGGTGGAGCCGCCAACAGCCATAACGACCGTGATGGCATTTTCGAAGGCCTTGCGTGTCATGATGTCCCGGGGAAGTATATTTTTCTCGATCATATTTAAAAGGGTCTTGGCACTTTCTCCAGTGCTGATTTCCTTGTCCTTATCTTCATTGGCCATGGTGGAACTGTAGGGCAGACTCATGCCCATTGCTTCAAAGGCGGAAGACATTGTGTTGGCGGTGAACATCCCGCCGCAGGAACCTAAACCCGGGCAGGCATTTTTTTCAATTGCAGTGAGCTCGTTTTTATCAATGGTGCCTGCTCCAAACTGTCCGACTGCCTCAAAAACACTGACAACGGTCAGGTCTTTGCCGTCCAGGTGACCGGGCTTGATAGTGCCACCATAAACAAAGAGTCCGGGAATATTCAAGCGGGCCATGGCAATCATGGCTCCCGGCATATTTTTATCGCACCCGCCTATGCAGAGGACGGCATCCATGCTGGCACCTCGGCAAACGGTTTCTATGGAGTCGGCGATCACTTCCCGGCTGACCAGGGAACATTTCATGCCTTCGGTTCCCATGGAGATGCCGTCACTGATCGTAATGGTTCCGAACATCTGCGGCATGCCGCCACTTTCGCGGATTTGGGTCGAAGCGATGTCGGCGAGTTTGCCTAGCCCTGCGTTGCAGGGAGTGATCTCGCTTTGCCCATTGGCGATACCTATGATGGGTTTATCGAAATCTTCATCGGTGAAGCCGACCGCGCGAAGCATGGCGCGGTTGGGGGAGCGTCGGTCTCCTTTGGTGATAGCCTGGCTTTTGGTGTTGAGCGGTTGTGATTTTTGCGTCATCTTTGTTTCCTTTTAGTTCACCTGTTAGAGGCCTAACAGCATTATTTTATTCGATTTTAGATTTTAAGTTTCATCAGAAAGCGAAATCAGACTTCTGATATGACATTGACGGTGGGGCGGCGAAAATAACCGTCTCCATTCTGAGAATGCGCGATGGCGTAGTATACAGGATGTTTGGTCTCTTTTAAAAGGGCCTGGGACCCGGATATTTCAATTTCGTGGTCGAAAGGAATAATCGGTGTCTGGCGGTCCTGCTTCCATGTTTTGGCAGGGGACTTTGCGGACAAAATACCCGGAAGCCGGAACGATCTTTGGGAATACAGATAGTCCAGCTTCAGCAAATCCTGCTCCATTCGTGTGGGAGCCGGGTAAAACGTGTCCTGGAAAATACGATAATACTCATCCAGAGAAACAGGATTCATCAACAATGCGTTCGTATCATGATATTCCAGCAGGCGGTTGAACAGTGTCACCGGGTTCATTTTTTCGAGAAGGGCGTTAATGGAAAAACGGAACCGTTTGGAATTGTAGTAGCGATCAAAAATATCGACGAATTGTTTTAAATAGAGAACTTCCTCTGCCGATAAATCCTGATGCGAGATCAGTTCATAGGGAGGGGTGGACTGATAACGGTACTGGTGTTTTTCGACGAGGTTGTTGATGGGGGCTCCGGGAAGAAACTTGAGAAAACCCAATTGCAATTCATGGGGTCTCAGTGCCATTACCTGAGAGAAAGATTCTTTGATATGTTCCAGGGTTTCTCCGGGCAGGCCGAAAATCAGGTCGCAATGAAAATGAATGCGGTCTTGCTCCACCAGCTGCCGGATAGTTGCAAAAAGTTTCTGGTTGTTCTGTTTTCTTTGAATGGTTTCTTGAACGGATTCAGTGGTTGTTTGAATGCCAATCTCAAATTGAAACATTCCCGGGGGCACCGTTTCCAGGAAGTCCAGGATTTCCGGGGTTAAAATATCTCCCACCACTTCAAAATGAAATTCGTTGCCCTTGAACTGGGCCAGCCACTGCATCAGCTTTTTCATACGTTCCGGCTTGAGGTTGAAAGTGCGGTCGACGAATTTAATTTTTTCAATACCGGCGGTGATGAGTTCTTTGATCTGCTTATGGATGGTGTCGTCATCGAAGTAGCGAACCGTTTTATCCAATGCGGATAAACAGAACGAGCAAAGGTAAGGGCACCCTCGGGATGTTTCAAAATAAACGATGCGGTTTTTAAGTTGAGGGAAGTCCTCTTTCAGGTAAGCGGGAGTGAGTTCAGGCAGATCGGTTCCGTAAGTTCGCCAGCGTTCAAGTATTTCATCGGATGGGGTTTCATTTTTGCGGGCCAGGTCGAGAAACTCCAGCCATTTTTTTTCTCCCTCGCCGGAAATAACTGGATAGGTGAGGGAACCCTCCTTTTCAAACGATACTTCCGGGCCGCCCACTACAATTTTAAGTTCTGGCATTTGTTTTTGCAGGCGTTCGATCAGCTCCAGACACTGGCTCCGGTTCCAGATATAAATGCCGACTCCCAGAACTTCTGGTCGGAGTTTCTGTATCTCTGCGGCAATTTTCCAGACCGGCTGGTTGATGACAAATTCTCGAATCCATACATTTTGGTAGCCAGCGTTTCGGCTGGCATTTCTCAGATACCTCAAAGCTAAAGAGGAATGAATGAATTTCGCGTTAAGCGTAATGAGTCCGATAGAGCGTTGCATCTATATCCCGGTTTTGGTGATTGAGAGTTATTTTCGCCAAAAACCGGATGAATAGATAGCTTAAATTCTTTTAATTGAGCTTCCCCTCCCTTCATAGGGAGGGGTTAGGGGAGGGTTGGATTATGATCTCGTTCAGAAAAATCCACACCCCTCCTAGCCTCCCCTCATGAGAGGGGAGGATCATTGGAATTGAGTCCAGCGTCACGCTGGTTGAGCCGAGAGTATCGTTGCTAGCAGATAAATATATTGCTAGTTGGCCCCACGCCTAGTGGGGTTGGCAGGTTTTGCAGAAGAAAGTGGATCGGTTGGAATGGATCATGCGGGATATGGGGGTTTCACATTTTTGACACGGTTCGCCCTCTTTGCCGTAGACGGATAGTTGTATGGCATAGTATCCGGCATCGCCGCTGGGATTGAAGAAATCGCGCAAGGTGGTTCCTCCAGCGGAGATACTTTTTTCCAGAGTGGAGCGCACGCAAGAAAGGAGGCGGTCCCATTCAGCAAGAGTGACCCTTCCTGCTTTTCGTTTAGGGTTGATGCCTGCCTGGAACAGGGATTCGCAGGCGTAGATATTTCCGATTCCCGCGATGCGTTTCGCATCCATGATGAACGTCTTAATGGGGGACCGGCATTTTTTAGCCAGGCTTTTCATGGCCTTTGCGTTGGCATCCGGCGAAAACGGGTCCGGTCCCATTTTGTCCAGCAAGGGATGTCTCCCGCTTTTTGGCACCCAGAGTATGCATCCGAAACGTCTCGGGTCGACATAGTGCAGACAGGTTTTGGAATCAAACCGGAAAGTAGCGTGTGTATGTTTTTCCTGAGGGGTCATGGACTCCTGCAGGGAAACATGCCCGCTCATACCCAGATGTAAGAGCATGGCTCCATTGGGAACCTGCAAAAGCAGATATTTGCCGTTGCGTTGGATTTCGGAAACTACTTGATTGGCGAATTGCTTACGCAAAGTTGCCTGGGGAATGGGAAAGCGGATGTCTTTTCGGTAGAACTTGAGTGCCGTGCAGGTTTTGTCGACGACTAAAGGAAGAAGAGCCCGCCTAAGGGTTTCGACTTCAGGTAGCTCAGGCATGAATGCCCCCGCCACGATGGGGCAGGGCGTTATTTTTCCTCTTTAGCACTTTCTTCAGCTTTCTTTTTTTTCTTAGCGGGCTTTTTTGCAATCACTACTTTAGCGGATTGAAGAATGCGCCCATTCAAGGTATAGCCTTTAGAGTATTCCTGAATCACAGTATTTTCATCATGGTCTGCCGATTCCTGCTGGGTCATGACTTCATGCAGGTTCGGATCAAAAGGTTTTCCGAGGGCTTCAATCGCTTCCACTTTTTGGTTTTTGAGGAACGTGGCGAACTGTTTCTGGATCATTTCAACGCCTTCTTTGAAAGTTTCCAGGGAAGTATTAGAGGCATCCAGGGCTCTATCCAGATTGTCATTGACCTGTATCAGTTCTTTCAGGAGCCGTTGGTTGGCAAATTGAACGGCATCTTCCTTGTCTTTGACCAGTCGTTTGCGAAAATTTTCAAGATCGGCCTTTTCTCTGAGGAAGTCGCCTTTTTGTTCGGCGAGCTCCTGATCCTTTTTCTCCAATTGCTGTTGAAGTTCTTCGAGGGGGTCGAGCTCTTTTTCCTCTTCGACAACGGCATCTTCTTCCAGATCCTGAATTTCCTGTTCTTCTTCCTGTTCTTTTTCAACAGGTTCTTCTGTTGCTTTTTCCTTGGATGTCACCTTTTCAAACTCCCTGATTTTCAGAAATTAATTTGGAAACTATTTTGGCGGTATGGTTCACGATGGAAATGATGCGCTTATAATCCATTCTTTTAGACCCAAAAACAGCCAGTGTGCCAACATTTTCATTTCCCAGTTGATAATTTTGTGCGATCAGACTGCAGTTCCCCATTTCTTCCTGGAGATTTTCCTCGCCGATCAATATGGTCATTCCATCATGGTGCAGGCAAAGGTCGAGCAGGTTGATCAATTTGGTTTTTTCTTCGAGAGTAAACAGAAGAGCCTTGATCTTGCTGATATCCGCTGTGAACTCAGGCTGGTCGAGCAGATTCAAGGCACCTTCTACAATCAGTTCGCTACTTTCCTTTTCTTCCACAAACAGAGCGGCGGAAAGGGCGTGGGCCTTACTTGCAAGCTGGTTGTAATGTTCTTTTTCGAGCCGTAACCGTTTCAGCAATTCCCGCAGGATACTTTTGATGGGTTTTCCGCTGAACTCACTGTTGAGATAATTTGAAATTGAGGTCAGTTGATCCTGGGTCATGTCCGCATCGATGGGAAGCACTTTGTTTTGCAGGATGCCTTGCTCGGAGAAGAAGACTGCCAGTGCCGCCTCAGGCGCCACTTTGGTAAACTCAATATGCTTGAAACAGGCACTTGAAAAACTGGGAAGCATGACCAGTCCTGTTTGCTGGGAAACCGTGGAAAGGTTTTCGCAGGCCTGCTCGAGTAGTCCTTGAAGATTTTTTTTCTCAAGGGGATATTCAAGCTCAGGGGCTTCCGACAGAACCTCGGCCTTCATTAAAAAACTTTGCGGGCGCAGAAGGTGGTCGACATAAAACCGGTAGCCTTTATCGGTGGGAATGCGGCCTGCCGATTTATGCGGTTGATTCAGAAGCCCCTTTTCCTCTAAATCCGCCATTACATTTCTGAGTGTGGCGGAGCTGAGGTGCTCAGGGTGGCTCTTGGCTACCGTGCGTGAGCCCACAGGTTCTGCAGTTTCGATATATTTATCGATGACTGCCAATAGAACCGCTTTGCTTCTTTCATCTAGTAATGAAGAACTCATTGTCTCAGGTGACGTTGATTAGTTTTCGGAATTTTGTTCATGCTGATAAATCATTAATCAGGTCTTTGGCTTTTTCCACGATCTGGGTTCCAATTCCTTCTGCGGTAAAAATTTCAAGTAACAGGGCGTGCCGGATGCGGCCATCAATGATATGAGTCTTATGCACTCCAGATTTGAGGGCATCCAGGCAACAATTAACTTTGGGTAGCATTCCATCTCGAATGACTTTGCTTCGGGTCAAGTCGGAAGCCTGTTTTCGGGTCAAGCTGGACTGTAGTTTTCCGGCTTTATTTTTAACGCCTTCGGTATCGGTCATTAAAACCAGTTTCTCAGCTTTTAAGGCAGACGCGATCTTTTCCGCCACAAAGTCGGCGTTGATATTGAGAGTCTCCCCTTTTTCCCCTTTGGCAATCGGGGCGATAACGGGAATAAATTCGTTCTGGTCCAGAGTCTCCAGGATGCGCGGGTTCACTTTAGTGATTTCGCCCACCAGGCCCAGGTCAATAATTTCCGGTCGATCCATCTCCGGTGACTGTTTCACCTTTTTATACCGTTTCGCAAAAATCATGTCACCGTCCTTGCCGGTGATGCCCACTGCATTGCCGCCTTGCTGGTTGATCAGGGAAACGATTTCCTTATTCACTTTTCCACCAAGAACCATTTCTACCACATCAATCGTTTCTTTGCTGGTCACGCGTTGTCCTTCAATAAACCGGGATTGAATTCCCAGAGCCTTGAGGGTTTTGTCGATCTGCGGACCGCCTCCGTGAACCACAACCGGATTGATGCCAATGTATTTCATCATGACAATATCAAGGGCAAAGTTTTCCTTGAGGTCGTCCGAAACCATGGCACTGCCACCGTACTTGATGACAATGGTCTTGCCGTAGAAGCTCTTGATATAAGGAAGAGCTTCTAAAAGAATTTCTGCTTTTTGAATGAGTTTTTTCATAGCGTGTTTGAAGCAGGTAGCAATAGTTTGTTAAGCCGAGAAGACATTTGCCTGCCAGATAAATGTATTGCCAGTCACCCGCGGAGGTTCTCCGCGCTATAAAATGTAACGGCTCAGGTCTTCGTCTTGAATAATGTCTTTCAGTTTGTCGCGAATATATTCGGCATCGATAGTGATATCTGTATCTTCCAGATCCGGCGCATCAAAAGAGATGTCTTCGAGAAATTTTTCCATGATGGTTTGCAGTCGCCGGGCTCCAATATTTTCCATGCGTTGGTTGACCAGGGCGGACATTTCAGCAATCTCATTAATGGCATCCTCCCTAAAAGTCAGGCTCACCTGCTCTGTTTTCAGCAGGGCGGTATATTGTTTGACCAGGGCGTTATCGGGCTCTGTGAGAATACGGACGAAATCATCTTTGGTCAGAGAATCCAGTTCAACACGGATGGGGAAACGGCCCTGAAATTCCGGGATCAGGTCAGACGGCTTGGCGGAGTGAAAGGCTCCTGCCGCAATAAAAAGGATGTGATCGGTTTTTACGATGCCGTACTTGGTGTTGACCGATGAGCCTTCAACAATAGGCAAAAGGTCTCGTTGCACTCCTTCGCGAGAGACATCGGGGCCGCTGGTTCCACCTGACTGACGACCGATAATTTTATCTACTTCATCAATGAAAATGATGCCGTTTTGTTCGACACGCTTCAGAGTCTCCTCCATTATCCGGTCCTGGTCGAGTAACGTTTCCGCTTCTTCCTGACAAAGAACCTTGAAGGCCTCCGGAACTTTCAGTTTTTTGCTTTTGGTTTTTTGTGGCATGAAAGAGCCGAGCATATCCTTGATGTTGTTGCCCATCTCCTCCATTCCTGCTCCGCCGGAGCTCAGGTCAACAATTGAGGGCATTTTTTCCCGTACCTGGATATCCACTTCGCGGTCATCAAGCTTGCCTTCCTTTAACATCTGGGCAAACATTTCGCGGGTATGCTGAGTATCGCTTGAGTCGGGTTTCCCCGGCGTGCCTAGAAGCAAATCCAGAATCTTTTCTTTGGCCTGTTCACGAGCCTGTACGCGAACGCCGGCCTCCATTTCTTCTTTAACCATACTTTTCGACAATTCCACTAAATCGCGGATCATGGACTCCACATCGCGCCCGACATAGCCCACTTCCGTGTATTTGGAAGCCTCAACTTTGATGAAAGGGGACTTGGCAAGTTTAGCCAGCCGACGGGCGATTTCTGTTTTACCCACTCCTGTCGGGCCAATCATAAGAATATTTTTAGGTCCCACTTCATCACGAAGGGAGTCTGGAAGTTGCTGTCGACGCCAGCGATTGCGAAGAGCAATCCCTACCGCCCGCTTGGCTTTGGTTTGCCCAACGATAAATTTGTCCAACTCCGCTACAATTTGTTTTGGAGTCAAGGACGCCATGAAAGTATCCGTGGAATCCGGGGTGTCGAGCTGGGTTAATACTGATTCATTCATGAACTACAATTCCTCAATCGTTACATTGGAGTTGGTATAAATACAGATCGATTCGGTGATCTTCATGGCTTCTTCCACGATTTCCCGTGCCGAAAGATTGCTGTGCTGGACCAGCGCTTTGGCGGCGGCGGAAGCGAACATGCCTCCGGAACCGATAGCCAGAATGCCGTCATCGGGTTCGATCACATCTCCCGTGCCGGAAAGCAGGAGGGAGTGTTCCTTATCGACCACAATCAGCATGGCCTCCAGCCGCCGCAACATTTTATCGGTGCGCCAGTCTTTAGCCAGTTCAACCGCTGAGCGGGGCAGGTTGCCTTGGAATTTTTCAAGCTTTTCTTCAAAGCGGGCAAACAGGGCAAACGCGTCTGCCGTGGAGCCAGCGAACCCCCCGACTACCTTGTCGTGGTGCATGCGCCGGACCTTGCTGGCGGAATGTTTCATAACTGTGTTGCCCAGAGTGACTTGCCCGTCACCGCCTATGACGACCTGACCCTTGTGCCGGACAGCGAGTATTGTGGTTGCTTGCATCATATTGAGTATTGTACTGGAAGAGAATTAAAAGGGAAACCGGATTAAAGGCATCCATGAAAATTGTTTTTGGCCATGAGCAGGTCCTAAATAAGGGCCTGCGAGTTGCCGTAGAGAAAATCACCAACTAATAGAGATATCTGAAATTATTTCATTGCGGGTTTTTCTTTGGCGCGAGGGTGTGCCTTGTCATAAGTTTCGGACAATCGATCGAGTGTCAGATGGGTGTATTTCTGCGTGGTCGAAAGGCTGGAATGCCCTAGCAGTTCTTGAATAGAGCGCAAATCCGCTCCTCCTTC
Source organism: Nitrospina sp. (assembly GCA_018653085.1). Classification (GTDB taxonomy): domain Bacteria; phylum Nitrospinota; class Nitrospinia; order Nitrospinales; family VA-1; genus LS-NOB. Next base: position 20,101 of record JABIAY010000049.1, read on the forward strand.
CAAAAGATGGGTGGCAAAGGAATGCCGGATCGAATGCGGAGAAACCCCGCCCGGGAAATTCCCCCGCTTGATATATTTTTCCACAACTTTCCGCACTCCCCGTGTGGAGATTCCAGTTCCGCGATGATTCAGGAACAATTGGTCCGTGTCAGAGCCCACCCCCCGGACTTTATCCATCCTGATATTAAGATACATTTTCAGAGCCTCGACACAATGGCGACCCACAGGCAGAAGACGCTCCTTTCCGCCTTTTCCCAGCACTTTGACCATGCGGGAATCAAGGTTGATGTCCTCCAGAGCCAGCGCAACCAGTTCACTGATACGCAGTCCACAGCTGTAAAACAGCTCCAGCAGAGCCCGATCGCGGACGGGCAGGAACCCCTCACCCTGAGGCAATTCCAAAAGGCGGAACATTTCATCAACGGAAAAATATGCAGGAAGTTTGTTTTGTGTTCGGGGTGCGGGAACAGTTTTGGCAACATTGGTTTTTAGAAACCCCTCCCGACACAGGAAGCGAAAAAATGAACTCAATGTTGAAAGTTTGCGCCGCATGGAGGCACTCGAAAAATTCTTCTCGTAGAGATAGCCCATGAACGAGCGCACCGCCAATCGGTCTATTTTCTCCAGTTGAATGGATTCGCCGGCGTGACCGGAATGGGTCAAAAAATCCTGGAACTGGGCGATATCATTGAGATAACTGTCCAGCGTATGTTGAGAAGCATTTTTCTCAACGAGCAGGTAATTTTTGAACTCCTGTATGGCCTTTTCCATGCTATAACCCTTTATTTATCAATGATGTCAAGATACCTAACCGTGAGGGGGAAGTCAAGGTGCTCTGAAAGCCCTGTTCAATCAAAATAGAAATATCAGGTTTTGATTGTTGTTTGGAATATTTGATACATTATTGAGGTTGAAGCATCTAATCTAACAGGTTTTGAAATTTCCAGGAAGGCTAACAATGACCGATTCAACAAATCCGGAATTTGAAAGAGAACAGGCCGGTAAAGGATTCCGCACGGTGTCCGAAATTCGCCAGAAGCTGGATATTCTCGCAGAACATGTGGAGTCCCGAAAAGAGGCATTGGAAGAAGAAATTCAGGAGCACCTGCACGAGTCTCTGGCCAATGCGCGGGACTCGATAGAACGGATCGAAGAAAATATTGCGCCAAAAGTAGAAAAAGCCATTCGCACGAAGATGGAAGAAATTGACCGCAAGATGGTGCGTATGAATGAAGAAGGACTTGAGGCGGTGCGGGAAGAACTGGTGAAAGCCACCCCGGAACTCACAAAAAAAATACTGGAAGATCTCGACAAGCTGGTAGCGGAAAACACCCGCTTTGTGAAAATGGAAATTTTGCAAGAGGTCAAGGAAGAACTCAATAAATCGATTCAGTCGGCAATTGTGCCCGTCAACGATAAGCTGGAAAAGGCCGCATCGAAAACCTTGGCTATTTCTATCCTGTCAGGGGTGGCTTTATTGGGGATGATTTGGCTTGCTATCAAGTAACCAGCCAGAACAGAAAAAAGAAAAGAAGGCTGGAAAGAATCACCTGCCAGACGAAGCTGAATCCCGGCCCGGTAAAGAGGATCAATACGGAACTGGCGCAGAGGATGAGGAACGCCAGAATGTGCCGGGTGCGCTTTTTTAGGATCGGTTCCGGTTCCATAAATTTTTAACCGTCTTTTTCCAGCAGAAGCAGTTTCTTGATATCTTCAAGAGCCAGAACTTCTTCCGCTTCCAATAACAGGTCATCGGCTGAAAACTCGTTTTCCATGTCTTCTGTTTCCGGGGAGTCAGGGCGAATGCCGAGGCTGGGCGAAGAGTCCAGATAGTTTTTGATGTCCTCCTGACTGAACGTGCTGAGGATGGCCCTCGCGAAATCAACCAGAAGCGACTCCAGATATTTGACTTCTTCTAAAGGTGCGCTGTAATGTTCCTGAACCGTCAGGGCATAGCTCATCTTCAACGCGCGCCCACCCTGGTTCAGGGGATGCTCTTCCGACATGTCATTGCGGGGATACAGAAATTGAAGTTTTTGCCTGGCTTTCCTGAGCAAGCTGAAATTCAACCCGAACTTTTCTCCTATTAGAAAAGAAAGGCCCGCATGGGTTCCCTCATGCTCGGTAAGCCGTAATGCTTCCTCGCAATATTCCTGTACCTGTTCGATTTTCATTTGCTTATTATTCTTGTAATAAGGCTAGAAGTAAACCCTTTAATCCCACAAGTGGGTTTTCCCTCTGAGTTGTTTTATTGTCTATGGATTATACAATTTGGCGCAAAGGTAAGCAAAGAGCCGGGTCGCTGAATGAAGGAGGGGTTCATTTCCCCTGACTGGCCGCACGTGGATGAAGTGCATGCCTGCGTCGATTGCTCCCCCATCGGTTACATAATTGTCTCCAATCATGCAGACTTTCGCCGGGTCCTGCAATTGCAGGAAGTCGGTCATGGCGACTTGGAATCCACGTGGGTCGGGTTTGGCGGGGACGTTGCTGACAACTTTTACTCCCATTTCCTGGAATGGTTGAAACCGGTCTTCCCAGGCATTGGTATAAATGGCTATTTTAAATCCTTTCTCCAGCATGGCGCGAACATGGTCTATCACCGGAGGACTATATTCTCTGGCATGATGAGGGCCAAGGGTGCCATCGGCATCGAGAAGGATCCCCTCAACGCCCTTTGCGAGGAGTTGGTCGATGGGAACTTCCTCAAACCGTTTTACCTGCATGAAAGTGTTCAGCCGGGAAGGGTAAAAGGGCAGGGCAATGAACCGGGAGGCCTTGGCCCAGGTGAGGCCTTCCCTGCTGGGGGTAGCATTGTTTATATTTGGCATACGACTGTTAGTGTCCACTAGCAGGTTGCTGAAAAACTCTCTTGCTTGTCATTCTTGAGCGTGTGATATTTAGCCATTGTTCTCATGCCCGGACGGGTAAAGCGAAGAATCTCACCCATCGTTTTACAAGGAACTTCGAGATCCTTCGTCGCCTTCGGCTCCTCGAGGATGACGATTCCCGGAGTTTTTCAGCAACCTGCCAGGCGTGAGGGCAACTTGACTAAGAGCTTGATTGAGCCTAGATAACTCTTTTCTAGGGTTGTTTGCTGAGTCCAGCGTCACGCTGGTTACTCAAGAACCGATTCTGCGGCGAGAACACCGATCTGGGCCCAGTCTACCAGTTCGTCCATTTCTTCCCTGGACATTTTCAGGGCTTCCAGGTAACTCTCATCGGCGGCCTGGTGCAGTCCGGTTTCAAAAGGATGGTCCAAACCATATCTGTTCGCGATCCTATTTGCAGTGCTGATGACGCGAGCCAGGTTCGGCGTTTGATCTTTTTCCAGACCGGGGCCGCCATGAGCCTCTGTGGCTTCAACAACTTTCGGCGAAACCGGCCACCATTCTTTCAGATAAGCCGCGCCTACTTCTGAATGGCTTATACCAAAAAAGTTTTTTTCTAACATTTCCAAAGGTTGATCGGGATCATTAAAATCGGTGGTTGCCAGAAACTGATCGAATTGTTCAGGGACAAGATAATCATAAACCAGCAAACCGATATCATGAACCAGACCCGCCAAATAGCAGGAGTCCAGCTCTTCTTTATCTGTTAAGACTTTGCTTCCCAGTTCACGGGACAGGATGGCAACGGCCAGGCCGTGTTTCCAGTATCGGGTTTTCCCAAATGTTTGCGGAACCTTAATGCTATTGGGAAGTTCCAACGTATAGCATAGTTCCAGCACCGCCCCGACTCCCAGTCGGACAACGGCATCTTCAATATTTTGTGCCACGTCACGTCCTCCACCGAACAGGACGCTGTTGGCCATGGTAATTACTCTTGAAGATAAAACAGGGTCAGAAGCAATGAGTCGACGAACATCTTCTACATTGCAATCGGGATCGTTCATCAGCTTCTGCAATGCGATGAGCACATCGGGAAGAGGAGGCAGATACCCGCTCACCTTTAGTTTTTCGAGAATAAGTTCTCTCATGGCAAGTCGCTCAAAAATATAATGTTTTGCAACGAAGCAGGGGATTAAAGCTACGGTGCCAAGGTAATTCTTTTTTTAGAGTAAAGCTATTATTAATTCGGCTCTCAGATTTTGTGGAGCGAACCGGGTCAATATTAGTTGACCCGGTTCTTCTGCTGTTTGGCTAGTGGTCATCACCATCATCTTCACTATCGTCATCATGCTCTATCTGAAAGTTTCCTGGCTCAACCATGGCCTGCCGATCCGCAGGCAGGTGCGCGTTGGCGGCTCCATACTGGTACACCAGTTCTCCGCCAGTGTGGCCCGTATCCACCAGTGGGATAAGAGCGACCAGGCTCAACACTGCCAGCCCCAAACGCAGGGCGTGCGAGTTTTTCTTCACCATTCCGGCAAGTGAAACCAGAAACAAAGTGCCTGCCACCCAGGGGATCATTTCCCCGGCTTCTTCATGTTCTTCAATCACCCTTTCGGAGACGATTTCTTCCACCTTATCTTCGTCTTTTTCGCCGACTTCCACTGCAACGATGGCCGAGGCTCCATAAGCCAGAGCCATAACGGTCACAAGTACCCAGACTTTTTGTTGCAGAAATTCCTTTTTAATGGCCCACCAAAGCATTAACGCTAAAAAGGGAAGCAATGAACCCAAAACGATGGGGAAATGAACCACAACGGGATGCAACGGTAAATCAAACATGATAACCTCCTGAGAAAAGTTTCATAAACCTCTTTGCAACTAATTTTCGTCAGGAAGCAGGAAATATCCATCCGCACTATGGGGTATAAAAATTATGAATAAATTCAATCGCTTACAGGGGATATAAGCCAAATGACGGACATCCGGGAAGCCAACCCCATGGTTCTGGTGTTGTCGGGAACCTTTGTGGTGCTGGTCGGACTCGACCTCGTCAGCGATTATTTGGAGGGAGGTACCGGCACTCACCTGATTTTGGAAGGACTCTTGCTGGCTCTCAGTGGCGCGGTGTTTGGTGGGGGAGTCAGGCAGTTGCTTCAGGCCCGGCAGAAAATCGAATCGTTAAAAAGCGATGTGGAAAAACTGAATGAAGAAAAAGAAAAATGGAAGGGCGAGACGCATCAACTGCTGGCAGGTTTATCGGTCAAGATCGAAAATCAGTTTGCCTATTGGAAATTGACCCCGGCTGAAACGGAGGTGGGGTTTCTTCTGCTCAAGGGTTTTTCGCTCAAAGAGATTGCTGATACCCGCAGTACAAAACTGAAAACCGTGCAACAGCAGTCGCAATCCATTTATCAGAAAACCAGCCTGGCCAGCCGCTCCGAATTGGCGGCATTTTTCCTCGAAGACCTGCTCCCTCCAGCATAACTCGTTGGACGCAGGGGATAATATCTTATTCAGCCGAGTTAACCTGCTATTCGCTCATCAACCCTATTGCTAATTTCCCCCGGGCGTGGCCACTAGCCGTGGTGGCAACATGCAATGGCCCGTAAAGCCGAGAACACGATTGCTAGCCAGTAAAAGCTATTGCTTGCTGAGTCCAGCGTTACGCTGGGCATATTTATAGCCGCAGTCTTTTTGGTTGGAAATTGTAACCATGCCATCGTGCCTGTTTTTCAAGGCTTCGGTTTCGGCTATATCTGCCATATGGGAATCAGATACCGTCAAAATGGCATTCAATATCAGGAGAGGGGGAAAAGCAAACCGGGCGGCCCCAAGAGCCAAATCTCGCAGGTTCTTCAAGGTGTGATCGGTTTCTTCCAAAGTTTCTATTTTTACTTGAGCCAGCTTCAGTTCTTTTTCAAGCGCCAAACAGGAGGCCTGACTATCTTCAGACTGGGCAACATAAACTTTTCCCGCGGCGCAACCTGAAAACAGAAAACATGAAACACTAAAAGCAAACAAACGCAACCAACTCTTCATCCTCTACTCCAAACTAACTGATGTCGATAAATTTTTTTAAAGAAGTTGCCCTGAGAAGCAAACCATTAAACTTTAGGATTGTGATTTAGGGCCCAAAAAACAAAGAGGAGTGAAAATAACGGGGGGTAACAAGGGGTATTTAAATAACTGATCCTGCTAACAGATATAACGCATTTCCCCTGAATTAGGAACTAAATTCTACAAAAATGGAGAAAAACCTTCTTTAATCCCGATATTTTAAACTTTTTTGTTAAGTTTTGTCGAATATTTTCCGTATTTCATGCTAGACTGATCAAGTAAAACAGGGTTGTTTGTTTGCAGTGTAGGTTGATTCCTTCTATTTTCTAGCCTAGAGCGAAGGTGTAAAAACGATTTAGTTTAGTAGACTAAAGGAAGTTTGGTTTTTTCTCGAAGTGGTTTTCTGAAAGTCCTTGCATCAATCCAACCCCATTAAAAAAACAGGGAAGACATTATCCAGCTTTTCTGGAAGTGTGTTCCCCTAGATTGCAGGAGAGTATTTATCATGGCAGAAGGAAAAGTAAAATGGTTTAACGAAGGCAAGGGTTATGGATTCATTGAGTCCGAGAGCGGCAAAGATCTTTTTGTTCATTTCTCAGAGATTCAAGGAGAAGGTTTTAAGACTCTTACAGAAGGCCAGTCGGTTGAATTTGAGGAAGGCATGGGGCAGAAAGGCCCACAGGCCACCCAAGTGGTACCCAAATAAGAACCCACTATTATCCGGCAGAACTTTGACTCTGCCGGAGTCTTTTTAGTCCATATTTACGTAAAGGGGCTCGGCCAAATGGCCGGGCCCCTTTTCTTTTTAGCGCAGACCCCCCCCCCCACCCGCTTCTTTCCGTATCGCCACCTCAGATTCCAGGTCAAAAGTGACACGAGTCAATAATTGGCTCAATAGTTGCACTTATAAAATATGCATCTATATGTCAATTTTTTGGAAAGGGAATACCATGACTGCAAGTACCAAAAAGCGCAATGTGAGGCCCAAAACTCTCAAAAACCCTGAAGTACCCGGCAAAAATTGCACACCTAAGGAAAAGTCTATGAGTACAGTCGCCAAATTAATGGCTACTTTCTACGGTATTGAGCAAGGTGTTGAACGAAATTAAACTTTCAAAGGATTTCTCATGCTTACAACTACGGATCGAAAAGCGGATACTCAAAGGACTGGAATACCCAGGCGATATGATACCGAGATGGAAAAGAGGCTGATGGTGGATAATCTCAGACTTGCGGTAGAAATCTATGGGAAGGATCAACTGCGAAAGCAGTTTAAAAGTAGAAAAAAGAAAAATACCTGCAACTAGGCTCCGCGAGTTCAAGTAGCCCTTTTGGTGCCAGTTTTACCAACTGATCGGGCCCAACTCTTAAGCTGTTTTTTTTTGCTGCAATGTTAAATCACACGGCGCGCTATTGTGAGGAGATGTTGCAGGGAGCTTTCAACGGAGATCGCTTTCGTTTGTCTGGCTTTTACAGCAGAAATCAGACTGTTGTGGATGTTCCCATCGTAAGCCGTGACGGCTGTACCCATGAGCAAGTTGAAATGGTCGTCCGATGAGCCGATGGAGGCCAAGCCAAGTTCCTGTGAATAAGATTCCTGATATCCATGCCCCGATGATATATCTTCTATCCCATCGACCAGCCCAGTAAGGTTTTCTTTTACCCACTTAATGGATGCACCAAAAGGGTGTGTTTTCTTTTTTTCTGGATGTGGGACGATTGATATTCCCCCAAAGGGTTCAATTCTTGGAATCACATCAAGCATAGAGACGAACTGGTAATCAAAGTCAGAAAATTGAAGTGAAATGTCGGAGACTTTTTCCAAAGATAAGTATTCCGGGTCCAGAATGATAATCAGATGTCCATCCATAGTGCTTATTTCAAAAGCAGGGTACGCTTTGATCGGTTTGGTGGTTTCATCCCATTCATTAATACATTGAGCCTGCTCCTTTAGAGAAGCGACTATGGTCTCGATCAAAAATTTCCCCGGAATTAAATGATCGGTAATAACTACATAGTCCAGCCCCAGGAAGGCGGCTCTTTTCAGTATGTTTTGTACCGAGTGCGATCCATCTGAAAAAGTGGAGTGGCAATGCGTCTCGCCCAATATCAGATCAGGTTGTTCATTTTTAAGATGAGTGATATTTTTACGAATCCTTGAGTCCAGAAAATATCGGGCGGTTAAATCCGCGAAAGGCTTCGCCATATGACGTTTTGTGGCAAACCAGGGGCCTCCATCACTGGGAATAAAATGACGTTGTTCCTTCTGGATAAATTTTGGTGTTGTGATTCTATTCATATGACCGTGCTGTAGAAGGGTGTTTGCATATACTTCTATTCGGAATTATTAGGGGATTTCTGAATCCATATCTAACCCGACAAGCTAAATAAAGTTTAACCTAATATTTTCCATCATATTTATTTTTTTTCCTTCGGGCCTGATTGGGAACTAAAGTTCCAGGTCCACTGGCCCTACGCCTCTCGGGCCCCCGGCGGCTCGCCGGTCAGAACCAGCTTTCGCGATCGAGGGAGCGGTACTGGATGGCTTCGGCAATGTGTTCGGACTGTAGCGATTCACTTCCAGCCAGGTCGGCAATGGTGCGGGCGACTTTTAATATGCGGTCGTGCGCCCGGGCGCTGAGCCCCAGTTTGTCTATTGCCAGAGCCATGATCTTTTTCGAAGCTTCATCGAGTTGACACCAGGATTTCAGTTGATGCGGGTTCATGTTGGCGTTGAAATTGTTTTCGTCGTCCGGAAAGCGTTTTAACTGGACGCTTCGGGCTTGCTCAACCCGGTCAGCTATCGCCTGGGACCGTTCTCCACCGGATTCTGATGACAGGTCTTTATAGTCCAACGCCGGTACTTCGATATGCAGGTCGATGCGGTCGAGTAAGGGCCCCGATATTTTCCCCACATACTTTTTGATAGTCATGGGAGTGCATCCGCATTCTCGTTTCGGGTCGAATCGGTAACCGCAGGGGCAGGGATTCATAGCCGCCACCAGCATGAGGTTGGCGGGATAGGTGATGGAACCTGCGGCGCGTGAAATGGAGACCTCGCCGTCTTCCAGGGGTTGGCGTAATACCTCTAGAACGTTTCTTTTGAATTCGGGAAGCTCATCGAGAAACAACACGCCGTTATGCGCCATGGATACTTCCCCCGGCATGGGCACGCGCCCGCCACCGATCAACCCGGCATCGGAGATAGTGTGGTGCGGCGAACGAAAAGGGCGTAGTTTCAGGAGCCCTCCGCCGTTTTTTAACTGACCGAGCACGCTATGGATTTTTGTGCTGGTGATGGCTTCCCCCTGAGTCATGGAGGGCAGGATAGTCGGGATGCGTTTTGCCAGCATGGACTTACCGGAGCCGGGAGGTCCGATAAGCAAAATATTATGTCCGCCTGAGGCGGCAATTTCCAATGCGCGTTTGACATGGTGCTGGCCTTTGACATCGGTGAAATCCAATTCGTATTCGCTGGCGCGTGGGCTCTCGGCTTGGGTTTCAGGAGTCATTGCCTGAAGCGCCAGCTTCCCGCATAAGAATTCCACAGCCTGGGGCAGGGTTTCTATCGGATAGATGGGAATGCCTTCGATCACCGAAACTTCTGCGGCGTTTTGCGCTGGCAGAAGCACGCCTTCCATACCGTTTTCCCGTGCCATGGCGGTGATGGAGAGTCCGCCACGAATGGGTTTGACCCGGCCATCGAGAGAGAGTTCGCCGAGAATCACAAATTTTTTCAATCGCTCGTTATCGATCAGTCCGCTGGCGACAAGAATGCCGATAGCGATAGGCAGGTCGAAAGCGGAGCCTTCTTTGCGGATATCGGCGGGAGCCAGGTTGATGGTTATTCTTCGTACAGGCAGGGAAAGCTGGGTGTTGCGGATGGCGGCACTGACCCGGTCACTGCTTTCTTTGACGGCGGCATCGGGCAGACCAACGATGGACATCCCCGGCAGGCCCTGTGAAAGGTTGACTTCGACCTCGACCGGGTAACCGTCAATTCCCAGAACCGCTCCACTGTGAACGAGTGCGACCAATTGTCCTCCTAACTTCACTATTGCCGAGTATTACCGGCAGGGAATGTTTAACCCCCCTAGCCCCCCTTGACAGGGGGATTATATAAACTTCCCCCTGATAAGGGGGATTGAGGGGGTTGTTTGGTATGCCGATTGCGGATTCAACCTACACGAGTGGGTCATTGCGGTCAAGTCAGCATTAAATGTGAGTGGTGTGTGTTTTTGCCGACATCGACTTACCAGAGCCGGGAGGTCCGATAAGCAGGATATTGTGTCAATTGATCAACTCAAATTCTCCATTGATTGACAGGGTGATTCAGAAATGGCAACATCTGGCCCGAATATAAACAAAACTTTCTTATAAACAGGATTTTAAACTTTAAAAGACGAATGAATAAGAATGTATTTCGCTTGAGTATTCTGTTGTTGGTTGTTTTCGCCATTTGCATGACAACCCTTCCTGAAACCACCTCTGCTCGTATGCCTGGAGGAATTTACTACAAAGATACCGGAGAGCTGGAACGTGTCCGGTTTAGCCACAGCATACATTTGAGTTATGGGAAAACATGTGAGGATTGCCATAACAAGATTTTCCAAAAGAGAGTGGGCCGTGCTGATGTTGGAAATGCCATGACCATGAAAACTATGGGAGAGGGTAAATTTTGCGGAGCCTGCCACAATGGCGAACAAGCCTTTAGCGTTGAAAGCGACTGCGACCAATGTCACTTCAGGTAGCTGGGTTGGTTACGAAAAGTTAAACAGTGATATGTTTTTTCCCTGCCTTAAATTTCCCCCGCTTGGTGGAACATCAGGATCTTCCCACCAAAATTGTCACAGTTTCGTCAATTAACCCCATTTTGCCCAAACCCCCTATTTAGGGGGTTGTCTGACAACGGAATAAGTACTATTATTGGCACAGCTAATTTTCTACCTTCCGAATTTTTACCTGCTCCGGCGGGTTACGCACTTCATAATAAAACATCAGAAATAGAGTTCTTAAACTTTAAGGTTTAATCTTACGGGGAGAAAGATTTATGAATCGCCTACCTACAGTTATATCTCTTTTCACAGTTTTATTTCTATTAACTACTTCTTCAGTCGCGTTCGCGCAAAACGGTAAGCCTACTTCACCGCCAGGGCAGGCCAGTGGTGGAGTGCAAGCCCTTGAGCAACAACATAATGATGATATTACTAACCTGCAAGGTCAGATCACCAGCAACGATGGTGATATTTCTAATCTTCAGGGACAGGTAAATACCACCAACTCGAATGTGTCGACACTGGACGCAAGTACCACGTCATCGGTAAACAGCCTTCAGGGGCAGGTCACAAGCAATGATGGAGATATTTTAAACCTTCAGAGCCAAATAACCAGTAACGATGGAGACATCACTGATCTTCAAGCAAAGGACGCTGATCTGCAAAACCAGATCACCGGCAATGATGGGGACATCACCAACCTACAGGGTCAAATCACTTCTAATGATGGCGATATAACCAATTTGCAGGGACAGATTACATCCAACGACACAGATATTTCAAACCTGCAAACTCAGCAGGGCGCAGACACTACCAGTCTTCAAAATCAAATTACGTCCAATGATGGAGATATCGCGAATCTTCAGGGTCAGGTAACGTCTAATGACGGGGATATTACAGGCTTACAAACTCAAATTAATAGCACCAACGCTCTACTCACACAGGGTGCAGGAAGTGGGGTGGATGCTGACTTGGTTGATGGGCTTCATGCCAATGAGATCATTGATGCGGCAGTAAATGCGGCCGGCGATGAAGTACGAATTCCTATTTCTTCAGTACCGTTCACCATTGAGTTAAACGATCCTAAGTCCTACTTTCTTGCTTCAGATTTAACGATCGCCAATACCACTGATCATGGCATCGTTGTCAAAGGGGATGGCGTTACGATTGATCTCAATGGCTTCTCCCTGACTGGACCAGGAAGAGGTAACGGAACTGGGATAGGTATTTTGATTCAATCCAAATTTAATGTGACAATCAAAAACGGCATGGTGCGTCGATTTGGCAGTCATGGAATTGTCGATGATGCTTCACAATTTGGCAATACTGTTGGACATCGGGTGACCAATGTCGTATCCAGAGAAAACGGAGGACATGGGATCTCTCTTATAAATGGCCTTAATGGTGGCGGCCATGCATTGGTTCGTGAATCATGGGCCGCAGCGAATGGACTGGGAGGAATCTTTGTGGGTACCGGTTCGAGAGTGATTGGAAGCACCTCGGTTGCCAATGTCGGCACTGGAATCATAGGTCTGGATGACATATTTTTTTCAGGAAACACCGTTAGAAAGAATGCCATCGCCGGGATCGTTGCAGGGCAAGGTTCCCGAGTTATTGGGAATACGGTTGTATCCAATGTGCAGGGAGGAATCAACGTTGGGTCGACCTCCAAAGTAAAAGGTAATTTGGTGAGAAACAATGGAGGCCATGGAATTCAAACCGGCAGTGCGGCCTCCGTGGAAGAGAATGTTGTTCAAACTAGTGCGGGACGAGGAATATTTGCTGGTTTCTTTAATTTGGTCAAAGAAAATAATGTTAGCAATAGTGTTTTGTCAGGAATATATTCCGGGAATGAATCCATGATTTATGACAATACATCGACTGGCAATAATACTTCCCAGACGGATTCTGAAGCGGGGATATTTGCCCAGTTCAGTTCAAGAATAGTAAGAAATAATTCCCAGCAAAACTGGCGTGCCAACATCCATGTGACCGGATCAGGTAATGTGATTGAAGAAAACTCCATGTTTTATATAAGCGGAGTTCACGGTTATGGAATCAGGTTTCAAGGTAGCGGTATTTATAAGAACAATGCTTCTTTTGGAGGGAGCCCTGATTACTCGGGTGGCACCAACAAAGGGGGAAACCATCCATAGATGATGGCTTTCTTGAGGCTTAACTACGAAGGTATAAAAAATTAACTTTTTGCTACATCAATTCTTGTGGGGAGAAAGTCATGGCAACTGTTATTAAGCGGTCAGTTTTAGTTTTTAGTTTAACGATTCTGTTTCTATTCGTTCAGTTGGGGGGAGGGTTGGTGTTGAACGATACTGCTTTCACAAGTGTGGCTTTTGCGCAAAAGAAGGGCAAGGATAAGAAGGAAGAGAACGAAGATAAAAACAAGCTGAAGGGCAATAAGCGGTTACGGGCGGCAGTGAGTGACTTGCAAGCGGAAACCGCTGACCTGCAAACCCAAATCAATACCATTGAACTTACACCGGGACCACAGGGGGCTACCGGAGCGGCAGGGGCTGACGGTTCTGATGGCGCAACAGGTGCAACCGGTCCTCAAGGACCGCAGGGTGATACAGGTTTGACCGGAGCAAAAGGCGATACTGGGTCACAGGGCGTTCAAGGTCCGAAAGGTGACACAGGAGCGGCAGGGGCTGATGGTTCTGATGGCGCAACAGGTGCTACCGGTCCTCAAGGGCCGCAGGGTGATACAGGTTTGACTGGGGCAAAAGGCGATACTGGGTCACAGGGCGTTCAAGGTCCGAAAGGTGATACAGGAGCGGCAGGGGCTAATGGTTCTGATGGCGCAACAGGGGCAACAGGTGCTACTGGTCCGCAAGGGGATACGGGTCCTCAGGGTCCAGCCGGTATTGTGGCGCAGGGTACAGGCAGTGGACTGGATGCGGACCTGTTGGATGGTTTGCACGCTAATGAAATCATCGATGCCGCTGGTTCTGAAGTGCGTATTCCCATTTCCGCAATTTCATCTTCGGGGTTTGGTATCACTCAGCCCGGTTCCTACTATTTTACGGGTGATTTGATATCACCCTCTTCGGCCTTTGCCATCGTTGTACAAGCGGATAATGTGACGATCGACCTCAATGGTTTCAGTTTGATCGGTCCCGGGTCCACTCCTGTTGACGTTAATAATACAGGTATCTTATTTAGTAACAAGACCAACATCGAAATCCGCAATGGAACAATTCGCAACTTCGCAGGGTATGGCATTCGGGAAAATGCCGCTGGAACTGGACACAGGGTTATCAATATGCGAATCCATTCGAATGGTGCTAACGGGATCAGCCTTGGTGGGGGAAGTCACGTTGTTAAAGATTGCACCGTCTTGAACAATGGCATGGCTGGGATTTATTTGGGCGATGTGGCCATTGTTAGAAATTGCATCTCAAGGGGTAATGGAGATACTGGCATTCGTACTGGGGCCCAATCTCAAATTATTGATAATACAGCGTCAAATAATGGTTCCCACGGTATTTCAACGGGTGGTTCATCCATGGTAAAAGCTAATGTTTTACACGCAAATTCTGGAGACGGCATCCATGCAAACTATACGGCAAACGTAGAGGGGAACAACCTTTCTGATAATCAGGGCGTGGGGATATTTGCGCTAGCGTACAGTCTGGTAAGCAATAATAATATTTTAAGTAGCACACTTTCGGGAATTAAGGTGACCGATAGTTCGAGGGTTATAAATAACCAGCTATACGGGAATAACACTGGAGTGAGCGGAGAAGCGGGGATTACTGTCAGAGGTGGTGTTCAAGTCACTGGCAATCACATAAGGGAAAGCGGATCTGCAAATATTTTAGTAACGGGGACAATTAACCAAATTGAAGGTAATGCAATGAGCTATCTTATAGGGTTTGGTAGATCTGGGATTAAAATTTCAGGAACCGGTAATTATTATGCCAATAACCGTTCCCATGGAGGAGGTCCGAACTATGACGTGGCTTCCGGGAATACTAGTGGAGGCGGCAATGTTGAGTTTTAAAGTTTCTATTCATAAGGGTTAGATAAATGAAGCTTTTCAAATATGTTTTGCTAAGTCTGGTGTTATCCGCTGGTAATTTGTGGGCGGCGCAAACCAGTATAATTGACCAAAACGATAACGGGATCTTGCTTAAGTTCAAAGCACACCCGCTTAGTGATGTTTTAGATCGCATCCACAAATCCACAGGTATCCAAATCACTTATCCTGAGGATCTAAGAGGTGTCAATATTTCCGTCTCAATTACAGCTCCTGACTGGCCCTCTGCTATGAAGCAATTGTTGGATGGTTATAATGTAATGTCCATGTGGAAGTCGGACCTTCAAAGAAGCCGCATCAAAGTTCTTGGGGGCGGGGCAAACATAACTTCCGGATATACTGAAAAAGCTAATCCGCTTCCAAGATTAAAAGTTAACGGAAGTTCCATGCAGCCAGCCTTGGAGCATGGCGATGAAGTCCAGATTGATAGAGATTATTTCAAAAAGCATAGTCCTGAGAAAGGTGACATGATCGCTCTTAAGTTTAATACCCGAGATAGGCTTATGGTTAAACGGATTCTTGCAGTTCCGGGCGATAGGGTGGAGTTTAAATCAAACCAAATGCTTATTAATGGTAAAGCGTTAACAATGACACGTTCTGCCACTTCATCACGTGTATTAGCCTTACAATTAAAGCGATACGGCAATAGAATCCCCAAAAATAACTATATTGTAATGGGGGATAACAAGAGGAATAGTTTTGATAGTGGTGACTTTGGCTTGGTATCTAAACAGCAACTTGAAGGCAAAGTGATCATGCAATAATTATTAGACAAGTATGTCAATGAACTAATCAGCCCATCCCTCAATCAGTCCGGTGAGGGGTGGGCTTTTTGTTTTAAATGGGGGAACTACTGATTGAAACTCGGTTGTGTTTTACCGTTTTTTGTAGGGTCGGGAAGTGACTTCAGTTGGCTTTCACTGACTAAACCAATATGGAACCCGTCTTCTTCAACTTAATGGTGGGTCACTACATGAGTGGGTTATTTGGGCCAAGTTTGCAGGTCCGGCGTTTCATCTATCCAGAATTGATTGGGCCAGGTCAAGATTGTTTTTAGCCGCGGCAAAATCGGGTTGAATTTTTAACGCTCTTTTGAAATGAAAGAGCGCGTCATTCATTTTCCCGATTTGTCCCAGGGCACCACCGAGACGGTTATGTGCTTTTGCGTGTTCCGGGTTCAGGCTGACTACTCTCTGATAATGAGGGATCGCTTCTTTGAATTTGTTTTGTTGGCTTAAAGCTAATCCCAGGCTGTAATGAACATCTGCCATGTTGGGTTTGAGGCGAATGGATTGCTTGAAATGAGAGATGGCCGTATCAAAATTTTTTAGTTCACTCAACGAAGTTCCAAGGTTGTAATGGGCATCTGCATCATCGGGTTTTAGCCTTATGGCCTGCCGGTACGGGTTAATGGATTCCTCAAACTTCGACAGCTTGCTCAGGGAAACTCCAAGGCTGTAATAGGCCTCACTAAATTCCGGTTTGAGCTGTATTGCCTGCTTAAAATGGTCGATCGCTTCTTCATCTTTTCCTTCGTCAGAGAGAGCCACGCCCAGGTTGTTATGGACCATGACGAATCCGGGATGCTCGGTATCGGTAACCTCGATGGCGTGTTCTAAAATCGTGATGCTGTTTTTCCAATACGCCACCTGAATCCAGGTCAAGATCATCAATGCCGGGAAAACAGTTCCCACCAAAGCAAGCAATGCTGTTTTTTGGTGACGCCATCCGGACAATAGATCCGGTAACCCCCATGCGAAAATGATGAATATTCCCAGTAACGGGATATAAGCGTAACGGTCTGCCATGGCCTGCTCTCCTACCTGGATGAGCCCTATTACCGGGACCAACGTGCCCAGGTACCAAAACCATCCGACAAACAAGTAGGGGGCCCGGTGAGCCATGCGGACAACGAATACGGTCAGGGCCAGCAAAATAATTGCGCAAACACCACCTTGCCAAAGGGGAAGTGAGTCCCCCGGATGAGGGTAGTAAATGGACAGTTTCGTGGGCCACAAGGTTTTCCCTAAATATTCCATATAGGAAACCAGAGCGTTATTGAAACGGGCTTGTAACGAGAAAAGTTCCAAAGTTTTTACCGCTCCATCACTTCTCTGAATGAAGTAGGTGGCAAAACTTGCAATAATTGCGAGAATAAAAAGAGGAATTTTTTCAATCACCAAGGTCGTAAGTTTTCCACGTTTGCTTTTTTCTGCCTGCGGATCAAAGTCCCAGCGCTTCAAAGGCCAGAAATCGAGAAGGAGCAGAACGAACGGAAGCGTGACCAGCATCGGTTTGGACATGAGGCCCAGCGCAAAAAACAAAATCATCAATAGATACCGACTTCTGTGTCCGACAAACAGAACGTATGCCCAAATCGTTAACAACCAGAATAATGTGCTCAAAACGTTTTTACGTTCTGCAATCCATGCTACGGACTCGACATTGATTGGATGAAACGCAAATAGCGCAGAGACAACGGCGCACTTCCACGGGTCTCCCGTCATTCGGTTTAAGAGCAGGAACAACAACAGCACGTTTGCGGCGTGAATCAACAGGCTGGTGAAATGATGGCCTGCAGGATTTAACCCGTAGAGTTGAAAGTCCAGCATATGTGACATCCATGTGACAGGGTGCCAGTTGGCAAAGCTGGCAGTGGTGAATGCCCAGCGCACACTTTCTAAAGTTAACCCTGATTGGAGTTGCCTGTTTTCCGTGACATATTCATTGTCATCGAAATTGATGAAATCGTTATTTACCCCCGGCCAATAAATCAAAAAAGTTCCTGCTAACAGAAGAATGCAGATCGTTCTTGATGTGGGTGGATTGTGATTCATGATTGGTGCTGGGGAATAATCAAGGAAGACTTTTCTTGGCTGCAGATTTTTTTATTTGCTCCAACAAGTTTTTCAAAACCTGAGTTTGCTCGGGAGTGGGATTGAGTGCGAGCCCTGCCTGAAGATGGGTCCTGGCTTTTTCCGGATCATTTTTGAATTCCAAAAGCAGTTTTGCCAGATTGAATCGGGCTGACAGGAGTTTTGGGTTCTGCTGGACCGATTTTTCAAGCTGGGTGAGTGCAGACTCGAACTTTTGCGACTGTATCAATTCAATTCCTGCCTGGTTATGGGCTCGGGCTTTGTCTAGATAAAATTGTTGGGGTGGGTATTTGCCTGTGGTTTTGTAAAGCGCATCGGCCCGGTCAAATTCCTGGCTTGCCTGAATAAATTGTCCCAAGTTTCCATAAAGGCTGGCGAGGTTGAAGTGGGAACTGGGGTCCATAGGTTCAATGCGTATGGCTTCCTTAAAATGTTTTTCGGCTGAGGGGAAGTTTTCGAGACTTTTGTAGGCGATGCCGAGATTCTGATGCACGTCATAGAGATGGGGATTGATCTGTAACAACGCCTTTAACGGTGCTAATGCGCTGGTGTAATCTTCTTCCATTAAATAATGGATGCTAAGGGTTTTCCCGATGCTCAATTTGTTGGGGGATTTCTTGAAGGCATCGGCCCAGAGAGTCGAAGGGGATGTGTAAACCTGATTTCTCTTAACAACCATGGCGGAAGTGCAGATAAGTATCAGCAGAACGGTTCCCCATATGATGCCGCGCTTTTTGGCTTTGTCCGCTATCAGGTAGAGGAGGACCGCAACGAACAGACAGAGTCCGAATGAAGGGATATACATATTGCGTTCACTGAACAAATGGGTGCGTGGCATAAACGAATTCGTTGGAGCGATGGTCAGGGGAAACCATAAGACACAGAATGTCAAAACCGAACTTTTTACATAGAATTTTTTAAAGGCCAGAAAAACACATAAAAGAACGATTGCGATGGAAACCCCCAGCGATGCCCAGCTTACCTGGGTTGAAAAATCGTACTCAAAGGTCAGGTTGACCGGGAACAGGAATAGTTTCAGCGGGTGTTTGAGAAGGTCTAACTGCACCAGCCCAAAAGTAAAATTGATTTTATGGAAGAACCCTTCAATGGTTCTGAATACATGAGGCGAAAATAAAAAAGCGGCCCCGGCCAGAGCCGGGTAACAGAGATAAAATCCGAGCCGGGAACGAAACGGCGGCCATTTTTCTCCCTGCATAAAACATAAGTCATAAAGGATAATTATCGCAGGCAGGGTGATGGCGGACTCCTTGCTCAGGACGGCTATGAAAAAAATTATCAGGGAAAGGGGATAGAAAACGAAACGAAGAACTCCCGCACCTTTCAGGCTTGCAAGAATAAACAGTAGTAAGGATAAAAAATAAAACAGTCCGGCCAGCCCACCGGGTCGGCCCGAGATGTAGGTCACGGTTTCGGTTTGAATGGGGTGGAGCCCAAACAAGAGGGCAGTGATCAGCGCTATTTTAAGAGCCGCGTCTTCGCCCCAGGGTGTTCCCTTCCAGACGGTCAGTCTGGCGATGAAAAAAACCAGGAAGGTGGTACATATGTGGATCAGGATATTAAAGAGGTGATAGCCGAAAGGGTTGTCCTGTCCCCATTGGTAGTTCAGCGCAAAACTCAGGCCATTGATATGGCGGTAGCCGATGCCCGACAGGTTGGTGTAGTGATCCACACTGGTTATTTGTGGTGTCCCATAAATATGTCTTTCGTCATCGCTCTGGAGGGGAGTGTTCAATCCGTTGGCGTAAATG
Source organism: Nitrospina sp. (assembly GCA_018653085.1). GTDB lineage: Bacteria > Nitrospinota > Nitrospinia > Nitrospinales > VA-1 > LS-NOB. The sequence goes on from JABIAY010000049.1 coordinate 39,469, forward strand.
AGAAAGATGATTCCGGCCAGGGCGACAAAAATATTGAGAGTGCTCAACCGGGTAAAGAAAAGTTTCACTGGTCAGTACGGTTATAGGTGGACATGGTCGACAAGGCAGGTGAAAACTTGTGGTTATTTGGGGGCTTGATTTGTAAGTCAAATCGGGTCAAACTCATAGAGTGCCCTGACACGTGTCAGTTTAGCAGAATTGTCTGGATTTTGCGCCTGCCAGATTGCAGATGCTGAATCTGGCACCAATTGATTTTTTCTTCAGCTTAACGCACCTAACCGCTTGATTCCTCCCACCAAAACTTTGAATCATTCTGTTTTTCCTGCTCTGATTTTTTGGAGCGCGCTTTCTGTAATCCTGCATGCGTTTTATATCAATACGCCCTTTGTGAATTTGGAATATGTATTCGCCCAGGCAACGCAGAGCCTTCTCGATCCTCAGAGCAAGCAGGGGATGGCCGATTATTTTTCCATGCAAGCCAACCCGCTGGGGTATGTCGGGTTCTCTACGCTTTTTCATTTTCTCACAGGGGAGCCCGAGGGTTTCTGGAGTTATCGACTGGCATCGCTTTCAGGTTTAGTGGCGATTTTAGCCGCAGGGGCAATATTTACTTCTTCCTTGAAGCCCGGTCATACCAGAGAGTTCCATTTATGGTGTGCTCTGGTGACCTTTTCTCCGTTGATCTGGTTATTTTCAGGTCGGGCCACTGCCGATATCCTGCCAGTGGGTTTGTTGTTACTGAGTTTTGCTCTGGTTTTTAAAAGTGAGGTGAAAACCGTTTATGGCTGGTTGGCATCGGTGGTTTTTTTATTGGCGATAGGGGTTAAATACCATGCCCTGTTGATGGCCCCAGGGTTCATTTATATTTTCTGGCTTCAGAACCGGATCAATGGGTCATGGGCCAAAAAATGCGGACAATTTTTTCTATTGCCCCTGCTCGGATTTGCCACGTATCTGTGGGTCATTTACAGCCAGTATGGTTTTTTTCTGGTTCCTGACGCATTTTCCCAACCCTTTAAACCTGAACTCGCCAATTTTCTAAAAATCTTTTCCTCGTACGCCAGTTATCTGGGCATATTGTTGGGGCCACTTGCTCTCGCCAGTATTCTCAGTGTGCGGAAAATTTGGAAGTGGTGGGCTCTGCTGGTAGCGGGTTTCGGACTTGGCATGTGGCCGGGAATAACTCCACTTGGGTTTCAGGCTGGAGAAATGAACTACGGACCGTTGGATGGACTGTTGAATGGCGCACTGGTTCTTTTTGTGAAGGGGTTGGGCGGGGTATTCTTTTGTTTTCTCATTTTTGATTGCTTTGTTGAGGCGAGCAAAAATAAAAATGCGGTTGCGGGATTTCTCTTGACGGTATGCCTTCCCTACCTGCTGATTTGTTCTGCCACACGTCCGGCCCAGCGGTATCTGGTTTTTCTGATTCCAGTCATTTTCTATTTTCTGGTTTTTTATAAGTTACAGGCACGCATATTTTACCGGTCCGTTCTTGGCTGGGGCACCGTGGCGATTTTTGTTTGTGCTAACATTTTTGCGGTGAACTACCAGATTGCGCAAGCCAAAGCCTCCGATAACATGGCCCAATGGCTGATCGAAAACAAGTTGATTGAGCAAACTCATCCGGGAAGTATCTCTTCCAACAGCGGGCAGTATTTTACTGCTTTTGCAGGGAGCCCCAAAACCCACCGTGTTTTGCAACGCTCCGGGGAGGTGGAGACCTCGTTGCATTCTGAAGAAGTGGTGGTTTTTGGCAGGACTTTAAAGACCTATTACCTGGAATAATAGCCGGTTTTCCCAAAAAATTTATGCAATATGGAAGAATTCAGTACATATTGAGGGTGGATCGTTAAAGCTCATGATTTGAGATGTCGTTAAGACTGTGTTGAGCCCGTTCTTTTATTTCCAACAGGGATAAGTGATGCCGATAAAACGTCCTAAACATTTGCTGATAATTGGAGGTGGTGTGTTCCAGGTGCCTGCCATCAAGACTGCCAAGTCCATGGGCTTGAAGGTTGTGGTGACAGACTATAACCGGGAGGCAGAAGGCATGCTTCTGGCCGATTACCCGATTGAGGTCAGCACACGCAATATCAATCTTACCGTCAATATGGCCAAACAGTTCCACGGGTCCTGTCCTCTTGATGGAGTGCTGACTGTGGGGACAGACGCGTCCCAGACGGTTGCGGCTGTGGCCGATGCTTTGAACCTGCCGGGAATTCCCTTTGAAGTTGCCGAACGCGCGACGGATAAAATCAAGATGCGCCAGGTGTTGAAGGCAAACGGAGTGCCGATTCCGGACTTTCGACCCATATGGACTCTGGAAGAATGCCAGCAGGCTGTCCGGAGTATGCCCCTGCCTCTGGTCATCAAGCCCTGCGATAATATGGGGGCTCGCGGGGTGCGCAAAATAGAACGTCTCGATGACCTGATTCCTGCTTTTCGTGAGGCCAAAGAAGCCTCAATCAGTGGAAAGCTGATCCTTGAAGAGTTTATGGAAGGGCCTGAACTGAGCCTGGATGCGTTGGTGTTTGAAGATAGTGTCCATATTACCGGAGTGGCGGATCGAATTATCGAACGGGCTCCCTACTTCGTTGAAGTCGGGCATACGCTTCCTTCCGCTTTGCCAGAGAAACAACAGGCAGGAGCTATTGAAGTTTTTAAACAAGCCATTTCCGCATTGGGGATCGATGTCGGGGCCGCCAAGGGCGATATCAAAATAACTCCTGATGGTCCAAAGATTGTCGAGATTGCCGCCCGTTTGAGTGGGGGCTGGATGTCGGCCTACACGTATCCGTTGGCTACGGGAGTCAATCTTTATAAAGCGGCGATCCAGATTGCCCTGGGTGAAACGCCCGCCGGTTTGGAACCGAAAACCTCGCTGGTGTCTGCGGAGCGGTCCCTGTTTCCGCAACCTGGAAAAATCCTTTCAATTCGAGGTGTGGAAGAAGCCCGAAAAATTAAAGGAGTCAAAGAAATTATTCTTATGAAAGAAGCCGGGGACATGGCGGAAGAACCCCGAAGCAATATGGGCAAGGTGGGTTACGTTATCACCGTTGCAAAAACCCGTGAGGAGGCCATTCGCATCAACGATCTCGCCCGGGAAACTCTAAAAATAGAAATCGGTGCCACCAATGACCTGACCTGGGACATCATTCGCAACAACGCCCGGAGAAAATTTTATGTCGCCTGCAAAGCCTGCACAGTTTGTGATGGAGTGGAGTGCGCCGGCAAAGTTCCGGGCATTGGCGGAATCGGCACGGGTAGCGCGTTCACCGAAAACTTGACGGCGTTGGCTCGTTATCAGGTCAACCTGAGAACCATACATGGAGTGAAAATCCCCGAAACTTCAGTAGAGCTGTTCGGACACAAACTGGCCTTCCCGGTTCTGGCGGCACCCATCACCGGTATGGAAACCAATTTGGCAGAAGGCATGGACGAAAGAGAATACGCCGATGCCATCCTCGATGGTTGCCTCGAGTGCGGTACCCTGGGAATGGTAGGCGATGGGGCGAGTCCCAAAAAATATTTGATCGGATTAGAAGCCATTAAAAAACGCGGAGGACTGGGAATTCCCATCTTCAAGCCGCGGGAATACAATCTCGATATCATCAAGCGGTTCAAAGCCGCTGAAGACGCAGGTGCCATTGCTGTTGGAATTGATATTGATGCCGCTTCGTTTAAAACCATGAGCCTGAAAGGCCAGGCGGTGGGACCCAAAACGATTGCGGAGTTGCAGGAACTGAAATCGCATTTAAAAGTTCCCTTTATATTGAAAGGAATCATGAATGTGGAGTCGGCGTTGGCGGCGATAGAAGCCGGAGCCGATGCCATCGTGGTTTCCAATCACGGCGGAAGGGTGATGGACCATATGCCGGGGACGGCTGAAGTTCTTCCCGAAATTGCCAATGCCGTGGGAGGCCGGATCAAAGTCCTCGTCGATGGCGGTATTCGTGAAGGCATCGACATCCTCAAAATGCTGGCGCTGGGAGCCGATGCGGTCATGATCGGGCGGCCCGTCTGTATCGCCGCGTTTGGGGCAGGGCAGGAAGGCGTTTCCTTTTATTTAAGAGAAAAATTGAATGAATTGAAAAAAGCCATGATCCTGACAGGTTGCGGTTCCATCGGTCATATCGATCCTTCTGTCATATTCCGCAAAAAGGGGGAACGCTAGGTGAAATCCAAAAAAACGGTTTTGCAGATGGTGCCAGTCAAACCGGATCAAGATATGCACTCCACTCTCCTGAACCTGAAAAACCAGTTCGGGGCTTGCGGACTCAAGCTGTCCACTGAAGACGCTGGCATGAGCATCGAGCAGATCGCTTACTGGGCAGAAGGCAAACCCCTGCCTGCCGTGGTTAAGATTGGCGGACCCAACGCCAGGAACGATATCAAACAACTTTTGCCTCTGAATATTGATGGATTGATCGCCCCGATGGTGGAGTCGCCTTATGGTCTGGAAAATTTCATCTCTGCGGTGCGAGACTTCACCACCCCCATGCGGTTTGAGCGATTAAAAAAACAGATCAATATCGAAACCGAGACCGCAGTCCGGCAACTGGACTCCATCCTCTCGGCTCCAGAAGCGGAATATCTCGACGAGATCACCATCGGTTGCAGTGACCTGTCTGAATCGATGAAGAAACCCAAGTGGGATGAAAGCTTCGTGGCTCAGGTTGTAGAGGTGGTAAAAAAAATTAAAAGCAAAAATATTCCTGTCTCGGTGGGAGGCGGCATCACCCCCGAGACCATTGATGGCTATCTGGAAACCGTCCAACCGGATAAATTCAACACACGGGTCATCAACTTCAAAGTGGAGCCGGGCCGGGACTATGCGGAAGCGGTTCGCTTGGCGTTGCGTTTTGAGATCCTCATGCTCGAACACGATGCCTCCCATCAATTCATCTCCCGCGATGAAGAAAAGTTCCGCATCAAAGAACTGAAAAAGAGATTAAACCACTAGGCGTGGGGCCAGCGTGCCGTAGCTCTGTCTGGCTAGCAAAAAGTTGTCTCGGCTTAAAGAGTGATTACTATATTCCCTCCCACGGGAGTGGGCTAGGCACCGGGCAACGCCCGGTGGTAATGCGGCGGTGACGCTTACGCGACCGCCAAAAGCGTGAGCCTTTGTTCAGTGGTCTTCGCTACGTCATCGCGAGCGACTGAAAGGAGCGTGGCGATCCAGAGTTTCGCTGGATTGCTTCACGGAGCCTGTGCTGAGCGTAACCGAAGTATTCGCAATGACGACTTATGCAAAACCCTCCCTTAAATAGAAGCAATCCCTTCCCGTTTTTCCCTGCAATAATTCATTCAGGATATTATTGACAAAAGACTGAAATGTCTTACAATACATCCCTCGATTTACCCTGAAACTGTGTAAATATGTGGGCTTGGTCGGATTTCGGTATGTCTGGCAGGGTCCCGTTAAATTATTGATTCTTTAGACTCTCACACCCAAAACCCTTTTTAATTTTTATTTTGGAAGGCAGGAGAAGACGATGCAGATAACTGGCATGCTTTGGGGACGTAAATTATTGGACCTCGTGGAATTTCCCCACTCAGAAGTGCGAGGCCCTGAACTCAGTGTCGATGAGATCAAAGACATGATCAAACGGCACGGTCAGATTTTTATCAAGCCGTTGTTCAAAGGCGGAGTTGGTAAAAAAGGCAAGGCCGGTTTGATGGGCCGGGTAGACAATATCACCGATGCCCTGAAAGAAAAAGAACGCCTCTATTTTGCCGAACATGTCGATGGATTCAATAAAGTGAAGTCCGACGGCGTGACCTATGAAGGGGGAGTGCCTGCCGACTTCGAAGTCTATTTTTCTATTTCCGAAAGCACGGAGCACCGTTGTCCGATAATGACCATCACCCACCACGGTGGAGTTGATATCGAAGAGTTGGGCGAAGATAAACTTAAAGTGGTTCCGTTTGATGCCTTGACCGGACTGAAAGCGTTTCATGTCTCCAATGCGTTGATGGAACTGGGTGCGCCCACAGCATTGATCAGTCCGCTGGTGCAGAATCTGCCCAAACTCTGGGACCTTTATAATAACTATGGCATGTTGATGCTGGAGCTCAACCCCATTCGCATGCAATCAGGCAAAGGCGGACGCCTGGCACCGGTGGCCTGCGATTTTAAATGCGCGTTTGATCAGGACGATCCGGCCTGGAAACGTTTGAATCTTCCATCGCATCTGTTCGCTTCCGACTACTCTGAGTTTGAACAGGAGATCAACCAGCTCCGCACCTATCAGGGACAGAGTGACGTGTTTGTTATGAATGATAAGGGAACCATCACTGCGCCGACATTCGGCGGCGGTGCCAACGCCATGGTCACGGAACTTCTCGGTGAAGAGGCGACCATCTCTTCCGATTTTGGCGGCAATCCCCCTTACGTAAAAATGAACGATATTTCCCGAATCAGTTTTAAATACTGGTTGCCGCAATCCAATGTGCTGTTCATCATCGGCGGTAAGGCCAATAACACGGATATCTATGAAACGTTCCGCGCCATGGGTGACGGACTGCGGGAGTTCTTCCAGACTCACGGTCCGATCCCTCTGTTTGTCGTAGTAGGCCGGGGCGGACCCAATGTTATTCGCGGGATGAACTATTTGCAGGAAATTCTCGACTCTTTAGGAATCCCCTACCGTTTCTTCGGGCACGACAGTGCCATGTCCGAGGTCATCAACTACGCTCTGGCTGTTAATGAGTGGATGAAGAACGGCGGCAAAGACGAGATTAAAGCAAAACTTAAAATATAACTTAATATCGTATAACTATTTTCCTCATTGGAGGTTTGAATGCATAAGAAAGGCGTGGGAGATTTCCCCTTTTACTGTGGCATCAATTCCTTGTCTGAACTGGCAACCAAGGATGACAGGGTCGTGGTCTTGAATATTCTGGGTAAAGAAAGCTCAGGCGTGACACCCATCAGCAACGATTATTCCGGTGGCAATATTGTGTTCGGCACTGGCCCGGGTAAATCTGGTAAATCCCTGATGACCAAATCGGGCAAGATCCCCGTTTACAATTCCATTAGGGAAGGACTTGATGCCGGTCATAAGTTCAACACTGTGGTGATCTACCTGCCGCCCTCAGGCGTGAAAGATGGAATTGCTGAAGCGGTGAAGGAAAATCCGGATTTAACAAAAGCCATTATCCTGACCGAAAAAGTATCGGTCAAAGATTCCCGTGTTATGCGTGCCATTTGTCAGGCCAACGGCGTTGACCTGTTTGGCGGCAACTGCCTTGGGTTGGCGGATGCATGGAACCATGTTCGCCTCGGCGGTGCGCTGGGTGGCAACGCTCCGGAAGAATCCCTGGTCAAGGGAACGGTGGCCCTGTTTTCCAATTCCGGTAACTTCACCACCACCATTGCGGTTTATCTGACCACGGCGGGGTGGGGCACCACCACTTCTGTCTCCAGTGGTAAGGACGTTTACATTCAATATGGGGCGAAAGAGTTCCTGTATGCCTTTGACAATGATGACCGCTCAAAAGTTGCGGTGATGTATAGCGAGCCGGGCGGATATTATGAATACGGTCTCAAATCCGACAAACCCATTGTTGCCTGTGTCGTGGGTCGCTGGAAAGCCAGACTGAGCAAAGCCTGTGGTCATGCCGGGTCACTGGCTGGTTCCGGAGACGATGCCCTGGCCAAAGAGCAATGGTTCATGGACTATTTTGGCGTGGATGGCATCTACACTCCACAGAAACCGATCTTCTCGAAAAAGGGTGCGTTGGTGACCAATATAGCCCACATCCCGGAAGCGGTGAGCAAGGTGATGGAGCTGAACGGACAGAAGCCTGACTTTGAACCAAAAGGAAGCCTGGCTCTGAAAAGCTGGTTCGGCAACAACCAGGGCCTGTCGTTACCGCCTGAGCTGGATATTCCGGTTGTTGAAGCGGCGAACCCCTACAACGAACAAATTGAAGCTCTGAATAAAATGGTCGGTGCCCAGCATCGCCGGGAGACCCTCAAGGATGCCAGTGGCGCTTCCATGATGGACCCGAAAACCCAGGTTTCAAAAATTCATAGCACTTCGATTCTCGATGCTTCTTTAAAAACCTTTGAAGCCAATCTGGTGTTCGCGTTGACCCGGGTTTACCCTTGCGAATATGGCGAAAAGATTGCCAACCTCGCGCTGAATATGTACGTCAACCAGCACGGTCAGCCGACCCTGGCCGCCGCTCAAGCGGCAAGGGAAAATGGCAACTCCCCGAACACGGTGGTGTCATCGGCAGTCGCTATTTGCGGTAAGAAAATGGTTCAGAAAGCCATGGATGCTTCCAATGCGCTTCTGGAATTGTTCCAGTTCAGCAAGATGAACGATCCGCGCGAGAAGTTCGATTATGCCGAGCAGTTGAAATCAGCCGACAAGTATAAAGACGCGCTTCTTGCAGACGGCGAAGATCATTGCGCAGAAAAACTGGCTACATGTCTCAATAGTGCCGGTCATTCTGTTTTCGTCCAGTTTGTGCAGGATTATGCCAAAGCCAATGGCGGCAAACTTTCCACCGATGCGCTGTTCGCCGCTGTATGGACCACTTTGGGATGGGAAGCTCTGAGAACCAAAAAGATTTCCAAAGGCACATTGGGGCGCCTGCCCTGGTATTCGCGTATCTATAGCACCATCGTTGGCGTTTCCGCTCCGGCTGAACGGTTCACCGAAGACAGCATCGCTGGAGTGAAGCTGGAAGAGTTGATTCCAAATTACAGTTTCACTAAAACGGCATTTGTTACGCTTCTGGGCCGGCAACCATCGGAGTCGGAGTTCTATGAGTTCCAGGTGTTGCTCGGACTTATTATCACTAATGGACCAGGTACCATCTCGGCTCAGGGTTGTAAGGGAGCGGTCAGTGCGGATGGACCGGAACAACCGCAACGGGTTCAGTTGAACAAGGCCTTTATCGGGTTTCTCACTCATACCGGATTCGCCCATGGCGGAAACGGTTATGAAGCCGCGGCCTTCCTCATCGAAAACTTTAAGGGCAAAGGTCTTAAAAATGCCGCCGATACCGGGCATGGGCTGGACCTCGGTGCGATGGCTATGGAAGTGGCGAACAACTACTCCGACTATAAAAAGAAACAGAAAGCGATTGGCAATCTCGATTATGCCAAATTGCCCTGTGTCAACCACCCGATATTCAAAGGGAAAGATGTTAACTACGACCCCCGGGAAGTTTTTGTGCAGGGTCTTTTTAAAGATAAGGGTATCAATAACGTTTTTCTCGATTTCTACCACAGCCTGGTGGAGGCTCTTTTCAAGGCTAAGGTCAGCAAAAATGTTTATTGCGTAAACATTGACGCGGTCATTGCTGTGATCCTGCTTAAAGTTGTCTGGGCCGATTTCAATGACGGCAAGATGAAGGAAGAGGATATCGAGTCTGCCAGTTTTGCGACCTTCCTGTTCGGCAGGATGATCGGTTGCGCCGCAGAAATTGAGGACCACACTTCGCGTGGAAAAAATATGGATACCCGTACCCCTGCTAGCAAGTGCAGTTACGTGGGGTAGTTCCTTATTGTTTGTCCATGAAAAACCGCGGTTAGTGGACGGTTGGTAAAAAATAGGTTGTAAAAAATCAGGAAGCCTTTACCCTTAAATGGGTGAAGGCTTTTTGATTTTTATGGAAAGTTGTGGTAAATATAGCGGTTTAGTGGCAGATTATTTGAATCGCAGAGGGATCAGGGATATGGGGGAGCAGAGAAATTTTCCGCGTTCATTAGTGGACTTGACCGCTAAAATCCGGATCGGAGATCAGTGGGTGGTTTGCAAGGTCATTGATCTTTCGGTGGAAGGGATTTCGTTGCAAGTAGGGCAACTGCTTAAAGTGGGTGAGTTGACCACGATTGAATTGGAGCATAGTGAGTGGATGAAGAAAAACCAGGTGCAGGCCGAAGTGCTCCGTTGCGATAGCCATCCTGTTGAAACAACCCCATATCATTTGGTGGCAAGGCTGATCAAGCCGAACGATGAATACCTGATGGGTGCTATGGCTTTGGTTCACGGTTCCGGTCCGAAGCAGGATCGGCGAGATGAAAAGAGGGATGATGGAAGATAATACTCTGTTGCAGGAAGTCGGTGGCAAGTCGGTGTTGGAAAAAGTCCATAAACTTTTTTACGACAAACTTTACGAGCATCCCTGGTTGAAGAAGTTTTTTCTGCACATTGATCAGAAGCTCATTGAAAATCAGCAGACCGACTTCATGGTTGCCAATATGGGCGGCGGTAAAATCTATTCCGGCGGCATGCCCAAAAATGTGCATAGGCATATGTATATTACTGAGGAAATGTTTGACCTGAGAACCAAAATTTTAAGGGAATCCATTCTGGCATGCGGTGTGGTGGAAGATTTAGCCGACCGATGGATTCGCATAGACGGTGCGTTCAAACATTCCCTCGTTAAATCCGGTGTAGACCAATGCGAGAAACGCTTCTTCACCGATGAAATCCTCAACTTCCCCAAACCCCCCCACTAGGCGTGGGGCCGGTACTGCATTGCCCGTCAAGCAGACAATGCCATCAAGCGCAACACTTTAATAATTCCCCCTGATAAGGGGGATTGAGGGGGTTGCTTTTTCTGCGAGAATATATGTGTGGTTGGCATTTGCAGGCCGAGTTCAAGTTATAATCCACAGATAAAGCTATTGCAAACTCCCCATGGAGGGTCTCCATTGCAGGCACAGACAGGGGTGTTGACACCCCCGAAACAACATTCATTGATTCAGGTTTATAGCTTTGAAGACCTGCCGCTGATCACCATGAACGTGGCAAGAATTGGAGCCCAGACACCTGGCCTGGCTTCGGAAATTGCTGGAAACGAGAAGCATTACGCCGTGGTCGGGTTCGGCCCCATGACCTGGACATGGCTCACACCCGACAAACCGGTCCCCGGCGGGTTCAGAGCGTTTGATGAAACCGAAATAGCAGGACAAGACGTTGCCGAAACTGAAGGAGATATCCTGCTTTATTTTTCTTCCGACCATGCTGACCTGAACCGGGTAATGGGCAATCAGGTGCGCGACCTGTTTGGCAACGATGGTGAACTCATTGAAGAGGTTGTGGCGGAAAGTTTTGTCCGGGCGAACGATACGAAAAGTATCGCGGAAAATATTTTGATCGCTGGCACCACAAATCGCGATACCGAGCAAAGCAGTTTTGTTTTCACCCAGCGGTTTCAGGGTGAAGAGGAAATCCTTTCAACACAATATCAGACCTGTTTCTCCTGCAAAGGCGACCGTTACACAATGACCTTCAGCAACAACCCGGCTGAACTGGAAGCATATGGGGAATCCGTCCCCCCTGTTTCACGCGGACTGTTTTTCATCCCCTCCCTTGACCTGTTGACCAGCCTTAGAATGGGCGGCATCCGTATGGGTTCTCTCGCCATCAACGCCAAATGGAAAGGCCACTAGCGTGGCAGGCAAATTAACGGCTGACGGTCGCTACGCTCCCGAGCCGTAAAATAAAAAATAATTTTCTATGCGGCTCGCGAAGACGGGTGGAGGCGATCGCTTTATTTCTGGTGCGCCGCCTAGGCGTAGGGTTGGATTTCTTGTTGCAGGGAGGTTGCGAGTTGATCCTGCGTGATATCAAGATCGTAGTCCATTTGTAGTCCGAGCCAGAACTGGGGCGACATTTTGAAAAAGAGGCCCAGCCTCAAGGCGGTGTCGGCGGTGATGGAGCGTTTACCTTGCACGATTTCGTTGATACGGCGCGGGGAGACATGGATTTCTTTAGCCAACCGGTATTGGCTCATTTCCAATGGACTCAAAAACTCTTCCATCAAAATTTCTCCAGGATGAAGCGGTGGCATTATCTTCTTTTTCATTGCAAAACCCTATTAATGATAATCAACGATTTCTACTTCGTAAGCATCTTTGTTTTTCCAGAGAAAACAGAGCCTCCACTGGTCGTTGATACGAATACTGGACTGGCCTTTTTGTTTCCCCTTCAAAGTTTCCAAGTGATTGGAAGGCGGTTGCCGGAGGTCGTTCATATCGGTAGCTCGATCAAGCATGCGTAGTTTTCTAAGAGCTGTCCTCTGAATGCCCTGCGGAAGTTTTCGCGAAAACCCGCGCTGGAAAATCTTTTCCGTTTCCAAACATTTGAAAGTCCTGATCACACGCATATAATAACGTATGGCGTTATTATATGCAAGGGTTCCCTCGCCATCAACGCCAAATGGAAGCAGTAGGTCTTCAGGCGATTTTACAACGCATTAGTCATTACCTGCGGCAGTATGGGCGCAAGAGGAACTACTAAGTCAAATAAGGGGAAAAACCTGCCCAAAAGAGCTATCTTATTGTAAAATATATGGGATTCCGGTTGATTTAATTGATAGAAAGTGTAAAACTATGGGAGATACTCCTACAAATTTCTGAGCAGAGTAAGCATTTTCTTACCAGGTTGAACTTTCTCCAAGCTTATCTGCTCATGGGAAAGGTCGATCAACCATGGTTTTAGGCTTTTTCAAAAAAGCAGGCTCTGGAAAAGATGACGCCGGTCAAAACGGGCCATCATCCTCTGAGAAATCTGGAGTTATAGACCTGGAGTACAATAAAAAGCCCCCCCTCTATTTTTCCCCCTTCACTCCTAAAAACATAATCGGCCGGGACTCAGATATAAATGAAATAGTCCAGAAAAAGAATCAAACACGATTTTTAATTATTGGTGACCAGCAATTCAAGGGAATTGGAAAAACTGCATTCTCTTTACGCATTGCAGAGAAGTTTGCTTCTCAATATCCCGAAGGACAGGTTTATATCGATTTGAAACCAAACGGGAGGAAGCCACTTTCTGTGACAGAGGTCATGGCCCAGGTCATTTGGCATTTTAAGATTCGGTGCAAAATTGAGGACAGTGAAGAGAAATTAAAAAAAACTTATTTAAAGGCTCTTACCAGAAAAAAAATTATTCTTCTATTGGATGGTGTGACCCAGCCCATTGAAGTATTAAAACTGCTTCCGCCTAAAAACTGCCTCATGATTGTTGTGTCCCAGGAAAGAATCAGCCTTTCCGGATTCTACCGGAAATCAATGAAAGCACTGGATCCGGAATCCGCCCAAAAGTTGCTCATGTCCCACACTCCGAAAATCAAGGAAAAGGCAAAAGAAATTGCCGAATTCTGTGAGTTCATTCCCATGCCGCTTTGTATTGCCGGGGGGTTGCTGGCGACATCAAAAACTTTTTCAGAAAAGGCGTTTTGCGAAAAATTGCAACAATGGGCAGAGGGTAACCTGTTGATGGAGTTGATCGAGCAAAGCTATAAAGATTTAGAAGCAGGGACAGCAAAAGTCTTTAGAAAACTCTATGTTTTTCTCGATGGCTTTGATGCTAAAGCACAGGACTTTATTTGCCAGGACAAACAGAATGAGCATTTGACCATACTGGTTAACAGACAGTTGGTAATGTTCAATGAAAAGAGCGGGTGTTATAGGTTGCACCCGATGATTCATAAATTTTTGCGAGACAAAATCACAGAACCTGAAATGTTGGATGCTGAAAAACGCCATGCCACCCACTTCATGATAAGACTACAGGGCCTTCAAAATGAGGTGGCAGGAAAGGACCCTTCTTCAACCCGTCGCAGTGTCAACGCTTTTGATTCAGACTGGGGGAATTATCAGGCCGCTCAGGAGTGGGCGCTGGAAAATCTTGGGACCAGCGATGAAAACAACAATCTTTGTGCCAGTTTCCCTGAGAGTGGAGCCCAGTTTTTGAAATGGCGTCTGTCACCCAAGGCATGCATGGAATGGTTTGATGCGGGGTTGTCCGCCACCCAATGTTTGAAGGATAATCAAGCGGAGTTGCGCCAATTGATAAACCTCAGCGAAGCAACTTTTGATAGCAGGGATTATGGCAAAGCAAAGGAGCTTCATGAAGATTCCCTGGAAATGGCTTTGGAGATCGGTGATGGTTCAAGCGCGACCATGATCCTGGATAAACTTGCTTTTTTTCAAATGGCTTTAAACAGACATGGGAGAGCCATTGAATATTATGAGCAAGCCCTGGAAATTTTTAAGGAAGACGAGGATATAGAAGGCCAAATTACTACATTGATAAAAATCGCCGCAACCAGTGAAACAAAGGGTAGCACACGTGACTCAATTGATTTTCTCAAGCAGGCCCTGGTTTTGGCTGAACAAACCGGATCCCATCATGAACAGAGAAAAATTTTCAGCGATATCGGCAAGGCTTTTTTCAAATTAGGGAAGTACAAACAGGCCCGAGAATATTATGAAAAGGCACTGGTAATTGATAAGAAATTTCACGACTCGTATGGAGAGGCATGCGACCTTTGGGGGATCAGCCTTTCTCTGGAAAAACTGGGTGGTGTCGGAGAAGCAATCAAAAAGGGAGAGTCCGCTTTAAAGATTTTCAAAGTTGAAAAAAAGAAGGAAGCTAAACAGGTTCAGGAAAAAGTAAGGTCCTGGAAAAGCGGTGCTCTCAGCAAAACCCCCACAGTTGGAAGCTCTTCCTAAAGATAAAACCTTCTCCTTCTAGCGTGATGCTGGTGCTGTTGGTTAAACGTTTCGGGTCATTTGTGTGTTCATGGCTTCGAGCCGGTTCACCAGGATTTTGATCAGGTTGTCTTTTAACTTGGTTGGAATCGATAGCTTGAGGGAGTCTATATTCTGGGTGCTGATCTTCAGCGCGATGACATCCCCGTCAGCGATGACGCTGGTAGTTCGCTTCCGTTTGGCAACGTAGGCAATTTCTCCGAACAACGCTCCGGCCTTAAGTTTGGTGATGGTCACTTGTTTAGGAGTATCTTTAACAATAGCGACCACCCCTTTTAGCAATATGAAAAAAGAATAATCCCTATCCCCCTCCTTGATGATTACATCAGAAGGGAAGTATTTATATATCTGGTTTTCCAATGTACTGAGAAAACGTTTTTCTTCCTGGGTAAATCCGTCAAAGAAAGAAAGTTGGTCGATCAGTTCAAAGGCTTGTTCTTCGTCCATATTGGTGCCTGTGGGTGAAAGGTCAGGCTCCATTGTATCGGAAGCCAGATGTTTAAGCAAAAGGACCGAGCGTTTGTCGTGAATTACCCGTGGCGGTGCGCCACTTGTTCTATTCCTACCGGGCGTGGCCCGGCCAGCGAAGTTTTGGGTTGCGCGCGGCCTGGGCTTCATCGGGCCGTGTTACTTTGGCGAGATTCGGGGAAGAGTGAAAACTCTCGGCATCTTCCTGGCCCTTTTTGGCGATGGACTGCATGGCGGCAATAAAACCATCGAGGGTTTCTTTCGATTCCGTTTCGGTGGGTTCGATCATCAACGCCCCTTTAACAATCAGCGGAAAATAAACCGTTGGCGGATGAAAGCCGTGGTCGATGAGTGCCTTGGCAAAATCCATTGTAGTGATGCCTTGTCCTTTGTCGTTGAAAACGCATTCGTGCAGGCTGGGTCCGTTAAAAGGCAGGTGGAATGTGTCCTTCAGCTTTGCGCGTATATAATTGGCGTTCAGCACAGCCGATTGCGCCACCTGTTTGATGCCTTCGGGTCCGAGTGTACGGATGTAGGCATAGGCGCGAAGGAGCATACCAAAATTGCCGTTGAATGATTTCAGTCGGCCTACACTTTGGGGCCGATCGGCATTGAGCCGATACTTCGAGCCGGATTTCTCCACCACCGGAGCAGGCAAATAAGGTTCGAGAATGTCTTTGATGCATACGGGGCCGGCACCGGGTCCGCCGCCGCCATGCGGGGTGGAGAAAGTTTTGTGCAGGTTGATATGTAGCACGTCAATTCCCATATCCCCCATTTTTGTGATGCCCATGACGGCGTTGAGGTTGGCGCCGTCACAATAAACCAGTCCACCTTTTTTATGCACAATATCGGTGATTTTTAAAATATCTTTCTCGAACATTCCTAATGTATTGGGATTAGTCAGCATGATAGCGGCGGTATCTTCATCCATCGCCGCTTCAAGTTTTGCGACATCGATCAGCCCTTCTGCGTTGGACGGGAGCTGGACGGACTTGTAGCCGCACAATGTAGCGCTGGCCGGATTGGTGCCGTGCGCGGAGTCCGGTAGGAGCACTTTTTTGCGCGGATTGCCCTTGGCATCGTGATAGGCCTTGATCATCAGCATGCCGGCAAACTCTCCTTGTGCCCCGGCGGCCGGTTGCAGGCTGACGTGATCCATGCCGCTGATGGTTTTCAGGCATTCCTGCAATTCAAACAGCAACTGCAGGCTTCCCTGCGAGTCAGCGTCTGGTGTCATGGGGTGATGTTGGGCGAAGCCGGGTAGCCTTGCCATCGTTTCATTGATTTTCGGATTGTATTTCATGGTGCAGGATCCCAATGGATAAAAATTGGTGTCGATGCTGAAGTTCCATTGTGAAAGCCGGGTGAAATGCCGCACCACATCAAGTTCTGTCAGTTCGGGAAGTCCATCAATCGTGTCGCGGATTTCTCCAGGCGGCAACAGGGTCTCAATTTCTACATCGGGCACATCGCAGGAAGGCAGGGAATAGGCTTTTCTGCCAGGCGAGCCCACTTCAAAAATGATGGGTTCGTCTGAGATCAATCCAGAGATTCCCGGTGTGTGTTCAGTCATGATTTGTCCTTTAATATTTTAAACAGGATGTTGAGCACTGTGTCGGGTGACAGGGAGTCTTTGTCCCTTTCTTCCAGGACCACACTGTTGCGATGCATGGGTCCCCAGCGTTTGATTTCTCCATGTTTGAAGATCACGCAAACCGGTTTATCGACTGCCGAGGCAAGGTGCATGATGCCAGTGTGGTTGCAAAGTAGAACATCGCATTCCTGTATCAAAAGCGCAAGCTCTTTTGCGCTGAGCAGGGGGAGGAGTTTTGGCGGAGGTTGCATGCTGGCGATGGCGGTTTTAAGTTCGGCTTCTTCTCCCGGTCCGTTGACCAGCCAGACCTGTGCCTTGTTCGACTCCAGCAGGTGTTCAATCACCGTCTGAAATTTCTCCCACCGCCATCCCCATTTTGCGATACGGGTGCCGGACTTGACCAGCACCACAGGCTTATCCTGCGCAGAGCGCATGATGTCGGCAATTTTTTGTGTTTCCGCAGGACTAAAATAAAGCCGGGGTTGACTCTGGATTTCATCAATACCCAGAGTCCGCAGAAGGTCGAGGTTGTTTTCAGTTTCGTGCTGGGGCGGGCCTTCAAGCGGTACCCGAATATTATGGGCCCAGGCATTTTCCGGGTGGTCGTATCCAACGCGTATTTTTGCGCCGGAACAAAGGCTGAAAAAGGTGGCGGTGGCACTGAATTTTTTGTTGAGTGTCAGCGTCAGGTCAAACTGTTCGTCTCTCAGTTGGCGAAAGGCATTTAAAGGTTGTTTGCCATCGAAAGCAAACACCCGGCTTATGTTTGGGTTGTCTGCCATGAGCCCTGCCTGGCCCTTGTCCACCAGGACGCTGATATGCAAATGCGGGAAGTTTTTTTTAAGAGTTTCATAAACCGGGGTGGAGAGTACCACATCACCCAGCCGGTCGGGGCGTATGACCAAGACCGTTTGGATGTCGGTAAAATCCAGAGGCAAGCCGGGTGGGTTCGGGGCCTTTCCTGCGCACACGCCCACCAGCTTCCATAATACTTGCTTGGCTTTTTTTTCTATGCTGTGCAGGACTGGGTTCGCCATGAATTGAGTGCAGGTCTGGAGAAGTTGGGACTACAAAGGCAGGGCTTCCTCAATGAGCATGATGGGGATGTCCTCTTTTATCGGGAATTTCAAAGCGCAGGGTTTGCAGACCAGTCCGTCTTCGTTTTCACTCAGTCCAAGGTCTCCCTTGCATTTGGGGCAGACCAGAATTTCCAGCAGTTCTTTATCGATTCCCATAAACTTTCTCCTAAACAGGTTGATTCTTCTTTACGGCCTGAAATACTTCATCCACGGTAACTTGTTGCATGCATTCTTTGGTTCCCAGCGGACAGGTTTTTTTCCAGCAAAAACTGCATGCGAGTACTTTGTAGACGGCTTCGTGATTCACACCATAGGCTCCGTTACGCGTAGGATCTGTGGGACCAAAAATGGAAACCGTGGGAATGCCCAACGCGGCAACCAGATGAAGCGGGCCCGAATCACAGCTTACCAGCAGTGCCATCCGTTTGTACAGGGCAATAGATTCCAGGATGGAAGTGGGCGGAGCGATCCAGTTTTTTTGTTTCATATGGGCCGAGATTTGTTGGGCTTTTAATTCTTCTCCCGGTCCCCATGTCAGTAATATCGAGGCTCCCAATTCTTCAGAAACGCGGTCGGCCAATTCGGCGAAGCGGACCAGCTCCCATTGTTTGCTTTCGAACCCTGCGCCGGGGTTGATTCCTATAATCGGGCGGCGAGTCAGGTCCGGATTCTGGTCAAAAAAACGGGCAACTTTTTCATCCATTTCATTCGGAACCTGGAGAGGAAAAAGTTTTGCTTCTTCAACCTTGCCCAAAGCGGTTTGCAAAAGTGTGAGGGTCATGTCCACCACATGGAGCCCCTTTGTCATGTGTGGGGCTTTCCGGTTGGTGAACAGAGTGTTGATTTTTTCCTTGCAGTTTTTTCGATGGAACCCAACCCGGGTTGAGGCACCGCTCAGTCCGGCGATGACGCCACTTTTAAGCAGGCCGTGCAGGTCGAGCACAAGGTCAAAGTTTTGCCGGCGCAAGGTTTTGATGGTGTTCAGAATTTCTCCAAGCGATTTACTGTTCCAGTTTTTACGCCACACTTTGGTGCGCAGGGGAATGACCTCATCAATATCGGGGTTGCCGGCAAGGATATCCTGATAACGTTCTTCCACCATCCATGCGATGTGAGAATCGGGCAGGGACTTTCTGATCGTGGCGGCAATGGGAAGGGTGTGAACCACATCTCCCAAAGCACTGAACTTAAGGATTAGTATTTTGGGCGCATTCATGGGGTTATGGGCAAGGTTTGATGAACCTTAAAATCCGGGTATAGATGTGACGGTAACACAGGTAACCTATCAAACTGCCGTAGAGGGCTCCGCCCAGAATATCGGACGGGTAGTGTACCTTGAGGTACACCCTTGAATAGCCGACCAGCAGGGCCACGGCGAAAGCCAGCAAAGTGGTATTACGAAAACAAAGGCTTATAAGAGTTGCGGCGGCAAAAGTATTGCTGGCATGGTTTGAGGGAAAAGAAAAACTGTTTGAACATCTTAGAATCATTTCCAAGTTTGGCAACACATGACAGGGCCGGGGCCGGGCGATCCCTTCTTTAAGAATATAATGGCTACTGGCATCATTAAGGGCGATGGTTGCGGCCAGGGTCAGAAGAAAAACCAAACCATTCAGCCTGTATGTAATAAGGATAGCTACTGCACATGCGATGCCCAAATGGTAGAAGTTATGCTTCATGGTCATAAACACCATGAAGGACTCCATTATTGGGGATTGAAAATGCTGGTTGATCCAGTAGAATAGCGAAACGTCGAGATCGTAAAAGATGGGCGGTTCCTTTTTGCGGGGTTGTTGTCGATACATCTGAATTTTATGGAGTTTGGTGGTTCGAGTCAAACGATTTTATTCCTTTGGCTGGAGAGCTTTGCATAAGTCAACAAGCATAAAGTCGAGATGCTTCGACAAGCTCAGCATAACAAATGAAATCCCACAGGGTCGTCGTCGCGAGCCGCAAAGCGGCGTGGCGATCCAGAGTTTCGCTGGATTGCTTCGCTTCGCTCGCAAAGACGGGTTATGTAAAGGCCTCCTTTGGCAGGAGAGACAGATCGCAACGACTTGGTAAGCCGAGAAAATGACTAAATCTTGTGACAATGCGGTGATTCTGTTTGCCCGGGACCCGGTTTTGGGTCAGGTGAAGACCCGGCTGTCGCCTTTTTTGGATAACGAAACCATTCTTGCGCTTTATACCTGCTTTCTCCACGACAGCCTCGACAAGATTCGGCAAGTGGAAAACGCTGACCTGTTTGTGGGAGTCACCCCCTCGAACCAGTCCGGATTTTTTACCGGAATACAGGGTTCTGATATCCGCCTTTTTGTTCAGGAGGGAAAGGATTTGGGGGATAAAATGCGCCAGGCTATTCAGGACCGGTTTGCGGACGGATATGAAAAGGCAGTCATCATTGGTTCAGACAGCCCATCGCTCCCGGTTTCCTATATTAAGCGAGCTCTGGGTTCCGATAAAGACCTGGTTCTGGGGCCGAGCACCGATGGGGGCTATTACCTGATCGGAATGCGGGGAAAAGTGGTCGAGGTTTTTGATGGTGTGAGTTGGGGAACACAGAAAGTCTTGCGGGAAACATGCGCGCACCTGGAACAAGATGAGGCGGAACTGGAGCTTTTGCCAGTCTGGTATGATATCGATGGCCCGGAGGATTTAAAATTTTTTCAAACCCATTTACAACTCATTGAACAGGCCGGACTCGGAAAAGCCGGTGAAACAGGAAAATTTCTCGATAAAATTTCCTTATCAGGTTGAACGGAACATTATGAAACTTTGCAAATTTACAGATTCGGATTATCAAGCGGTGATCGAGGCGTTGGAAAACCGTTCCAACATGGATTTGTTTACCCACGATGAAACCGTCCGCAAGATATTGCAGGACGTGCAGGAAAGAGGGGATGCCGCCTTGCTGGAGTACACGTGCCGCTTTGACCGTTATGATCTTTCTTTGGAGCAGATGCGGGTCACGCCGGATGAGATTCAGCTGGCCTATGAGGGTGTGAGCGAAAAAGAACTCGCGGCACTGAAGGAAGCGGAAGAACGGATTCGCCGTTTTCACGAACGCCAAAAGCAGGAATCCTGGTCTTATGAGGAAGAGGGCATCACTTTGGGCCAGATGGTGAGGCCGCTTGCTACTGCGGGAATTTATGTTCCGGGCGGGAAGGCCTCTTATCCTTCTTCGGTGCTGATGAATGCGGTTCCGGCAAAAGTGGCGGGGGTGGAACGCGTGGTCATGTGTTCGCCGTTTCCTGATGGGCAAACCCGTCCGCATGTTCTGGTTGCGGCGGATATTGCAGGGGTCACGGAGATTTATAAGGTAGGGGGCGCGCAGGCTGTCGGGGCTATGGCCTTTGGTACTGCCACCGTTCCTCGAGTGGACAAGATAGTCGGTCCCGGCAACATTTATGTGGCACTGGCCAAACGCCTCGTGTTTGGCATTGTGGACATCGACATGATAGCGGGTCCCAGTGAAATCCTGATTGTTGCCGATCACAGCGCCAACCCGGCCTATGTGGCGGCAGACCTGCTGTCGCAAGCCGAGCATGATGAAGAAGCAGTGCCGATTCTGGTGACTCCGGAGGAAGGGCTGGCTAAGGACGTGATGAGCGAGTTGGAAAGACAGAAAAACACATTGAGACGCCAGTCTATTATGGAAGCTTCTTTGAACTCCCAGTGCCGACTGCTGGTGACAGAGTCCCTTGAGGCGGCGGTGGAGTTGGCCAATCGGCTGGCACCTGAACATTTGGAGTTGGCACTGGAAGACCCCGAATATTGGGCTGAAAAGATTCAGAACGCAGGGGCAGTATTCCTGGGGCATTACACGCCGGAAGCGGTTGGGGACTACCTCGCTGGACCTAACCATGTACTACCCACCAGTGGCACAGCCCGGTTTTCATCCCCGTTAGGGGTGTATGATTTTATCAAACGGACCAGCCTGATTTCTTATTCCCAGGCCGCTATGGAAAAATGTAGCGAAACTGTAACATTACTGGCTGAAATGGAGGATTTGGATGCCCACGCAAATGCGGTAAAACTGCGAATTGGCGGAGCAGAAAAAAAAGCTTAAAAGCATTATATTTTCAGGGCTCAAAGGGTCGATTTTGACTTGACACTCAGGGAAGGCTATGTTTTAATCACCATCATTTTGGGCACTTGTGCGCCAAAAAGCTGGTTTTAAAATAGGGTCTAAAAGCCCTTAAAAATCGCGAGTTACGGGTTTTTTGTAGATTGGGCTTCACTCTGTTGAATAGGGAAAAGGCTCGTGCCGGCGGTGTCGCTGGTTATGAAAAGTTTGAGATTTTTTTTTGAGAAATTTGTCTGAGATTCAGTTCAGTTTAGAAAAGTTAGATTATATATAGGTTCCTTTTAAAGTTTCGTATTACTAGCTGCGGATCCTGATCAGATCCACGAAGGAGGTTAAGCCATGTTGGGGAAAAACAAGCGTAGCATAACGGCGTTTTCATTGGGACTGGTACTGGCGATGGCCATCTATCTAGTTCCGGGCATGACCAGCGATGCGATTGCCAAGGAGGCGTTTGCAGAGCAGGTTTTCGCTGAGGAAGCGTTCGCCAAGGAAGTTCTGGCTGAAGAAGCCGTTGAGGGCGAAGGCGAGCCGGAAGTTGAATGGGGTCAGGACGTATTTTATAAGGACTGGGAAGGTAATCCGCTGAAAGGGCCGGTGAGTGGTTTTCCCGCTCCGGAACTGGGCGAGTCGGATTATAACAACTATGAGTTTGCTCCCAGTCGAATGCTCCTATGGGTTGCCAATCAGCAACATCTCTATTTTGGTAGCTTCGTTCTAGCAGTTCCGATTTTCTGTATGCTCATCGAGTTCATCGGAATCCGATCCAGGGAAGATGATCCGGTTATGGCCGCCAAGTATGATCGGTTGGCTCAGGATCTGATGAAGGTTAGCTTGACGGCTTATTCCTGGACGGCGATTCTCGGTGGTATCCTCCTTTTTACGTTCATCACATTATTTCCGGGTTTCTTCAAGTACATGGCGGGCATTTTCCGTCCGGTCATGCATGTGTATGCATTGATGTTCTTGGCTGAATCTGGTGTTTTGTATGTCTACTACTACGGCTGGGATAAGATGTCTAAGGATCCGTTTCTGAAATGGATTCATTGTAGTCTTTCAGTTCTGCTCAATCTCATTGGTACGATCCTTATGTACCTGGCGAATTCATGGGCAACGTTCATGCAAGCTCCTGGTGGAATCGACTCTCAAGGGCGTTTCCTGGGAAATATCTGGCATGTTATTCATTCCACTCTCTGGAATCCGGTTGGTGTTCACAGGATTCTTGGCAACATCGTGTTTGGTGGTGGAATCGTTGGTGCTTACGCCGCATACCATTACCTCACGGCTAAGACAGAAGAAGAGCGGGCGCATTACGACTGGGTATGTTATGTCGCCATGTTCATTTGTATCTTTGGTTTGATCCCGCTTCCTTTCGCGGGTTACTGGTTGATGAAAGAAGTGTATGCATTCCGTCAGCAGATGGGTATCACCCTGATGGGCGGCATCATGGCTTGGTTGTTTATCATTCAGGCTGTAATGATCGGACTCTTGTTCTTCGCGGCGAATTCCTATTTGCATAACGGGATGGCCAGGGTCAAGGGGTCGCATCGGTATATGAAGTATTGCAAGTACATGATCCTTCTGTTGATCTGTACTTTTACCATGTGGATGACTCCGCATACTATTGTTATGACTCCGGCGGAGTTAAAGGTCATGGGGGGTGCCCAGCATCCAATTGTCGGTCACTTCGGGGTTATGTCGGCCAAGAATACGGCTGTTAACCTGATGATCACCACTACAATTCTTTGTTTCCTCTTGTATCAGAGGGCGAATAAGAAGATTACGGTGCCTTGGGCCACAGTGGGCAACTGCTGGATTGCGGCTATTTTTGTTGGTGCCGCTCTTAACATTATATTCCTGGGTGTTTATGGTTATGCTCTCCCTGCTAACCAGCGGGTTGGACTCTCGGTTCCTCAGGTAACCAGTACGCTGACAACCCTGTTCGCAGGGACGGCGATCAACATCTCCATGTTTAAGGATTCTGAGTCTTATGGGGATGTCCAATGGGGTAGTCAGTCCAAGGTTGGAACTTACGCTATTTTTCTTCTGGCGATTTCCTTCACCTGGTTGATGGGCCTCATGGGCTACATCCGTTCTGCAGTGCGCTTGTTCTGGCACGTAACGGAAGTGGTTCGTGATAACTCTGTAGACGCTTATACGCTGACGATTGGTGAGGCGGGTAAGATGCTTACCTTTAATACCCTTTTTGTGTGGACGCAGTTTGTGGTTGTGTTCTGGGTAGGTAGTTTGACCGCGAAGAAAGCGGCGGCAAAAGCTCCGGAAGGTGTTCCGGTGCCGGCTCAACAACAGCAATAACTATTAACATGTTTGGCGGGGCTCCTGAATAGTGGGAGCCCCACCCCAATTTAATCTGAGGGTATAGGAGAGAGGGGAAAAATGTTACCAGAGCAACATGACATCTTATTTTCGTTTCTTGCGATCGTATTTGCCGTCTTCGGGATCTATGTGTTCGGCAATGTGGTTCAAGAATGCAGGGAGAGGGAAGGATCAAACGGTAAGCTGTGGGGTGGTGTATTTGGTGCCTTTGCGGTCACATGTTTTATGATGACGGTCCATATGTTCAGCCTGGTTCAGGCTGACCAGTTGGCGTTTTTCTTCTCAACTTATATTTTTGTGGTAATCCTGATGCTGATTGTGTGGGGGGTTTTCTACAAAAGCATCGGGATTGAGGGGCAGTCCCCTCCGATTATCAGAGGGTTTTTCTTCTGGACCACGGTTTCGGTTCTGCTGGCTGGTTATACCAACTGGTTGCCACAACAGCGTAGTGATCCGCCACCAAAAGAGGCGGCTGTGGTTGGGGATGTCACCATGGAAGAATTTGCCGAAATGGGTCGTGTCATTATTTTTGGTGCCAAGCAGGTAGCGGGTCAGAAGTCAATCGGTAAAGGTCAGTGTCCACTGTGTCACACCTTTGATCCGGGCGACCACATGGGTCGGTGTCCGAACCTGTTTGGAGTTGAGAAAAGAAGTAATGACCGGGTAAAAGAAGACAGGTATGCAAGCAGTCCGATGGCGATTGGTGAATTGGAGCCAGCCTCTGGCATTGTGAAGGGCAAGCCTGACGAGATACCGGAAGAATACAGAAGACAGCACGGACCGGAGGAGCTGACTGGTGAAGATTATCTTCGCGAGTCCCTGATGTGTCCCACCTGTTACGTAGTAGAAGGCTTTGGTAAGGACGGCGACACGAAAAGTCCGATGCCGGTTATTACCAAGCCGCCGATCAGTTTGAGCCGGGTTGAGGTGAACGCGGTTGTTGCTTACCTGCAATCCAAGGACACGCCGGGCGAGTTTGCCGCCGTGACCGTTCCGCTACCGCAGGATGATGCGGGTAATACAGGTGGCGCAGTTGCTGAGGAGTCTGCTGAAGATGAAGATAGACCTGTGTTTGTCACCGGCACTGAGGATATTCAGGCCATGATCAATACATTAGGTTGTCCGCTTTGTCACACCATTCCTGGTGTTGAGGGTGCTATGGGCGAGTTGGGGCCAAAACTTCATGAGAAGACCAATGCTCCACTACGCATCAAGGATCCTAACTACAAAGGCAAGGCTACCAATACCAGGGAGTACGTCAGGGAGTCTATTTTGAACCCTAGTGCTTATGTGGTCTTTAATGAAGAAGCGGGAGAGTTGTTCCCGGATGGTTTAATGCCTACAAGCTTTGGTCAAATGGTTTCAGTTGAAGCACTTGACAAGCTCGTGGATTTTATTAGTCAGACCGAAGCTCCGGCTGGCAGTTAATAGGAGACAGCAATGAACAAGGGATTAATCAGTTTTTTAGTTTTTGTTGTCGGCCTGGCGGTGTTTCATAACGCCATATTTCCTATCTTTACACCGTCGGAGCCGGGCTGGATTTTGAACAGGTACGTTTACTTTTTGGTATTCGTTGCCTATTTGATCATTACGAATTTAATTCTCAGGTTGAAGCCGCCGGTTGCCATGACGGCTTTGTTTGTCTGGTCCCTGGGTTTTTATTTTTATAAATCTATTTTGTTTCCGCCGATTCCGTGGACCCTGTTCATCACCTACATGGTGATGTGGTCGATTGGTGTCTTCCTGTACGTCAGTCAGGACCCTGAAACCTTCAGGGAGTTCAGGAAGCCGATTGTTAAAACAATCGTTGGTGAATACAAATTTGCACAGATTATTGTGATGATAGCCATGCCAATTCTGGTTGGTTTTGCTACCTACAATTCAATCTACCCGGCGTATCAGGAGCCGGTGGAGTTGAGGACGGTTCATCCCGCGCCTCCTGCTACCACCAAGGTGCATGGTAAAACCTATCCGCTGGAATCTACCGATAATCCATTTCGTATTGATGAACAGGACAACTATAAAGACAGTTTCCCGTTTCTGGATGCGGACAAGCACGAATACATGAAGTATGTGACGGAAGGCGGCACGATCTTCTTTCAGAACTGCCATTACTGTCATGGTGACCAGTTGAATGGACTGGGCATGTTCTCCCATGTGTTCAACCCAACCCCGGCGAACTTTATTGATCCGGGTACCATTGCCATGTTGCAGGAAGCATTCCTGTTCTGGCGGGTGGCTAAAGGTGGACCCGGTCTGCCGAATGAGTCGACCCCCTGGTCTTCAGCGATGCCTCCTTGGGAAGAGCATTTGAAAACGGAAGAAATCTGGAAGGTCATCCTTTTTGAATACTGGTACACAGGATGGCATCCAAGAACATTCGGTACTGAAGGTGCTGAGGGAGAATAACTTGAGTTGTATTTTCGGTTACTAAAACCTAAACATATGGGAATGACAATGACTAAGAATAACAACTATATCAAACGCCTGATCTTTTCTTTTCTGGCTGTGGCGTTGATCGCGATTCCGACTACGGTGTTTTCCGCAGCTCCGGATGCGGTCAAGACGGACCAGCTGGAAAAGGGTAAAAAGGTCTACTTTAAAAGATGCGTCTGGTGTCACGGGATTGAAGGGGGCGGAGATGGCCCTGCTGCAGACCGACTGTTTACCCGGCCCAGAAACTTTATCCAGGGAACATTCAAGATCCGCACAACGGATTCTGGAGAACTCCCCATGGAAGCGGATCTGATCAAGACTGTTAAAAATGGGCTTCAGGGTTCGGCAATGCCTGCCTGGGGTGAATTTTTAGCGGAAGATGAGATCATCGCAGTCGTGAACTTCGTTAAAACCCTGGCGCAGGATCGGGATTTTAACGATGCCGAAGACGAAGAAGTTTTTGTTCAGGACTTTGGTACCAACCCGTGGGGAACAACGGGTCCTTACCATCTGGGTATTCCTCAGGCAGATATTGATGCCGGTAAGGAAATTTTCATTAAGAACAAATGCTTTGAGTGTCACGGTGGTGAAGGCCGGGGTGATGGTAACCCAACGATGAAAGACGACTGGGGTTTCCCGATTGTCGCGGCTGACTGGCAACAGTGCTGGAACTTTCGTGGTGCACGGCGGGATTATTTTAATCCCTTTAACGTTGTGCGCACGATTGCTACCGGGTTGAATGGCACGCCAATGCCGAACTTCAAGGACCAGATCAAGGGTGAGGATCGCTGGAAAGTCGCGGCGTTCGTTAACTCGCTTTGTCCGAGAAAGAAGATGGATAAGTTGACAGCCAAGCCCATTCCGGACTTTCTCATTCAGTCCGTTTACACTGAGGGCCCGGTATCTCCAAAGATTGATGACCCCAGCTGGCAGTCTCCCGATACCGATGACAGGATCGTTCCTGTCTCTGAAGAGATCGCGGCAAATCCAAAGCGGCATTATATCGCTATGGCGGGCCAGATCACTCGGGGTAAACGAAACTTCGATCCTAAAACCGACAATCTTTGGATTACCTCCCGTTGGAGTGCTGAAGAGAACGCGGTTTATTATCTGGTTGAATACCACCTGCGCTTTATGTCCGATGATCCGGAATACCCGGATGCAGTAGCCATACAGTGGCCGGCGAAGCTTCAGGATCTGTTCGGCGCGGAGAAACCCTATTTCATCATGGGTGACTCTAAAAAGCCGGTGGATATCTGGAAAGCCAATTTCATGCCTAAAGACTACAGTGCGACCAATGCCCCGAAAGATGGGGGTTATCAGTTGGACGTGAGTGTAGAGGAAATGACAGGCCATGGCTTTGATGCTTTGTCTGCCAAGGAATCTGAAGCTAAAGTGGAAGTTGTGGACTCCATTTTCAAACAAGGCCGTGTCAAGGTTCTGTTCAAAAGATCCTTGGTCACCGAGGGAGAATTTGATGTCCAGATTCCCACGGAGACTTTCATTCCGGTAGCTTTCTTGCAATGGGCGGGTAGGGACAAAGAGAAGGATGAGCATATGGCCATCTCTACCTGGTACTACACCATTCTGAAACCGGCACTGCCTCAGTCTCTTTACTATATGCCTCCCATCATAGCGGCCATTTTTGTCTGCTTCCAGGGTTGGTTAGTATGGATGACGAAACGTACGCGTAAAATGTATGACGAAGGGAAGATGCGACGTGATGAGCTTCCCAAATAGTCATCATTAGTTCTATAAGGAAAGCCCGCCGATTTTTCGGCGGGCTTTTTTTTGCCTCCCCTAAGGGTTGTGTCCAGCATCACGCTGGTGCCAGTGGTTGACAGGGGACTAAATTACCCTTAGAATGGGGAAAATCTTTAAGAATAGGAAAAATATGATTGAACAGATGGAAATGCAAGATACCCTGGAGTTGGTTCGCCAGGCACAAGATGTAGTAAAAAGCCGCTTTTTGTTATGTATTCTGGTAACTCAAAGGATTCATCAACTTGAAAACGGAGCCCAGCCTACTATTGAAGTTGATCCTGAACGATACTCTTCCCCTAAAACTTTTTTCGAGTTGGCACTCAGGGAAATTATTGAAGGAAATATGGATCTGGAACAAGTTACCGAAGAAGAATAACCCTCCTTTCAAAACCCAATCAGTCAGTTTCACTAAAGCGCATCTCTGGAAATAGCTTTTGGTCACCGGCGTTCCGCCGCCCCTTAGCAGGGGAGGCAAATGGGCAATAGCTTTATCCTGCGGGCAAACGTTCCCTCGGCTCTACGCACTACTGCTAGTTGGCCCCACGCCTAGTGGCCCCTTAACAGGGGAGGCAATGGGCAAGAGCTCGTTAAGCCGAGATGACTCCTTGCTCGCCAATAAAAGTTGTTGCTAGTTGGCCCCACGCCCAGTGGTGAGAATGTATTGGATGGTTTGGGCTACGGTTTCGGTCTGTTCTCTGGAGACATCACGATGCAGGACTGCCCGGAAGACATTCGTGTCGGTCATGAGAATTTTAATGGATTTGGCTTCCAGCAGTTCTAAAAATGTTTCTCCATCTATTTGAGGATGGTTCAGTTTGAAAAAAATAATATTTGTTTTGATTTTGCTTTGATCCAGTTCAATGCCCTTTGTTGAGGCCAGTTGCTCTGCCAGGGTTTTTGCGTTGAGATGATCATCTTTCAAATGTTGCACCAGATTTTCCAAGGCGATCAGGCCAGCGGCGGCCAGGTGCCCGGCCTGACGCATCCCACCTCCGACCATTTTCCTGAATTTTCTGGCACGCTGGATAAATTCCCGGCTACTGCATATCAGGGAGCCCACCGGGGCGGACAGTCCCTTGGACAGGCAAAACATGACCGAGTCGGCCTGTCTGGTTAGCGCTTCCACCTCAATATCAAGTGCTACAGCGGCATTAAACAGCCTTGCTCCATCCAGATGAATTTTAAGCCCGTATTTTGCGGCGAGAACCCTCACGTTATCCATGTAGTCAGGACCAAGGGGTGAGCCCTGGCAAAAGTTGTGGGTGTTCTCAAGGCAAATCAGCCGGGTAGGGGGGTAGTGGATATCTGAGCCCCGTATCGATTGTTCCAGTGATGACAGAGGTAAAGTGCCATCCGGGTTATTGGGGATGGTTCTTGGATGAACTCCTCCCAAGGCGGCTATGCCCCCCACTTCATGAAGGAAAATATGGCTTTTATCGCCCAGCAGTATTTCGTCCCCGCGCTGGCAATGGCTGAGTACGCTGATAAGGTTTCCCATGGTGCCACTGGGTACAAAAAGAGCTGACTCTTTACCGGTTTTTTTTGCGGCAAGGGCTTCCAGTTTTTTAAGGCTTGGATCCTCTTCAAAAACATCATCTCCGACTTCGGCATTAGCCATCGCCTCACGCATGGCCGGGGTCGGTTGGGTGAGAGTGTCGCTTCTCAGGTCAATCATGGTTTTCCTTTAATACTGTTGGAGGTTCCTTTTCCATGCGGTTACGCTTCACCCTGTAATAGGCCAGCGAAATGAAAAAGACCGGAACGACAAACCCACTCAATAAAAGGCCCGTAATTTTATCGGGGGGATAGTCCAAAGCCAGCAGTCCCTGGTACATCAGTTGGACCAGGTAGGCCAGCAGGCCACAGGTGATGAACAAGTACCCGATGCGCTTGGAGCCTTTAGGTCCCGGAAAAACGAAGGAGTAGGCAATGAAGTTCAAACCCAGAAAAAGGATTCCGTTTAAAAACATCAGGTAAATGATCTGGTTCTGGGCTTGCGTCAACACGAGCTTTCCAATTTGAAAAGGCGTTAGGTGATTTTTAATATTTTATAAGGTAAGTCAGGATATACAAACTTTAAATTTTGGGATTTTGCAGTGAGTGGGGGTTATGTGGTGCGTATAAAAAAAAGCCCGGTGCGGACCGAAGTCCACACCGGGCTTGATAAAACTTGGGTAAAAAAACTAGAAGCTTCGTGAAACCCCAAAAATTACGGTATCATCAGCACCGGTAGGTTTGTCCGATGTTGTTAAATCCGTATCAACATAAGTTACATTCAGGTCAAATCCGTGGGTGGAATAATTCAGTCCAGCACTCCAGTCCACATAATCACGACCAGCGTCAACGCCACCCGTTCCATATGCGGCCGAATCCGTTGTCCATTGGCGTCCTACATGAAGTGCTAACCCAAAACCATGTCGCAATGGAACATCTGCATCATAACTCATGTAGAGTGCATTGCCTGTTGCACCAAAAAACTCAGGGGAGTAATTGAGGGAACCGCTGAGAGAAAGTAGTTCCCATGCATACCCCAAGCCAACTTTGTATTCAAAAAAGTCATATTGCAGGGAATCGTTTGCACCCGGGTAGGCGTAATAAACGAATCCAAGGTCAATGTCTACACCATAATATTGCCGTGCGACACCGCCGTAAATATCGAACTCAGTATTGCCTTGGTCGGTATCTCCAAAGTCAACATTGGAACCCCAGATGCCGAGGTAGTAACCTTTTTCGTGGGACCAGTCAAAACTTCCCTGAATAGCCGGGTGATCATCACTTTGATCAAGTCCACGATATCTATATTCGGTAACGAATGCCATAGACCCTGAAAAACTGCCTGGAATGAGGTTGGCATCTTCTGCCTGAGCCTGACTAACAGGTCCAGCAGAAAACATCATACTTAATACCAAAAGTGTTGAAAGTGCCGACTTTAGCATGAACGAGGTTAAAATCCTCATACGGGTTCTCCCTTCCTAATCAATTTTGAACGTTGGTTGTCGAAACAGGTTTTTAATTCTATCTAAAGCGATTATTTCACTAAGGTAATAAGTGTAATTAAAGTTAATGAAACAATAGGTTATAGGTGCTTAAAAGTCAACTATATAAAAAAACCTTGCGGGAAACTGCAAGGGATTAGCCTTGTTAAAATTATTTTTAGTCGAAATTGTAGCCGATTCCCAGAATGAAGTAAAATGCGAGTACCGCTTAGTGACCCTCCATTACTCATAGTCTTCAATTTTTATACCAATATGGGAAAAGAAGATTTATGAATGCGGGAAACCTGGTTAAATGCTTTAATAACAATTATTTATGTGCGAATTTTTTGCTGTTGCGATATAATGAAGACCCGGATGGGTAGAAGCGGAGTGCTTGATTGTCGAGCAATGGCTTCTAAAAATTGCTACAAAATGCATCAAAAAAACAATGTTTCTTTTGGGTTTGGGTTATGAAAGCGGTCATTGATTAACGTTGACTTATGTCAATAATATGACTGTAATAGGGAAAATCATTCCTGAGGTTTATCAGGACGGGCTTGGGAGGAAATCTTTTAACCCTTTTTAAAATAATGATTTACCTGTTTTTAGGTGGATGTGGTCAGGTTTGGCATACAAATTGCTGAATATTGGGAGAAAACAAATAAGTCCCTGAATCTTAACGTTTAAATTATTCTTACTGGGGGCGGGAGATCGATTTATGGCAGAAGAAGAGGATATACTAGACGAACTCGAGGCGGCGGAAGCAACTGCTGGCAAAAAGCCTATCGGCATGATCATAGGCATCATAGTCGGCCTGCTGGTATTGGGCGGTGGCGGTTATTACGCTTATATCAATTTTTTTCAGGAAAAGCCGGTTGAGGAGAAGCCCGCTGAAGGCGAGGAAGCCAAAGAGGAGGCACCCGAAGAAGAAGACGTTAACCTGGGTGTCATGTTTCCGATGGATCCATTCGTTGTCAATTTGGCCGGCAGTGAAGGCAAGCGCTTTCTTAAAGTTACGATTTCCCTGGAATTGAGCACCCCGGAAGTTCATGTGGAGATAAAGGAAAATATCCAGAAAGTCACCGATTCCATTTTGGTTCTGCTTAGTAGCAAGGCATTTGAAGATGTCTACTCCGTGCAGGGCAAGTTCAAACTCAAGGATGAGATCACCACTCGTGTGAACCGGTTTCTGGTAGTGGGACATATTAAGGATGCATACTTCACTGAATTTATTATTCAGTGATACAATTAATAAAAGTTATTCAGAAGGCATGAGTCAGTTATGAGTGAGGTTCTATCACAGGGTGAAGTAGATGCCTTATTAAGAGGTGTCGGAGACGGTGAAATTGAAACGGAGACGGATGAAGCACCGGAAGAAGTTTCCGGTATAGTCCCTTACGATCTCACCAGCCAGGAAAAAATCATTCGTGGCCGACTTCCAACCCTGGACATCATTAACCAGATGTTTTCCCGGTTGTTCCGGAATACGTTTTCCACTTTGATGCGCAGATCCGTGGATGTTAGCACGGTTTCTACAGATACGATTAAGTTCGGGGATTTTCTACGATCTCTCCCTGTTCCTTCCAGTTTGCATATTTTCCGTATGGAGCCTTTGCGCGGTCATGGTTTGATCGTTGTCGAAAGCAAACTGGTTTTCGCAGTGGTCGATACTTTTTTTGGTGGGTCCGGGGTCAAAGAGGCCAAGATCACCGGTCGGGATTTCAGTGCCATCGAAATCAGGATGACCAAGAGCGTTATATTGAGCGTTCTCGAAGATTTGGAAAAAGCCTGGCGGCCTGTGCATACGGTAACCACAAACTTTGTCCGCTCGGAAGTTAACCCGCAGTTTGCGGCGATTGTTCCCCCGACCGATATCGTACTGGTTATCCTGTTCGAGATTGAAATGGAAAACATTTCCGGGACGTTGACAATTTGTCTTCCTTATGCGGCCATTGAGCCGGTAATTCCAAAACTTAAAGCCCAGTTCCAGAGTGAAGAGATCGAAGTGGATCAGGTTTGGGTCCGCAGGCTCAGAACAGAGCTTTTAACTACCGAAGTTGAAATAATCACGGAGTTGGGTGCTACGGAGATTACCCCCGAGGAGCTTATGGATTTCAAGGTGGGGGATACGATTATTCTGGGCAATGATGTTACCGATCCATTAATTTTGAAAGTGGAAAACAACCCTAAATTTAAAGGTTTCCCCGGTGTTTCACGAGGAAACAAAGCCGTACAGATAACCGAAGTGATCGAAAGGGAAGGATAAGATTATGGAAGATGAATCCGCAAAAGAGGATTTTGAAGCTCTGGAAGATATCGAGGATATTGACGCTGGGGAAGACGCTGATGATGGCTTGGATGAGGCAGGCGAATCCGCAGTTCCAAGTGGAGAAACCAAAAGCCTGGACCTCATTCTTGATATCCCCCTGACCGTTTCCGTGGAACTTGGCCGAAGTAAAATGTTGATCAATGATCTCCTGCAATTGGGGCAGGGGTCGGTGATAGAGCTGACCAAGCTGGTAGGTGAGCCTTTGGAAGTTCTGGTCAATCAAAAGCTCGTGGCCCGTGGCGAGGTGGTAGTGGTCAACGAAAAGTTTGGTGTGAGATTAACCGATATCGTTTCACCCATGGAGCGCGTGCAGTCTCTGGCATAAACCGGGTGCTTTGATAGCCCGGTTTTGCCTGAGTCATTTTTCCTCTGAATATTCCTGCCTGTAAAAACATTGCTGGTATTACACTCCATTCTGTTACACAAAGAAAATTCCTAAAAAAACTGCGTTTGCCTGAAATTTATTTCATTTAGGTACAACCTTTGCAATTTAACGTTTTAAGGAAAAACTTGTCGGTTTTTTGACGAAACTTGAAACAAGCAAGGGTGCTTAAAATGAAACATGCTTTAAGAATTCAACTTCTGGTTGGGATTTTTTTGTTTTCCCTCACCACTCTGGTTGGGGCCTACGAAAAATGGGATTCCCTTAATCTTTTAAAGAATGTGACGACCAGCAAAGTGGGCGACGGGTTTATTGTTCGGCTCGAGTTTGAGAAGCCTGTTGGCGACTACAGGGAGCCGGTATTTTTTGATAAATCAGTTCAAATTGATTTTCCTCTGGCATTTACTAAGCCCGCTAAAAAATATTTTCCTGCTGACAGTTTTTCCACCACAAAGGTATTTGCCGCTCAATTCGATGCGGAAACTTTGCGCATTCGATTCCTGAAAAAAGATAAATCCGATGACCTCCAGGGCCGGTTCCATCTTGCCCGACAGGGACGATTTGTGGTTGTTCGTCTTGACCAGGCAGGGCCTGTTCCAAACACGAATTCCACCACCATTGTTAAAAGTCGAGAATCCGATGACCTGATGAGCGAGGACGAGCTAGCGGTTTTTCTGGCCCGGGCTTCTGCAAAAATCCGGGCGCAGAAAAAAAAGAAAACCCTGGTCACTGAAAAGTTGAAAGAAATATCAGCACCTGCTCAAAGCAGAAAGACAGAAAAAGTAGAGAAGGTTGCGGATATTAAAGTGACCCGGGCTGGAATGGGGGTAGAGCCGATCGTTGATCGAATAAAAAAAGCCGCTAGGGAGAACTCCAAACCTGAAGAAGACACAGCAAAATCCAAAAATGATCGTTCTGCGAAGAACCTGTTTTCCTTAAAAGATTCCAAACCAACAGGAAAACCTATTGAATTGATTCCCTCTGGTTTAAAGATGTTTTCAATGCTTGCCGTGGTTCTTGGAGTTATGTTCCTTCTGTTTTTTGGTTTTAAAAAGTATGTGTTGAAAAACACAATGTTTGGTGGCGGGGAAAAACTGGTGAATGTTCTGGGTAGTGGGTTTTTGGGGCCCAAAAAAAATATTGTTTTGGTTGAAGTCGCAGGTGAGGTGCTGGTGCTTGGAATGTCGCAGGATAATATTTCGCTACTCACCAATATAACTGACCCGGAAAAGATAGAGGAAATTAAATCTAAAGGCGGAAAAGGGGGCAGTGGGTTGAATTGGAATCCTGGAAGCCACCCGCCAGAAGAAACCCGCGCACCTGTAGGGAAAGCGGCGTTTTCAAATTATATGAAACAGTTTTCTGGCTCTGAAAAAACCAGCAAGAGTAAATCAGTGGCCGATGTGACGGCGCAGATCAAACAGCAAATGGGCAGGTTTAAAACCGCAAGAGCATGAATATGAAAATACCCAGTCTACTTTTAATTCTCATAGTTCCGGTACTTCTGATTGGTGGGAGTGCTCCCGCAGAGGCGATACCGCTTCCTTCCATTCAATTCGGAATGGAAGACGTGGAAGACCCTGGAAAAGTTTCCAGCGCTCTGCAGATTCTGTTCATGCTCACAATCTTGACGCTGGCTCCATCGATCCTGATTATGACGACGTCTTTTGCCCGGATCATTATCGTATTATCTTTTCTCCGTCAAGCAATGGGCACGCAACAAACCCCGCCAACGCAGATTCTAATTGGATTGGGTTTATTCCTGACTCTTTTTGTGATGGGACCAACCTGGGGAGAGATCAACGAGAGAGCCTTGCAGCCGTATTTGAATGAAGAAATATCGCAGATGGATGCATTGAAGCTGGCAGAAGCTCCCATCAAGCGTTTTATGTTAAAGCAAACCCGGGATAAAGACCTTTCACTGTTTGTGAATTTGGGCGATGGACAGTCTGTGAATAATGAAGAGGTAGAAATTCAGTCCTTGATTCCCGCATTCATCATTAGTGAATTGAAAACGGCGTTTCAGATCGGGTTTTTGATTTATATTCCTTTCCTGATTCTGGACATGGTTGTGGCTAGCATATTGTTGTCTATGGGAATGATGATGCTGCCTCCAGTTTTAATTTCTCTTCCATTTAAATTGATGCTGTTCGTGATGGTGGATGGTTGGTATCTAACCGTGGGTTCGCTGGTCAGAAGTTTTGGAGGATAAATAAATATGACCCAGGCATTTATTATTGATTTTGCGATGGAAAGCATCAAAACCACCCTGTTGTTATCTGCGCCCATGCTGGGGTTTGGGCTGGTGACCGGTCTTGCAGTCTCTATTTTCCAGGCGGTTACTTCGATTCAGGAATTGACCTTGACCTTTATTCCGAAAATCCTGGCCGTGTTTTTGTCTGTCCTGTTGTTTTTTCCCTGGTTGATGGAATTGATGATGACCTTCACTTCCAAAGTTCTCATAAACTTTCCTGAATATATTCAGTAATGGATATTTTCAATCTCAATTATGCTGAGTTTGAAAGGTTCCTGTTTGTATTTTTCAGAGTCGGGGCACTGATTCTTTTTGTTCCAGTTTTGGGGAGTCGGCAGGTTCCTACAAGTATGAAAATCGGATTCATACTCTTTCTCTCTATCTTGATTTTTCCGCTGGTGCAGGGCCGCCCCTTGCCAGAGCCACGAGGGGTTCTGGAGCTGTCAACTTTTCTCATTGCCGATGTGACCATTGGTCTGGGCATTGCCTATGTTGCCCGTCTTATTTTTGCGGCGGTTCAGGTCGCCGGAACCGTTGTGGATTTTCAAATGGGTTTCGGGGTGGTGAATGTTATTGACCCGCAAACCGATACACAGGTTTCCGTCACCGCGCAGTTCCATAATATTCTGGCGGTACTGATTTTCCTGGCTGTTGATGCTCACCATTTTATCATTCAGGCAATTGTCGACAGTTTTTTTATTATTAACCCCGCAGAGATTAGCTTTGCCAGCCTCACTCCAGAATATATGCTTCGTCTTTTCACAGGAACTTTCACCATTGCAGTAAAAATCGCGGCTCCCATCATGGCCATTCTTTTCTTTCTCAGCGTTGGGCTGGGTCTGGTGGCCAGAACGGTTCCTCAGATGAATGTTTTTATTGTAGGTTTTCCTCTGCAAATTGGAGTGGGACTTTTAATGGTTGGTCTGTCCATATCTTTTTTCAGTCTTCTTGTTCAGCAACAAATGTATGAACTTCCCGGCAAGTTCATAGGTTTTTTGCAAACATTATAGATCGGATAGCGTGCCATGGCCGAAGACAATAAAGACCAAAAAACTGAAGAGCCATCATCCAAGCGCATTACCGATAGCGAGGAAAAGGGTAATTTTGCCCATAGTCGTGAGGTCAATTCTTCATTCGTTCTTCTTGCGGCTCTTCTTGGTTTTATGATCACAGGGGAGCAAAGTACCCGCAACCTGATGGGCTCCTGGCATACCATGATTGCCGAAGCCGGGACCCTGCAACTGACTTACGAAGAACTATACAACGTCACAGCAAATTCCATGCAAGGGTTTGTAAGGATCGTCGGCCCTTTCCTTGTGCTCATCATGTTTGGGGGTGTTCTATCCAACCTGATACAGATCGGGGGTTTGCGTTTTTCTACACATCCATTAATTCCCAAATTTAGCAAGCTGAGTCCGCTGAAAGGCTTTGGCCGAATTTTTTCAAAAAATACTGTGATGGAGTTGTTTAAATCCCTTTTTAAAGTTGGGATCATTACAACTCTCTCCTATTTCACCATAAAGTCGCATTGGGAGGAGATTCCTCCTTTGATGGGACTGGGTGTGGGGCAAATCCTTTCCTTCATGGGGTTTGTTGCGTTGGAAATCATTTTTCAAATCTTGTTGATGATGATTTTTCTTTCCCTGCTTGACTTAGCGTTCCAACGTTTTACCTACCGCGAAAATCTTCGTATGACCAAACAGGAGGTCAAAGAAGAAAGAAAGGAGACGGACGGTAATCCGCAAATCAAACAACGCATTCGAACGGCGCAAATGGAGATGGCGAGAAAACGTATGATGGCGGCTGTTCCTGATGCGGATGTGGTGGTGACCAACCCGACTCATATTTCTATTGCGATCAAATATGATCCTGAAAAAACTTCGGCTCCTGCGGTGGTCGCCAAAGGCGTAGGACCCATTGCCATGCGCATTAGAGAAATTGCCAAGGAGCACGGAGTGCCTCTGGTGGAAGACAAACCTCTGGCGCGTACTTTGCACAAAACCGTGGAGATTGGACAATTGATCCCGGCAAGTCTTTATAAAGCGGTGGCGGAGATTCTGGCTTATGTTTACAAACTTAAAAACTTTTCTTAGCCCATAATATTATGAATTTTTCTGAGGCTGAAAATAGGAGAGCACCAAAGCAGGCTCTGATTTTGAGATGGATTGAAAGTCTTTATTATAAGGTTTACTCCACATCAGTTTGATTCCGTTTCCTAAAGTATCCACTCCATAATAAATATAAGGTCCTGTTTCCGCATCGGTGACTACGGTTTGGGTTTCCAGTTGGCTGAACAGGTTTGTGAGTTTCTCGGCCGATTTATGCAAAATAGCCTGGTCCACTTTAGAATGATCCGGGTGGCCCCATATCACATCAACCCGGCTCAGGGTTTGGTTCAGTGAAGAAAAATAGTAATGAACCCAGGCTTTCCCGTTTTCAGGGTCCAGCGTCAAAGACGCAATGGTCAAAATGCGCTGACCGGATTCTGGATCTCTCCGCTTTTCAATTTTGTTTTCAGGCAGACCGAAGTCAGTCTCGATTGCTTTGACTACCTGCTCTTCACCCATGCCAAATTGTGCGAGACGGAACCCCTTTACAATTCCTGCCCGGATTTTTTTCGGCATTAGCGGAGGTGGTGAGCCTGGCGATGGCCCCTCTTTCATGGTAGGAGGAGTCACTGTAGGTTCTGGGGCAGGCGGAGCGGTCGCTTCTTTATGCGTCACCGGTTCTTCTTTTGGGGTGAGAGGAGGCTCTTCATCAGCAATGTGGACCTGGATGTTCCCAAACTCACGGATGTGCTTCGTGGTCAACCTGACCAGGCTTTTTCCTTCCATATCCCAAGCGTAAACCCCTTCTTTGATGTGGTGTACTGGTTTGCCATTGACGAACACATGCTTCGGTTCCGCCTCTTTTTTTACGAAGGGAATGCTTTTTACCGCATGCAAGATGGTGGAACTGACCGAATGGTCATCGGGTCCGATTGCCACTTCCACCATTCTTTCATCAATGATGGTAATTTCTTCTTTTATATTTTGTGGAAGGTTCTGGAGATACGCGGAAGAGGGTCCGGCAGGGTCCTGTTCCTCCAACAATGTAGTCCCTTCTTCGGGAACATGGATGCGGATGCTCCCAAACTCACGGATGTACTTTGTGGTCAACCGCACCCGATAACTGCCTTCCCGATCCCAGGTATATAGTCCTTTGCTGAAATGGTGGACCTTTTCTTTGTTTACAAACACGATCTCTGGTTCCCCTTCTGCGCCAACGTAAGGGATGCTCTGCACCGCGTCCAGGATGTTACAGCTGACCGAGCGGTTGTCAGGTCCGGTTCCGACCTCGACTGTGTGGTCATCGATGATTTTTATTTCTTCACGTTTAGGGCCTGGAAGCGAGTTGTGAAACGAGTTTCCTGATACCGGCAAAGCGGAGGTAAGGAAAATAAGAAGTGCGATGAACCCGGTTTTATAAAACTGAAATGTTTTCATAGCCAGAAGTATTGTAAACGGTTTAGTGCTCCCTTGGCTTAGAAAGCTTTTCTCGCACTAATATATCCAGAGAAATTTTTTTTAATGTGAAACGAGGGCTTGGGTATGAACCTTGCAGCTACACTGGTATCGAGGGATGTGAGAGGTGTTCTTCCCCTCTGAAAAAAGGCGGTGTGTCTCAAAGCCTTTATTTAAAAGCGTTTTCAGGATCCGCCTTTGATTGGGCGGTGTCAAATTTTTGAAGGGTTGAATGAGGAGATTATGGCAGAAACGGGTGGTTTAAAAGCTTTGGTGCAAAGGCCGCAGGAAATGTTGGTCGCGATGGGAATCGTTACGATTCTCGGAGTTATGGTGATGCCAATCCCCACCATATTGATCGACCTTCTTCTTTCTTTCAGCATTACTTTTTCACTGATTGTGCTCATGGTGGCGGTGTTCATGATTTCGCCACTGGAGTTTTCTGTCTTTCCTTCCCTTTTGCTCATCATCACCTTACTACGGCTTTCCTTGAACATTGCTACCACCCGAGTCATTCTTTTAAATGGGGATCAGGGGGTCAGTGCGGCGGGACAGGTGATTCAATCATTTGGATCTTTTGTTGTCGGCGGTAATTATGTAGTGGGAACTGTCATATTCATCATTTTGGTGATGATCAACTTTATTGTTATTACCAAAGGTTCAGTGCGTACTTCGGAAGTTGCCGCTCGTTTTACATTGGATGCTATCCCTGGTAAGCAGATGAGTATCGATGCAGACTTGAATGCCGGCCTTATTAATGAACAGGAAGCACGAACACGAAGGAGAAACCTGGAGCGTGAAGCGGATTTCTATGGATCCATGGATGGTTCCATTCGCTTTGTACGTGGTGATGCGATTGCAGGTATTCTAATCACTCTGGTCAATATCATTGGTGGTTTTGCGATTGGCGTGTTTCAGCAGGGCATGGAAGCCAGCGAGGCGGCTCAGGTATACACGCTACTGACGATTGGTGATGGTCTGGTTTCTCAATTGCCGGCTTTGGTGGTTTCCACCGCCGCAGGCCTGGTAGTGACCCGGGCTGTATCGGACAAGAACCTGCCTGGTGAATTGATCAAGCAGTTGCTGGACCAGCCTTTTGCGTTTCTCATCGCGTCAGGCATTCTGTTTTTCTTTGGCCTGATCCCGGGACTTCCACATGTTCCGTTTATTTTCATGTCCGTGGTGGCTGGAGTCATCGGATATTCCAAAATTCAGGACAATCAAAAGGTTGAACATTTACAACTGCGGAAAAAAGAGGACGAGGCCAAGGCTCCGCTTCCAGAAAAAGTAGAGTCCATTCTTCCTCTTGATATTATGGAACTGGAAGTGGGTTATGAACTGATTCCTCTTGTTGATGCAGATCGGAATGGAGAGCTCCTGGAGAGAATCAAATCCATTCGCAGGCAGTTTGCTTTGGAGATGGGTTTCATTGTACCGCCTTTGCATATCAGAGATAACCTGCAATTGAAATCGAATGAATACTCGGTCCTCATAAAAGGTGTGGATGTCGCCCACGGCTCCATCATGATGGGAAGGATTCTGGCGATGAATCCGGGAACGACGGATCGAGAAATTGAAGGTGTGAAAACCACTGAACCTACTTTTGGGTTGCCTGCGGTCTGGGTTCCCAGCAATAAGAAGCAGGAGGCGCAAATGGCCGGTTACACGGTGGTGGACCCGGCAACGGTTATCACCACTCATATTAAAGAAACGATTAAACGGCACGCCAGTGAACTGATGGGTCGGCAGGAGACCCAGGCACTTCTGGATAAATTTAAGGAAACCAATCCCAAGGTGGTTGAAGAACTTATTCCTAATGCATTGAGTCTGGGTAAAGTTCAAAGAGTCCTTCAAAACCTTCTCAAGGAACAAATTTCTGTTCGTGACCTTCGAACCATTCTGGAAAAACTTTCTGACTATGCTTCGTTGACTCAGGACCCGGATGTGTTGACAGAATACGTTCGCCAGGGATTGTCCCGACCGATCACCAAGCAATATCAATCAAATGACGGAACACTTTCGGTCATGACTCTGGACAGGGGAATTGAGGACATCATCGAGGGCTCCATCCAGAAGTCCGATACCGGCGCATTTTTAGCGTTGGAACCAAATGTGGCGGAGCGTTTCCTGACTCGTCTTAAAGAGATGATTGAAAAAATCACTCCTACTATTGAAACATCGCCGGTATTGCTGGCTTCTCCGGGATTAAGAATGCATATCCGAAAGTTCACGGAACGTTTTATTCCCGACCTGATTATCATATCGCACAGTGAGGTAGCGCCCTCTGTGCAAATCAAAACCCTGGGTATTGTGAATTTAAATGCGAATTAAAAAGTTTACGGCGAGCAATTACTCCATCGCTTTACAAAAGGTAAAACAGGAGTTGGGCGAAGACGCGCTTATATTAGGCACCCGTTCTATTAAGCCGCCCTCACCTGTAGCGGGAAGAAGGGTGGCGACGCGGGTGGAAATCACTGCCGCTGTTGAATATGCCTCCCCGGTTGTTGAGCCGGAAGTCCAGATTCCCGATGAATTTGAAAACAAGCCTTTGCCGGAAAATGGGGATGCGGATTTAAAATCTCTGATCTTCAGCCTTCTCAGTCAGACGGATAAGGCGCAGTCTATGGGCCTTGAGCCGCACCAGTTTGATACCTTTTCCCATTTGGTTGAAAGTGGCCTGGATGAAAAACTGGCATCGAAAATATTGAAAAAAGCACTGGAACAAAATTCAAAGCAGACTACCGACCCCGACAAAGAGTCATTAAAAGTCATGAACCTGATGAAAAAGGTTCTTCCCTGCAAGGGAGAGATTGACCTGAGTGCCTATGGGCCGAAAATCGTTGCGTTTGTCGGGCCTACGGGAGTGGGGAAAACCACTACGGTAGCCAAAATTGCCGCAGAGTATGCCCTTCGCAGGGACAAAAAGGTGGCAATGATTTCCCTGGATACCTATCGGCTGGGAGCGGTTGACCAACTGAGAATTTATGGGGAGATCATGGAGGTGCCTGTTGAAGTGGCGGCGGGAAAAGAAGAATTGCGCCAGATTATTGCCCGCCATGAGGACAAGGACCTCATCCTCATTGATACCACCGGTCGATCACATCAGGATAAAGACTACTCCCGGCAGTTGAAGGAAGTTTTTGATGCGGTGGGAGGTGTGGAAACCCATTTGGTTCTCAGTGTAACCGCCCAGGAAAAACTATTTGCGGCAACGTATCGCCAGTTTTCCTCTATGGGATTGGACCGGGTTCTATTTACCAAGCTGGATGAAGGGTTGAATTTTGGTTCCTTATTCAACTTTACAGTGCGAAACAGATTGCCCATATCTTATTTTACATCCGGTCAACAGGTTCCCGAAGACTTGGA
Source organism: Nitrospina sp. (assembly GCA_018653085.1). Classification (GTDB taxonomy): domain Bacteria; phylum Nitrospinota; class Nitrospinia; order Nitrospinales; family VA-1; genus LS-NOB. Next base: position 82,570 of record JABIAY010000049.1, read on the forward strand.
AGCGGCCAGGCCGGAACGGGTAATAAGTTTGATTTTTAACTGATTTCAAGATAAATTAAAGGATTAAGGCATGTACTTGGGTGATCAAGCAACTACTTTAAAAAGAATGGCATACGGAAAAATGAGCGGATCGAATCTGAGAGTCTTGGCAGTCAGTAGCGGAAAAGGCGGCGTTGGCAAAACCAACTTCGTTGCCAACCTGGCTTATGCCTTGTCCAAGAGAGGAAAGAAGGTGCTCGTTGTGGACGCCGACTTGGGATTGAATAATATTGATATCCTTTTAGGGCTGGCTCCGCAAAAGCATATCGGGCATGTTTTGGCCGGGGAATCTAACGTAGAGGATATCATTCTTCGCGGTCCCGCCGATATCCATATATTGCCTGCCGGAGACGGTCTGCAGGAATTGACGCAGTTGCAGTCGGAAAAGAAAATGCTTCTCATGGATGAGCTGGACCGTGTCAGTCAGGGATACGACTTTCTGATTTTTGATACCGGTGCTGGCGTTTCCACCAATGTTACTTATTTCTGTAGTGCCGCCCACGAGACGATTCTTATCGCCACCACGGAACCCACCTCACTGACCGATGTTTATGCGTTGATGAAAATTCTGCATACTAAACATGCGCAAAAGCATTTCAGGATGGTCATCAATTCAGTAAGCTCGGAGCGAGAAGCGCAAGGGGTTTATCGTAACTTGACGGCGGTCACAGATCGGTTTCTTAAAGATATTTCCGTTGAATACCTGGGTTATATTCTGCAGGACCCGAATGTGCCCAAGGCAGTGCGGCAACAAAAAGCATTTTTAGAGTTGTATCCTTTTTCAAAATTCAGTGGGTGTCTCAACGAACTGGCGGAAAAAATTTCCAAGGAGAAACCCAGTCCCTTGTCTGGTGAGGGGGATCAACCTTATTTTTGGCGGAGTGCGTTTCAGGTGCAATGAACCCTATTAACATACAAAAGATGGCTATCGCATTTGCTTTGCTGGCATTTGGCTTTCTGGCGATTGGTAGTGTTTTGGCGGGAAGCCGGGTGATAACCGGGGTGATTCGTGGAGGGTTGGGAGCATTGATTTTTGGGGGACTGGTTTGGGTTGTTGCGGATTTGTTTTTGTCGGAAGATGAAGATGCCGGGATTCAGGATATGGTCAATGAAGACAATAATCCTGATAAAGGGGAACAGCTGGATGAAACAGCTTAACGAAAGAAATAGTTAAATGGCAAATAAACAGGAAACACTTCAGCAAATTGAAATTTCCGTAGAAAACCGGGAGGCCGTGATCAAGGAATACGCGCCGATGGTTAAATATGTAGCCAACCGGATTGCCATGCGCCTGCCTCCCCATATTGAGGTGGATGATTTGATCAGTGTCGGGGTTTTGGGATTGATTGACGCGATTGATAAATATGATTCGTCTCGCGGAGCCAAGTTTAAAACCTACGCTGAATTCAGAGTTCGTGGCGCGATTCTTGACGAATTGCGGTCGATGGACTGGGTACCTCGGTCCGTGAGACAGAAAGCTTCTGCCATGGATGGAGTGGTGCAGAAACTGCAAAACAAGCTCGGACGCCCGCCGGAAGATGATGAGATTGCCGGTGAAATGGGTGTTAGCCTGGATGATCTGTTTACAACTTTAAATGAAACCAAGAGCATGCCCATACTCAGCCTGGAAGATTTGGGTATTGCCAAAGAATCGGGCGAAGAGCAAAGTCTTCTCGATTGTCTTGCCGGAAAAGGGGACGCGGACCCGCAAACCCAACTTAGACTGAACGAACTGAAAGAAATTATTGCCAAGGCGATCGATACCCTGCCGGAAAAAGAACGCCTGATGATTTCTCTTTACTATTATGAAGAACTTACCATGAAAGAGATTGGGGAAGTACTGGGTATCACCGAGTCCCGAGTCTCACAAATCCATTCCAAAGCCGTATTCAGACTGCGCAACAAATTAAAGTCCATCATCGCCGAAGAAATGTAGTCCTCGCGATTCTATCCGTTAAAAAATTCAGAACAGTTCATACTCGCAAGAGTGATTAGTATATTAGTGTGCCTTTTTCTTCCGGTGGGCGGGTTTTCCAGCGGCGGTGGCCGCACATCCATGGTGCGGGGTTTTTCCGGATAACATTTTCTATAAACAGTTCGTATTGCTGGGTCCATTTCAGGATATCGTTTTCTTTGCTATCAGACCTCTCAAATTGAATTTGGGGTCCATATTCAATGCGATAAGTTCCTTTGTCCGTAGGGTGACAGAATAGGGGGAGGATAGGAGTGCCTAAACGATAACTCAACAATGCCAGCGATCGGGGAGTTGCTGCCTTTTTGCCAAAAAAATCAACAAAGATTCCGCCCTTGGCTGTATTCTGATCCATCATCACCGCGACACTACTATTGTTTTTAAGTTCCCTCACGATTTTTAAAGGGGACTCGTTACGATCGAAAATTTTGTTTCCGGAAAGAGTGCGAAAATTTTTAGTCACTTTATCCAGGTAGGGGTTGTCCAGTTTTCGCACGATGGAAGAAAGTGGACAGATGCCCATATAACCGTGAAGTAATCCCATGATTTCCCAGTTTCCATAATGTGCGGTCAGAAAAAATATGCCTTTATTTTTTTTCAAGCACTGCCGCAATATGTCCAGTCCGGCAGGTTCTCCCTCAATGAGTCCGCGAACCCGTTTTTCAGTGTCGCGAGTAGCCCAAAGGCATTGCAAAGCTGAAACTGTCAGATTCTGAAAAGACTTCTTGATGATCTTGTTTTTCTCATCGGAAGATTTTGAATCGGAAAAAATAATATCGAGATTGGTTTTTGCGGAGCGTTTACGTTTTCCTGAAAAGAGAAAAACCAGACTCCCCAACACATTTCCTGTTCTCACCACCATTTGATGGGGCAGGGGTTGCACCAGTACGAGCAGTAAGTTGCAAAAAATATATTCCAGAAAATGCCGTGTCGATTTCAATGATTTGGGTTCACGGTTATTGTTCGGCGATGGCCTGGGCGATAGCGTAGTGCCGGTCATGCGAAATGGAGATGTGGATGGATTTGAGATTCAATTTTTCAAACAACTTTTTTCCTTGCCCCATCATTCTGACGATGGGTTTTCCTGAGGCTTGATTCACGACTTCAATGTCCTTAAATCCGACATCCCGACTGATACCGGTTCCCAGACTTTTGGACACCGCTTCTTTAACAGCGAACCGGGCGGCAAAATGTTTTCCAGGATCCGCCTGGGACTGACAATAATCGATTTCCGTGTCGGTGAATACTTTATTCTCAAAACGGGAAGAATATTTTTCCAAGGATTTTTTTATCCGCTTTATTTCTATGATGTCCAGGCCGACTCCATAAATCATCCCAGTACCTCAGGGTGAACGGTTTTGGCGATATTACGAAGTGCCATTTCGATTGCGGGAAATGCAAGCGCACCTGCTCGAACAAGCCGGACAGGCATCTCCGCCGCGTCTATAAGGGTCGAAGGTTTTCCCCCCTGACAAGTGCCGCCATCAATAATCAGGTCCACCTGGTTGCCAAAAGATTGCTGTACTTGTTTTGCGGTAATGGGTGGATTCTCCCCTGAGCGATTTGCGCTGGGAGCTGTGATGGGTTGACCCAGGGCTGAAATCAAATCCCGTGTCAGAGGGTTTCCGGGTTGCCTGATTCCTATCCGGTTTGATCCCGCCGATACATTTTCGGGAATAACGGAATCGGGTTCAAAAAGAAGGGTCAATGGTCCTGGCCAGAATTTTTGCATCAAAGCGGAATGAGCCGGAGTAATTTCTTTCACCATTGTTTCCAGTTGGACTCTTGAACTTATTAATAGAAGCAGGGGCTTATTTTTTTCGCGGCCTTTCAGTTCAAAGACCCTTTCGACGGCTTCCGGGTTGAAAGGGTCCACCCCCAACGCATAAAAAGTATCTGTGGGAAACGCAATCACTCCACCCGCAAGAAAAATCTCTCGAGCTTTTTTGAAAACACCTTCTGTGTTTGAGTCAACCTTTAAAATTTGCGGCATGGCTGGTTTTAAGTTTTTTGCTCTTTTGCGCAACGGCCTTTGCCTGGTCCTTTTTGTATTTTATGAGTTGCCCCGCGAGCTTTTCATCGGACAGGGCAAGGATCTGCGTGGCTAGCAGACCAGCGTTTTTGGCACCAGGTTTTCCAATGCTGACAGCGGCTACTGGAACTCCTCCCGGCATTTGAGCGGTTGATAAGAGGGAGTCGAGGCCGTTGAGTGACGTGGCGTCAATAGGAACACCAATAACCGGGAGGGGGGTTTCTGCGGCTACCACGCCTGCAAGGTGGGCGGCACCGCCTGCACCGGCGATCAGCACCTGGATGCCACGGCGTTTGGCCCCTTGAACATACTTCCGGGTTCTTTCCGGGGAGCGGTGGGCGGAGGTGACCAGGACCTCATGGGGTACGTTGAATTGCTCCAGCACCTTGCTGGTTTCTTCCATTATTATGAAGTCTGAATCACTTCCCATTACAATGCCGACCAAAGGTTTACTCAAAACAAATGCCTCCCAGTTCAGGAACAGATTTAAAATCGTGAAAAACTTTTATAACAATTTTTTAGAAGCGGATCAAGTTTTAGAAAAAGGGATTAAATATCATCGCACACGGTTCGAAAGCCCAGAAATGAAGTGCAATAGCTCTTTAAAAATGGAATTCGCCGCCAAGCCGAGATATGTTTGAAGTGAGTTATGAAACTTCCACCCCGCGCTACTTTATATTCCAGTATATGGGAAGATCCGTTGGAATTTTTTTTGTCATGTGTGTCCTGTACCCATTCGAAAGCATTGCCAAAGAGATCCCTGGTTCCTCCAGCATATTCATTCTCGGGGAAATGATCGACCGGCAGGGTATCCAGAACTCCGGTTTCTTCAATATTACAGAACTCGACAATCCGGTCTTCATCCCAGAAAAAATTTTCATGTGATAACTTGCCGAAGTCGCTGGCGACATATTCCCATTCCTTTTCACTCGGCAAGCGAATGTTCTGCCCTGTCAACTCGCTTTTCCATTTGCAGTAGGCCTGAGCGTCATTCCAGGTGACCTGGGTTACAGGGTGACTATGTTTCCCATATAAGGAATCGGGCTGGCCATCGGGGCAAAGCCAGAAAGCCTCTTTAACCGGTCCCAGGCTGGGATTGGAAAAAGAGGAGCGCATGGAGGAATCCCCATGCAAAGCCAGACTCCCGCTTTGATAAACGATGGCATCAACTATAGTTTCCGCCTCGGTTTTGTATTGGGTCTCGTTGACAAAACGAAAAAACTCAGCGTTCGTAACCGGATATTTTTTTATCAGGAAAGGTTTCTCAATCTGCACTTGCTTGTGAGGTGCTGAATCTTTGGAGCTGGGGTGGCCCATCAAGAGACTTCCTTCGGGAATACGCACCCACTCATCCCATTTTTCACTGAATTTATACAGGTAATCTATGGTATCCGGGTCATGCGAAGTACTCACCCCCAAACGGTTTCGGATGGCCTGGGGCCATTCGGCCTTGGCCAGGGCATCGGCATATTCCAGGGGCTTTTTCTCGTCTTCATCGGGGACAACCTCGATCTGGCCTTTTTCTTTTTCTGTGTGGAACGCGTCTGAAAGTTCCTCAAAGGCTTTGCCCAGACTGGTTAGCTTGTTTTCGTAGTGAGATAGGTTGTCCATCAACTCCGTTTTTCTGGCTTCATCTTCTTCGTTCATGGAATTCTTAACTTCAGACAGTTCCTGTACGAATTTTTGATATTCCTCCACGCGTTTTCTTAAGTCATCCTCCATGGAGTCAACCATCGACTCCTTGTGCTGGAGTCTTTCCCGCATCCCCTTTTCTGCGGCAAGGGTTTCTTCTGTAATGGATTTTTCCTTTTCCTTTAAGTTTGAGGTCAGGCGGGTTGTTTCTTCTTCCATGGAAGCCATTCGACTCTTGAAAGCGTCGTAGTCAGAACTTTGTGAATCCAGGATATTGCTATAGGTTACGTTGAAATCACTGAGAAAGTTTTTTACTTCTTCTTGATGCTGGGCGATATCATTTTTGATGAGTTGGATCTCTTGAAGTTCCTGCATGGCTTCAGCCTCAGCTTCAGATATCTGTTCTCGTGCTTGTTTCTCCTCGGCCATTTGTTGTTGCTGGAGGGTCAGTATTTTCTGTTCTTCCTGCTGATTTTTTTCCTCTTTCTCGCTGAGGGCCATCTCTTTTTCTATTTGTTCTACTTCCAGGGTATTTTTAAAGTCTTCGAATTCCTCGTTCATGCGAGTGAGTTCCTGGGACTCCCTTTCCAGTAAAACTTTTTCTTTATTTCGTTGCCGCTTTTGTTCTTCAAGGAGGGTCTTGGTTTGTTCTGCAACCTTTTTGCTTTCTTTTTCGAATGTCTGTTCCAGTTCCTGGGTTTTCTCCTGGATTTCCTTTTCTACTTTCGGGCGATCCTCTTCCATTGCCTTTAAAAGTTTTTTCTTTCTTTTTAAAAGGCTGGCCTGGGTTTTTGCGGCGGTTTTGATCTGGTCCACGGCGAACTTGCCCCCCTCGATGCCGGTCAACTCTCTCAGGAGACTTGCTTTTTCGACATCATTTTCTTTCTCCTGTTTGTTGAGAATTTTTTGCTTGCGCGAGAATTCCTTCTCCCGTTTTTCCAGTTCTGCCAGACGCTTTTTCGTTTGTTCATCGGCCTTTCTTTGTGCCTCGAGAGCGAGTCCCTGTTCGCGGATTCTCAGTCTCTCGTTTTCACGACCCAGGCGTTCTTCATCTTCATCAAATTCTTCCAGTCGGCGGGTATGATATTCCGACCTTCTCTGATATTCCCGCTCCAGGTCCTCTTTCCGTGTTTCAAATTCCTTTTTCAGCCTGAGCTTGAAGGCGGCCTTTTCAGTTTCCAGGGATTTCGAGAGTTTAAGGAGTTGCTGGTTTTTTTTAGCCTGTTGCTGGGCAACTTTTTTATTTTGTAACTGTTTTGTTTTGGATGATTTATAGTCCTGTTCCTTGCGTTTCTGAAGAGTCTTCTCTTCGGCAAACATTTTTTCCATCAACTCTGTCATCTCATCGAACTTTGCCCTGAATATCTGATCTCTGCGTGAAAAGTCTGTGTCCAACTTGGAGCGTGATGTTTCATGTTCCGTTAAAAGACTGTTTCTTTCGCTTCTCAGAGTTCCCAGTTCCTTTCGGCTTTCCTCCAGTTCCTGGCGAAATCGGGTTGTTTCTTTTTCGGATTGCTCTTGGGATTGTTCAGCGTGTTTCTGCTCTTCTTCACGCAGTTTTTGCAGGCGTGAACGAAACTCAGAATTTTCTCGTTCAAGACGGACCTTGTTTTCCTCCAGCTCTTTTTCTTTTGCAAGAATCTCCCGCATTTGGGTGCTAGCCTGTTCTTCTTTTTCTTTTAGCCGTTCCAGCTGTTGTTCGAACTCCAGTTTCAGTTCGTCCGGGAGATTAAAGGAGATTTCAGATTCCTTAAATTTTCTTCTCTGCTGAGTTTCTTCTACCGGTGAAACGGGTTGTGGATTTTCCACAACCTGGATAAACGTATAGTCCGGTCCCACGATCAGTTCTGCGGGATTTCCCTGGCTGGAAATGATGTCGAACAGCTCCCGGTTAAGTTTTTCCCGTAGGGAGTTCAACCAAAGCAGACGTTGCTCCTGATCTTCGGGCATTGAAGCCGAGGATTGTTTCTGCAGTATTTCGAGAGGGTCTATGGGGGCTCTGCCTTCAGGGTTTTGCCCTGGAGCGTAAAAAGACTGGACCGTTTGAAATAAGGCCACGGCTTCCGGGTCACCCGCCTGGGAATAGCGATCCGCAAGCAACTGGATATCTTTCAGACTGAAATTTTTCCGGGCCATGAGGGATCAGGGGTTTAAGGGCTTATTTTTAAGGTTCTTATAATAAAACGGTGTAAATCGGTTAAAACCTTACCTATATATTATATCAACCTATATTCCTAACTTATAAGGTATTTTTTAGGTTATAGGCGCTGGGAGAGGCCTGAAATAGAGGTGTTTCAGGGTTTTCAAAGAAAATTCCGGTGGATCCAATGTGAAACCGGAAAGCAGATCCTCACCAAATATGTAAAGCTCCCCATACATAAATCCGGGGCCGTGTAAAATATATGGAACAAAACCTTGATAGCTACTTGGCGATGACCCTATAACCTCATATAAAATAAGGGGTTTCAAATTATTTGGCTTTGGCATTTTAATTGCTACAAGTGACGGTAGGTCTTAGGTTGTTCCATGGCAATTTTTTCAATATAAATAACAAGTCTCTAGAGACTATCAATCCATAACAAAGCCAGAAGGATGAAAGAATGAAGGCGGGCCCAAAGCATCAACTCTGTTTGTTAATCTGCGCTACTGTTCTTTGCTTGATATTGACACAGTCGGTTCAGGCTCATCGCGATGATTTTATTGATGAGACTCTGGTCTACCGAACTTTGGACCAGGGGGAAATTGAGCTGGAATACGGACTCGACTACGGTGATCGGCCCGACCCGGATGATAAATTTATCCGTCACATTTTTGCCGCAGAATATGGCCTGACGGATCGGTTTATGGTTAATGGTAAAGTTTTGCTTGAATCGGAGTTTGACTCGGCTCTTGTCGAATTTCGTTATCGTTTTTTTGAAGAAGGTGAGCGGCTTATTGATGTCGCCTTTTCCGCAGAAGTCGAGGTTGAAAATGTGGAAAATGATTCTGATGAGTATCATGCTCAGCCCCGCCTTATTTTTTCCAAGGATTTAGAGAAACTTAATTTTACAGTTAACCTGCCTTTAAAAATTCCTTTTAAATCTTCCCCCAGTGAATTCATTCCAGCTATTGGCTGGCGATATGACGCCGCAGGAGTTTTTAAATTTGGAGCAGAAGTAAAATACAACACGTTCAACAAGAAGGGATCAGTCATTCCACAGGTATGGTTTGAGCTTCCGGAGGAAATGTTGCTTAAGCTGGGGTATTCTCAGGGATTCGATCAAAACCCGGAAAGTTATATGCGTACTTTTCTGGAAAAGGAATTTTAAATGCCCTGTTTTTTGACACCTTTGTTATTTGTCATTGCGCTGTGTATTGGGTTAACGCCCTCAACTTCCTGGGCGGAAGAGAAAAGGACATACGTTCAACCACTGAATGAAGTTTTTCAAACGGAAATGGTCTATCCGCAGGAAAAGGGAGAAGTGCAACTACAGTTGTCTCCGAAATTCAGCGAGGGCGATAAGCGCGACCTGATTCAAGTCCCGTTTGCCATCGAATACGGCATCACCGACTTCTGGCAGGTAGAGGCGGCTTGGTATGCTCATGTCAACCGGAACCCGGCAGGCGGTGTTACAACACGCGGTGTCGGAGATTTGGAAGTCGAGACAAAATACAGTTTCATGAATATAGCGGGATCGAACTTTCATGCGGCGGTCGGATTGGAGATAAAATTTTCAACCGGAGATATCAACAAGGAATTGACAGAGGGCTTCAATGAATATGAACCCTTTTTGGCTCTGGCTAAAGATTTCCCGGAATGGAACCACAGCCAGGTTTTTACCGAAATCAGAATCGGGTTTCTGGAACGAACCCAGAATCATGCGGACCAGAGTGAGGATGAAGCTGAGGCCAATGATTTTCATTTGCATGTGGGATTTTTTATACCCGTTGGGTTGGCACGCCTTACCACAGAACTCGTTTGGATAACAAACGAGTGGCATAACCAGGGGGACGAAAACAAACTTTTTCTGACTCCCGGACTGGTATGGGACCTGCCGGGAACCTGGGAGTGGGGAATTGGGGTGCCTATCGGATTGAACGATAAATCTGATAATTACAGAATCATTACCCACTTGATTTATGAGTTCGATGTTTTTTAATCAGCAGGTAGTTGTGAACCAGTCTGGATCCCATCAATTTAAGGAACGGATGAAAATTAAATGAAGATAAAAGCAAAACTGTCTTTAGCTTTCGCCACCATATTTTTAGCTTTTACAATTAACGCTGTGTTGTTTTTCTGGGCGTTTGAAAAGCTGAACTGGCAACAACAGAGGCTGGCTATTGCTTTTTCACAGTTGGTTGCGGTTGAGCAACTGGACGGGATGCTCAACAGGCAAATAAAAGAAATCGCAGATTTTTTTCTTACAGGCGATGCTGAAGAGCTCGATGAATTCGATCACTATAAGGGTGAAGTCGCAACAGCTTTTAATAACTGGGAGAAAATAATCGATACTGAGTTGGAATTTGTAAAAGAAGATGAAGTGGCGGAAGAAAAGGAAGAAAGACGAACCTTGGAGGAATTGAAGAGCCAATATGAGGTGATAAGTGCTGAAATTGAGCAAATGCTGTTGTTGAAGAAAACAGGAAAAATGCAGGAAGCTTTGGAAATTTTTGAGAACAGCATTGAAGAAAAATTCGATAGAATTTTTGTGGAATCTTTTAAGAAGTCCCGTTCTGATGATCAGGAGGAGGTGGAAGAAGCGCAAGAAAAGGTGCGGGAATTGGCTGACTTTATTCAGTTATTGTCGTCCGTAATTATAGGCATTACCCTGGTTTTGATTGTGTTTGTTGTGTTTGCCCTCTCCAAAACTATAACAGAGCCGTTAGTGAGGTTAAAAGGTGCAGCCATTAAAATTGGGAAAGGAGAGTTTGATGGTCCAATAGAAGTCAAGTCTCAAGATGAGATCGGAATTCTTGCCCGTACCTTTTCTGATATGGCCCTGCACTTGAAAGAGCGTATGGAGGAGCGGGAGCATTTAATCTCAGAGCTTGGCAAAAAGAACATCGAACTGAAGGAATTTACCCGCGCCGTAATAAAAGCTAAGGAAGTCGCCGAAGCGGCCAAAGAAGAAGCTGAGTGTGCCAGTCGAGCCAAGTCGGAGTTTCTCTCCAGGATGAGCCATGAACTTCGAACCCCGATGAATGCTATCCTTGGGTTTGCACAGTTGCTGGAAATGGACCCTGGTGAACCTTTAACTCCCAGACAAAAGACCAATGTAGAATATATAATCAAAGCCGGGGGTCACCTGCTTGAGCTTATTACTGAGTTGCTCGACCTGTCGCATATCGAATCCGGAAAAATTAATTTTTCCCTGCAAGGTGTCAGCGTCGATAGGGTTCTGGATGATTTACTTACTTTGCTCAAACCCTTATCTGATGAAAAGAACCTCAATATAGTTAATCAATTTTCTGACGAACCAGAACAATTTGTCTGGGTAGACATTACCCGCTTTAAGCAAGTCCTGCTAAATTTGATATCCAATGCTATCAAGTACAATCGTAATGGCGGTTCCATTATGTTCGAGTACGAAAAGACGCCCACGGGCCACCTTCGCATTATGATTAAAGACACGGGTATTGGCATCTCCACTGTAGAAAACATTGAAGCTGTGTTTGAGCCTTTTAACCGACTGGAATCAGGTTTTGTTGGTACTGAAGGAACAGGCATCGGTCTTAGCATTACCAAACGACTGACTGAGTTGATGGGAGGAACCATTGAGGTAGAAAGTGTGCTTGGGGAGGGTAGTTGTTTCACAGTTGATTTTCCAGTGGGCAAACCCCCGGAGAGGGTTGAGGCAGAATCCTTGGTCGAACTTTAAAACATGCTGAAGATACTATTCTCTACTCCATCAATGCGCCTGCTTCTGCCAGCAAGATTGATGAGTGCCTGAATGACATTTAATCTTTTTCGGGTTACCGTTATTTCCCCCTTCCGTGTTTGATTTCCGGGATGAGCATCAGGGTTGCCAGGAGCATCATTGCGCAGGACAGGATACCGATATTCTGAGCACCGATCAAACCCACTGCCCAGTAACCTATCAGCGGACCCAGGGTGCCGCGGATGCCTGTCAAGCTGACATGCACCGACATATAAGCGCCGGTTTTTCCGGGAGGGGCGTATTTGGTGACCCACAGGTTCCAGGCAATACTACCTCCCGCAAAAGCGGCCCCTATCAAAGCGGAGCCGGCTCCAATTACCCAGGGATTGGAACTGATGAAAAACAGCAGAACACCAGCGGCAAAAGACAGGTTCAGGATCATGCGAAGAATCACGAAGTTCATTTTATCAAACAGCTTTGCCCAGAATGGAATGAGAAGCATGCGCATTGTTTCGGGAATGATCGTAATAATAAGGGCTACAAAAACAGCCGATCCTTCAATGCCCCATTGTGGTGAAGTGACATAATCCACTCGCAAAGGGAGAGTCCATAAATTGGCAAACCCCATAATGAACCAGGTCAGCAAAACATAGCCGAAGGAACGATCTTGCCATGCGTATTTCATGTTTCCGAAAGGATTTTCATGCGGACTCTCATCCACCATTTTTGAGGGCATACAATAGATGGCTATAGCTTTAGAGAAGGCACAGAAAGCCAGAAAGGTAAAGATCAGTGGGTAATACTCGATATCTTTTTCGAGGATGGAGGACCCGATAAATCCGGATAGGGCGGCTATTCCCACCGATAAGACCAAAGATTTCGAGAAGAATGTTGCACGGCGATCCGGGGGGTAATTGTCCCCATAAATATCCGTGATGAAGGGAAGCAGGGCACTACGGCAAATGTATGCGGTGATTACGAAAAACGCGAACAGGTGTAAGGACGCAGTCCAGGCGGAAACCAGAAGACAGGCTCCCGTAACCATTGAGGCGAGTGCTCCCCATGTCGACTTTTCCCAGTGGGTGGCGGAGGCATAATGTAATAAAAGCATGGAAAGAAACATTCCCATAAAGGGAGCGGCGGCGATCAGAGATTTGGTGATTTCCCCTGCGTTGAAATACCGGATGGCTATAAACAGGCAAAAGGTTTGAGCGCCGGAAGAAAGCACGCCTTCAAACCCTCCTCGCCATAAATCACATTTATAGGTTTTCTGTGTGATTTCACCAGAAGTCAGAGAGGATCGGTCCTGTTTGAATTTAAAAGTCATAGGATTTAAAAAGCTGAAAAAGGCCACAACAAATAATCATCGATACCTGTCAAGTCAGGTCGGCAAGGGATCGGATCCAAATCAGACGCAGTTGCTACTCGACTGGCTGTGTGGGGAGGGGTTTTTTAATTGGAGGCGGTTCAGGGCTTGTTACGGCAATGTCAGTTCCAACTGGGTATCGCCGCCTGAAGAAATATCAATCTCTGTTGTTTTTTCACCAATATAAGGATGCCATACAACGACCTTGTAATGGCCGGGAGGAATTTGGTCAATTTCAAAAGAACCATCGCCCTTGCTAATATCATGGTAAGGATTCCAAACAATCTTGGAGCTTACCGTCATCCAAAGATGTTGCTCGCATTCTATATAGAAATGAGAATCCCGCTCTTTTTTTACAAATTTCAGTGACTTGGTAACATCTGTCCTTGCTCCTTTGTTGAGGAGCCATTTTTTGAAAAAAATCTTACGAGTGTCTCCCCTTATTGAAAAACCCTTAGGGTTGTGCAGTACCCCGGCATCAAAATTTTCAAGCGTTACAAGATTTCGGGTTATATTTTTCGGAGGTTTTCTGATTACAGCGACTTTTGGAAAAGCCTGACAATTTTCAAAACGTATTGCCAGGGTTTCCTTGCTCCGGGGTTTTCCTTTTTCAATGTTTTGGATAAAAACCACTGCATCTTTGAGATTTCCGTCTTTTATCTCAACGTGCTGAATAAGGTGTTCACCGCGACTGTTGGGGGTGTTTTCCATGCAGAATTCTGAGTTTTTCTCATTTTTCAAATTAACACTAACCGGGGGGGGCACTTGTCCTTTGAATTGGACCGTTCCTTTGAGGGAGCCTCCATCGACAACTTCAACCTCGGTGTATTTGGGCTTCTTGGCGAAAGCAATTGATGTGCTCAGCACCAGAACAAGGAGTAAAACCCAAAAGCCTGTTTTTAAATTTTTATACATAAAGTCATGTCCTCAACCAGGTTCCCTTTAAGGAGTACTAAGGCACCGGTGAATTCTCACAGATATAATTGATACCGTATTATCTTTTTCCACCAACTTGATATGGGTTCGAGTGACCCTTTTTTTCATTAAAGCTCTAACCGTGTCCAACTTGACCTTGGTGGATATGTTGATCAGTTTTCCCTCCTTCGCAACATTTATTAATTCCGGGTTATCCACAATTACTCTGAACTCACTCAGGTCAAGTCCTGAGTCGCCGGTGTCCACCACATGAGACTTGGATAAGCATACATTCAAAGTGAGATATGTTTCCGCAAGCAATGAGCGAAGGTAGAGAATAAGTTCTTCGATCTGTTCATCATTAAAGTCAGGATGGGCGGGCATGGCTGTTCCCTTGAGGCCATCCTGAATGGCATTGATCATGGACATATCCGTAACCGTATTCATTTGTAGGAAGTTGGTGAAGTCCCTTGGCTTGGGTTCCAACCCGGCCGCAAGAAATCCTTCTCCATCCCCCATTTCACCGTGGCACATTGAGCAGTCAGATTCCTTGTAAATGGACTCCCCCTTGGTAGTTGCCGGAGGTTCAGGTAATTTGCTGTATCCCTTGTAAGACTTGGCGGCAGAAGCCTCGCTGACAAAAAATAAAGAGAGTAATACTGTGAAAAAGACTTTCAAAGCTCTTCTGCGGGGAAATAGATTATTTTTAAAGTCCATAACGACAACATCTATGCCAATTGGTTTATTTAAGTTTCGCCCCAGTATACACTTATTTTTTGACACGTTCTGGAATATAAGGTCTTGAATCTTAAAAATTTATTCCATAAATCGGGATGGTTGCGGAAAAACCCCAAAAATCGTTATCTTTTCTCCTACTTGAACATTATGAAAGGTAGAATATCTGAATATGATTTTTATCTTTAACGGTGTCTCATGATTTTTGGCGATTCTAAAGCGCCTTGCGCTGAACTAGTGGTGATTGGGGATGAAGTGATCAGCGGCTTGATTCTGGATCGGAACTCACAATACCTGGGTGAACGGATTCATGCGTTGGGAATAGAGGTCTCCCATATAACTACTGTGGGTGACTCGGCTGTCATCATTGAGGATTGCATAAAACTTGCTCTGCAACGTGCGGACTGGATTATCCTGACCGGTGGGTTGGGAGCTACGCATGACGACATTACCAAATCCGTTTTGCTTAAAGTGTTTGAGTGCGGTTTGAAAAAAGACACCAAAGTGGCGGGTATGCTGGAAGCAATGTTCCAGATCCGGGGGCGAAAAATTCCTGAAAGCGTGAGTAGCCAGTGCGAGGTGCCTGAGAAAGCAGAAATTCTCTACAACGAAAAGGGCACCGCTCCCGGATTTAAAATGTCGAAGGGAAAAAGTATTTTGTTTTCTCTGCCGGGTGTTCCTCTGGAGATGGAACATTTGTTTGAAAAATATGTTGCGCCAGAAATGGCCGGACACGGGAACAAAGTTTTCCTGCACCGTTTGATAAAAACTACAGGACTTAGTGAAGCGGGTTTGTGGGAAAAAGTGGGGCCGTTCGAAGCATTGTTGGAAAAAGTAACGATAGCTTCCTTGCCCTCATATCTGGGAGTTCGCATTCGCATTTCTGTGCTGGCAGAATCCAGACAGGAGGGAGAACTTTGTCTGAATGATGCTGAGAGTTTTTTTGCGGAACGCTTGTCCCGTTATATTTATGGTAAGGATGAGGAGACGTTGGAAGAGAAGGTCGGCGATTTGTTACGGGAAAAGTCATTGACTCTGGCTACAGCCGAGTCTTGCACCGGGGGGCTGATCGGGCATCGCCTGACACAGGTCTCAGGTAGCTCGGACTATTACAAGGAAGGGTTTGTGGTTTATAGCAACGAAGCCAAAATGGATCGTCTGGGAGTGGAACCCCGGTTGATTGAAGAATTTGGCGCGGTGAGTGAGCCAGTCGCCGAGGCCATGGCTCAGGGGGTTTGTCGGGTGACCGGAGCCGACATTGGGGTTTCTGTAACGGGAATTGCAGGGCCCTCTGGAGGCAGTGACCTCAAGCCTGTTGGCTTGACCTATATCGCAGTGCATGACAGCTCTGGCACGCAGTGCAGGAAATTTATCTTCACGCATGATCGAGGCCGAAACAAAGAGCGCGCGGCGCAGGCGGCTTTGAACTTGGTGCGATTAAGAATTCAGGGAGAATCAGGAGCCTAGAAAATGCAAACCTGTTTACACTGTGGAAAAGATTTTTCTCCGCCAGCCCCGGTTTGTCCACATTGCCAGAAATCGCTTGTCCCTAATTATCCCAGCATGGGGTCGAAGGTGTTTATGGTGATATGGATTTTTTTCGTGGCGCTGGTAGTGGTATTACTGATTTCCATGTTCACTCGCTAAACGAATATGTTTGAACGGTAGGATGAGCAGAACCCCTGCAATAAAGCCTCCGATGTGGGCGAACCAGGCTGTTCCTCCTGCACCGGTTGCTACACTGTTCCAAATTTGCAGGCCAATCCATATGAGCAGTAGAACGATGGCTGGAATTCGCGTGATGGTCCAGAAAATTCCGAGAAAGACAAAGGTTTTAATTCGGGCGAAAGGAAACAATATCAGATAAGCCCCGAGTATTCCTGATATCGCGCCACTGGCCCCAACCATGGGGATTTGTGAGTTCATGTCGGTAGCGATATGCCCCAGCGCCGCGATAGTTCCACAGACAAAATAAAATAGTATGAAGCGAAATTTACCTAGAACATCCTCAATATTGTCGCCAAAAATCCAGAGGTAAAGCATATTACCTCCCAGATGCCAGACTCCCGCATGCATGAACATGGAAGTATAAATGGTGGGATAAGCACTGACCGGACTGTGAATAAGTTTGTAGGGAATGAGAGCATAGTTTTCATAAAGTACGCTGGGGTGGACAGGAAGGTTGACCCCATAAATAAACACGGCAAAGTTCAGTAGCAAAAAAAGGAATGTAAAGACGGGGAAACTTTTTGTGGGGTTTTCGTCTTTTAACGGAATCATCGGTGAGGGTCTTGGCGGGCGTATGTATGATAGTATTGAGTTAATACCCTGCGGATAACAGGTTTACCATACTCCTTAAATTAAAACAGAAAAAGGTTTCAGTACATGGCTGAATATATACATTATCGATTATGGGTTGTTATTCATGAGTGACACGGAAGAACTGGTCCCTGGTTTTGATGGAGAGAGTGTTCCTCTGGTCCCGGAACGACTGGAAGAGTCCATCGAATGGGTTATTGATACCTATAGGAAGCACCAGTTGAAAAGGGTTTCCTGTTGGCTGGCTGAAACTTTGCCCAAAGGGAAGAGGAGCCTTATGCCGGTGGTCTTGCTGGATATTAATCCGGTCATGCATCGGCAAAGTCTGCTTGAACGGGTGTTCCCGGCACCAAGAATCATTAATGAGGATTTGCTTGACGTCAATCTGTTGAAGATCATGCTGGATGCCGGATCGGGAATGGGCAAAACTACTTTCCTGAAATGTTATCTGGAAACGCTTCTTGAGAAACCCGCTCACAAGACCTACTCCCTCCCGGTATATTTCCATTTAGGCAACCTGCCGGAAGGAGGCAGGTTTGACCAGTTCCGTCACGGGGTAAACCGTGAAATTATCGATGTGGTTCTGCTGGAACAGGAAGACAATCCGGATTTGACTTTGGATGAAGGACTTCTTGAGAGCACGGTTAATTCCATTTTCAATACCAGCAGGTGCATGTTCCTGTTGGACGGATTTGACCAGCTTCATACTCAGGACCGTTTCCGGTTTTTTATGGAATCGTTTCTGGAGGATAACGCCTTCCGCAGTAATTTTGTTCTGCTTGCCAGTCAAGGGTTCAATTTTGGTTCTTTATCCACCGACGCGGTTGTTAAACGTGGAGAGAGCGCGGCATTCCAAATGGCTTTCCAGGAAATTGATCCGAAGGATAGTTCTACTTATCTGGGAGAGGCCGCTAAAAATTTAGCGATCAAAGACCTGGGCCTATATACCCCGGAGCTTTTGCAAGTACCCATTTTACTGAGCATGATTCGTGATCTTTCCGAAAACGAAATTCTCGAGGGGTTGAAGAACCGGATGGAGATTTATTCCGCCTGGTTTCGTTTCAAACTGCAATCAGCCAACCCTTCTGCGGATGAGAATTGGGTAGAAAACTGCCTCGACCAACTTTGCGAAATTTCTTATCAATTAATGGTGGAGGGGCGACAACAACGTTTTCTTGATGTCGAGCCGGGTTACGAAAAATCTACCCTGGAAGGAAAGACACTCCTTGTGAGCGAAGGAAATGTTGCACCCTGGTGGGAGGGTATTTTGCAACAGACGAATCGACGCTGGGAGTATCGCCATCCATCGTTTCAGGAGTTTCTGACAGGTCGGTATTTGCAGAAGAGCAATTCATGGAAGGACATTGTCCGGAAAAACTGCGGGGATGAGAAATGGCACGAGGCCATTAAGATCCTGGCCGGAGGTGTTTCTGGAAAAGAGCTGTTCGATATTTTGATTGAAGAAGGAGAAGTGATGCTGGCGGGAAACTCGTTGCCCGAGGTGGGCGACCTGCCGAAGGGGCAAGGACTGCTGGTGAGGCAATTGTTGAAATACCAGTGCAGGGAAACGCTTCCTCAATTTTCTCCGTGTCGGAAGGTGAGCGTTCAAGAGGTGATTCAGTGTAACGAAACCGAATACCTGGAAAACCTGCTGAGCCGTTTGTTAAAGCGGGAGCACCGCGATAGTCGAATTTTATTCAGCGTTTTAGAACTGATCCTTGCGAAACATGGGCTCGATTTTCACCAGTTGCTGGATACGTTTGATTTTGAGCCGCTGAAAAAGCTGGAAGAATTAAAGGAGTTTTTAAGTGAGGTTGCGGAGCTGGAAAAGGAGGGCAGGGCAACGCTTAAAAAATTCGGGGAAATGTCCACGGTTCCTGAAGGGAAATTTATTTATCAGGATGAGGTGGATGAGGAGGATCAGGTCATCCTGAAAGAATTTTCGATCATGAAATTTCCGGTTACCAATGCCTTATACCAACAGTTTGATCCGCAACACCAGAACAGGTTTCCCAGGTATTCTTTTGCTGGTGATCAGCCTGTTATTGGCATCAACTACTATGAAGCGGTTGTTTTTGCCCTCTGGATGGGACTGAGACTGCCCACTGAGCAGGAATGGGAAAAGGCGGCCCGGGGAACAGATGGCAAGACGTATCCCTGGGGAGAGCCAATGGGCTATGAAAAAGGCTTTGCCAACACCTGTGACTTTATGGAGTGCAAGACAAGCCCGGTCCTGGAGTTGGATCAGGGCATGTCCCCCTATGGGTGCTACGATATGGCAGGCAACGTCTGGGAATGGTGTATGCAGAAAAATGTCTCTAAACACTCCACTCAGAGGATTGTGCGGGGAGGATCGTGGATGAATTATCTGGTGCATGCCAAATGTGTCTTCAGAAATTCCTTTGACCCTGCCGAGCGGTATTTGGCTGTGGGGCTGAGGTGTGTCGAAGCCCCTCAATATACCGAAATTGAAAGAGACGATACGGACGACCTGTAAAGTCTCCCCCTCCTCCCCTCAAAAAATAAAAACAGTAAAGAATTCCCAATATAGACGATAAGAGAGAAATAGCTGGGTAGAGGCCATAAGAACTTGAATTTGATCGGGTTTTGCTTGATAATAACCACTTAAATTCTATATATCGAGTTATACCTGTACAACAAGATTGTCTCTGTCCAGGGAGTGGCAGATTGGGTCTGCTGAAGCTTCGAGTTTGGAGCCCTTAAAATGGATTGAGGCGTTTGTCTGGATTTTTGAAATTTTGGGCGAATAGAATCCAAAAAGGCTCGAAAATTTTCAGTATGATTTCCATTTGGGGGGGAATTCTTTTAATTAGAAAATCCCTCCATTTCTTTTTTCTGCGAGCATAGGAGCGTTGGAACTTGGCTATTACCAAATCCACGAAACGGTTTTTAAGTATTGATGATGATCGAACGCTACAGATGATCGTCAAGCAGATTTTGACCAAGTCTTTTGGTGCGCAGACTCTTGAAGTTTTTCAAGCCTCAACAGGTGAAGAAGGACTGCAGATAATGCGTGAAATCAAGCCGGATATTATTTTATGCGATATCCATATGCCGGGGATGGATGGGTTTGAGGTTTGTCAACGTGTGCGGGAATTAAAACTCCGTTCTGCGGTGATACTTATGTCCGCTTACGATGCGGAGCAGGACAACGCGATCAAAGCCAGTGAGACAGGGGCGGATGCTTATCTATCCAAGCCCCTCAAAAAAGGCGAGCTGTTGTTTGTGGTGAATTTTGTCATGCGGGTGGCTCACCTCAATGACGCAGTTTTTGAGAAAAACAAACAGCTGGAAGCGTCTCTCGGGCAATTAAAGCAATTCCACCAGAAGCTCGCCTCACTGAATGAAGAACTCAGGAATGATAAGAGACGCCTGGGTGCCAGCCTTAAAGAAATGACCGACCTCAACCAGCAGTTGGAGAACAAGAACCAGCAAATATCTTCCATGGTGGAAGAACTTGCAAACCGGTTCGATTCTACGGAAGGTCTTTTAGTCACCATCATTGAACTGCATCAAGCGGAACACCGGGGCCACTCTGAGCGTGTCGCAACATCTTCGGTTTATATCGCGGAAAAACTCGGTTTGACCGATTACCAGATCAGGAATGTCAAATCTGCCGCCCGTCTGCACGAATTGGGAATCGTTGCTCTTCCGACCCAGGAAAAAAGAAAGGAAGCTCTTAAGGAAGGGGACGACTCGAAATCCAAGGCGGCCACCAGTCACCCTCTGGTTGGGGAAATGCTATTGAAGGAATTTCCGGGCTTCGAGCTGATTGCCGAAATCATTCGCCATCTCCATGAAAATGTGGATGGCTCCGGCTCTCCAGATGGTATTTATGGGGACCGTATTCCTATTGGTTCCCGAATCGTTTGTGCCGCCAGTTATTTTGACCATATCAGAATGGCATCTCCTGATAAATCCGGGGCAGAGATTTTGGCCAAAATGGATGAAAAAACCGGAGTCATATTCGATGAGGCCATCATGGAGGTTCTTAAAGAATATGTCGAGAGCCGGGGGGAAGTCGAAGAAGCCCCGGTCATGGAATGCTCTGTTTTTGCTTTGGCCGAGGGCATGGAACTGGCGTCTGATATTTTTTCTGAATCGGGAATCAACCTTTTGAGAAAAGGAACGGTCCTGAATCAGGAAACGCTGGATAAAATTTTAAAATTTCATAATGTGGATCCGATTTCAGGGATCATCAAAGTTAAACAACCGTCATAAAATATGGATTTAGCTTCTTTAGTTGGTGTGATTGCCGGAGTGGGGCTGGTTTGGCCTCGATTTTAATGAACAGCGGCCTGGACCTGTTCATTAATATTCCTTCCGCGATGATCGTTCTTGGGGGAACTCTCGCCGCTACTCTTATTGCCTTTCCTATCAACGAAGTGATGAAGGTGATGGGGTTGTTTCTAAGAGTTTTCATGGTCAAGAAGTCGGATCAATACCAATTGATTGAATCCATGGTCAATATTTGTAACGTGGCCCGGAAAGGTGGCGTGTTGGCGATTGAGTCCAAGCTCAAGGATATTGATAATGACTTTTTGAAAAAAGGATTGGAACTGACTGTTGACGGTAAGGATGAAGCCACGGTTAATGCCCTGCTCAAAAGGGAGGTCAAACAACTACAGAACGCGCATAAAGACGGTTGGGAAATTTTCAACCAGATGGGTGCGTTTGCCCCTGCATTTGGCATGGTTGGAACCCTGATCGGATTGATCCAGATGCTTTCAGATCTCTCAGACGTCAGCTCCGTAGGTCCCAAAATGGCTATCGCGCTCATTACAACCTTCTATGGTGCGGTTCTGGCCAATCTGATTTTTATTCCCATGACCGTCAAATTGAAACGGCGCAGTGCCACCGAATCTCTGGAGATGCAGTTGATTCTGGAAGGGCTCGGCTTCATCAGAAAAGGCGTCAACCCCAGGTTTATGCAGGATGTTCTGGAAAATTACCTCGATACCTATCATGGTAAGGCGAAAGAAAAGAAAGGGGATGACAAGGGCAAGAAACCTGCTAAAGGAAAGAAATAAGTAGCTATGGCCGAGAAAAAAGATCCTAAAAAAGAGAAGAAGGCCCCGGAAGAAGAGGAAGAGGATGAGCACGAGTGTCCCCAGGGAGCCCCGTCATGGGTCATGACCTTTGCGGATCTGGTAACGCTTCTCATGGTGTTTTTCATCCTGCTTTTTGCTATGGGATCCATCGAGGAAGAAAAATGGAAACAGATGAAATCTTCCTTGAAAGATGCCTTGGGGCAGGAGAACATTCCTGAAGCGGGTATCCGGGAAGGACTGGATGTCATCAAGGAAAAAGTCCTGGATGAAACCACGATTCATGCTGTCGATGAAGTCGGTGCCATGGTGGCAAAAGAGGTGGAAGAAATCGCCTCGGAAGTTGAGGAATTTGTTTTCAAGAATAAACTGGCAGGGAAGGTGGAAGTCTCCTCAGATGAGCGAGGCGCGATCATAACTCTCTCCGATACGGTAATGTTTCCTCCGGGCAAGTCGAGGATGACGTATACCGGAGATGAAATTATCAAACAAGTCTTCGATATTCTAAAACAATTCAGCTACCAGGTAAAAATCGAAGGGCATACTGATAACGTGCCTATGAATACGGCACAGTACCCTTCCAACTGGGAGTTGTCCGCCGCCCGTGCTGCGGAAGTTGCCAGAAAGCTGGTTAAGGCAGGTTTCAATCCAACCAATTTGTCTATAGAAGCTTTTGCGCAATACCGGCCTAAAGTTCCCAATGACTCCCGGCAAGGACGGGCCACCAACCGCAGGATTGAAATCGTGTATCAGCGTGGTAGCATCCGTAAACATATGGTGGATATCCTTCGCCGCTAGGCGCGGGGCCAGTACCGCATTGCCCGTCAAGCAGGCTAGGCCCTCAAGCGCAATGCTTGTATATCCCCTCCCTTCATAGAGGGCGAACTTTAATGGACCCCTCTTTTTTAAAGAGGGGCTGGGGTGATTTACAATTGCAATACGCGAGCTAGAGCATCTTTTGAAGCAAACCATCCTTTGATAGAAGACAAACACATTCAGACTATGCGCAGGGCGCTTGAACTTGCGGCTCGTGGCAGAACCAGTCCCAATCCCATGGTGGGGGCAGTTGTGGTCAAGCAGGGAAAGGTTGTGGGCGAGGGGTATCATTCCCGTGCCGGCTATCCTCACGCCGAGGTCGAGGCCTTGAGGCAGGCTGGCAACAAAGCCCGGTCCGCTGACCTTTACGTTAACCTGGAACCGTGTTGCCATTTTGGCCGGACGCCTCCCTGCACCGATGCGATCATTCAGGCAGGGATCAAAAGGGTATTTGTCGGTATGAAAGACCCCAATAAACAGGTCAGCGGGAAAGGTTTGCGCGCACTCAAAGCACAGGGTATTGTCATTGTTTCCGGTATTTTAAAAAAAGAATGTATGAAGCTGAATGAATCGTTTGTAAAAGTCATGCAAACGGGCATGCCATTCGTGATTATGAAAACAGCCATGTCTCTGGATGGAAAAATTGCCACCCGCTCTGGAGACGCGCGTTGGATTTCAGGGGAGCTGGCACGAAAGCATGTTCACAAGATCAGAAACTATGTGGATGCCATCCTGGTGGGAACAGAAACCGTTTTAAAAGACAATCCTCGTTTGACTTGCAGACTTGCAACAGGCTCGGTCGAACATCCCATCCGTATTATTCTGGACCGAAGAAACAGGATTCCACTTACGGCAAATGTTTTTAAAAACAGTCGTTCCCAACCAGTCATTTATGTGACCGGATCCGATATTTCTCCTGCCCGCCAGAAAGCTCTGGTTGCCAGGAAGGTGGAAATTCTAAACGGCAAATTCGGTAAAAATGGATTCCACATCAAGCCTCTCCTGAAAGAATTGGCAAATAGAGATATGAACTCTATACTTGTTGAAGGCGGCGCCGAACTGAATGCCAGTGTTTTGAAAGCAGGCGTAGTAGACCGGGTTGTTGCATTCATCAGTCCGATATTAATAGGGGGGGGCAAGGCTCCCGGTTTTCTCGGAGGGCAGGGCGTGATGAAGGTGAATGACGCAATAAAGTTAAAGGATATTGAAGTGACAAAAATTGGTGAGGATTTAATGGTGGAGGCGATCCCATGTTCAGCGGAATAGTGCTATCGGTAGGAACCATTGGCGAGTATGTCCAGAAAAACGAAGGAGCAGTGCTGGTTGTAGATACGGACCTTTCTGAATTTGAGGATGGTGAGAGCATTGCCGTGAACGGCGTTTGCCTCACCGTTGTGGATTCGACCGAGACGACTTTCAAGCTCGATCTCAGTACCGAAACCCTGAGCCGGACCAACTTTAAAAACGCGAAAAAAGGCGACCGGGTTAATCTTGAGAGGTCTCTCACTCCATCGGCGAAAATAAGCGGACATTTTGTCAGCGGCCATATAGATCAGGTCGGTGAAATCGTGGACATCGAGGAGAAACCGGGTGAGGTCTTGTTTCGGTTTTCCCATCCTGCGGAACTCGGCTCTTTCATCATGGAAAAAGGTTCCATTGCCATAGATGGAATCAGTTTGACTGTTTTCGATTGTAAGGACAACCAATTCACGGTTTCCATCATTCCTTACACTCTGAGTCATACGAACTTGAGTTCAAGAAAAATAGGCGATTTAATCAATATTGAATGTGATATGATCGGGAAATACGTATTTAAAGCCTGTGAAACCCTGTTGAGTCCGGGTGAGAAAAAACCTTCGCTTGATTTTCTCCGGCAACAGGGCTTCGTATGATTGAGGAAGTTATGGGAAACGAGTTCAGTACTATTGAAGATGCCCTCGAGGATATCCGGCAGGGAAAAATGATTGTCATCGTGGATGATGAAGATCGGGAAAATGAAGGCGATCTGATGGTCGCCGCCGAACAAGTCACTCCGGAAATCATAAACTTCATGGCGAAATTCGGGCGCGGACTGATTTGTCTTACCTTGACGGAAGACAGGGCCCGTGATTTAGGATTGAACATGATGGTTGATGATAACCAGTCTGCTTTTGAAACGCCGTTCACGGTTTCCATTGATGCCCGGAACGGTGTGACAACCGGAATTTCAGCGGCGGACAGAGCGCATACAATTAAAGTTGCGATTGATCCGGATACGGTCAGAAACGATCTGGTAAAACCAGGGCATATTTTTCCATTGCGGGCAAAAAACGGCGGTGTGCTGGTTCGCATGGGGCAGACCGAAGCTTCGGTGGATATGGCGCGTATTGCTGGTTTACAGCCTTATGGTGTGATTTGCGAAATCATGAATGATGATGGCACCATGGCCCGGGTTTCTCACCTGACGCAATTTATAAAAGAGCATGGGTTGAAAATGATCACCACCAAAGACCTGGCCGAATACCGGTTCAAGAAAGAAACTTTGGTGGAAGAGGTCACCTCCACCATTTTGCCGACACCTTCCGGTGAGTTTCGCGCTGTTGTCTTTAAGAATACTTTGAATGACCAGACGCATATTGCGTTGGTCAAAGGAGAAATTCAGGAAGATGAACCTACACTGGTTCGGGTTCACTCGCAATGTTTGACGGGAGATGTTTTTGGTTCCTATCGCTGCGATTGCGGGGAACAATTACAAAAATCCATGGAGATGATTGAGGAGGACGGAAAAGGTGTCCTGCTTTATTTGTATCAGGAGGGACGAGGGATAGGAATCGTCAACAAGATGAAAGCCTATGCATTACAGGATGAAGGAAAAGATACCGTGCAGGCCAATGAAGAACTCGGATTCAAACCTGATTTGCGGGACTATGGTATCGGTGCCCAGATCCTGCGTAAGTTGGGCCTCGGAAAGATCAGGATCATGACGAACAATCCCCGTAAAATTGTCGGGCTGGAAGGTTATGGCCTGCACTTGGTGGAAAGGGTGCATATTGAAGTCCAGGCTAAAGATGACAATATCAAATACCTTCGGACCAAGCAGGAAAAGATGGGCCATATGTTTCAAAATATTAAATAAATCACTTGCATGGCTAAATATATAGAAGGGGACCACAATGCGAAGGGGCTCCGGTTTGGAATCGTAGTGAGTCGCTTTAATGACTTTGTGACTAGCAAGCTTCTCAACGGCGCGCTGTCAGCACTCAAAGAGCACGGGGCCGCTGAAGAGGACCTGGAAGTGGCCCGGGTTCCCGGAGCGTTCGAAATTCCACAGGCCGCGAAAAAACTTTGTTCCTCCAGAGAATTCAGTGCCATCATCTGCCTGGGAGCGGTGATTAAAGGCGATACCCCGCACTTCGATTTTATTTCGGCTGAAACCAGCCGTGGTGTCGGTCAGGTAGGACTCGAGTTCAACATTCCCGTTTTGTTCGGTGTGTTGACCACAAATAACCTTGAGCAGGCAGTAGCAAGGTCGGGGGACAACTCTTCCAATAAGGGGAGAGAAACGGCCCTGGCGGCTGTTGAAATGGCAAATTTGTTCAGGAAGGTTTGAGGAAACTTATGGGGAAGCGCCGCGCCGCAAGGGAATTGGCTTTAAAATTCCTGTATCAGAACGAATTCAACCCTGATGACCGTGAAGTTCAGATGGAGCAGTTTTGTGAAAGAGCAGATACCCATCTTGAAATCACCGAGTTCATGAAAGTGCTGGTCGATAAGGTTTTTGCCCATACTAAAGAGGTTGATACTCAGCTTGAAAAATTCAGTAACCACTGGGCACTGGATCGCATGTCCATGATTGACCGGAACATTTTGCGTCTGGGTATCAGCGAATTGTTGTTTGACGCTTCTACCCCGCCAAAGGTAGTGATTAACGAGGCTGTTGAGATTGCGAAAAAATTTGGATCCGCAGATTCACCGGATTTTATCAACGGCATTCTCGATAAAGTTTTTAAAGAAACCGGCCCGCCAATCGTAAAATAAACCGACCATGCGTTATATTATCTTCTCCGATTTGCACAGCAACCTCGAAGCCCTGAATCAATTCCAAAAAGAGATAGAGAGCATCGATTACGACAAACTGGTTTGTCTTGGGGATATTGTCGGTTATGGAGCCGATCCCAACCCTTGTGTTGAGTGGGTAAGGGAAAAGGTGGATTTTACTGTTGCGGGAAACCATGATTGGGCCGCTGTCGAAAAGACCGATACCACATATTTTAATGCTTACGCCTATGAATCGTGCCTGTGGACCCGGGAAAAACTGACAGAGGAAAATAAAAATTTCCTAAGAGCGCTTCCTCTGGATCACGAAGAGGGGGGAGTGTATTGGGTGCATGCGTCTCCTTTTGAGCCGGAGGCCTGGCATTATGTGACTTCAAAAATCGGGGCCAAACGATACTTCAGACATTTTGATGCACCCATCTGCTTTGTCGGTCATTCGCACAAGCCCGTTATTCTGGAACAAACAGCGGATGGAGAGGTGAACGACTATGTCTCGGAGTTATGGGATATCGAACCGGGACACCGTTATATTTTTAATGATGGTAGTTTGGGGCAACCCCGAGATGGAAATCCGGACCCTGCATTCATGGTTTATGACTCCGAAGAGAAAACGGTGAGAGTCTGCCGCTTTGAGTACGACGTGAGGGTTACTCAGGACAAAATTCGTGAAAACGGTCTGCCTCTTTACCTGGCCGAGCGTCTGGCGTGAGGCAGATGATTGATTATCTTATTGATAGACGATTGACCCTGTGCAGGGGAAATGGTATGCTTAATCGACAAAACTTCAATAAAATTAACTAGTTAAGGTGAGTAGGCGTTTTTGGGCCTTGCCATGTTTATGCATCGATTTCATTCAAAATTGAAAAATGCGGCCGTTGTTGCGGCGTTGGCATTTCTGTGTTTGCAGGTTCCTTCTGCCTGGGCTGGGACTAACCATTCCTCCAAGGACCTTTATTATCTGGCGCAGAAATCCTATTACCAACTCATGGGATCCCCAGATAAACAGAAATTCCGCCACCACTGGGATAAGGTCATTCATAAGTTTTCTCAAGTGGTGGAACGGTACCCCAAAAGTACGGAGGCTTATAAAGCCGTTTTCACCGTGGCCCGGTTGTACGAGGGATTAAACAAGATTTCCAAAAACGCAAAGGATCTGGATCAGGCTCTCCATTATTACAAAAAAGTTTCTCATGACTTTTCGCCGGGTACGCTGACCGATGACGCGCTGTTTGAGTCGGCTGAAATCTATCGTGATAAAAAGGATTTTTCCTCTGCCGCGAGGATTTTAAAAACGATTTATGAAAAGTATCCCAAGGGTGACCGGGCAAAGAAGGCCCGTCTGCAATATCAGCAACTCGCGTCAAGGGTTCATGAACTAAAAAAGCAGACTGCTCCTGTAAACAAAAAACCGGTTACAGTGAGGAAAGAAAAAAAGCTCGAGCCGGTAAAGGTTGCTTCGGCTGTGAAGCGAAAAAAAGAAGTGATTTCCAAGAGGAAATCGAAACAGCCCGAACCGATAAAGATCGCTTCAGCTGTGAAGCCGGGAAAAAAGAAAGAGGTGAAATCCTCGCCGGTCAGACTGAAAAAAAAGGTTGTAAAGCAGAAGTCTGAGAAAAAAGCGATTGTCGCGAGCAAAGCGAGGCCATCGGCCAAAGCGCCGGTTAAAAAAGCACTTTTCAAAAAAGGCAAAAAAGGCAAACGAGGTTATCTTTACGCGCCTTCTTCCAGTGAGGCAAGGCGTTCTGCACCGTTAGTTGTCGTGGATGCAGGCCACGGTGGCAAAGACCAGGGCGCAAAAAGTAAAAAGGGAGCCCATGAAAAAGATATCAACCTGACCATTGCCCGGCACGTCAAAACCATATTGGTGAACCGCTTTAAATACCGTGTGGTGATGACCCGAAAGGATGACACATTTATTCCGCTGAAAGAAAGAAGTGAGATTGCCAATAATAGGAACGCAGAGCTGTTCGTTTCCATTCATGCCAATGCCGCCAAAAGAAAGTCGGCGCATGGTATAGAAACGTATTTTCTCGGTACGACTAATAATGACCGGGCTTTAGCTACCGCCGCCCGGGAAAATGGCGAACTGGTTCATTCCGTCAAGGATGATCAGGTTCAGCAAATTCTGGCAAGCCTCATTACCACCACCAAGATTAATGACTCTTCGAGATTGGCGGGTACGGTACAGGATAATCTTTTTCGATCTTCCAGGAAAAAGTTTCGGGAACTGAAGAACCTTGGAGTCAAAGAAGGCCCTTTCTACGTTCTCCATGGTGCCGATATGCCCAGCATTCTGGTTGAGGTCGGTTTTTTGACCAACCGGAAAGAAGCGCGCATGCTCTCCAAACCCGACTACCTTTATAGACTGGCTTCGTCCATAGCGGAAGGTATCCATAAATATCTACAGGACAAAGGCCCATCTATTTAAGGGAAGAAGTATGACAGCTCCGATCATCGCTATCGTTGGCAGAGCCAATGTTGGCAAATCCACCTTATTCAACAAACTCACACAGAGCCGTTCGGCAATTGTCAATGACACGCCAGGGGTGACCCGGGACCGGATTTATGGCGCCGCAGAGCTTGAGAACCGTCCGGTTTTAATTGTTGATACAGGGGGAATTGATGTCAATACCGCAAACCAGATAGAACTGAAAGTGGTGACGCAGGCCTTGTGGGCTCGAGAAGAAGCGGACTTTGTGATCGTTGTTGTGGATAACCAGGCCGGACTGACCGGAACGGACAGGGAAGTGATTGACCAGGTTCGTAAAGCCGGGAAACCTTTTTTTCTTGCTGTTAACAAGGTAGACTCGGCGTCCCAACATTTTATTCTGCCAGAATTTTCCGAGTTGGGGTTGGATAACATCTTTGCGGTTTCAGCCGAGCATGGCAATGGTCTTTATGAGTTGATTGAAGCGATGGCCCAAGCCCTTCCTGAGGCAGAACCGGAGCCCGACTTCGGTGAGGATGATATTCGCATTGCGGTGATCGGAAAACCCAACGTGGGAAAATCTTCTCTGATCAATAGTTTGTTGAAATCCGAGCGTTGTATTGTTTCCGACGTGCCCGGAACCACTCGGGATGCGATTGATACGTTTCTTGAATGGAATGAGCGGCGTTTTGTTTTGATTGATACGGCGGGAATCCGGCGCAAGGGGAAAACCCATCAGGTTCTAGACAAATTCAGCGTGATCATGGCTCTTAAAGCGCTGGACCGTTGTGATGTTGCGGTGCTGGTGCTGGATAGTGCGGAGCAGGTCTCAGACCAAGATGCTACGATTGCTGGCTACGCGATGGATCGTGGCAAAGCGTGTTTGATTTTAGGTAATAAGTGGGACTTGTCGAAGGAAAATGAAACTTCCTTTGATGAGTTTGAAGAGCATGTGCGTTACAGGCTTAAATTCCTGGAGTACGCTCCTGTGGTGACGGTTTCGGCAAAAACGAGTTTGCGAATTGACAAGATTCTGCCGCAGGTGGAAAAGGTTTACGAAGAGTATTCCCGAAGAATACCTACCGCAACTCTGAATGAGTGTTTTGAACGTGCCATACAGAAAAATCCCATGTCGAGTTACCGGGGAAAATTCATGAAAATGTTTTATGCCACGCAGGTAAAAAAGCGACCGCCTACGTTTAAATGTTTTTTGAATTTCCCGCAAGGGATTCATTTTTCCTACCGTCGTTACCTGGTCAATTTTTTGAGAAAAACCTTCGGGTTTTCCGGGACTCCTGTCCGGCTCATTTTAGCCGGGAAAAGAAAAGGCGTAGATTCCTGAAAAATCTTTCATAGGATCATGTGGAACAAAAGTGTCAGTGTGAAATTTTAACTACCTTGATCTGAAAGGTCAAAGTCTTACCGGCCAGAGGGTGGTTCATATCCAGCGTAATGAATTCAGGTGTGACTTCAGTAATAAATGCTCGCATCTGTTGTTCTCCTGAGCCTCCAACGATGAGTCCCATGCCCACCTGAGGTTCTCTGTCTTGCGGGATTTCTTTCCTGGGGACTTTTTGAACCAGTTTAGGGTTGGCATCTCCATAGGCCTCGGCAGGGGGGAGTGTGAATTTCTTCTCCTCGCCTACCTTCATTCCTTTGACGGCCTTTTCGAATCCAGGAATCACACGTCCGGTTCCCAATTCAAACTCCATGGGGGTATCATGATTGCTGGAAGAGTCAAATACGGTTCCATCACTTAGCGTTCCGGTGTATTCGAGAGTCACCTTGTCGCCCTTTTTAGCCGGAGCCTGGTCAGCACCTGAAACCTGAACGGATACAACAGAAAACAAGATGAAAATAATCGCAAAAAATTTATGCCTTAGCATCGCATTACCCTTCTTTAATGGTGGGTGGCAAAAAAACGATCATCAGGAAGATGACCACAGCAATCAGTGTGTACCGGGTTTCCCCTATGAGCATCAAACTTTTGAAAGCAGAAGTTTTGTTTAATTTTCGCCCGGATTTTGGCATTTTCGAGTCCACCTGTCAATCCATGAAGCATTTAAATAAGGAGCCTGCAATCAACGGTCTTTTTGATGGAGGCGTGGATTTATAGGTGTTTAACTCATATTAAGTTTTGACATTTGCTACGAAATTTGGAATGTTTATAGCTCTAAATCACCAATACCAGCAGTTCATCGATAACGGCTCTTGTTTCATGGTCAGAGGAAGCGGAGTTAGTTTCCTGTGTCCCGGTTTTCGGGTGCTCTATTTACCAAGCGAGGTGATATGAAACACTATAAACTTCAAGATATCAGGAATATTGGACTAGTAGGCCATGGGGGGTCGGGCAAAACATCTTTGGCGGAAGCGATTTTGTATTTTTCCGGAGCCTCCGACCGGTTGGGTAAAGTGGGCGATGTTTCTTCGATTATGGATTTTGATCCGGATGAAATAAAATGTGGTCACTCCATAGATGCCTCGGTCGCCTTTTGTGAAGTGAACGCTACTAAATTAAATCTTGTAGATACACCGGGAAGCAGTAACTTTATTTCTGATACGCCTGCCTGCCTCAGGGTGGTCGATGGCTTGATTTTTGTAGTCGGTGCCGATGAGGGGGTTCAATTTTACACGGAAAAAATATGGAACTGGGCCGATCAACTGAATCTGCCTAGAATTATTTTCCTGAATAAGTTGGACCATGATCGGGCTAATGTCGCCCCGGTTCTGGAAGCCATTAAAAAGAAATTCAATAAAAACCTGGTTTTCATACAACTCCCCGATGCCACCGGGCCAGATTTTTCTGGAATCGTAGACCTTATCGACAATCATTATTTTTCCTACGACAAAGACGGAAAGGGCAGTGGAAAGACAGGAGAAACGCCTTCTGCGATTAAAGATGAAATGGAACTCAGTCACGCGGAATTGATGGAGGCTGTGGCGGAAGTCGATGACGACCTGATTGAAATATATCTTGAGCATGGCGAGTTGACCGAAGAGGAGTTTTCTAAAGGATTAAAAGAAGGTATTCGCAAGGGTCTATTGATACCTGTGGTTTGTGGGTCTGCTCTGCATAATATGGGTACAGACCTTCTGCTCAAGACGGCTATCAAATACCTTCCCTCTCCTGATATGAGAGCTCCGGAGCCTGCAAAACAGGGTGATGCGGAGGTCTCCCGTTCCGCCGATGATCCGACTTCGGGGCTGGTATTCAAAACCATTGCCGACCCCTATGCGGGAAAACTGACTTTGTTTAGAATGTTCTCGGGATCCCTTAAGGGAGACTCTGCTATTCATAATGCTACCCAGGACGCGAATGAACGTGTGGGGCAGTTGTATATGCTACAAGGCAAAAAGCAGGTTAAAGTTTCGGAAATCTCCGCAGGGGATATAGGAACCGTGGCCAAGCTGAAAGTAACGGTGACGGGTGATACATTTTCTGATGCCGAGGAAAAGGTGGTGTTCCCGCCCATTGCTTTCCCATCGCCGGTTTTTTCGCGTGCACTGGTACCCAAAACAAGGGGTGATGAAGAAAAAATCAGTAGTGCTCTGCACAGATTGTTGGAAGAGGACCCGACTCTGAAGATGGAAAGAAATGCCCAAACCGGACAATTGCTAATTTCCGGGCTGGGACAGGTCCACTTTGATGTGACGCTGGAAAGGTTGAAGCGTCGTTTTGGGGTGGAAGTGGATGTTAAGATCCCCAAGGTTCCTTATCGCGAAACAATTAAAGGCTCCACCAAGGTACAGGGAAAATATAAAAAGCAAACAGGTGGAAAAGGACAGTTTGGAGACACCTGGATAGAAATCTCCTCTTTGAAGAGAGGAGAAGGCTATATTTTTGAGGATAAAATTGTTGGGGGTGCCATCCCCAAGACTTATATTCCTGCGGTTGACAAGGGAATCCAGGAAGCAATGACCAGTGGCATCATTGCGCATTATCCTATGGTCGATGTAAAGGTGCGGCTGTATGACGGGTCTTACCACAATGTGGACTCATCGGAAATGGCATTTAAGATTGCCGGTTCACTCGGATTCAAAAAAGGAATTATGGATTGTAAACCGATTCTTATTGAACCGGTCATGAGTATGGAAATTGTCGTGCCAAGCGACCATGTAGGAGATATAATGGGCGATATCAATGCCAAACGCGGTAAGATTCAAGGTGTTGATCCCGCAGATGACACTCAGGTCATCAGGGCTCATGTGCCGATGGCGGAAGTCTTGAATTATGCCGCCGACCTGACCTCCTTGACAGGGGGGCGGGGCATGTTTGTCATGGAATTTGATCACTATGCGGATGTCCCGGAACATTTGATGCAAAAAATCATTGATGAGGCCAACAAGGACTTCGAAGAAAAGAAAAAGGAGTGAGCGAAGGTATAGGCGAAGACTATCATTTTTGAGGAAAAAATTTTGAATAAAGCTGATTCAAATGGAACCCTGGTGAAGGCAGAGATTGTCGATCAGGTTTATGAAAAGGTGGGGTTCACACGCCAGGAAGCTGTCCAGGCTGTGGAAATTTTATTTAACGAAATTAAATCCGAACTGGCCGGGGGGAATAATGTCCGGATCTCAAGGTTCGCCAGTTTTATTTTGCGCGATAAAAAAGCGCGTAATGCACGCAATCCCAAAACCGGAGAAACGATTCGTATTCGGTCCCGGACGGTATTGACCTTTAAACCCAGCAAGCAGTTACTGGATTCCACAAACCAATCTTCCCACGATGAAACCTCAAATTCCTGACAAATTATTTTTTAAAATTGGTGAGGTGGCTGAGCTCGCCGGTGTGGAACAGCATGTTTTGCGCTATTGGGAAGACGAAATCAATGCGCTGAAACCCTCGAAAAATAAATCGGGGCAGAGGCTGTACCAGAAAAACGATGTTGCATTGGTGTTAGAAATCAAACGACTGCTTTACGAAGAAAAATTCACAGTTGCCGGCGCCAAAAACAAACTCAAGAAATTTAAGAAAAAAGGGACTCAAATGGATTTTGCCTACGACCGCGAAGCTTTTCTGGAATGGAAGCAGGGGTTGAAGAAAGAATTGGAGTCTATTTTAAAATCCCTTGAAGACCCTGAACCCTGACCTGCGTGATACCCCATTATTGGTTGGAAAATAAAAAAACCTCCCGGTATCCACCCGGGAGGTTTTTTATTGCAGAACAGTCCCTTTTTCAGGAAAAAGCTTTTTTTGCCGCATCTACAAGGCCACCGATGGTTCTGCATCCCAGCAAGTCGGCATCTTCCCGAATCACTTGTTCACCATTTGCATCCACTGCGATGGCAGATCGGTTCAGATAACGGCTTTTTACTCCTTCCAAGGTCAGCTTATTGGCATTGCCAAACTCCTGGTTTACATCCTGAAGCAGGTTGGGGAGGCCTCTTCCTGCATTGCTCAGAATATCGGTTCCTACTACAACAATGACTTCATCTGCGCCTGCGGCTTTGAATTTGTCCATATTATCTTTAACGAGGTCAAATTCTTTGTTGCAGAAACCGCCAGCGCCCGGCAGGGTGATAATGAGTCTCTTACCCTTAAAATCATCGATAGACAGTTCCTGCTCTATTGGTGTTGAGGCGGCTTTTTCTACCGACCATTCCGGATTTAACCTGATTAACTTTGCATCACTGCCTGGCAACTTTGCCATAGAGAAACCTCCATATTTTATGTTTAAAAGACAACTTTAAGATGCCTGGGAGTGTGGAAAGATGCAAAATTTGCGTATAAAAAACTGCCATCACTATGCTTGAGCTAACATACTGATTTTAATAGATTGTTCCGGCTATGGATAAAACAGGTTTGTTCTGTTAATCTAGTGGTATTGATAAACCTTGGGGTTTCAAAATCAATGCGTAGATGGATTGCAACAGGTTGGGTTTTATTTTTTAGTTTTTTAGCGGCTGAAACCTTATCGGGCGAAGAGGCCAAAAGGCCTTTTTACGAACATCCTGGTGATTACCGGCAACAGATCGACCAGGGGAAAGCTGATTTTAAAACTCGCTTTGGTTATGAATTGCTGGATTTGGAAATGGGCTGGAAACCCGAGGAAATTAAAGAATTAACTTTGGCGTTTTCCCGTTTGCCGGAAACATTTCTACATATACCGGGGGTAAAGGGATTTTATCATTTCAGTAAACTTCGGGCGGCTCCAGAAGGGATGCCGGTGGATGATGTGCCTGCCGCCACTTTTCCCGGTTTCCAAACTGTGTACAGAAGTAGTCAATTGTCCTACCAGGTGGAGGTCGATGATCAGGAACCTCGTGTAGAGCTTTTCAATAGCTTGTTTTATGAAGACCGGGAGGTGTTACAGAATATTGTCCAGCATGAGATGGCGCATTTTTTTGATATATTCCAAGGTTACCTGTCATTTTCCCCGGAATGGCTGAAAATCTCTGACTTCAGTTTTATTCCTCTTCCCGCTCTGGACGGGCGAGTTGGGAATGATTATTTATTCGCGGCTGTAAATAATCCGGATGTGGATCATTACGCTCCGGTCTCCTCCCGCCAGCTTCCTACCTATTCGCGGCAGAACCCGCAGGAAGATTTCGCAAACTCTGCCGCCGCGTATATCAATTATCCCTACTTCCGTTACAGTCATCCTGAACGGTACCTTTTTTTGAAAAACAAAGTATTCGGAGGCAAAGAATATTTTCCCGCAACTGGAGCAAGCTATCGGGACCAGGTGGTTGCCGACTTTGAAAAAGTCCTGACCGATAAGGATTGGGATGGCGTGGTCCGTATTTCCCGGGAAGTGGGCAGGGACTACTCCCCTGAAATTGAATCTGAACTTGTCGAAAGACTGGAGAAAATTCTGGAAGCTTCTCCCGACTCGGTGCGTGATACCAGGTTAGGCGTGGCTACCTGTTATCTTTATAGCCCCAAGGCATTAAAAGTTCGCAGAAATTTGATCCGAAAAAAAAGAGTGGCGTTGCAAACGCTTCTTGAAGTCCGGCGTTGTGGTCTCATGTCCCGGCGTTCTTTTGAAAGAGAATTTGCTCTATGGTCCCTGCGGAACATCTATTTCTTCAAGACTAAAGGCCGGGCTCAAATTCAGTTTCTGGATCCGGCACTGCCGTTGGCCGGGGCCCGGGGATTTGAAACCCGTTACTTATGGAGAATTTATTATGAAGGAAGTAGCGTCCATATGGCGGAAGGCAGTTACCACGTAGACGGGGTGAGGCCCGGATCAATAAAAATCGACCTTGAGAAAAGCGCAGTGGGAACCCTGAACCTGCCAACTGGAAAACCTCTTATCTTTGAGTTGGGAGCCCAGCGGGTACACCCCAGGGAGTTCAAAAGGCTGAACAGCAAGATGGCAAAAATCAGGTTTGTCATCCACAAGGGCTTTAACTATGAAACTCCCCGTAGCCCGAGAATACAAGTCATTTACCCAGACCGACCAGAGTTTAAATCGTTAAAGTAAAACTATGAGATGGACCGGACCATGCGGTAGGCCATATTGAGGTTGGCATACTTTGAGGGCCACACTTTCATTCCATCCTCATATTGGATGATCAGGGCTGAGGAGTCCCGTTCTTCCAGGGTCCATGTGGTTCCCGCGCTACCCGGTTCAAAGATGGAGGAAAGGTAAATATCATCTCCATACTTGTCGGTATTCTTGTAGCTCAGGTCAAACAGGGACCAAGCTTCCTCCTGAGTCGGATACCGCCAGTCTTCGCACCCGGCGAACCTTTCCATGTTGGTGATTTCCACATAGTCCTGACCTTTAAACCAGTTGAGCCATTTATTGGTATCTTGGAAAGAGTCGGTTTTCTTCCACATTACTTTTATTTGGTTATCCGTGACGGTGCCATCTCCGTTGTCCGTGAATCGATCTTCTGCCATAAAATTTATTCTCTTAAGTTTGTTTTTTTCTATTTTCCCGCCGCGTATTTACGGGCATAAAAAAATAAGAAATTTACAGGTTAGCAACATTCTAGAACAAAAGTTTGCAGAATAAAAGGTGCGGGTCAAGATTGAGATGAGGTAATTTGATGTAATTTTCGCGCAGAAGAATCCCCAGTCTCCAGGGCAAGGGGGGAATACGGAAGATCTATGACAAAAACCGTTCCCTTGGGGTAATTATCCTTAACTTGAATGGAACCATTGTGGTCAATAATGATCCGGTTGACGATGGCCAATCCCAAACCTGTTCCGCGCTTTTTGGTGGTGAAATGAGGAAGAAACAGTTTTTCTCTGTCAGCGGGGCTGATACCTGCTCCATCGTCTGAAAACTCGATGCGGACGAGTTTTTCTTTTTGAAGAACCCGTGTGCTGATTTGTATTGCTCCTCCATCATCAATGGCATCTGTGGCATTTTCAAACAGGTTGATGAAGACCCTCCGGATCTGTTCCGGGTCAATATGTACCGCGCCAAGGTTTGGATCGAAATTCTTTTTGATCTTTAAATTTTTATCGTGCTCCGAATAGGAAATCAGGATTTCATCAATAATTTTATGCAGGGGGGTTGGTCTGGGATTTGAAGTCGGCATCCTTGAAAACCGCAGAAACTCATTGAGCAGTTCTTTCATCCCTTCAACTTCCTGAGTGATGATATGGATGCTTTCATCAAAAACCCGGTCAAAGTCTTCCCGGTTTTCATGGTATTTTTTCTTTAATCTTTGTGTATTGAGTTGGATCGGGGTCAGGGGGTTTTTTATTTCGTGGGCAATTCCCTGGGCCACCTCTTTCCATGCGGCAATTTTCTGGGTCTTTATCAGACGTGTTAAATCTTCAAAAACGATAACCAGTCCCCGATACTTTCCGGTGGTCCCCCGAAGAACCTGGATGTTGACCAGAAGGGTAAGGTTGTTTTCTCCTACACGCAGATCAATTTGTTCTTCTATGGACTCTTTATTTTGCGCGTTCATGCGCTTGCTGAGCTTTCGGATTGCCTGGTAAGAGGAAAAGTCAAAAGCGTCATGGTAGGAGGACCCGAAAATATTTTCACTTTTAAGGTCAAGAATTTTTTCTGCCGCCTTATTGAAGGTGGTGATAGTACCCTTTTTATCGACCGAAACCACACCTGCGCCTATATTATCTAAAATGGTTTCAATATAATTTCTTCTCCGGTCGAGTTCAATATTCGTTCTCTTGAGATCTTCGTGAGCATATTGAATATTGAGTCTGCTTTCATTTAGTTCCCGGGTCATGGTATTGAAGGAGTCAACAAGAATTGCTATTTCATCAGTGGCCTTTGCTCCAATTTTGAAGTCAAGGTCTCCTTCTGTGATGCGCCGTACACCTTCTGCCAATTGCTGAATGGGGACAGTGATGCCTCGTGCCATATAAAAACCCAGCCATATGGCAGAAAACAGGATTAACAGGGTAATGAGAAGAAAGGTCGTGTAGTAGTTTGCGCTGACCGGAAGCTTCAGGAAGCTTTGTTGCTGGTAGTCCTCAAAAGTGTTTCTGATGGTTTCAATTTTTCTCAATGAGCTTTTAAAAACAGGGTTGAGGGTGAGAATATAACCCCATATCGAAATTTTTCCTTCAAGTGTTTCTGTAAGGGGTACGACCACGATCATGAGGCTTCCCCCATGGGTCATCTGAATTTCTGTTACTCCCTCTCCATCAAAACTTTTTTGGATCAATTCAGAATAATTCAAGCGGGTTTGCGGCGAAAGCTTGGATGAATCTATTTCAGAAACGATGGGTTTTAAATCACTGTCATAGATGAGGATGCCGGTCAGATCATATTCAATCACTTTTTCCTGGACCAGAGTTAGCAGTCGCTCTCGTTTCAGCTTTAAGTACAGCTCCTCGTTGTTAATAAAACGTTCAATATTTTTGGCTTTGGAAAGGGCTCTTTTTTCAAGCCCCGAATAATAATCTCTTGCAATATCCATGGAATATTGCAGGGTCTGCTCGGTTTGCAAATTGAACCAGTTCCCGATGCTGAAAGTGAACAGCTTGCTGGCTACCGTGAAAAGCAGTATGGAAGGAACCAACGCCAGAATCAGAAAGGCAATGATCAATTTGGTCTGGAACTTGGACCCAATAATTTTACTTTTCCGCTCGTTATAAACCTTAACAAGATTCCGCGTAATCAGAATGATCAATAAAAATAGCAGGATCAAAATGATATTAAATACGGCAAGAACGGTGATATTGTTCCCAAATGTTGAAGCCGATTGTGCCTGGAGGAAATAGTTTTCCAGAAACGTCATGCCGATGAGGGCAATAAAAACTCCCAGGATGGTGATGGTCGTACGCCTTCGCTTATCGCGCAACTGCTCTTCGGTAGGCGGGATATAAATGTGGGGCTGGTTGAGTAGGGGATCGGATGGCATAGTGGCTTCCGAAATATCCAGTGGTTTTAAAAACAATAGTTTAACATACAAGTAAGGCAAACGGGTTGGGGATTTTTACCACCGAAAATTGCTGGTAAGACGCGGATTATCAATGTTGCTGGGAATAAGAATTGAGATTTTTTCAGGAAAATTCTTGCCCTGATAGGGCGGGGCTCGCATCGTGGAGGCATATTAAAGTTAAAAAACCTTGTCATTATCCTCAAAAAGGGATTAAAATCAATGCATTACCTCAAATTTCCATGGAAGAACTGTAAAGGGTAGCTGAAATGTCGCTACCTGATCTTAACTCTATAGGACATATCCTGCTTTGGAAGACTCTAAGGGAAAAAAAATTAATACGTTAGAAGGTTTTGCCGACCAGGTGGAGAATTCTCAGTTTAATGAGGATAGCCTCCTTTCGCTTACCAACAACCTGAAGCTGTTATTCAACTGTGAAGAGGCGACCCTTTTTGCTTTGGATGTGGCCAAGCGCGAACTTTTCACCAAAAACTTCCACAGCGAGGGTTTTCCTGAAATACGGCTGAATATATCCGTAAAAAATATAGCAGGATTTGTGGCCGCCACGGGAAAGCCACTTAATATAAAAAATGTAAACGACAGCCAGGAACTTTCTCAATTCCACCAACAGCTTACCTACGACTCCAGTTGGGATAAAAACCTGAATACACAAACCACCTCAATGATCGCGGTACCACTTCCATTTAAAAAGAAACTGGTGGGGGTGATGGAGATTATCAATAAGGACGGTGGGCAGGGGTTTGATCAAGAGGATTTTTTTAAGGCCAAAGCCATTTCACCGATTATGGGAATGGCAATCGCTAAGTTGGGAGAAAAAGAGGGCGCATCTTCAAATGGGGACAGTCCTTCTCATCAGCGTCAGCTTCATATTCTTTCGCAAATGATTCATTCCTCAGACAATTTTGAGGATATGCTGAAAAAATTGAAGCAACCCCTTTTGAAATATTTTGATGCCGAAGCGGTCACGATATACGCAGTGGATGAAAACCGAAAAGAGATTTACTCCAAAGTCACTTATGGAAACAAGCTCGGCAGGATTCGGGTTCCCATCTCCCCGAAAAGCGTTGCGGGTTATGTTGCCATGGTCAAGAAAACATTAAATATTCCGGACATCAAGGACCTTGGGAAAATTAAGATACTACATCCAAAGCTGGCTTTTGATGATTCGTGGGAGAAGGTGGCGGGTGTTTACACTAAATCCCTATTGACCCTGCCGTTGGTTCATGGTGGTCATTTGCTGGGGGTATTGCAACTGGTCAATAAGAAAGACATGACGCCATTCTCCAGTGCAGATGAAAAAAATGGGCTCCCGATTTCCCAGGCGCTGGCTCTTGCTCTTTATAATCACAAAAAAAGTGAACCCAGGGAAAGCTCGTTGCGAACTGCAGGGGCTTCAGTGGCTGCCGGTGAAGGGCGCCCCACCGTTAAAGAGAATCGTTTGCCCACTGCTAATATTCTGGTTCAGAGAGAAGACGATGAAACCACGATTCTTGTTCGTATCTTGAAGGATGGAAGCCGCTTGGTGTACCAGCAAATTGATCCTCCGCGGGATGTGATTAAACTGATCAAGGAGGTCGCTAATATCGACTTGGATCTTCCTGCCAACCCCACAGACTAACAGAAATTCAGCGTGTCTTTATCAGGGAAGAGGCCGTTTATTTATTAAACGATCGGATGACGTCTCTGGAGATAGCGCCCTTCTTTTTCTTGGAGCCG
Source organism: Nitrospina sp. (assembly GCA_018653085.1). Taxonomy (GTDB): domain Bacteria; phylum Nitrospinota; class Nitrospinia; order Nitrospinales; family VA-1; genus LS-NOB. The sequence goes on from JABIAY010000049.1 coordinate 123,837, forward strand.
CTTGCCTGTTTCGACAATTCCAAGTCGGGGTCAATGGCGAGAGGGGAGGTTTGCGCCCATGAAGTTTCAAATGCGCTGAATGGGACAAAAAAGAAAATATAATTGAAAGGGAACCAGAACCGGTCTGTTTCCAAATCTGCTTTGACCCGGACGTAGTACTTTTCATCCGGGTCCAGCTTGTAGATTGGGGCAACAGGAATATCTTTCAAGGTGAGCATCAGTTTCTGATACCGGGATTCTTTTCGGGTGATTATATTCCTTCTGATATTTTTTCCGAATTCTGAGAACCGGTACGCTTTCTTGAGAGAATCAAACTGGACTCGATGCCTCACCTTATTAGAACTGACCAGACTATCTGCCCATAACGTATTGGCTTTACGGAGTTCAACCTCGAAGGTAAAACCCATCGGAACCCCATTTTCGATGGCTTCCAGTATTTTTTCGTCAAAACCATCCACCAGTCTGGCGTTCATCACCACATATTTGCCTTTAGTGCCTACACCAATGTTGACAACATCGGGGGACACCGCAGCAACAGGCGACACCAGCCCTGCGGTCAGCAGAAAAAAGGCGAAAACCAGTAAAGAAATCAGGTCAGGCCGTTTGTTTTTGGAAAAAATCGTACGTTTCAATTAATCCCTGCTCCAAAGAAACTTCGGGTTTCCAGCCAAAACTTTCATGAAACTTTTTATAGTCGATAACACTTCTGCGTTGTTCCCCATCTCGAGGCGAATCGTGCGCGGCAGAAATATTTTTCTTCGATATGCCCAGCAAGCTTTCGGTTAACAAGTTTACGCTGGTCTCTTTTCCCGTTCCCACATTGAATGTTCCCGTGCAGGTGGGGTCCAGTGCGATCAAGTTTGCCTGCGCAACATCCCGAACCGAAATAAAATCCCGCGTTTGCTCTCCATCGCCACATATAACTGGTTCTTGATCCTTCACCAGCTTTTCGCAGAATATCGCAACGACCCCCGCTTCTCCATGAGGATTCTGATGCGGACCAAAAACATTGCTATAACGAAGTACGGTTGTGCTCAATCCATACTGTTCGTTAAAAAATCCGAGATAGTTCTCCGCGCACAGTTTGGAAATGCCATACGGACTCAGTGGCCGGCACGGATGATCTTCGTTTGCCGGAAAATGAATCTGTTCTCCATACATGGCACCTCCGGTCGAAGCAAAAACGAATTTTTCAATATTAGAAGATACCGCACTTTGGATGAGTTGTAAAGTACCAATAATATTGGAGTTAGCGTCGAAGAGGGGGTCTGCCACAGAATCGGAAACGGATATTTGGGCGGCATGATGGTTAATTGCGTTAATTTTCTCGTTTTTTAGAACTTCGGGAACCTTGCTATCAAGGATATCCATTTTATAAAATTTTGCCTTCGGATTCAAAAATCGCAACTCTCCCGATGAAAGGTTGTCGATAACCGTGACCTGGTGTCCCGCCGCAATATAACCATTGACTATATGTGAGCCGATGAATCCGGCACCACCTGTAACTAAAATATTCATTTAGGGTCTTCCTTGAAGTGCTCAGTCAGCTCGAATAGAATTTCCAAAGCTTCTCTGGGAGATAGTTGATTAGGATCAATTTCTTTTATTTTCTGGATCAATGGATTTTCCGGCTCCGGGAAAAGGCCCAGTTGCCCTGGTGAGTGTTGGGTATCACAGTTTTCGGAGCGTGAGATCTTGGGGACACCGACTTCATCAAACTCGCTTTGTTCCAGGTTGAACAGAACTTCATGAGCACGATCCAGAACTTTTTTAGGCAATCCTGCCAGCCGAGCGACTTGAATGCCATAGCTTTTATCAGTACCTCCCGCAACAATTTTGCGGAGAAAGATAATCTCATCATTCCACTCCTTGACCTGGACATTAAAATTCTTGACTCCGGAAAGAACCCGGGATAAATCCGTCAATTCATGGTAATGGGTGGCAAAAAGCGTTTTAGGTCCTCCCCCCTGATCCGCTTTGTGGAGGAACTCGACAATGGCCCAGGCTATACTGATTCCATCAAAGGTGCTGGTTCCCCGGCCAATTTCATCTAAAATGATCAGGCTGTCTGGTGTGGCGTTATTGAGGATGTTGGCGGTTTCGTTCATTTCCACCATGAAAGTGGATTGCCCTTTCAATAAATGATCCTGCGCTCCTACCCGGGAAAAAATACGGTCCGTGATTCCCAGGCTTGTTTTGTCTGCAGGAACGAAACTTCCTATTTGCGCCATGAGAGCGATCAGGGCAACTTGTCGCAAATAAGTGGACTTTCCTGCCATATTGGGGCCGGTGATGATCATGATCTGCTGTTCCACCGAATCCAGAAAAGTGTCGTTGGAAATGAAACGAACCGAGGGGTCCATTCGCTCTATGAGAGGGTGCCGACCATTTTCAATAACAAGGTTTCGATCCTCGGTGAATTCTGGCTGACAATAATTATATCGGTGCGCTGTTTCGGCGAAGGCAGATAACGCATCAACCTCACTGATGATCCGTGCCATCCCCTGTATCCGGGAGCCTGCAAGGGAAACTGCGGATCGAATTTCTTCGAACAGATTTTGTTCTAAAGCGAATATTTTTTCTTCCGCACCGGTGATTTCTTCTTCATACTCTTTCAGTTTAGGGGAAATATAACGCTCTGCATTGACAAGGGATTGTTTGCGAATATATTCGGCAGGTACGCGGTCGCTATGTTTTTTGGTGACCTCTATATAATATCCGTAAATTTTATTGAAGCCGACTTTTAAGACGGGTATGCCGGTTTTCTCTTTTTCTTCCGATTCCAGAGCGGCGATCCAACTTTTTCCCTGCCGGGTTATATTTTTAAGCCGGTCCAGTTCCTCGTTACAACCCGATTTGATCAGGTTGCCTTCCTTGAGCCCAAGAGGTGGATCATCGGCGATATTGCGCTCAATCAAGTCGCAAATATTTTCAAGGTTGTCCCAGCTCTCCAGGTAAGCCTGCACAGAAGCATAGCCTTTAAGAACTTTGAATAAGTCCGGAAAAACTTCCAGCGATGTCTTCAGTGCTACAAGATCTCTTGCGTTGCAGGCCGAAAGGGTGATTCGTCCCAGTAGCCTTTCCAGATCGAAGATTTGTTTCAACAGGTCGCGCAGTTCTTTTCGCCCAGCCGGATTGTTCTTGAAGTCTGCCACAATGCTCAGGCGTTGCCGGATTTTTTCTGCGTCTATCAGCGGTTTTAAAATCCATTCACGAATACGCCTTGCACCCATGGGGGTCAGAGAGAGATCGAGCAGGTCCAACAGGGAATTTTTTCTGCTTCCTTCGCTGGACTGGACCAGTTCCAAACTCATCAGGGTGCATTGGTCCAGGGCCATGTAGTTGTGGGTAGGAAAAGGGGTGAGGGCGGTGATATGTTCCAGAGGTGACTTCTGAGTTTCACGCAGATAATGGATCAATGCCCCGGCTGAAGAAATTGCGGCTTTCATATTTTCACAGCCGAATCCCTCTAAAGACTGGGTTTTAAAATGCTCCACCAGATTTCTATAAGCTTCACTGAAAGAAAAGGACGCGTCTTCCCAGGTATGCACAAATACCTCGCCAGTTGGAAGCCAGGGCCGGGGGTCATTTTTCAATGAATCGGGAATAATGATTTCCCGGGGGTCCAGTTTCTGCAGCTCATCTGCAAGAATGGAGGGGTCGCCATTAATCTGGGTAACTTTAAAAACCCCTGTCGATACATCCAGTACGGACAGGCCGATCTCGTTTTTTCCGAAGTACAGGGAAGCGATAAACTGATCACATTTAGGATCAAGAATATTGTCGTCCAGAATGGTTCCCGGGGTGATGACTCGAACTACTTCTCTTTTGACCAGTCCCTTGGCTTGTTTAGGGTCTTCCGTTTGTTCGCAGATGGCGACCTTCTTGCCCGCTTTAAGAAGTTTAGTGATGTAAAGAGTCGCTGAATGATGGGGGATTCCGCACATGGGTACGGGGTTGGACTTTTTATTTCTGGCGGTGAGTGCGATTTGCAAAATGCTGGATGCGGTTTTGGCATCGTCATTAAACATTTCGTAAAAATCGCCCATCCTGAAAAACAAAATGGAATCGGAGTATTCCTTCTTGATGCCCCGATACTGTTGCATCATGGGAGTATCGTCTGGTGTGACTTTAAGACTTTTAGCCAAAATGCCCATATTGTTTATGAATTACAGGTTTTTAAAATGAGGGAGAAGTTTATTGTAGGTGGCCTTCAGGTGTTCCGGGTGGACTTTGGTTTCCCCCAGAACGGGCATGAAATTAGTGTCGCCGGTCCATCGGGGAACGATGTGGCAATGAACGTGCTCGTCATAACCTGCTCCAGCCGCTTTCCCGATATTATACCCAATGTTAAAACCATCGGGATTGATTACGGCACGCAATATCTCGATACATTTGCGGGTCAGTAGGTTTGACTCGGTGGTCTCGCTGGTATCCTGCTCGGTCAAACAACCGACATGACGAAATGGAGATACCATCAAATGGGCGCAATTATAAGGGAAAATATTCATGATGATAAAAGCCGACTGGCCCCGATGAAGGATATAGTTTTTTGCGTCATCATCTTCCCTTGGAAGTGAACAGAAAATACATTCACCCGATTTCTCACTTTTGATATATTCCATCCTCCAGGGAGCCCAAAGTTGCTTCATGGTTTTTCCTAAATGGTTGTATCAGGTCAGAAGTTGCAGGTATCCGCAAGCTTTTTTCCGGGGTAAATCATCGCGAATAATTCCCGGGTCTTTTTTCGCATTCTCTCTTCCTCCTGATCGGAAATTTCATGATCATAACCCAGGAGGTGAAGGATACCGTGAATAAGCAGTAAAGTTAATTCTTCTCCCAAGGACAGGCCGTGATTTTTAGATTGCTGACGGGCTGTCTCAAGGGAAATAGCGATATCACCCAGGACAGGTGCCCCAGGGGGTTCGGCTTCACCCTCCGAAAGCTGGGGAAACGATAACACATCCGTTGGGCAATCCATACCCCTGAACTGATGGTTCAGGTCGCGGATGCCTGGGTCCCCGACAAATAATATGCTGATTTCATGCTCATTGCAATCCAGAGAGGTCAGGATTTTGCCAATTTGTTCTTTAATTTCCCGGGTATCCATTTTGATTCCAGGGCATTCATTGCTGATTAAAATTTCCATATTGGTATCAAACAGAGGGCAAAGATCAGTGGCTGTCAGGGTGATAGAACTATTCCTGTTCAGAATCAATCTTGGCGTAGGCCGTGATAATTTTTTTCACCAACTCATGGCGGACAACATCCTTGGCCGAAAAATAAACAAAGTCGATGCCTTGAACCTTGTTCAGCAGGTTTTGCACATGGATGAGCCCCGAATCAATGTGTGTGGGAAGGTCGACCTGGGTAATATCTCCGGTGACAACCATTTTCGACCGGAATCCCAAACGAGTCAGGAACATTTTCATCTGCTCTTTGGTTGCGTTCTGGGCTTCATCAAGAATGATGAATGAATCACTCAAAGTTCTTCCGCGCATATATGCCAACGGGACGATTTCTATAGCCCCATCATCCATAAGATGCCGCACATGATTTTCTTCCATCATATCATTTAAAGCATCATAGAGGGGCATCAGGTAGGGGTTGATTTTATCAGCGATATCGCCCGGCAAATAGCCCAGCTTTTCACCGGCCTCCACAGCCGGGCGCACGAGTACAATTCGTTTAAACTTTTTTTTGAGCAAGCCCTCTACTGCCATTGCTACCGCCAGGTAGGTCTTACCCGTTCCTGCCGGGCCAATGGAAAGAACGATGTCGTCCTTCCTGATAGATTGGATGAACTGGTGTTGCGCCGGGCCTTTAGGGGTGATGTAACCCTTTTTCGGGGAAACGGTAACGCGTTCCGAAAAGATTAGCTTGAGGTCGACTTTAGGGTCTTCCGCCATAAGCCGGATGGCAAACTTTACGTCTCCATTCTCAACCGGGAGGTTTGCCTCATGCAGTTTCTCCAATTGCATGAAAAGATTTTCTACTGTTTCGATATCTTTCGGGCTACCTTTGAGCCGGATATGGTTTTCGCGGGTGGTGATGCGGACGTTGAATTTTTTCTCAATCAGTTTGAGGTTGAGGTCCTGACTGCCAAACAGTTCCGGAATGAGTGCGTTGTTTTCGAGTACTAATTCTTTGGTATCCGGTTTCAAACAGGGTTCTCTCTATTCAGAAGATGAAAAATTGTGCAGGGCTCATCGCCGTGTTCCCTGTGGAGGAATCAGGTTCAAAAACTCACTGCGTGTCCTGGCATCTGCTTTGAAGGAGCCCAGCATGGCACTGGTGGTGGTGTAGGAATTCTGTTTTGCCACTCCCCGCATGCACATGCATAGATGAAGGGCTTCAATCACTACTCCCACACCCATGGGTTGAAGAATTTCATTCAGGCTGTCGGCGATTTGTTTGGTCAGTCGTTCCTGCACCTGTAGGCGGCGGCTGAATGCATCGACAATCCGGGGTACTTTGCTAAGGCCGATTATTCTTCCCTTTGGCAGATAGGCGACATGGCATTTACCAATGAAGGGGAGCAAATGATGTTCGCACATGCTGAACAGGTCAATATCCTTGACTATAACCATTTCATCATAGTCTTCCTGGAATAATGCGCCATTGACAAGCTCATCAATATTGACCCAGTAGCCGCTGGTTAGAAATTTCAGCGACTTCTCCACCCGCTCTGGGGTATTTTGAAGCCCCTCACGCGATGGGTCTTCACCCATCTGCATTAATATTTGTTTAATGAGGTCTTTCAAGTTCTGTTCCTCTGTAAATAACAAAATTGCGTTCCGACTCAAACAATTTTACCTCATGCAGAGTCCCGTTTTCAATTTTGGGTTCGATGATGTTCCAGAAATGGATGGCGATATTTTCCGCTGTAGGAATCACATTCTTCAAAAACTCTACATCCACATTGAGATTTTTATGATCGACCTTGTCGACGATTTCTTCGTTGATTAATTTTTTGAGGGCCTTGAGGTCCAGCACCATTCCGGTTTCCGGGTCCACTTCCCCTCTGACAGTAACCTCCAGAACATAATTGTGTCCATGCCCATTGGGGTTGTTGCATAAACCAAAGGTGGCCGCATTTTTCTCATCTGAAAAGGCAGGGTTGAACAATCTGTGGCTGGCACAAAATTCCAGGCGGCGGGTGATATAAATCATTAGAAATAGTGGAAGTTCATTTAAGGTATTTGCGTTTGTTGTCTGTTGAGTAGAAGCCAGGTCCGTACAAATGAAAGTTCATCTGATTGAACTGCTTGCTCAGTTTGCCGCCACATTTTTCACATTCCTCGACTGGCTCGTCACTGACTTTTTGCAGGACTTCCACAATCTCCTTGCACTTTTCACACTGATATTCATATATGGGCATGGGTTTCTCTATCTCCAGATCATTGAGTAATTATATTATACATGATCAGCTGAAGTTGTAGGCAAAACATCCACTGGAGCACCGAACCATATAATGAGGGCAGCTTTTGCAGGGCTCGTTCGGCTGGGCTTCAAACGCATGACTGAGAAACTGGGTGTGCATTTTGGTGATTGCAAGCTCGGTGATCTGCTTGAAGTCTTTGACATTACCGAGCTTTTTGTTGTGAAACGGAAAACAGTTAAAACAATCCCCTTTAGGGTCAATGTCCATAGGGCTGTCATCCGCACAGCCAAAATAAACATCTCTGTCCTGCCATAGCGTGATATCGGGAACCGACTGACCGCCATGGTAGATAAATCGCTCTACGAGCGGATATTCGTCTTCTTCTATTTCGTCCAAAAGACAGGGCGGGAACGAACAGTCAAAGCGAAAGCACAATTGTGGGAATTCTTTCATCATATCCAGTAACTTCCGCCCCATTTTCGGATAGTCTTTAATGGGCAAAGTCACATTATTTTCTTCCCCCACAATGGGAAAGGCTGGACTGACACGAATTTTATATTTTTGTCCCGGTGGTAATCCCATGTTCTGATAAATTTCATCGATTTCCCAGCACTGGGTCGATAAATCCTGCTCGGTGGAATACAGATTGAGACTGAACATGAGACCGAGTCCGTTTTTGCTGAGAATGGCTTCCGCGACTTCCCGGCAACGGGCATGGTTTTTTTCAGAAATATTTTCGAGAGTCTGCCAGTTTAGAAGAATGGAAAATTGAATCTGGCGTTCGATGCTTCCTCCACGGCCAACGGTATGCAAAAGAAGGTCGAGAACTTTGTCCGGCATCAAGCCATTAGTGAAAACTCCCAGAAAGGAAAAGGGCTGCATATTTTCCAGGGTTTGCGACAAGATATCGTTGAAGTGGGGATGCAGGGTGGGCTCACCCCCCATAAAATTGATGAGCGAGGCATTTTTTACCCGAGGCAACAATTCGTTCTGGAAAAATTCAAAATCCATTGACTTGTCATGGGTTTTGACATTTTCCTCCATATATTCATCTGCAAAGCAATAATTGCATTTCAGATTGCAATAGGTATTAAGAATGATGTTCATGACTTCTCAGCCCCTTGACGGTAAACCCGTCAACCGTCCTGGTATTCCAGTCTGACGCCGGGGATTGCTTCCACGAAAAATGTTCAATGTTTTCGGAATATTTTCTTTCATGGCTTCCATGCCATGCTGAGCGGAAGGTAAGGTCAAACCCCACTCGGGGTCATAGATACCCGCCAGCATTGCATCCTGCCCCAAAACCTGTATGACAATAAATTTTTCAATGGAATGTTTTTTTTGCACTTCCAGTGGCATCATCAGGGTTTCATTCTCATTCTTGGAGCCCCTGCGCATCACCGCCTTGCCCGACTCGACCGCATCAAAAGATATCGAGGCAATATAGTCGCCCAGTGATTTGAAAATGTATTTTTTGGGAAAAACAACGATGCCATAGTTTTCGCTGTTTTTGTAGAGCTGGTAGTCGTAACCGGACCCGGCCCGGGCTTGTAAGGGGGCAAGGAAAACCGTCAGGACTATGAGAGTTATGAAATGTTTCATAATATCGATAATACTCCACCCGCCCACTTCCGTGGGAGGAAATCAGCAATATCTACCCCTCCGGGGCACTAAGTTTAAGGGGGGATATCACGTACGTACTGGCCCCACGCCTTCGGCGGTCGCAGTAGCGTCACCGCCACATTGCCACCGGCGGCTCGCCGGCCACGCCTGGTGCTGCTGCCGCAGGGGCAACTGGGCAAGGGCTCATCAAGCCGAAATAACTCTTTGCTCGCCAGATAAAGCGATGGCACACTGGTCCCACGCCTGGTGGCTAGTGGATTTCGTCCGGGGTGAAGAAATAGGATATTTCAAATGCTGCAGTTTCCGGCGCATCTGAGCCATGTGAAGTATTTCTTTCAATGTTCTCGGCAAAATCCTTTCGGATGGTGCCCGCTTCGGCATCTGCCGGATTGGTGGCACCCATTAGCTTTCGCCAGTCGGGAATAGCATTTTCTTTTTCAAGGACGAGTAAGACAACAGGCCCTGAACTCATGGTGGTGGTCATGCCATCGAAAAAAGGCCGTTCCTTGTGGACAGCATAAAATCCTTCAGCCTGAGCCTTGCTGAGCAGAGTTCGTTTCATAGCAACGATTCTAAAGCCTGCCGATTCGATGCGTTCCAGAATTTTTCCGATGAGGTTGCGTTCCACGCCGTCAGGTTTGATGATAGCAAAAGTTCTTTCCATTTCAGGGCTTTCTTTTAAGGTTTATGAGTAAAATAAAAAAAAGGTATTTGAGCGGTGAAGCCCAAATACCTTTTAGTAAAGCAAGAATCTATCGAAGAACAATTCCAGATTTTTTAATGACAAATCCTTCGTCCAGTTCTTCAATCCATTTCATTTTAATGGCATCATTCTTAGCGATATCGGAACAGATGTAGACACAAATCTCACAAGCCTTGCACCGGTCTACGGAGACATAAGCCGACTTATCGGCTTCGCTGTAATTGATACAATTAGTTTCAGGGCAGTATTGCGTACAGAGATGGCAGTTCTTAGCCGAACATATCTCCTTGTTAACTTCAGCAATGTAGTACATGTTCTCTCCAGTCTTTAACGTTACGCGGTGGCTTTAGCAGGTTGTTCGGCCTCAGACCAGCCTTGATCGATGGCGTATTGAACAGCCGCATCCAAAACTTTCTGGTTTGCTTCCAGCAGTTTTTGTTTCTTAGCAAATTTTTTCTCAATAGCACTGTCCAAAGCAGCCGTACCACCGGACACTACGATACCTTTTCCGACGAACCGGTCTTTAACGGATGCCGCTAAAGATGCTGGGTCGGGGAGACCAAAAATCCCGGAAATAGCACCACACATGGCCATATTGGTAGCCAGGTCTGTTTTTGCCAGTTCATTGGCCATTTCCGTGGCAGGCAGATAGTAAATGCGCGCTTCTTTTTCTTCCAGCTCCCTTTGCTCATCCGGGGTGAACGGAATCAGTTTCTTGCTGTTGATGAGAATGATTCCATTCTGTTTCAGGCCGGTATAAAACGGCATGGTATAGGACTTGCCCAGCGTGATTACGGAAGGATGAAAAATCATGAGAACGTTCGGATAGATGATTTCTCCAATCTCATAAATCGTTTCGTTGGAGATGCGGACATAACTCTCAACAGGGGCATTCCGTTTTTCTGACCCGAAAAAAGGAACCAGGGAACTGAAACCACCGGAAATAACCACCCCGTTACTGATAATGTGGGATGCCGTGACCACACCCTGACCGCCAATTCCTGCCATACGAATGTTATAGCGCTTAGCTTCTGACATTTTTAGTTTCTCCTCTGATCAGTCTGATTTTTTCTTTTTCGGTTTTTTCTCAACTTCATCCAGATACGCTTTTGCCGCAGGTGAAATGATTTCTTCAAAACCATAGCGTTCTTTTTCTATCTCGAAGGCATCTTTCATTACATCCGGCGTTGGGATTGAGTACTCGATGTTGCAGGAGGTATAGGCCTGAATGTAGCTGTGTCCCACTTCCCGAGCAACCATGATAGCGCGACGAACGGTGCGAGCTACCCGCGCGGGGTTGGTCGGAGCAAGACGGGCGATATAGTCTACGCCAGCAACTTTAGCCAGACCCAAGGCATCGATCTTCTCACCGAATTTTCCACGCGGAGCCATTTTCATAACTTTGCCCTGATTGGTCATGCCGCTTTCCTGACCACCGGTGTTTCCGTAAACTTCATTGTCGAGCATGATGGTGGTGAATTTTTCTTTGCGGAACCAGCTATGCATCAATCCCTGGAATCCGATGTCGATCAGTCCGCCGTCACCGGCCATGACCACAACGTCTTTTTTCTGGTTGGGGAAACGTACTTCGAGTCCTCGTTTCAGACCAGAAGCCACTGCATTGGTGTCGCCGTAGTTGCCGTAGACAAATGGTACAGAAGCCTGGGAAATTGCCAGACGACCACAGCCAGCGGTGCCAACAACGATGGTGTGTTCAGGGTTGGGCATTCCAATATAAGTGAGACGGATGAACAGGGTCATCGCGCAGCCTGCACACATGGGATGTTCTTCAATAATTTCCTTGAATTTACCCATATCAGTAACTTTAACGGTTTGTCTGTCTGAATCACCGCGGTTATTGTAGGGGCCGTGTTCCACCAGATCCCTGTATTCGATGGGTAAAAAGTCTTTAAATGCCGGGGAAGGGCGTAAATTTTCAAGAGACATAGGATTTAATCCTTATATAGAAAAGTTTTTGAATTTATAGTTAACAGGCGGGCTTTCGCCTCAAAAAATTATACCTGTATTCAAAATGCCAAGCAACAAACGCAAAGAAGTTATTTAACTTCTTTGCGGAACTCTTCCAGCCACTCAAGAATCATCTCGGTCGGCATAGTCATGCCGCCGAAAACCCGAGGGCCGTCTTTAATGATTGCCTTACAGCGGCCATAGAGTACGGAACAGACTTCCTTGTGTAGCCAACCGGCCTGATTGAACTCAGGGATCAGGATGCGCTTGGCATCTTTAACCGCTTCAAGGATTTCTTCCGTCGGGAAAGGGCGAATGGTTTTGACTTTAACCAGACCCACTTTCCGGCCCTTTTCCCCTTCCTGCCGAACCGCTTCGCGGGCCTGAGAGACTGCACAGCCGGAGGCAATGATGAAATCGTCGGCGCCAGGATTAACCACTTCAACCAAGCCGCCAAGATATTTATCGAAGTATTTTGCGGAACGTCCTACTGCCGCAAAAACTTCCTGCTGCCAACTGGAGTGCATGTGGTAACTGATGAAATTACTTTTTTGAATTGGGGCATCCCGCGAGAGACGCGCTGGGGGATTTTCGTTGTCCATTGCTGGGACTGCCGAACGCCAACCGTCTCGCGGAGGCAGTTTATATTCCTCCGGTGTGATCGAAACCGGGCCGCGGGCATGGGTCACGAAAAATCCATCTGTTGAGACAACAGCGGGTAAGGTGACATCGACCTGTTCAGAGGCCATGATTGCCGCAAGCGGGTAATCGTAAAAGTCCTGCTGGTTTTCAGCGTGAAGCATAAGAATTCCGGTATTCAGCATGAATGACATTTCAATGTTATCCGGCTGAATGGCCAAAGGCGTGTTAATAACCCGGCACATATTGAGCATGATGATCGGGGTTCTCGCACCCGGCCAGGAACTGATAGCTTCCAAACCGCGCATCAGGCCAGGGCCTGAAGTTGCCGTCAAGCTACGTACTCCCGCGCGGGACGCACCAGAGATTGCAGAGAAGGTACCGATTTCTTCTTCGCCCCGGTAATACTCTTTGATATAGCCTTCATCGTAAAGGTAGCCAGCTTGTTGCATGGACTCACTCTGCGGAGTGATGGGGTAGGCAATTGCTATATCTATGTTTGCGCGTCTCATGGACTCTCTTGCCGCTTCACTTCCCGTGATAAACTGTTTCTCGCGGGGAAGCTCATGAAACATTTTCATGGGGTCTACTGCTGTTTGCCTTTCACTCCCAGGCACCCAATCAGCCGCTTTCCCTTCATCGACAGCATTTCTGTTGACTGCCGCGCCTTTCACATTTGCCATGACTTAACTCCTTTTATTTCAAAATATCAGTGCGCAGAATTTATAATAAATTCTGGTAAAAACTATAACAAATAACGATTAATTAGGCGGGCTTTATGGGGGTAACTTGCATTGACTAAAGCCACCTACCGATTTCTTTAAAAAAGAGACACATATTAGGAACAAACAGCCCTTCTGTCAAGACTAAAGCCTTATTATTGGGTACTTTTCTCCACTTTTTCTGATTCAGGTGGGGTCACGATTCCTGAGGTAGGATTTTTTCCAGAGAACCCAGCTCTTCAAAGTACTGAAAGGCCTTCTGCAAAAACTCGTTTAAGGACTTATCTGTGTAAAATTTAAGGGTTTTATCTGCTAATTCTGTGGAATGGCAAACCTCATATTCTGCAGTTTCAGGGTTTGAGAACTTGATGACCTCCACTTCCCAATGAATCATGGAAATTTCTTCCTGAGGCCCGGATATAGCAGATAGCCCATAGTTCTTCACCCGGTACAAAAACTGTGTTCCGCCTAGACCGCTGGGGTTGGAGCGGGTCAAAAATAAATTATCTTGAATAAGCATGGTATATCTCTAATATAATAGGTTTTCTGTTGAGCACGATGTGACAGAACTCTGTGCACTGATCAATATACCTTAAACGAGGGGACGATCCAAACTCGGGCTGTCCAAATTCGGTTTCGGATGTTATTTTATCAATCATTTATCCTCATATTTCTACCGAACTGACCATGCAAGCTATTGAAATGAGTAACCCTGCGGAGATAGAAACCTTTTTAAGCAAAATTCAGTTGACCGGCAAAGGCTTCACGACTGAATGCCTTCTGGTGGATGTTTATGATGCTGGTTTGGACTACACCGATTATTTGAAGGCCGAGGGTGAAGACCCGGATGCCAGCTATGAAGGCAAATCCCCGGCCTGGGCCAAATACCATATGCGCCAGGGAAAACGGGTTTTTATGGTTTATGGTGAGGCGGGTAAAGAGCGCCGCACGCATTTTTCTGAGACTCCCTGATCCCGTGGCTTTCGTTGAATCGATTTTAAAATTTTTCCATCTGATTTAGTAAGGCTGATTTTTTTTCAAGTGGTATCGTCGCTTATTTAATTTACTTATGGTTTCGCCATGCAATTTGATAAAGAAACACAGGTTCGCATATTAAGGGTTGCCTCAGATCGGCAGCAGGGCAGGGAGGTCGAAGAACTTGATGACAGGATATCTTATGTTATGGACCTGCACCCGGAGTTTGAAGAAATCTGGACGATGGGTGATATGGCGGCCTATCCTCAGGAGATCAACGGTCAGATCGTCAGTCCATTTGTGCACACGGTTCTCCACACCATTGTCGACAGTCAAATCAGAACTGAGCAACCCGAATTTGTGGTGAAGACCTTGAATAGGCTACTGGGCCAGGGGTTGGAGGAGCATGAAGCTCTTCATGCAATCATTGCTTCCTTCGCGGATATTCATTTCGCAAGTTTTCGGCAGGGAAAACCCTTCGATCAACTGGATTACCAAAGTCGACTGGGTTATCTCTCTTATGAGGATAAGGAAGAGAAGTAGTCCGGCGGTTCGCCCCTTGGCAGGGGAGGCCGATAGCAATGTCTCGTTAGGCCGAGAAAAAAGTTTGCTTGCTCAATGAGGCTATTGCTTACTGGGTCCAGCGTCACGCTGGCTAGAGGGCTTTTTGTATGGTCTTGCCCAGGTCGGCAGGACTTTTCACTACTTTGATTCCACACCGCTTCATGATCTTCATTTTTTCCTCAGCGGTTCCCTGGCCTCCTGAGATGATGGCTCCGGCGTGTCCCATGCGTCGGCCTGGAGGTGCGGTCTGACCGGCGATGAACCCGACTACCGGTTTGGTAACATTTTTCTTGATGTAGTAGGCCGCTTCATCTTCGGCGGTCCCACCGATTTCACCGATCATGCAAATGGCTTTGGTGCCCCGGTCTCGTTGGAACAGTTTCAGTACATCGATGAACCGTGTACCGATGATGGGGTCGCCGCCAATTCCGACACAGGTGGACTGACCGATTCCCAACGCGGTCAACTGACCAACGGCTTCATAGGTCAGAGTTCCACTACGGGAAATGATGCCGACGTTACCCTTTTTATGGATGTGGGCGGGCATGATTCCGATCTTTGCTTTACCTGGAGAAATGACACCTGGGCAATTGGGTCCGACCAACCGGCTTTCTGTGCCTTGCAGATATTTATAGACATTCACCATATCGCTGACAGGAATTCCCTCGGTGATGCAAATGATCAATTCGATACCGGCATCTGCCGCCTCTAAAATCGCATCGGCGGCAAAGGGTGGTGGAACAAAGACCATGGTTGCGTTGGCCTTGGTTTTGACTACCGCGTCTCGCACCGTATTGAAGACAGGTACCTTTCCCAATACGGTTTGTCCGCCTTTTCCCGGGGTCACACCACCTACGACCTTCGTTCCATATTTCATGGACTGTTCGGTATGGAACATACCTTCCCGGCCAGTGATGCCTTGCGTTATCAGTCTTGTGTTTTCATCAACGAGTATGCTCATTTTATTGCTTTGACCACTTTTTGGGCTCCATCCTTCATTCCCTTTCCGATGGCGAAGTTCAGGCCGGAGTCTTTAAGAATTTGATGACCTTCTTCCATATTGGTACCTTCCATGCGTACCACTACCGGGATTTTAATATGTAGTTTTTTTGTTGCGGCGACTACGCCCCGGGCAAGAATGTCACAGCGAAGAATGCCACCGAATATATTGATGAAGATTCCCTTTACAGCTGAATCGGAAAGGATGATGCGGAAGCCATTTTCAATCATCTCTTCATCGGCTCCACCGCCGACATCAAGGAAGTTAGCTGGTTCTCCGCCAGATAATTTAATAATATCCATCGTTCCCATTGCCAGACCCGCTCCGTTAACCATACAGCCAATATTTCCATCCAACTTGATATAGTTCAGGTTGAATTTGCTGGCATCCACTTCTGAAGGATCTTCTTCATCCAGGTCCCGAAACTCCTGAGTGTCTTTATGGCGATACATTGCGTTGTCGTCAATGTCGACCTTCGCGTCCAGAGCCAGAACCCTGTCATCAGAAGTGATGACAAGAGGATTGATCTCCAGCATGGAGCAGTCTTCTTTTACAAACGCGTCGTAGAGATTAATGATGAAAGGAATGACGGCCTTTAACGCCGCACCTTTTATGTTCAGGGCGAAGGCTATTTTACGGGCCAGATAAGGTTGAACTCCGATCACCGGGTCCACCGTTTCTTTAATGATTTTTTCAGGGGTGTCTGCGGCAACTTCCTCAATTTCCATTCCGCCCGCTTCACTGGCCATGATGAGAACCTGGCTGGTTTCCCGGTCGACAAGAATGCCCATATATAACTCTTTGGCGATGGACATGCCTTCTTCAATCAGCACTTTTTTTACCAGCCGACCTTCAGCACCGGTTTGGGGAGTGACGAGAGTCATGCCCAGAATATTGCCAGCATGTTTTTCGGCTTCTTGCGGACTTTTTGCCAGTTTGACACCGCCGCCTTTACCTCGTCCACCCGCATGAATCTGGGCTTTGACCACTACTACACTGGTGCCTATCTTTTTAGCGGCTTGAGCAGCCTCTGATTTTTTAGAAACCAGAATTCCGTTAGGCACAGGAACATTATATTTCCTCAAAATCTCTTTGGCTTGATACTCGTGAATCTTCATGGATTTCTTTTGATAAGTATTGAAAAAGTGTGCGCATTTTTAGCATAGGAAAAAGGCGCTTGTCAAAAAATAATAGAAAACCCGAAAACCTTGGTAAAGCGGCTTTCCCCTGAAAAATCGCATCGCGGATTAAATAAAAAAAGGGGTGGGGCGGGTTAAATCTCTAAACCGAATTAGAATGATATTATGTTGCCCCCTATTAGCTCTGAGACAAGCACGAGCCAAGGAAGAGCATATTGCGCAAAGAACTCACAAAGTTCTCACATCAAGTTTACGTCGCTTGTGGAATAATTGGACCTGATTTTTGTCTTTACTTAGAGTCGAGGCGAGAGTAGATAGAAGCTAGATGTAAATTGTTGTGCTTGATGGTTTTTGCCGGATTGGTCTATGAAAAAGAAGGAAAAGCATAAGACGCTACTTGCGCAAGTGGGGGACTATGTCGGCCGGTATCAGGGAGGGGAGGATATCAGTCATGAACTGTTATCTTTTCTGAAAAACTGGTTGATGAAACACATTCTCGGGGTGGATCAAAAATATGCTGATTACCTCAATAGCAAGATGGAGGGTTAGTTAGTTTCTCTGAGTTCTAGCATTTTGATGCGATATTTTTTGGGGGCTGGTGGTCGCCTTGCCCTGTATTGGTGGACGCGTTGTACAATTGCTCCCATGCTTCGCTAAGTGGGCCCAGTATATTTATGACAGTTTTCAGGGCTTGCTGGTCGGACTTGATATTCGCCAGTGTCAACTGGCTGAGTATAAATTGATATAAGGATTCCAGGCGCCCAGCCACTTCCCCCCCTTTTTTTAAATCCAGAGCCAGTGAGAGTTCGTTGATGATATCGTGCGTTTTGTTGATATATTTTCCCTGTCCGGCGATATCGCCCTTCTCAATGCTTTGCAAAGCCATGGTGGTAAATTTGATGGCTCCTTCATACATCATGAGAATGAGGCGACCTTGACTGGAGGTCGAGATTTCGTTTTTGCGGTATTGATTATGATATCTTGATGGACCCATGCTATTTTATTTCCCGGGTTGTTCAGATTGATTTTTATTAACCACCACCACTGAATAAGGCTCTGATGCCATCAATGGATTGATCAAAGGCGTCTCTTTGGGAGTTTAATCGCCCCAATAAAACTTCGAGATTGGTAAACTTTTCTCTCAGGTCTTCTTCAAACAATACCAGCCGTTCTTCCAAATCGATAATGGTCTCGTCATAGTCTGCAATGGTTTCTGTCGCGGTATCGATTTCTGCTTCCAGAGGACCATCCAGGGATGAGTCAGTCAGGTTGGCGAGAATACGATTGGTGAGTGCTGCCACGCCAAGGGTTAAAGTGATTGTTCCATAGTCGCCATCGGTGAGGCTGGAGACTCTAAAGTTCAACCCCTCTGCATCTGTTCCGTCCGCTCCTGCATAAAAGTTTCCTGACCCTGTAGCATCGACAAAAGTGGTGGAACCGGATGTGGCTAACTGTGGCACTCCACCAGAAACCTGGATATCGTAGCCACCTGATGCGGTTTCGGTGGTGAACCCGATAAAAGTCACTGCAGAACTTGAGGTGCTACCACTACTGGAAAATAATTCGCTAACGTTGGTAATATCTTCGGCCATGGCATCGGTCAAATCCCCATCGTCAATGGAGAGGGTGCCATCGCTTAGTGTGCGAACTCCGATTTGTGAGAGATACTGAAAATCTCCGCTCACTCCCAATATTTCCTGACTGGCAGTTTCGCGAAGCTTTTGTTGCAGGTTCTGAACCGCGAAGTTGGCAAACAAAACACTCGTTTCTCCGGTGTCCGTATTCAAAGATAACAGGTCATCCAAGTGCACCATCAATTCGTTGAAACCATCTACGTAAGCCTGGATTTTTCCTTTGATCGTGTCGGTGTCCGAACTCTGGGTAATGGTTCCGGAACCGGCGGACTCTAAAGTGATAATTGTCCCGGTTATGATATCGGTGACTGTGTTAGTGGATTTGGTAATAGCAACTCCATCGAGAACAAGGCTTGCGTCTTGAGCGGCCTGGGTTTCTGTAAAAGTGACAAGGGAGCCAGAGACACTGACAGCATTATCTGTTCCTGTCTGCGTTCCGGATAAAACAAGGCGAACAGGATTGGTGTCACTACCATCGTTAAGAAAGGTTGCCTGTGCATTTATCCCGGAATTGTTGATAGCAAGTCTCAGCCCATCGGCTGTATCATTCGTGGAGTCTATGGTAATGGTTGCGGAGGCTGCTCCTGCCACTATAGTGAATGTTCCCTGGGTAACGGCACCGCTGGTAGACGAAAAACCATCTGAAATCAGTTTTGTTTCGTTGGCCAGATTGTTGACTGTTAAGGAAAAAGTCCCTGATGTAGCTTCGCTACTCGTGCTTAAACTGGCTACCGAATTTGTATCGCTGGAATTATTGTTAGAAAAATTACTTTGAGTGGATAAAAATTTGGCTTCCGTGTTGAGAGTGTTGACCACGCTTTTGAAAGTTTGCAGTCGACCCTTCAGGTCCTGAAAGGTCAGAAGCTTTGCTTCTTCCAAAGCCCGCTTGGCTTCAACCAGATTAATCGGGGTACGCTGGAGGGATACCAGGTTGTCGATAATGCCCCCGGTATCGAGGTTGGAGTTGATTCCAAAAATTGCAGCTTGAGCCACTTGGGGGGACCTTTCTTTGGCAGTTAAATTCGAGGTTGCGCACGAATCCTATCTCTAGATTTATCGGCCTGTAAAAATATAAACTTTAATCATTTTAAGGGTCTAAATTTCATACCAAAGCAGGTGGATTTTCTGAACAAAGAGACTGATTAAACGGGGCTTAACTCCTTTAAATCTGTATGTTTATAAAAAAACGTTGATTTGGGAGGCGAGAATGCTAAATTAAGGACAATTTTCCATCAAAAATTGCGAGAAATATGTCGGAACAACTAGGACTTTTCGGAGAAACAGAGGATCAGGAGGCCCAAAAACCTGTGAAAGTGGCCTCAGGTCCGCGTGTGCAGTATTTCGACCTGGAAACCCAGAAAAGTGCTGAAGATGTGGGGGGCTGGGGCAATATCCATAAAATGGGCCTGGCTGTCGGAGTAGTTTGGGACAGCCTGGACCAGGAATTTTTCACTTATGAGGAAAAAGATGCCCGCCAATTGGTAGACAAACTCCGTACTGCTGACCTGGCAGTGGGATTCAACATCATTGGTTTTGACTACACGGTTCTTCAACCGTATTCCGATTTCGATCTGCAGGAAATAAACACCTTCGATATGCTTGTGGATGTCAAAAAGCAGTTGGGTTTTCGTCTGAGCCTCAACCATTTGGCACAGCACACGCTCAATGCTGAAAAATCCGCAGATGGATTGGTCTCCCTTCAATGGTACAAGGAAGGAAAGATCAGTAAAATTATCCAGTACTGCAAACAGGATGTAGAAATTACCCGGGATTTATTTCTGTTCGGCGAGAAAAATGGCTATGTGAATTATCAGAGTAGATCCGGAAACCCGCTCAAGCTTGAAGTCAACTGGAAAGCCACCCTCTAACGAGGGAGGCAGAGAGCAATGGTTCATCGAGTCCAGCGTCACGCTGGCCGGCGGCTACGCCGGAATTGTTTTGAGCAGTTTCTCGATCATATCTGCGACTTTAATATTCTCCGCCTCGGCCTTGAAGTTGAGAATGATACGGTGTTCCAGAACCTGACGGCAAACCGCCCGGACATCTTCAATGGTAGCGGCAAATCTATTGTCCATCAGAGCTTTGGCCTTGGCTCCCAGAATCAGATACTGTGAGGCACGCGGCCCGGCCCCCCAGTCAATCCATTCCCGAACGAAATCTGGCGTGCTTCCATTTTGATGCGGTCGGGTGCTTTGGACCAGTTCTACCGCATATTTCGCGACATGCTCGGAAACCGGGACTTGCGGTACCAGGTTTTGAAACGCTACGACCTGTTCAGCATTGAGTACGGCTTTTAAATCGGGCGACTGCCCGGAGGTCGTGGACAGGGCAACATTAATTTCATCTTCTTTGCTGGGGTAGGAAACATTGATGATGAACATGAACCGGTCAAGCTGGGCCTCGGGTAGGGGATAGGTCCCCTCGTGCTCTATGGGATTCTGCGTGGCGAAAACCAGAAAAGGTTGATCAAGGGTGTAGGTGTTTCCGCCAACCGTCACCTTTTTTTCCTGCATGGCTTGTAGCAGGGCCGCCTGGGTTTTGGGCGGGGTGCGGTTGATTTCATCTGCCAGGATAATATTGGAAAAGACCGGTCCCTTGATAAACTGGAATACTCTTTTCCCCGTTACGGGGTCTTCGTGCAAGATTTCGGTGCCGGTAATATCCGATGGCATCAGGTCGGGAGTAAACTGGATGCGGCTGAACCCCAGGCTGAGAGCCTGAGACAGGGTGTTGACTAAAAGGGTTTTGGCCAGGCCCGGTACGCCCACAAATAGACAGTGTCCTTTGCAGAATAAAGCGATCAAAAGATCCTCAATCACTTTGTCCTGACCCACAATGGTTTTATGGATTTCCTGAACGACTTCGTTCTTTGCCTTTAAAAGTTCCTGCACTAGTTGCAAATCTTTCATGAACAATCTCCCTGATCAATCTATATAGTTGAACTGCCGGGTTTGCAGTTCTTTTTCCCTGACCAACCCCAACTTACCATAAACATGGATCAGTCGCATATGCGCGAAAGGATTGAAAGGGTTGATATGCACCGCTTTTTCGAAATACACACGGGCTGTTTCATATTCTTGATTGGAAAAATGCAATTCTCCCATATTCGTGAGCGTCGTGTGAAAATCCGGGAAAAACGTCAGACTCTTCTTTAATAAAATTTCTGCTTCATGGTATTTGTGCGTTTGCAGGTAGGTTCCCGCAAGCTTGTTGAATAAAACCGGGGAATGGGTGGACGATTCAGCCAGTGCTTTTTTGTATTCAATGATGGCGGCTTTAAAATGGTCTCTTGATTTAAGAATATCGCCCAGGAATGTAAGGTTTCGGGCTTCCCGGGACTTCAGTTGTTTGTACTCCGGCTTTTCCGGTCCCTGCCTGTTTTTGAATTCTGGGGGCAGGGTTTCGATTCCAGGAATATTTTTAAGCTCCAGTTTTTTGGCCCAGCTTTCCCAGCTTTTTTGGAATTCTGCTAAATCCTGCCCAACATGTTTCATAAAGATGTTTTCAAACTCCGTACTTTTCATCCCCGCCCCTTCGGAAGCAAGGTCTTCCAATATACGAGGGAAAACGGTATTCCCTTTCAGCGATGCAAGGTACTCCATCATGGAAGACACTTCCGCATAAGCCAGTTGAACATCCTCGGCAGTTTTCAGTTTTGCGAGAGAGGGCATCATGGCTTCGAGCGGTACCCGGTAATCATTTTTTAAAGCATTGAAAAGTACTGTCTCCATGATGGGAGAAAGGTATTGATTCTCACCGCGCCATTGGGTCTCCAGATATTTCGCAATACCTTCATGCATCCAGAGGGGCAGGTGGTTGCGGCTTTTTTTAGTTAACAGATAATGAACGTATTCGTGGCTCAAGGTGTCCAGCCAATTGAATCCCCGTGCCAGCGAGCCGGGAGATATCATCATAATGCGGTTGTATTTGCAAAGTGCTACGGTTCCTGAAGTGAGAATGTCCTTGAGTGTCAACGGTGAAATTTTTGAGAACGGTCCTCGGTCCGAATAAAATTCCACCAGTACTTTTTCTTCCGGATAATAATTTAAAATTTTTCCCAGAACCTGATAGGAGGCCTCCATGGCTTTCTCTGCATAATGAATCAGGACTTCGTCAGGCCCTTCCTCGAAACGAAAGATGAAATGTTCGGTTTCCCGCGAGATGAAATTTCTGGAAGCCCTGCGGGTGGCATCGACATGGTTTTTGAATTCCTTGACCTCTTTAAAGTTGTCTCCAACCTGACGAAGAATATCCCAGGACCGCTCATAATTCCCTTTCATGAACTCAATCCGGGCTTGGAGAAAATGGGCGTCTCCGGAGTCAGGATATTTTTTTAAAAGTTGCTTTGAGAGTTTTTCTGCGGAGGCAATATCCCAATCCTGTACGAGTTGATAACCACGGTAAACTTCATCGGAAACCGGGAGCGAGGCAAAACTGTTTTGACTTCCCGCAAAGACCAGAACAAGTACTAATAGGATGTTGGAAATTTTTTTCACTGCACCAGCTCCTTGTAGTACTCGTTAACCAGGCGTTCGTAATTTTTTGGGGTTTGTTTCTTCATGGCATCCAGAATTTCTTCGCGGAAAGCGCGGGGAACTTTGTATTGGTCTTCGGATGGAAGAAGTACCTGTTCTTTTTGCATGCGGGGGGAGCCACCACGCCGGGGGTCCCTCCGGCTTCCCGTCCCCAGTCTGAGTGGGGTCCCTTTGTTGCCCTGCTTAGACTGACTGCCAGAATTTTTGATTTCGTTTAAAAGTTTCTTGGTTGCCTGAAGGGACTTCAAAGCCTTGTTCTCGGAGTCGATACCCCGTTGCACCTGTTGGGCCTGCAACCGATCCTGGGCGTTTTTAAGGTTTCTTTTTGCATCGCCCATGTTCTGCGACAGGGCGGGTGGTAGCAGAGGGTTTTCTTTATTCATTTTATTAAACAAATCCCTCATCTCTTTGGCCTGCTTGCTCATTTCTTTTTCCTGGCTAGCCAGTTTGCTCAGTTTACTTTTCTCCTTGTCGGTAAGGAGTGACTGGCTGTTTTTTTCAATAGAGCGTTTCAGGGAACCCAGTTTTTTCGAAATCTCCGCGTTCAGCCGGGTGACTTCTCTCAGGTCCTGACTCAGTCGGTCACCGATATCTGCCCTCTGGTTTCGGGTGCTCCGCATATTTCCCTGCCAGCGGAATATTTCAGGATATGTGTTTTTGAAAAGTACGTTGAACTCGTTCAAATCGTTTAGTTCGGTCAACTCGTTCAAGGTCTCATATTTTTTCTCAATGAGAGGAAGGTTTTGCTTGAACTCCTGAAAGCCTCGGGTTCGCAGGTTGTCTATTTCACCGACAGTTTTGGATAATTCCCTGCGGGTTTCATTCAACGCCTTGAAGTTGTTTCCCAAATCATCATTCAGACTGGAGTCGATGGTTTTTTGGCCAAGAGATTTTATCTTCTGCCTGATTTTTGTTTCTTCTTGCACCAGTTCGCGCATCTTGATCATGGCTTTGTGCTCATCAAGATATTTTGAATCTTCTTCCAGGAGGTTTTGGATGGCTTGCACATCTTTTTTTAATTCATCAAAGAAATTCTTAATTAAGGAATCAAATTGCCGGGCCTGATTTGCGCGCAGTTTCTGATTGATTTCCGAGGTCTCCTGAAGAACCTCTTTTTGTCTTTTCTCCAGGCTTTCAAGTTTCGCCACGGATTCATTGATTTGCTCGAGCATCTGGTTGTCTACCATGGACTCCATGGATGATTTTGCTTGATCCAACTGGTTCGCGAACTTTCTCATATCCTCAAGAACCTTTTTGAGTTCTTCCATCGCTTCATCCATTTTCCCCTGGCTGGCAAGATCCTTGATTTTCTCCAGCGAAGCCAGGGTGTCTTCCATGTTCAGGTTTTTATAGGCCTTGGAATTGAGGAATTCATCCGGCATGGCTTGATTCTGCTGAGAAAGCTTATCCATCATTTGTTGCAGGGTTTGTTGGATTTTATCCAGTTGAGCCCGGAGTTTGTCGGGGGTCAGCGGAGATTTTTTATTGCGGATATTCTCAAACTCTTCCTGTAGGGCTTCGGTTAATTTGGACAATTGGTTTTCAAGGTCCATGACCTGGTCCATTTTCTGACGATTGGTCATCTTGATCAGGTAAAGGATGCTCTGCTCCAAACTGGCGACCATTTTGTCGTTGAGCATTTCGACAGAATCCATACCGAAGCTCACCGGGGTGGGTTTCAATATCGTCTTCTGTATTTTATTGATGGCGTCAATCTGTTCTTCGCGGATAGTGGCCAATCCGCTAATGATACTGTTTAAAAGGGTGAGGTAAGGGCGGGGAAAATAATCAAAATCCCTGGCTTGCTCTTTGATGCGCTGGGCAAGACCAATAATGTCAATCAGCGCATCTGCGTGTGAGGCAAGAATCTTTTTTCCATACATCGTGTCGGAGGTTTTCAGGACCTCTCCTTCAACGAGGCCATTTGCCAGCAGGGCAATCATTTTTTCTGACAACTCTTCCTGCAGACGCACCAGGTTTTCACGCTCTTTTCTGCTGTCGAATATAGTGAAACGGTAAATTTCTGACTGTCCGGAGTTCGGGCCGGTAACGTTATCGTTGTCCTTAACCTCTAAAAAATACTGGACTTCATCTCCCTGTTGAAGGTTTTCCAGGGAGAGGCTCCAGTTGAAATTCCCCGTTGAATCCTTTGCCGACTGCTTGAAGCTTTTGATACTTTTTTTCAGGGTGGTTTTGTTGATCTGGGCAATCAGGTCAATTTGCCGGATGCCAAAATCATCGTGAGCTTCATAAAACATTTGTACCGTGTCGGTTTCATAATAGACCGGCTTGGGATTGACCGGAAACAGTATCACTTGTGGTGACTTGTCCTGCTCAAGCTCAATGGGATATTTTTCTGGCAGAAGGATCTTTTGCCCATCCTGCTTCATTTTGAATTGGTAATGGCCTTTTTCGCGCAGTATCAAAGAGCCTTCCAGATTTTTGGAGTCTCTCAGTTCCATCATAAAGGTGTCACGGTTATTCACCACCAGTTCCACTCCATCGGCAGGATGGTTGCTTGTGCCTTTGATTTTAACTTCGGTTCCGGGCAAAGCTTTGATGGAGCCATCTGAAGGGAAAACGGTTTTCTTCTTTAATTGGGTGTATGCGGGAAACGCCAACGTCAGGGAGAGGTCTTCAATATGATATTCGAGTTGGCGGTTGGCCTGTTTGGGGTCCCCCTGCTTTTTATCTGCGATAGCCTGGGTTTGGGCCAGCTCTTCTGTCTGTTGCCAGAAACTGGGCAATGCCCAGCTAGTGGTGGCGAACACTAGTAGCGCAACGAGAAACAAGTTACGTGCCGGAACAACTCTTTGACAGTCGACTACCGAATCCGGGTCGAGGTTCTGGATGGCGGATTGGGTGCGCTCAAGATGTTTGCGGATGAAAGCAAGGGAGAACAGCGGTTTGTTTCCCTGATCGTCGGTTAAGTGGTGTTCCAGTTGTGCGGCATTGATCAGGGAATTGTTCAACTCCGGGTATTTTTTTTCAGCCAGAAGCGCGGCCTGGTCCCGGTTTATTCTGGAAAACCCACGAGTGGAGTAGAGGCCCCAGCCCAGCAACAGGATGATCAATCCAGATAAGCCGTAGCTCAATGCCGGGTGTGAGGTTCGAAAATGAAAATACAGATCTGTTGCCAGGGCGCACCCGGCTAAAACCGTTGCACCTGCATAGGCGACCTGAATGATAAGAACCCGGTTCCATTTGGCCTGAATCCGGTTTAGAAAGCTGTGGATTTTTGAATTGGGTTCCATATATATATGGGGAAAATTTGTCTATCTTCTATTTTATTACACCCGTGCTGTGAATCCCAATGAATAAATGCCTATAAGCAGGGCAAAAAAAGGTGGTTAATAAATATTGCAATTTATGCCAAACCCAAGCAGAATTTATAGGGAATATAATTAAAACCCCTTCTAGACTGGGCTTTTTTATCATGAATAAAGCAATTTCATGTTGGCTGATTTTTATTTATTTTGTTTTGGCAATTCCCGCTACTGCAAAAGACCTTTCCTGGACAGGATGTGGCATTACGAAACATGCCTTCATGAATGAGGTGGCAGATGCTTTTGAGAAGAAGACGGGGATGAAAATCAGGCTGTCAGGAGGAGGGGCAACCAAAGGAATTCGTTCGGTATCCGCAGGGACTACCGATTTGGGAGGCAGTTGCAGGCCATGGTTGATTTTGCCAAATGGTAATATCCACCCTCAGGAAATTAATGCCAGATTCGTCCATGTAGGGTGGGATGCTTTGGTTCCCGTTGTTAATCAGAATAACCCGATAAAGACTCTTTCTGTAAAGAACGCTAAAGCAATTTTGAATGGCGAGCTAAAGAGTTGGGAAGATGTTGGGTGGGCAGGTTCAGGAAAAATTATCCTTTGCACACGAGAAGGCAATGAATCTGGAGTAGGGGTCATGGCAAGAAGACTTTTGTTTAATGATCCGAACTACAAATTTAAAGGGCGTTCGTTGTTGTTCAAGTCGACAGGTTCGCTTGAACGAAAAATTGAAGCCTCACTCCGTTCTTTTGGCTTGAGCGGAATAAGTTCCGCTAAAAGGAGGGACTTGAAAATTTTATCTATAGACGGTATTTACCCTTCCAAAGAAAATATAGCATCAGGAAAGTTCCCTCTGTTCCGACCATTATTTATAACGACTTCAAAGGTTGAGCCCAAACCTGAAGTGAAAATGTTCATAGATTTTATCAGGGGGGTGGAGGGACAAGAAATAATATCAAGGCAGGGAACAGTGAACCTTGAAGAAGGGAAAGCGCTGGTTCCTCTGTGGAAAAAAATATTCCCGGAATTCAAAATCCCATAAATACATGGTTTTCCTTTTATGACTATCTGGAAAAAAATTGTTTTCAGTGGCGCATTCCTGATTCTTCTCCTGTTATCAGTTCAGGGGTGGATGTTTGGAAGCCTGGTGAATGATGAAATCAGGTCCGGGTTGGACCTCAGGCTGAAAAATAATACCGTCAATTACTTGCAAATGGTTGACGGTTTTCTGCTGGACATCCATGAAGACCTTGCCGTTATAAGCTCTCATAAGGCACTGGAGGACTATTTCACATCAAGATACTTTGATGATGGTGATGGGATGCTGGAGGCAGAATCCGCGCTTGAAAAGTTTTTCGTCAGGATACAGCAGGCAAAACCTCAATACCGTGAAAGTTTTCTTGCCACTATTCAGAACGATATTGTTCTTCGAGTAGTAAAAGGGAAGCGTGTTGAAAAGTTTGATTTTTTGCTCCAGGGAATATCTCCTTCTGATACACAGGAAACAATGTTTAGGCTGGCTGAGTCCGAGTCAGGAGAGTGGATATTGCAATCGATAAAAATTTTGCGATATTCTGGTCGGATTGAAGGTTTTGTTTGCCTGTATACGCCCATTGATCATTTGCTCAGGCATGTATTTGATCGCCCGAACGATTTTAAAATGCTTTATTTGATGATGGCGGGTGGGAAGAAAACCGTTGCTGGATCAGAAAGTATTAGTCCGGATATGCAAAAAAAACTGCTCGACAAAAATATGCCTGGTTGGGTTGTTTTTACTTCCCCCATCCAGAAACTGGGCTCAAACCTTACTCTGGCTGTTGAAGAGAAAAGTGTTTATTCAATAGTTGATCGTTTGCAAAAATATGAAATATGGTTTTTGGTTCTAGCTCTAGGTTTTTCGTTGGTTTTTTTGGGACAGGTTGCAAAGAAAATTACTGGCCCAATCCATAAGCTTTCAGAGTGGACCCGTCAAATTCAAAAAGAAAAACTGGATCAAATAGAAGTTAATATGCCAGAAGTAATTGGCTCAGATGACGAGACTGGAATATTAGCGGAGTCGTTCCAAATCTTGATTCAAAGGATCGTTCAACAAAATAGCTCTTTAGAGGTTCTAGTCGAGAAGCGAACCTCAGAGCTGAGGGAATCCAAAGAAGAGGCCGAAGATGCCAATCGTGCCAAATCCGAATTTTTGTCTAGAATGAGTCATGAACTCCGTACACCCATGAATGCAGTACTCGGTTTTGCTCAGTTGCTGGAGCTGGGTCAGGAGGGAAACTTGACTCAGTTGCAAAGAGACAATGTCAAGCGCATCCTGGGCGCGGGAGAACATTTGTTGAATTTGATTAATGAAGTTCTGGACTTGGCGGCAATTGAAGAAGGCGAAGCAAAAATAAAAAAAGAAAAATTATCTCTGAAACCTCTGGTGAATGACCTGATAATGTCAATATCCCCTTCGGCTCAGCAAAGAGGAATTACCATAGAAAGTAAGATGCCCCTTAAAGAAGATTTTTCATTTGTTGCTGATAAGCTTCGTTTTCATCAGGTAATGTTGAACCTACTTTCAAACGCTATCAAATATAACAAAGAAAATGGTTCTGTTTTTATTGGCTGTGAGACCAATGGGGGTTCTGAATTGAAGATAAGTGTTAGGGATACGGGGTACGGTATTCCACCTGACAAGTATGAATTGATTTTTGACCCCTTCAGTAGATTGGAAAACCCCGACCCGACTATTGAGGGAACCGGAATTGGTTTGTCGATTACCAAAAGCCTGGTGGAAGCCATGAATGGGACCATTACCTTAGAATCAGAAGTGGGAAAGGGGACCACTTTTTTTGTTAGTTTTCCCACCGAGGCATAATCGAGATGCAAAAATTGGAGGCCTTTATAGACAAAGCATGCAAAAAGGCTTATATTTGAGTGTATGCAACCGATGAGACTATTATGAAAGCTTTTTCACACAACAATAAGAAGCGCTTGCTGATTGCCGTTTTGCTGGCTGTGGGCTTTTTATTCACATCTTCCGCCTCCATTGCCATGCCGCTCCAAATGGACGAATGCAATGCCCAGACGGTTTGTGAAAAATGTTGCCTCATCAGTGTGCCTGAACTTTCAGGTGTGCAGGCTGAGTATTTCTTCTCCGCTTGCCCGGATGGAGTTCCAGCGTCTATGCCCATTCCGGTCCCCTTACCTTTTGATCATCCCCCGCAATAACTTTTCCAATTTGTTTTAGTTGCTCCATCCCCTTGTTAGCCCAATTTGGCTAATATTGAGCCTTTGCTTGGTTTGAGGTTGGAGAAAGATCAACTCCATATAATTGGAAGAGGCGGTCATGAAATCCATTCGGATCCTTATATTCATGGGAACGCTGATGCTGGTGTTTCCCGGTTTAGTTGGCGCACAAGAAAATACATTTAAATCTGTTCTTCAGGGCTTTATTGAGACAGCTCTGAAAAATAACCCTGCGATCAAAGCGTTTCAACATCGAATCAAGGCGGCTCAGGAAGTTCCTTCCCAAGTGAGTTCCCTGGACGATCCGATTCTGCAATTTCAGTTGATGAATTTGCCGGTTGATACGTTTGATTTATCTCAGGAGGCTGTGACGCAAAAACAGTTCTCTCTCTCGCAAAAACTGCCTTATCCCGGAAAGCTGGGACTCAAGGCGGAAATCGCGGAAAAAAATATAGCCATCACCCAACAGGATCTGGAGGAAGCCAGGTTGTCCATCACCCGTGATGTGAAACTGGCTTTTTATGAGCTGTGTTTTGTTTTGGCGGCGACGAACATCACCCGGGAAAACAAAACGCTCCTGGAACAGTTTGTCACCATTGCCGAGTCAAAATATTCGGTGGGCAAAGGTCTGCAACAGGATGTGCTCAAGGCCCAGGTGGAACTGACCAAAATTATGGAACAACTGATTGAGTTTCAAAAATTAGCGGGGATCGAAAAGGCGCGGTTGAATTCCCTGATGAACCTCCTGCCCCAAGAGACCTTGACGATTCCACATGGTATTGCCAAGACGGATTTTATTTTTACTGTACCGGGACTCCAGGTCATCGCGGAGAAGCATCGTCCTTTGCTATCTAAAATCCGTTCCCTCAAAGAGCGTTATGGGACATCTAAAAAGCTGGCGGAGAAGGAATACTATCCTAACTTCAATGTCGGACTTAAATACGGCCAAAGGCAGGAGGCCCGTAATATAGATCGTCCGGATTTTGTTTCGGCCTGGGTCGGGATCAATATTCCTATCTGGTACAAGACCAAACAGTCTCGCCGTGTTTTGGAAACGACTTACAAGGTGGAGATGGCTGGTGAAACCTATAACAAAGCCAAAAACCAGATCTTCCTGAAAATCAAGGAACTGGTTGACAAGGAACGGCAGGGTGGCAAAACGCTGGCGTTGATTGAGCAGGGAATTCTTCCTCAGGCCCGGCAGTCTCTTGAGTCTGCGCTCGCCGGTTACAGTGTGGACAAAGTGGATTTCCTGACTCTTCTGAATAATCAGGTGACGTTGTTCAAATGGCAGATCCGGTATCACCGTGAGTTGACGGATTATGAAAAAAACCTGGCGGTCATTGAGCAGAGTGCCGGGAAGAATTTGTTTTAACGCAAACCGATTGTTGAAATGGAAATCGAGTGATGAGCGATACAGATAACAAAAATGAAGACCAGCGTCCGGACCCGGAAGAAGCTACAGGGCCGGGAGATCCGTTGAGCGATGCCGTCGTTGAGAAAATTTCTCAGGCTTCAGAATTGCGTGCGGACAGCGAACGAAGGCCAGAAAGTTCCGGTGCTTTGATCCCGAAAGATGTGAGCACAGAGGAAATCCTGTTCTCGTTAGAGCCTGCGGCCATGCTGAGAAAGAAAACCGGGTTGAGCATCCTGCGTGTCCTTTTGTTTTGCGCCTTATTGGCAGGAGTATTCCTGCTGGGATTCGGAACCCGACCGGAAGTGATGTCGCAATGGATCGATGAGGGCAAAAAATGGATGCAGGTAGGAATGGAAAAGATGGAACCCATTGCCAACAGGATGTATGGAAAAACCGTGGAAATGGTAGACAAGATTCATGCTCCATCAGCCAAACCTGCTATGCCAGCTGGCACGGCTATGAAAAAGAAACCGGGGAGAAAAATCAAATACTGGAAAGCTCCCATGACTCCGGGTTTTACCTCCGACAAACCGGGCAAAAGTCCGATGGGAATGGATTTGGTTCCTGTCTATGAAGATGAAGCGGGTGCCGGCGTATCTATTAACCCGACCATGGTGCAAAACATTGGGGTCAAAACCCAGATTGTGGAAGAGCGATCCCTGAGCCGAGAAATAAGAACCGTCGGCCGCCTGACTTATGATGAGCGACTGGTGACTCATATTCATACCAAATTTGGCGGCTGGATAGACAAGCTCTATGCAGACTTCACTGGCCAGGAAGTGAAGGAGAACGATCCTCTTCTGGAAATTTATAGTCCCGAACTGGTCACTACCCAGGAAGAATTGATTCTGGCTTTGAAGTATCAGGAATCTCTCAAAGACAGTTCGTTTCAGGAAATCAGCCGTGGAGCGAAAAGTCTGGTCGATTCCACCTTAAGGCGATTGGAGTTGTTCGATGTGCCGGAGCACCAGATTGCGGACTTAATTAAAAATCAAAAAGTCAGCAAAACCATGCATATCCATTCGCCGGTAAATGGTTTTGTTATTAAGAAGCATGTTCTTCAGGGAATGCACGTCAAACCCGGAATGAATTTATACATGATTGCCGATCTCTCGAATATCTGGCTCATTGCGGATATCTACGAATACGAGATTCCCTGGATGAAGCTGGGTCAGGAAGCGGAGATGAACCTTTCCTATTTTCCGGGAAAAAAATTCAAGGGCAAAGTGACCTTTATTGATCCGATACTGGATTCCAAATCACGCACTTTAAAAGTGCGTATGGAGTTCCCCAATCCCGGCGGTGAACTAAAACCGGAAATGTACGCCGATGTGATTTTGAAGTCTGCAGTGATGAAGAAAGGGGTTGCGATTCCCGAAGAAGCTGTGATTTATACCGGCGAGAAAACGATGGCGGTCATTCAGAATTCCTCAGGAGGATTTGAATCCAGAGAGTTGACGCTGGGAGTGAAGACGCAGGGTTATATTCAGGTTCTTAAAGGATTAAAGAAAGGGGAGCGCGTTGTCACTTCATCGACTTTCCTGATCGATTCCGAAAGTCGGCTCAAAGAGGCATTAAGTAAAATGGGAAGTAAGAGCATGGATGTGAAAATGCCCGATAAAAAAAGCGACAAGATGAAACTGCATTTGAAAGAAAAACGCTAAAAGGCGGCTTTAAAGCGAGAGAACATTATGATTAAACATATTATCGGTTTTTCTTTAAAGAATCGTTTTCTGGTGCTTTTGGCAACTGTTTTCGTGATTGCGTGGGGCAGTTACTCCATCAGCCGCACGCCGTTGGATGCCATCCCGGACTTGAGTGATGTGCAGGTCATCATTTTCACTGAGTTTCCCGGTCAGGCACCGCAGATTATAGAAGATCAGGTCACTTACCCTTTGACGACCGCAATGCTCTCGGTTCCTTTCGCAAAAGTGGTGCGAGGATATTCTTTTTTCGGCCTTTCATTCGTTTATATTATTTTTGAAGATGGTACAGACATGTACTGGGCCAGAAGCCGCGTTCTGGAGCAGTTAAATTTTGTGTCCGGGCGTTTGCCGCCGAACGTCAATCCAACATTGGGACCGGATGCCACAGGTGTGGGCTGGGTGTATGAATATGCGCTAGTGGATAAAACAGGTCAGCACGATTTGTCCGAACTGCGGTCCATGCAGGATTGGTATCTCCGCTATGAATTGCAAACCGTTCCGGGAGTCTCGGAAGTTGCCAGCATCGGCGGCTATGTCAAACAATATCAGGTTGAGGTGGACCCTAATAAGCTGATTGCTTTCAATCTCCCTCTACACAAAGTTATTAAAGCGATCAAGAGAAGCAACAACGATGTCGGGGGGCGCCTGCTGGAAATGGCTGAAACCGAGTTCATGGTTAGGGGGCTCGGTTACATCCAGTCATTGGAGGACTTGGAAAGTGTGCCTCTTGGCGTGGACAAGCGGGGAACGCCGATATTGCTCAAGGACGTGGCACGAATCCAGTTTGGGCCTGAATTACGGCGTGGTTTAGTGGATTTGAATGGAGAGGGGGAGGTAGTCGGTGGCATCGTGATACAGCGTTACGGGGAAAACGCTTTGGAAGTCATTCGCAATGTAAAAAAGAAACTGGAAACTTTAAAGGCCGGGTTGCCTGAAGGTGTGGAAATTGTTCCGGTCTATGACAGGTCCGGTCTGATTGAACGTGCGGTTGACAATTTAAAACAGAAATTGATTGAAGAGGGAGTGGCTGTTTCTGTCATCTGCATTTTGTTCCTGTTGCATCTGCGGTCCGCACTGGTCGCTATTCTGGTCATTCCTTTGAGCGTTTTAATTGCTTTTATTGTCATGAACCAGCAGGGATTGAACGCGAACATCATGTCTCTGGGCGGAATCGCCATTGCCATCGGTGCGCTGATCGATGGTGCGATTGTCATGATCGAAAATGCACACAAACATTTGGCCCGGGACCGGGGCAAGAAGAATCACTGGCAGATTATTTATGAGGCGGCGACGGAAGTGGGGCCGGCCCTGTTTTTCAGTTTGCTCATCATGACAACGGCGTTTCTTCCGGTGTTCACGCTTCAGGCTCAGGAGGGCCGCCTTTTCGCACCCATGGCCTTCACCTGGACGTATTCCCTGATTGCGGCGGCTTTACTGGCTGTTACGCTTGTCCCGGTTTTGATGGGATATTTTATTCGCGGTCATATTTTGCCGGAACGCTACAACCCGCTCAATCTTTTATTTACCGGAATATTCAAGCCGATCATATGGCTGGCTCTCAGGATGAAGCTTCCAGTCATTGCTGTCGCTCTTGTGTTGACTGCGGCAACATGGATTCCCCTGGAACGCCTGGGTTCGGAGTTCATGCCTCCTTTGAACGAAGGAGACGTGTTGTACATGCCAAGCACTTTGCCGGGGATTTCGATCACCAAGGCCAGGGAGTTGCTCCAGCAAACGGACAAAATCATCAAGACCTTTCCCGAAGTGCACCATGTTTTCGGAAAAATAGGACGTGCGGAGACGGCCACCGATACGGCTCCTCTTAGTATGGTGGAAACGAGCATCACCATGAAGCCGAAATCGGAATGGCGGGAAGGCATAACCCAAAAAATGTTGATTGAGGAGATGGACGCGGCGTTAAAGATTCCCGGTGTGACCAATGTCTGGACCATGCCAATCAAGAACCGCATTGACATGTTATCCACCGGCATTAAAACTCCAGTCGGTATCAAGATTGCGGGAGATGATTTGAACACGCTCGAACGATTGGGAAAGGAAGTGGAGTCCTTGTTAAGGAATGTTCCCGGAACTGCGAGTGTGTTTTCTGAACGAGTGGTGGGGGGCAATTATTTTGATTTCGAAATCAACCGGGCCGAAGCCGCACGCTATGGCCTTACCGTTGGTGATATTCAGGATGTTATCCAGTCTGCCATCGGCGGGATGAATGTCAGTACTACCG
Source organism: Nitrospina sp. (assembly GCA_018653085.1). Classification (GTDB taxonomy): domain Bacteria; phylum Nitrospinota; class Nitrospinia; order Nitrospinales; family VA-1; genus LS-NOB. Next base: position 158,595 of record JABIAY010000049.1, read on the forward strand.
TTCAGGGGCTGGAACGCTATCCGATAAATGTCCGCTACCCTCGTGGACTTAGGGACGATTTGGATAAATTGCAGAGGGTGCTGATCCCTACTCCACGTGGGGAACATATTCCCATGGCCCAGGTTGCAACCCTGTCCATTAAGAAAGGGCCGCCTGTTATTAAAAGTGAAAATGCCCGGCTCAATGCCTGGGTATACATCGACCTGAAAGATATTGACGTGGGCACTTATGTGGAACAGGCGAGAAAAATTATTGACGAGGGTCTGGAACTTCCTGCCGGGTACAGCCTGGTATGGAGCGGCCAGTATGAATATATGGAGCGCGCCAAGGAGCGCTTGAAATTAGTGGTGCCCCTGACACTGGTGATTATTTTTGTGTTGCTGTACCTCAATTTCCAGCGCGTTGCGGAAGCAACTATTGTGATGCTCTCATTGCCACTTGCCTTGATAGGAGGTGTTTGGGTTCTCTATTACCTTCAATATGAGCTGAGTGTTGCGGTTGCTGTCGGATTCATTGCGCTTGCGGGAGTGGCGGCGGAAATTGGTGTTTTGGTTTTAGTTTACTCCAATCAGGTATTTGAACAGCGGTTGAAAAACGAAGAAATCCAAAATAGCGGAGATGTCCTGAAAGCGGTTTTTGATGGAACGTCTTCCAGAATCCGACCGATCATGATGACCGTGATTTCTACTATCGGGGGTCTGGTTCCCATCATGATGGGATCGGGGACCGGCTCTGAAGTGATGAAGCGTATTGCGGCTCCGATGATCGGCGGAATGGTGTCTGCAACACTATTAAACCTGATTGTTCTTCCCGCACTCTATACCCTGGTCTTGCAATTCCGCTTTTCCCGAAGAAGGCAACCCCACAAAAGTGGTTATTCCGAAAAACGGGAATTAACTCCTACCCATTAAACCGGCTCACGACATTTCGGATGTCCTGTTGAACGGATTGGCGGTATTTTACAGCTTATTCTTCAAGTAGTAAGGTTGGAGATTGAGGAAGTAGCAAGGTTTGGCGTGCCAGTCCGGGTCAATCCATGCTCAGGTTTTAAGAGTGGCTCTATATACAACTAAGATAGCGTCAAGTTTCCCTGTGCGGCGTTTTGGATATCTGCTATTGAACTGGGCAGTCTGATTTTTTTGCTGATTGAGTCAACGATGGCGGGGTTGCATTTTTTGAGCAAAGCTTTTGCATCATTTAAATGCGAAATAGTGTGGAACTCTTTTTCAGGTGAAAAATATACGACAGCCTGTTTGTTATGCTTTAACAGTTCAAATACATTGTTGATTGCACCTGAACTCTTGCCATCCCACAAAACAAACCCGTAATCTGCTTTCGAGGCCATTTCTTTGTCTTTTGCGGTATAGAAATCGCGCCCTTTAAGTTTAGGGTCTACATAGACCTGTGTCACATCCCAATTACCAATATTATTTCGGCAAGCTTCCCCGGAACAAAAAATTTTAACATTCGAGTAGTGAGTATCAGTGAGGTATTGTTGCATTGCTTTGTCTGCACCATTTGCGTCACCGACAAGAATGAGAAAGCTTTTCTCGATCATATTATTGACCCGAGCCTTTATAGCTTCATTAAGTCGGTTCAATTGCCGTGAACCAGATAGAAATACTGTTGTCATCTGTTGCTCTTGGTTTTTGTCATCGTAAGAACACTCACATCGCTTACTTTTGCTTGTTTATATAAAATGTCGGTTGATACGGATAGAGTGGCTCCCGACCTATATAAATCATCTAATAATAGCACCTTTTGGCCTGAAATATTTCTTTCAGAAGAAATGAAAATGGCTTTTTTGAGTTCCTGAATGCGCTCCTCGGGGTCTGTAATATTCTTAAGTTCTTTGCTGTCTTCTTTTTTCTCAAGAAACCCAATTAAAACATTAACACCCATTCGTTTCCCCAATTCAAGAGCAATTTCATCAGCGGGTTGATATGACCTGCTTTTGTTTGAGGAAGGTGCTGGAATTATGGCATCGAATTTGCCAATACCTTTGTATTTACTAAGTAAATCAACAATTTCTTTTGTGACGGATTTATCATTTCTATACTTTAGCTTATAGACCAGTCCGCCCATTTCGGTTCGGGTAGTGTCATAGCGTTTGTGCCCAAACTCATCTAGTCCCTGGTAAACACTGCCAAGCGTGTGAACATCATAGGCGAAGCCTTTAGCCCAGTTTCCCTCAAGCTTTACGGTCACTCTTTCCCTTTGTTGCGAAAAGAATCGAACAGCTCAATGGGGATGGGGATATAGGTATGTGTCCCGTCACTTGAAGAAAGATCCAGCAGGGTTTGAAAAAAGCGCAATTGCAGGGCAGGGGGGTGCGCCCCAATAAGGTCTGCGGCATCACAGGTTTTCTGTGCCGCTTCAAACTCACCCTGGGCATTGATGACTTTGGCCCGTCTCTCGCGCTCGGCTTCTGCCTGTTTCGCCAGAGCGCGTTGCATTTCCTGTGGCAGGTCGACATTTTTGACTTCTACATTGGCGACCTTAACTCCCCAAGGCTCGGTTTGTTCATCAATGACCCTTTGCAGATGGGAGTTGATTTCTTCCCGGTTGGATAACAGGTCGTCAAGTGTGCTCTGGCCTAAAATACTTCGCAGGGTCGTTTGCGAAAGTTGAGACGTCGCATACAGATAGTCTTCCACTTCGATAATGGCTCTTTGGGAATCGAGAACACGAAAATAAATTACGGCATTGACCTTTACCGTTACATTGTCCTTGGTGATGATATCCTGAGGAGGAACATCCATGACCACGGTGCGCAAGCTGACCTTGACCATTTTCTGGACTCCGGGAACGACGATGATGATTCCCGGACCCTTGACCTTCCAGAATCTTCCGAACAGAAAAATCACGCCTCTCTCGTATTCACGCAAAACCTTGAACATGCTGAAAACCAGCACGGCAAGTATTATTAGAAAGGTCATTAGAGTGTCCATAACGGTTCTCCTGTTGAAGTTCGGACTATCTACTAATGATAACAATATTTGAGCTGAGTTTCATCAATGTTAAAATGCTTTTCATGTCTTATTACTCTGATCAAAAGCTTTCATTTCTCGCCGGAATAATGATTTTTGTTGTTTTGGCTGGGGTTGTGCCGGCTGTTTCTGCTCAGGCAGAGCCGCTGGAGGTTTCCATCCAGAGTGAGGTCGATGATGCGGGAAACGTTAAACTGGCGTTAACGCTGAAGAATTCGGGTTCCCGGCCCGTTTATCATGTCCACCCGATGTTCCATTTTCACCACACCATGTCCATGATGTCGAAAATCATGCGTCTGGATCCGGGGCAGAGCATCACTCTGGAAAATGATAAACACCCTCCCGTTATGCGGGTGGGCAGGTATCCTTTGACTGCCATGGTGGAATATTGGACGCTTCCCAATGGAGGCGTTAAACAATCGGTTCTGTCCACGGACTCCTTTTTTTTTAAAGAACCTGTGCAGTCCAAGGTGGAAGGAAGCCTGGAGTCATCGGCCGATTCGGAATCATCCATCCTGAAGGTGTTTCTGCAGAACCGTTCTGCATCCCTGAAGAATATCAGTATGATGCTTCTACTTCCACCTGGTCTGGAAGCGGAAGATTTTTCCGGAGTGATGGGTTTTACTCTGTATGCAGGTGAAGAAAAGAATTTTGAAGTGCGTATTTTTCGGCGGGAAAACGAGGAGCAGGATCGTTTTTTTGTTCGCTTGATGATAGAATATGGGGAAATACTGAAGCATTATTCCGGGGAGATCAATGGTACGGTTCGTTTCTCTCCCAGTTGGTATTCCATGAAATACCTGCCCCATTTTACTGCTTTAGTGTTTATGGTCCTGATTCTGCTGGGTTTTTATTACAGAGTTTATAACAGAAAATAGAAAGGGTGTTTTTATGACTCAAGCAACGGCTCGACATATATTGGTTAAATCCGAGGATGCCTGTAAGGATCTGAAGAAGAAAATTGAGGGAGGGGCGGACTTTGGCGAAATGGCCAAGCAACACTCCGATTGCCCCTCTGGAAAAGATGGCGGAGACCTCGGGTCTTTTGGTCCTGGCCAGATGGTTCCGGAATTTGACACGGTTGTGTTTAATGAAGAAGTGGGAGCCGTGCACGGTCCTGTGCAGACCTCATTCGGGTATCACCTGATCGAAATCACCAGCCGCAGTTAAAAGGAGAAGGGTATGACAGTTGCTACTTTTGGAGCAGGATGCTTCTGGGGGGTGGAATTGACTTTTCAAAAAACCAAAGGGGTGACATCCACTTCGGTCGGTTATACCGGCGGGACAACCCAGAACCCTACCTATGAACAGGTTTGTACCGGGCAGTCCGGACACGCCGAAGTGGTTCGGGTGGAGTTTGATCCTTCCAGTATTTCTTATGAGGAATTACTCGATGTGTTCTGGGGCTGTCATGACCCGACGACTTTAAATCGGCAGGGTCCGGATAGAGGCACTCAGTACCGTTCCGCGATTTATTACCACTCACCGGATCAGGAAGCTACTGCTCTGGCTTCGAAAGAGAAGGCAGATGAAGCGGGACGCTTCAAGTCTCCCATTGTTACGGAAATCACCCCGGCTTCGGAATATACTATGGCGGAAGACTATCACCAGAAATATCTCGAAAAACGCGGTATGGGTAGTTGCCATTAGCAAGTGTTGAAAGCTCTGCGGTAAAGAATCGTCACCCTGAGTCCCGCGGTTCAGGGTGGTGTTGCATGCTGTTTATTCCATAACGCGATTCCGGCCTTCCTGCTTGGCCTTATAAAGAGATTGATCAGCCTCTGAAATCAAGATTGAAGATGCGTCACCTCTCTCAGGAACCCTGCTGGCAACCCCTAAGCTAATTGTTACAAACTTGTTGACTGGGGAGGCTTGGTGAGGAATTTCCAGTGCTTCTACAGAAGCGCGAACTTTTTCTGCCAGGCTAAAAGCTCCCTTTTGGGATGTATCCGATAAGATTGCGACAAACTCTTCTCCACCGTAACGAGCTACTAAATCTCCCGGTCGCCTTAAGGACTTTTCAATTGTGCGGGCCACTTTTTTCAGGCAATCGTCCCCAGCCTGATGACCATAGGTGTCGTTGTAAAGTTTGAAGAAATCTATATCCATCATGATAGCGGTTGCAGGCTGGGTGTGACGCATTGAAGATTTCCATTCCCGTTCTAAAAATTTCTCGAATGTGCGCCGATTGGCGATCCCTGTTAACCCATCCAAAGTGGAAAGAAGCTCTAACTGCTTATTGCTTGCCCTGAGAGATTTTTCAAGCTCTTGATGCTTGATGACAGACTTCTTCAGTTTCTCGTTGGTTTTTTTTGCATCGTTTAGCATTTGCAGTTTTTCAAAGCAACGAGTCACTCTAAAAAGCAGTTCTTCCTCCTTGCAGGGTTTGAGCAGGTAGTCGGAGGCTCCTAGTCGTAAGGCTTCTATGGATGAATCCATCTCACCGTGGCCCGTCATTATTACCACCATTGTTTCTGGCTCGATTTCTTTGACCTGTTTTAATACTTCAAGTCCGCCTATTCCATCCATCACTAAATCTGTAATAACCATCTGAAGGTTTTCCTTTTTAAAAACCTCCAATCCCTGTTCACCGCCATTTGCGGTTACTACCCTGTAGCCATTCTTTTCCAATACATAGCTTATCCCAGCCAGGATGGCTTCTTCATCATCAATAAGTAAAACCGCAGGTTTTTTCATGTCAGCTGTCACTTTTTTCCTCTAGCCCCTTTTTTTTCTTTATGTTTTTGCACGTCCTTCATAATTTCATTTTTGAAATCTTCAGCGCATTTATCACAATAACTGTGACTGATTTCTATTTCAGTTTTTTTTGCGAGGTATAAATCAGGTTCCATCCAAATTCCAGTTCCCGGTTCTTGACCCTCATCGTCCCGGATTTTCTTGCAGGCACAGCAGACGGGGAGGAATTTTTCATAGGCTTTTACCTTATGGTTGAGTATTAATTGATCGATGCACCTGCGGGTTCTCATTAACAGCTCATCTTTATTGCAGGGTTTCTGCATATAATCGAAGGCACCCAGCCTTAAAGCATCAACAGCGGTGTCCAAAGTGCCATGGCCTGTAAGCACCATCACCAGAGCATCGGGGTGGGTTCCCTTGATTTTTTTTAATACCTCTATGCCACCTATCCCACCCATCATTAAGTCAGTGATTACCAGGTCAAAATGCCCTTCTTTAAATTTTTTGATCCCCTCCTCACCACTTTCTGCAGTGGAAACTCTATAGCCTTCTTTTTTTAAATAACTGCTAAGACCCAGTAAAATGGATTCTTCATCGTCAATTAACAGGATTAAGTGTTTTTTCATTGTCGCGTTCTTAAATTAAATAGGAAGCACTATGGTAAAAGTGGTGCCTTCGTTGTTTTTGCTATTTATCAAAATGTCGCCGCCATGATCCTTGATGATTCCATAGCTGACAGAAAGCCCTAGTCCCGTTCCCGTTACAGCAGATTTTGTTGTGAAAAACGGATCGAATATGGATGCCGCAACGTCCTCGGAGATTCCACCCCCCGAATCCTGAACGTGTATTTTTACATGGTCACCTTCTTTTTCAGTGGTGATGGTGATTTTTCTGTCTTGAGTTTCTTCCGAAATGGCCTCTTCCGCATTTTGAACGATATTTAAGAGAACTTGCTGGATTTGGTCGCTGACACAATTTACCTCAGGTAAACCATCGGCAAGATATTTTTTAAGATGGATATGCCTTTGCTGAATCCTTTTATGGAGTAAGGTCAATACGCTGTCGATGACTTGATGGATATCCGCGGGTTTTTTAACAGTAAGCGAAGGTCTATAAAATCCCTGGAGTTTTCTTACCAGATCAGCCATTCGCTCACATTGTTTGATTGACAAGCCCAGGAATTTAGCGTGATTGTCCTCAAGCGTAGCCTCTTCCTTAACTTGCTCTAAAAGAGTCTTCATACCAAATATTGGGTTGTTGAATTCATGGGCGATCGAACCGGTGAGCTTGCCCAGTGATGAAAGCTTATCGGTGTGTAAGAGTCTCTCGTGAGAAGCCTTTAACGCCACTTGTTGTTGAACAAGGTTTCTGATCACAGATATTAATATTATGATCGAGATAATGAGGGTTATCAACAGATACATAGAGAGCACCAGTAGTGACTCTTTTTTCTCATTCACCGCTTTGAGGCGAAAACTCTCTGCCATTTCTTTGGCAAAGAGGATCATCTTTTGCATGGATTCGTTAAGCGAAGCCACATGTTTTGCACCTTTTCCCTTTGTGATTTCTGCCGCTTCCGACCTCCTGCCGTCTTTTATGAGGGAAATAACCTCCTCACGAATTTCCTCCCAGCCCAGAAAATCCAGATACGTTTGTTGGATATCTTCTTTATCCCCAAGGTATCGTTGGAAAATCATTTCAAACTCTTCAAGAACCACTTTTGAATGGGCCTCCACTTTATCAAGGGCAAAATTCAGTTGCGCCTCGTCCTCCGACAAGACGACATCCTTCATGTACCGATGAATCGATATCAGGCTGGCATCGATATGTCTGGCGGCATTACTAACAACAAAGGGGTGTCGGTAAAATTTTTCAGAAATGCTTGCCTGACGATCTATATACGCAATTGAGATTAAGCCCATTACCAGCAATAGCAACATAATCCCGACAAAGCCGAATATCGTGTATGCATGCTTGATTTTTTGATGCAACGTAACCAGAACCGCACCAAATCCGAGAATGATGAATCCGCTTGCCGTATGAAAAGCCATTCGAGTCAGGTTCCCCCAGCCATAGGCATTTTCCAGCCCCATCAGGTATCCACTCAGAGCAACAATGCCTAAAGCAAAAACAAGCAAACCCAAAGCGCCTCTTACCAGCATAGTTCCTTCTTTACTTTTGATTGATGACAACAGAAAAAATAACCCCATTAGGGTAAAGCATAGAGCAGTGTTCGGTGCCATTCGCCCAGGATGGGATGTTTTAGTTGTTATAGAATGTTCCTTGAACATTTCGTCAATGCTCAGGTTCACGTTAAAAACATATTCTGCCAGCGTGAGGCCACCCAAAAGGATCAGGAAAAAAGCAAGAGGTTTGGAAATTGAATAGCGGGATTTGTGAATAAAAATTCCTGCCAGGCCACAGGCAAGAAATCCCAGCGCAGTGTTGTATTGCATGGGAGCCCAGTCCGCATGAATTTGGATCAGCCTGGGTTGGTTGGTGTGCCATCCAAACAGGACCACCCCTGCTATCAGAATGGGTATGACATTAGGCAGATATGTTTTGAGGCTCAACGATGAGTCTGAATTGTCCACTTTATGGCCGATTTGGGTTGCCCTGAATCAGTGCAAATTAGACAGGGGAAATACCTCAGAACATGCATTTAGCCTGAGACTTCCCATTTTAATGTCTTGATCTATCCATTATAGCCGGGATGGCTTTTTTTTGAATGGAAATATGGGTTTAAAAAAGAAAGATTTCGGCATATCGATTGTTCTTAATTCCCGGTTTGGGGTGACAGCCCGATTAACTTTCCTTTGAAGACTTTCTGTTTCAATTCACCGGGTAGGGACGACTGGATGGAATCTTTCAGTGCCTTAAGGATGTTTTCCTTGAGATGGGCGCGACTGTGAATCAGGCTGACTTCGCGGATGGGAACAGGCGGCTTGAAAAATCGCAATTTCTTTTTTTTATCCTTCATTCCTCCCAGTGCAAGATAGGGGATGAGCGTGTAGCCGAATTTGCTGTCTACCAGACGCATTAAGGTTTCCAGATTGCCACTTTCAAAAACCAGGTTTTTTCTGGACTGTTCTTTGGGAACCTGCTTTTTGCAAATCTCAATAGCCTGATCGCGAAAGCAGTGTCCTTCATTCAATAACCAGATGTCCTCCCTGCTGAGTTCCTTTTCCGCAATCATGTCTTTTTTCAATAGAGGATGTTTGGGGCTCAGGTAAATCACAAAGGGTTCATAAAAAAGAGGCTGTTCCAGAATTCCTTTATGCTTCAAGGGGGTTGCCAGAATCCCTCCATCAAGGGAATCGAGTTTCAGTCGCCGTATGATTTGCTCTGTTTGCAGTTCTTCGATCACCAGTTCAACCTTGGGGTGGTTCTGGATAAAAGTTTCCAGAAACAGCGGCAACAGGTAGGGTGCCAGAGTAGGGATCACCCCCAGTTTAAATTCTCCGCGAACTTCTCCTTTATTCCCTTGCGCCAGAGGTGCAATTTTCGATACCTCCAGCAAGGCTTTTTCTGCCTGCTCAATTATTCTCAATCCGATTTCAGTAGGTTCGACCGGGTTTTTGGATCGGTCGAATAAAATGACCTCCAGGTCCTCCTCCAGCTTCTGGATCTGCATGCTCAGGGTTGGCTGGGTGACATGGCATTCCCGGGCCGCCCGACCGAAATGGCGGTTCCGGTCCAGGGAAATCAGGTAGGAGAGTTGAATATGTGTGATAGATATCATCTATCATGATTATAAATTTAATTGATTAGACTTATCAAGCGGAATCGGGAAGAATGAGGAAGTAGAATGAGTTTGCGAAAAATCAATAATACTGACGCGAGGGCGTTGGATGGACAATGATTTCCATGTGGAGGATAAAGTTATGAAAAAACAAAGTATGAGAATGTGGGGGGTGTCGGGAGTGCTTGCCGGTCTTTTTCTCCTGAGCGGAGAGGCGCTACTGACTTCCGCTAACGCAGATGAAGCCTACGAGGTGAAGATTCCTCTGGGTTTGGATGAAGAGGGTTTTAAGGTTCCGAAAGATAACCCCTTGACCAAAGGCAAAGTTGAACTGGGCCGACTGCTTTTTTTCGACAAGCGGTTGTCTGCAAATAACACCATTGCCTGTGCGAGTTGTCATATTCCGGCGCTGGCTTTCACCGATGGTCAGCCGGTTTCAACGGGCATTCACCACCTGCAAGGCGGCAGAAGTGCCCCAACGGCTATCAATAGGGGTTTTAGTGCGGCGCAGTTCTGGGATGGGCGCGCGTCCACATTGGAAGACCAGTCTATCGGACCGTTTGCCAGTCCTGTTGAACATGGGTTTGCCAACCATGATGAACTGGTTGCCAAGATCAGTACATTTGCTGGTTACAAAAAGCTGTTCGCTAAAGTATTTGGTGCGGGAAATATAACCAAGGAGCAGGTCGGTAAAGCCATCGCCTCTTTTCAGCGAACACTGATTTCCGGCAACAGCCCCTTTGACCGCTTCGACTATGATGGCGATGAGAAGGCTATTTCTGAATCAGCGAAACGTGGCAAAAAACTGTTTTTCGATAAGGCCCGTTGCAACCTTTGTCATTTTGGCACCAATTTTTCCGATGAAAAATTTCACAATATCGGAATCGGTTGGGGTGGGGAAGCGGTGGACCCAGGGCGTTATAACGTGACCAAAGATGTTAAAGAATTAGGCGCGTTCAAAACTCCTACACTTCGCGAAATTTCCAGGACGGCTCCTTATATGCATGACGGAAGGTTCGCAACGCTGGAACAGGTGATTGAACATTACAATAAGGGAGGTGTGAAGAATCCCTTTCTGGATAATCAGGTCATTGAGCTTAACCTGACAAAGTCAGAAGTGGCAGACCTTGTTGCAATGCTTCGTTCTTTAGAGGGTGAAGGCTGGCAACATGTGAAGGCTCCTACCGAGTTTCCGCAATAAAAGGATAAATTAAAAGGCCTGGGGGTTGCCCCTCGGGCCTTTTTTATTTTGCTTCCCACTTTCCTCAGTGAAGTTTAATGCTCTAATGCATTTGTCTGTATATTTTTACGAAAACACCTTTTTAGTATAAAAATATACGTACTCTTTTTTCTAGAAATTTTATTTTAATCACCAGTTTCCCCCTTATTTTTCGCTTTTAATCTTTGGGTAATGAACTTGGTCTTTTAAATTAAAGAGTTACCTGCCCATCCCTCCTCCTATGTTTTAAGTGCTTACCTCTTGACATTATTTGGTATCTATCTTGCTTTATAAAAGAATGCTGACCTTGTTAAAGCTTTCCGGTCAGTAAGGATTTATCGATAACTTTAGTTTACTTATCAGGATAAATGAACTGAGCAAGACTCCAGATTAGATATAGAAGGTGGAAATCCTGTTCATAAAAACTTTTGTATGGAAAATCTCTATTCAAATAAAAATACTGAGCCGAGAAGAATTTTAGTTCTGACTGCGGTCATGGCGGGGATTACCTTTTCTGTTCTCTCAATAGCGCTCTGTATACAGTATCGATCAATGTTCGAACAAGAAAAGAACAGGTTGATCGAAATTGTAAGAAGTCAAAAAGTGCTGATAGAAAGTATAGCCAGGTTCGATGTCAGGTCCAGTGAGAAAGGCATAGAAGGGAGAGGGTTTGCCGCCACAATAAGTCAAATAGTTGAAGCGCATGAGAGCTTAAAAGGCTTTGGCGAAACAGGTGAGTTTACCTTGGGTAGAAGAGAGGGAGATTCCATCGTTTTTATGCTGACGCACAGACACGGAACTGGGGAAAACTCAAAATGGATTCCTATGAAATCGGACTTGGCGGAGCCCATGCGCAGGGCCTTGTCGGGTCAGAGCGGCTGGATTTTGGGTCTCGATTACCGGGGTGAGACCGTATTTGCGGCGTACGAACCGATCGAAGTTTTAAACCTGGGACTCGTAGCAAAAATAGATTTGTCCGAGCTTCGCGCTCCTTTTATTCAGTCGGCCGTCTATGCGGGATGCATAGCCCTGATAATGATTACCTTGGGCTCCATTTACTTTGTAAGGTCGGGCTCGGTGCTACTGAGGAAACTGGGAAAAAGCGAAGCGGATCTCGCTCGCGCTCAGAAAATAGCACACTTTGGGAGTTGGTCATTGGATCTTAAAGAAAATAAACTTAATTGGTCTGACGAGGTGTACCGCATTTTCGGTTTGCAACCGCAAGAGCTTGACGCGACTTATGATATGTTTCTTGGATTGGTGCATCCTGAAGACCGCGAATCTGTAAAACAGTCGGTTGACGAGGCCATACATTTATCCAAGCCGTACGACATAGATCATCGCATAGTTTTGCCCGATGGTATCATCCGCGTGGTGAATGAGCGGTCTGATCTGGTTTTCAGTGAGACGGGGGAGCCCGTAAGTATGATGGGAACGGTCCTGGACATTACCGAGCGTAAGCAAGCGGAAGAGGAATTGGAAAAACACCGAAATCATCTCGAAGAAGTGGTGGCGCAGCGGACTCATGACCTCGAAGCGACTCAGCACCGGCTTGTGCATTCCGAGAAACTGGGAGCCATCGGCAAGCTATCCGCTTCGATAGCACATGAGTTCAACAACCCAATTTTTAGTATCAAGTCCGCCCTGGAAGAAATTAGTGAAGATGTGGAGATGGATAAAGGGTCAGCAGGCCTCCTGGACATTGCGGTCAAGGAGTGTGACCGAATCGCCAGATTAACGCGCAGTTTGCAGGATTTCAACCGACCCTCTTTAGATATTTTCGAGGCCATTGACATCCATAAGGCGATTGATGAAATACTTTTGTTGAGCAGGAAAAATATCAAGGCAAAAAATATAGAACTTTGCCTGAATTATGACAAACATCTGCCAGAAGTCGAGGTGGTCCCCGATCAGTTCAAACAGGTGGTTTTGAATATGCTTCAAAACGCCGAAGAGGCGATTGATCAGGGAGGGTCGCTTACTATCACCACTGAACAGGTGAATTCCAGTGCCAATATTTCTATTAGTGATACCGGTTGTGGAATTCCACCTGATATTATGAAGAATATTTTCGAACCTTTTTTTACCACCAAGTCAGCGGTGAAGGGTACCGGGCTTGGGCTTTCTGTTTGTCACGGAATTGTTGAGTTACACGGCGGGGAGATAAAGATAGATAGTCGAACCAATCAAGGTACTACTGTGACCCTGGTTTTTCCTTTGAGGCGTAACTAATGAGTGATAAATCCATACTGTATATAGATGATGAGACGTCTCTTCTTCAAATCATGAGTCACGCCCTGGAAAAAAGGGGCTATGAAGTAGCAACAGCCAGCAGTGGTGAGAGTGGGTTGCAAATTTTCAACGAAATAAAACCGAATGTGGTGGTTACCGATATCATGATGGAGGGTATCAGTGGCATTGAGGTGTTGAAACAGGTTAAGAAGGAAAGACCGGACACTGTAGTTATCGCTCTTACCGGATACGGGACCATGGACACATCCATAGAAGCTCTCAGGCTGGGAGCTTATGATTATCTGCTGAAACCCTGTGACCGGGACGAGTTAGCCATCAAAATATCCAAAGGCCTGAAGCAACAGGGCATGGAAAGGCAAATTAAGGACTTGAATGAACAATTGATCGCTGCCAACTCTGAATTAATAAAAAGGGAAGAAAAACTCAAATCCAAAACAGAAGAACTGGAGAAATTAGCCATTCTCGACGGATTGACAAATACTTATAACAGGCGATATCTCGATCAATATTTAGATCAAGAGGTGAAGCGGGCGATTAGGAATAAGCATGAACTCGCCTGTGTTTTGCTGGATATCGATTGTTTCAAACAATATAACGATAACTACGGTCATCAGGCTGGTGATGACGGTCTTAAACAGATTGCCAAGGTGCTTTGCGAATCACTGCATCGTGCCAGCGATATCATTGCTCGCTACGGAGGAGAGGAGTTTGCGGTGATCCTGCCAGATACGTCATTAGAGGGAGCGCTCAAAATAGCAGAGGCGATAAAAGAAGCCGTTGTGTCGCTGAATATCGAACATGCACATTCTTCTGTTGCTGAATGTGTAACCGTCAGCCTGGGGGTTAGTGCTTTCAAGCCTGCAAACGGATTCCAGACTAGAACCCTAGTCGAAGCCGCTGATAAGGCTCTTTATAAAGCCAAAAATAATGGCCGCAATCAGGTTTCCTATTGAGTTCTATCCAAAAATCTGCTCCCACGGAAAAACCCCTGGCTCAAACTCAAGAGCGGGAAAACTTGAAAAGACTGTAGGCAAGAGTGAACCAGCCGATCATGAAGCACAGTCCACCTAAGGGTGTGACGGGACCAAAAAAACGTGGGCCATCGAAAGTAAGCATATAAAGACTTCCACTGAATAACAAAATGCCAGAACTGATCCAGCGGGCCGAGCGTTGCAGTTTTGCGTGGATACCGTCCTCAAGCACCAGCATCAGAATTCCAATAGCGATCAAACCCAGTGCGTGATAACCGAGGTAGTCCGTTGCAGTGTGAAACGTAGCGAGTTTTTTTTCGATCAACCGGGCTTTTAAAGAATGCGCACCAAACGCACCAAGCATGACGCTCAACCCCGCAAGACCCGCACCCAATGACACCCAGCCGAGACCGGACTTGTTACTGCTGATTGATATCTTGTCGTTTTCTTCCATAGTCATCTGTCACAAAAGCAAATCCCCCCAACCCCCTTCGTAGAAGGGGGAGCTTCAATGGACCCCTCTTTTTCAAAGAGGGGCTGGGGTGATTTACAACCTCCTGTTAAGCCGAGCCCCCTGGCAGGGGAGGCAAATAGCTATTGCTCATTTCCTCAAGGCGTAGCCTTGTTGCCAGTAGCCAGCGGCGGCTCGCCGCTAACCTACAATATTGTATCTTCGCGCCCGGTATTTTACGCCGAACTCTTTATTGACGATGGTTTCGCATTGAGCTTCATCGACATCCTTCTGGTGCGTGACGATGGTGGCCTGCACTTCGGGAATGTATTTTTTAGCCTCGGTGATGAACTCTTTGATCTTGTCGTAGATGCCGTTCCTGAACATGGGTAGAGGCTGGCAGATTTCGTCATAGGCTTCTGAAGTATCGGTGTTGAGGCTTACCGAGATTTCATCGATCAGCCCAGACAGTTCAGGAAGAATATTGCGTTTGTTGATGACGTTGCCGTGCCCGTTGGTATTGAGCCGCACACGCCCGCCGGCATCTTTTATTTTTTGTGCCACTTCCTTGACGACATCCAGTCTTAACGTTGGCTCGCCAAACCCACAGAAAACGATCTCGTCATAGTTTTTAACATTGTCGATAGACTGCCAGACTTCTTCTGTTGTTGGTTCTCGTTTCAGTTCCAGGTTATAGCCTTGAACTACAGGTTTGGTCAGTCGGGTGCAGAAAGTGCAATTCGCCGTGCACCGTTGTGTCAGGTTGAGATAAAGAGAGTTGCGGATTTTATAAGAAACGGTTCCAGTTTTAGCGTTTTCTCCGATTCCGAACAGTTCGAAAAAGTTGAGGGCCATGGTGCGCTGTACGTCGTCAATTTTTAGTCCGCGAATTTCCGCAAGTTTTTCAGCGGTGAAGTTCACATAGGCCGGTTCGTTCCGTTTGCCCCGGTGCGGAGTGGGGGTCAGGTAGGGGCAGTCGGTTTCGGTGAGCAGTCGGTCTGCCGGAATGGTTTTTGCCACTTCCCGCAGAGCCTCGGCTTTTTTAAAAGTTACCGAGCCGGAAAAAGAGATATAAAATCCCATCTCCAGTGCTTTGTCAGCCAGTTCCTGATCTCCGGAAAAGCAGTGGAAGATTCCCGGGCGTGCTGTTGAGTCTTTCGGGTAGAACTCGGACAGGATGGCGATGATATCTTCGTTGGCATCCCGGCTGTGTACGATGATGGGTTTGCCCATATCATGGGCCAGCTGAATTTGATTACGAAAATGAGTGCGCTGGACATCATGTGGCGAATAATTTTTGAAGAAGTCGAGCCCGATTTCTCCCAGGGCGATAACTTTCGGGTGTAGCAAAAGTTGTCGCAAGTGGACATAGGTGTCTTCGGTGATGGATTTAACATCGTGCGGATGGATGCCGGCGGTGGCGTATATGAAGTCATACTGTTCCGCCAGTTCCATGGAGCGGTAACTGCTTTCGACATCGCAACCGATATTGACCATATACTGCACCCCGCTTTCGCGGGCACGCTCGATGACCTCTTCACGGTCTTCGTCATAGTCGGCGCCATCAATATGCGCGTGGGTATCGATGATCATCTTACCTGAATCCCTTGTCCCGGCTCCTGATCGAATCCGGCCAGCATGATTTTGCCGTCATTGCTTGCCGCGAGGACCATGCCTTGCGATTCGATGCCCATCAGCTTTACGGGTTTGAGGTTGGCAACAATGATGACCGTTCGTCCAACAAGGTCTTCGGGTTCATAGCTTTCGGCGATGCCTGCCAGCACCTGCCGGGTCTCGGTGCCGATATCGACTTTCAGCTGGATGAGTTTTTTTGATTTTTTAACTTTTTCCGCTTCCAGGATTTTACCGGTTCTCAGTTCCACCTTCATGAACTCGTCAATGGTGATCTGGTTTGAATCGTCCTCTTTTTTGGATGCGGAGGGTTCGGAAAGTTTCTCAAGAATTTTTGCCGCCTGTTTGTCTTCGATTCTTGGAAACAACTGTTCGGCTTTTTGTGTTTGGCTTCCCGGTTTCAGTCCACCCCATTTGTTGATGGAATTCATACCCTGTTCTTCGATGGCAGTTTCAACGCCCAGTTGTTTCATCATCGCCTCGGTGCTTTGCGGCATGAACGGATTCAACAAGACTCCCAAAACGCGAAGCGATTCGGCGCAGTTGTACATCACGGTTTTTAATTGCTCTTTGCCTTCATCGGTTTTTGCCAGATTCCACGGGCCGGTTTTGACGATGTATTGATTGGTGGTATCCACCAGTTCCCAAATCTTTTGCAGGATTTTATTGTAAGCCAGTTCGTTATAAAGGTTACGCACTTCACCAATCACTTCTCCGGCTTTTTGAGTGAGTGAACTGTCCTCCGGCCCTTCTGTCGCAGGGGTGGGAATGATTCCATCAAAATATTTCTCCATCATATTGACAGTTCGGTTTAGCAGGTTGCCGAGGTTGTTGGCCAGGTCGCTGTTGAGTCTGCCTATGAGGGCTTTATGCGAGAAGTCGCCGTCCAGTCCGAAAGGAACTTCCCGCAGAAGGAAATAACGGATGACATCAACCCCGAACTGATCGATCAACTGGTTGGGCTCCACAACATTTTGTAGTGACTTGGACATCTTTTGTCCGTTCACGGTCCACCAGCCATGCGCGAAAATATTTTTCGGTGGTTCCAGTCCAATGGCCTTGAGCATGGTGGACCAATATACCGCGTGCGTGGTGAGAATATCCTTGCCGACCATATTATGATCGGCAGGCCAGAACCCGGAGGACTTGATGTCGTCCAGCGAACCGTGGATGGAAATATAGTTGATCAGCGCATCGAACCAGACATAGGTTACGTAATCTTCATCGAAGGGAAGGGGGATGCCCCAGGCAAGTCTGGATTTGGGCCGCGAGATGCATAAATCTCCCAGCGGTTTTTCCAGAAAACCAAGCACCTCGTTTCTACGGGAAGCCGGCAGAATGAAATGCGGATCGTTTTTAATTTTTTCGACCAGCCACTGCTGATATTTTCCCATGCGAAAAAAATAATTATGTTCTTTGATCTTGTCCACCTTGCGGCGGCACTCCGGACAGTTTCCTTCAGCCAGATCTTTCTCGGTCCAGAACCTCTCGCAGGGTGTGCAGTACCAGCCTTCGTAGCTGTCCTGATAAATTTCATCCCTGGAGTGGAGTTCCTGAAGAATATCTCGGACCAGTTTTTTATGTCGCTCCTCGGTGGTGCGAATGAAACCGGTGTTGGAAATATTGAGCCGCACCCAGAGTTCTTTGAACCGCTGATGCAGTTTGTCGACATGTTCCTGAGGGCTCACGCCAACATCATTGGCGGCCTGCTGGACTTTTTGCCCATGCTCATCCGTGCCGGTCAGGAAAAAGACTTCATTTCCTTCAAGGCGTTTGTAGCGGGCCACCACATCCGCCGCGATAGTAGTATAGGCATGGCCTATATGGGGGACATCGTTCACGTAGTAAATAGGAGTGGTGATATAAAACTTGTTTTGTTGCATGGAGTGGATTTTCCGCTTCAGGGTTTTTGAGGCTTTTGATGTTTTTGAGGTTTTTGATGTTTTTGTGGATTTTGTGAATTTTGTGGGTTTTGTGGGTTTTGTGGATTTTTGGCTTCTGGCAGTTCGTCCAGAGGATAGGTCACTATGTTTTCATCTTCCAGTCGAACCACGACACGCTGTTCCAGAATTTCATTTTTCAGGACCCGCCCCGGGCCTTCCGGAGTTTGAATCGGGCTGTTTACTTTGGGCAGATTCTTGATAAGGGCTTTGTAGTTGTCGTGCTCATATTGCAGGCAACACATGAGCCGTCCGCATACGCCGGAAATTTTACTGGGGTTGAGTGCCATGCCCTGGTTTTTGGCCATTTTTATAGTCACCGGTGTAAAGTCGGGGAGCCAGGTGGAACAGCAAAGCGTTTCCCCGCATACTCCATAACCCCCGATAACTCTTGCCTCGTCACGCACTCCGACTTGCCTCATCTCAATGCGATGGCGCAGATTGGAAGCCAGGTCACGGATCAACTGGCGAAAGTCCACCCGGCCTTCGGCGGTGAAGAAGAAAATCGTCTTGTTCATATGCGGCTGGTGCACCACCCGACTCAGGTTCATCGGCAGTTTCAGCTCTACAATTTTATCATTACACAGGATCCTGGCCTTTTCCTCGACCTGATTTCGCCGGCTTTCTACCTGAAAGTCGTTGTCATTGGCGATACGCAGTACCCGGTTAAAGCTACGGTTCTCGCGAAAATTGCGCATCTTGTTTGAGGCCACCACACCCATTTTTAATCCCTGCTGGGTGTTGATCATCACTGTCATTCCTACCTTTAGTTTCAAGTCTTCCGGATTATAAAGTTCCGATTTAACCTGGTCCAGAATTCGCACCCCAATAACAAATCGGGCCGGTTGCTTGGGAGGAGAGTTTTTAGCAGTTTCTTTAACGGCAGTATTCATAAAACGGGGTCTCTATTTATTTGATAATTTTTCACTAACCGATACTACCTGCCTCCGGCGGCTCGCCGCCACTAGGCGTGGGGCCAACTGGCAATGGCTATATCTGGCTAGCAATGATCTTCTCGGCTCAACGAGCCCTTGCTGTCTGCCTCCGGCGGCTCACCGCCACTAGGCGTGGGGTCAACTGGCAATGGCTATATCTGGCTAGCAATGATCTTCTCGGCTCAACGAGCCCTTGCTGTCTGCCTCCGGTGGCTCACCGCCACTAGGCGTGGGGCCAACTGGCAATGGCTGTACCTGGCTAGCAATGATCTTCTCGGCTCAACGAGCCCTTGCTGTCTGCCTCCGGTGGCTCACCGGCTATGCGGCCTCACAAAATTCGATAAGCATGTTTTCCAGAAACAGTTGGGCATTGGCGTTGCCGGACAAAGCGACCTGGGTATTGCGGACAACGGTGAAACGATCCAGCCAGGTTTTTAGACTGCGGGTTTGGGCTATCTGTATCAGATTAGCCGATAAATTTCTATTCTGGATATCTGATTGACTGCAACCGGAACGATAGAGAGCCAGGTCACGAATCAAACCCAATAATTCATTTAATACGGACTGCAGTTGTTCTGTCTGCTTTGCCCAGGTTTTCGCAAAGGCAAACACGATGTCCATACGGTCGAAAGACACTTTTTCCAGAACTTCCAGTAGTTGTTCTCTTATAGTTTCCATTTCCTCAAAGTCTTCAGCCAATGCCCGGTCGACACTCCCCTGTGACCGCTGGGTGTGAAAGTCGAGATCTGATTCTGTCAACGACTCGCCTTTTTCCTGAAGCTGAGATTGGATAATTTCCCTGATCTCTGATGAAGAGAGGCGGTGAAACTGTATCCCCTGACACCTTGATAGAAGGGTCGGCAATAGTCTGTGAGGGTTTGAAGATATCAGTATCAGTACAGTAGATGAAGGAGGTTCCTCCAGCGTTTTTAAAAAAGAGTTCGCGGCCTGAAGATTCAAGAGGTCGGCGGAATCGACCACCACGACTTTTGTTTTCCCTTCATAGGGTAGATAGGCCAGTTTTTTTTGCAGTTCACGAATCGGTTCAATCTTAATAACCGCTTCCCGGGAAGTGGGGGTGCTTTTAACCGGTTCGATAAAGAAAAAATCAGGATGGACGCCGCGCTCAATTTTCAGGCAGGATTCGCACTCGTCACAAGCATCCAGTGGGTCAGACCCTTTACAGTTGAGAGCTTTGGCCAGGGTAATGGCCAACTTTTTTTTTCCGATACTCTCTTGTCCATAAAACAGGTAGGCGTGTGCGACACTGCTGTTTTGGAGAGCGTTTGTCAGTATTTTTTTTGGCTGTGACTGCCCCAGAATTTGCTTAAACGACATGATATTTAGCGGTACCTTTGTTTCCTGTGAAAGCTATTTTAAAACCTAAAGGAAGCGTTTGACATTCCCGGTTGCAACAAGGGAAGGAAGAAGAAAATCTGCAACCCCTTAAAGGAGTTGAACTTAAAGCGACTTATCCTGACAGCTATCTTAATACACGGTCTGCTGACTGTAAATTAAAAAGGGTCTCAGGCAAACTGTTTTATTCAGGTAATGAATAGCCGATTGATAAATGCGGTGGAAGCGATGGGTATTGCCGCCCACTTTTTTTCACTCTTTATGCCGACAAATATTGAAATAAAGGGTTATTTGTGGTTATAATCTCGGCGGTTTTGTTACAATTGTTGAAATGCATCGTTAAACTATTTGTAATAGGATGGATTCATGGCCACCAAAGAAAAAACCAAGCGTAACGTACAGAGAAAACGAAAACCAAAAATACTGGCCGTTATCAACGATGCCTGTACCGGTTGTGCTGGGTCCCCTATCTGCATTACCGAGTGTCCGGTTGACAGTTGTATGTACGAGGTAGAAAATCCGGATGCTCCGGCTTTTAACCGTGTCCATGTCGATCCCTTACTGTGCATTGGCTGTAAAAAATGTATCAGTAAAGGCCCTATGGATACTTTCTTAGAAGGTTGCCCCTGGGATGCGATTGATATGATGCCACTTGAGGCTTATGAGATTGAATATGGATCCCTTCCTTATTAACTGCAAAACCCTTTAAAATTTATTGAATTTCAGATGTGAAGAGGAGGTCTTCAGGGGCTATTTAGGCGTTGGCTCGTGAGAGGCTCACCCTGTTCCCGGATTAATGCTCAGGTTGCTGGTATTTAGAGTGCATTTTTAATGTATTTAAGGGGATTTAAGCTACAAAATTTTTTTTTGGACAACCTCAAAACGTTGCGGTATGATAGGCCCGATTTCCTGCTAGACGATTCCTCCCAAGCGTTAAATTGATGAGTAAAAACAACGGCCTCCGTCAGGGTATGCAGATAGCGTTCAGATTGGGAACTGAACTGACGGTAGCCACGTTGATCGGTGCCTTGATGGGTCATGGCCTGGATCGATTTTTCGACATCAGGCCTTGGGGCCTGGCAGTCGGGGTCATAGTGGGAGGGGCCGCAGGGTGTTTGAATGTTTATCGGGCGGCTATGTTGTTGGATATAGATGTGGAAGACGATGACGATAATAATTCCTGAACTGGATAAGATTTAGATTATGGAAAGTCCGTTACATCATTTTGAAGTTCATACCCTTATTCCTATTCATATAGGAGGACTGGACCTTTCTATCAACAACGCTGTAGTGGCGATGTGGGTGGGTTTGGCCATCGTAGCCGGAGCTTTCATGCTGGTGGTGAACCGGGGGATTTCTCCCATACCGGGAAAACTGCAGAGTGTTCTGGAGCTTGTCCTGGAGTTCATAAGCGATCTGGTTTTTGAGTTTATCGGGAAAGAAGAGGGTAAAAAATATGTTCCGTTCATTACTACCCTGTTTCTATTTATTCTGGCCTGTAACCTGATCGGGCTGGTGCCGGGTTCTTATACGATCACCAGCCAGGTGGCGGTGACCGGAGCCTTTGCGGT
The DNA here is from genome assembly GCA_018653085.1 of Nitrospina sp. Classification (GTDB taxonomy): domain Bacteria; phylum Nitrospinota; class Nitrospinia; order Nitrospinales; family VA-1; genus LS-NOB. The sequence continues at coordinate 180,352 of JABIAY010000049.1, forward strand.
TGGCATTTTTATCATGACGCTGGTGATCGGATTCAGCAAACACGGCATGCACTTTTTTGGAATTCTGGTGCCGCCGGGGGTTCCCAAAATCATGATTCCTTTAATGGTTCCTATTGAAATTGTCAGTATGCTGGCGCGTCCTATCTCGCTTGCGGTTCGGTTGTTTGCCAATATGACGGCGGGGCATACCGTGCTTGCGGTGCTATTTGGACTTGCCTTGACCGCACCAGGATGGGTGAGCTGGATGCCTTTCGGGTTCACGGTAGTCATTAACGGATTGGAAATCGCCATTGCATTTATTCAAGCTTATATTTTTACAACGCTGACCTGTGTTTACATTGGCGATGTGATCAAGTTACATTAATTTTTTTGTCACAAAAACTTTAGGAGGAAAGAATGGGTTCTGAAGCTGCTGCATTAATTGGAATGGGTTTGTGCGCCGCCGGGTTTTTTGGTGCCGCCTTGGGGATCGCTTATATTTTCGCGAAAACCATCGAAACCGTTGGGCGTCAGCCTAATTGTGAGGCGCGGGTTGCCAAATATTGCTGGATTGGTTTCGCATTGGTAGAAGCAATTGCGCTGTATGCACTGGTTATTGCCTTTATCATCATGCCGTAAAGTCATGCCGTGAAAGGGGCGGTGGCTGGGTGCCACCTCCCTGTTGGACGAACTTTTTTTAAGGATTGGATATGCCTCAATTTGAACAGGTATCTGTTTTCGGCTCGCTGATTTTCTGGTCGCTGGTTTCCTTCGGACTTTTGTTTTTTGTTCTTAAGAAATTTGCTTTTCCTCCTATTTTGAATGCCCTGGACGAACGGGAAAAAAAGATTCGCGGTGATATTGAAGACTCCGAGAGAATAAAAGAAGAAGCGCAAACGATTAAAGTGGAGCTGGAAGAAACGCTGAAAGCCGCGCATGGCAAGGCAGAGACGATTGTGCAGTTGGCCCAGGATGAGGCCAAGAAGGTTCTGGAAAAAAATCTCCAGGAAACCGAGGCAAAAGTCCGGCAGGTTCAAAAAGACGCGGAGCAGGAAATTCAAAGCTCACGCAACAAGCTTCTTCAGGAAGTGCGCAGTTACACAGCGGCTTTGACGATTGCTTCCACAGAGAAGTTCCTGAAAAAAGCTCTGGATGATGCGGATAAAAAGAAGCTTGTGGAAGAGTCCATTGAGCAGGTAATTGAGGAACTGGAAAAACGTCAGAACAACTGACACCCTAATTAAGGCTGAACGATGCTGGAAAATCAGATTGGAAAAAGATACGCCGAGGCACTGTCCGGAAATATTTCGGATACGGGTGCGCTGGAAAAGGCTCTGGCAAATTTACAGGCCTTTGAAGAGGCCATTCAAGCCGAAAAGCAGTTGGTGCGCTTTTTTGAGCATCCTTCCATTCCCACAGAAAAGAAACAGAATGTGGTTCAGGAAATTTGCAGTCGTCTTGCGGTGGAAAGCGAAGTATCCAAGATGATGGTTTTGCTCAACGAGCGGGGCAAGGTCCTGTATTTGGGAAAAATTGTCGAATATTTTGAGCAGGTGGTGGACCGCCGGTTGAACCGCACGCGGGTTCATGTTGTTTCGGCTCACCCGTTGACCGATGAGAACATTGGCCGTTTGAAAGCCGCGCTGAATAAGATTTTAGGAAAAACTATTTTGATCGATACCGAGGTGGATGAGTCGCTGATTGGCGGCATCATGTTACGCATCGGGGACCAGGTGACGGATGACACTATTCGCAACCGTTTGGAGATCTTGAAACGAACGATAGAGAAAGAGGAGGTAGCCTAAGTGAATTTACGAGCCGATGAAATCAGTTCCATAATTCAAAAGCAGATTGAAGGCTTTGAAGGAGGGATCGAGCTCAAAGAAACCGGACGGGTAATTTCCGTGGGAGATGGAATCGCGCGGATTTATGGTCTCGGCGAAGCGATGTCGGGCGAACTCCTTGAATTCCCCGGTGGACTCGCTGGCATGGTTTTGAACCTCGAAGAAGACAATGTCGGGGCGGTTTTGCTTGGTCGTGACGATAACATTAAAGAAGGCGATGAGGTCAAGCGGACGGGACGCATCATGGAAGTTCCCATCGGACCAGAGATGGTGGGCCGGGTTGTGGATGGATTGGGCCAGCCTATTGACGGCAAAGGGCCGATCAAGACAGAAAAATTTGGTCCGATTGAAAGGACCGCACCTGGTGTTATTGACCGAAAATCGGTACATGAACCCATGCAGACGGGGATCAAGTCGATCGATGGAATGATTCCTATTGGACGTGGGCAAAGAGAATTGATCATTGGTGACCGGCAGACAGGAAAAACCGCTGTTGCCATTGACGCGATCATCAATCAAAAAGGGCAGAACATGTTCTGCATTTATGTGGCAGTAGGGCAAAAGCGTTCTACGGTTGCACGGGTGGTGAAAACGCTGGAACAGCAAGGTGCAATGGAATACACCATCGTGGTTTCGGCTTCGGCCAGTGACCCGGCACCGATGCAGTTTATCGCGCCTTATGCCGGATGCGCCATGGGTGAGTATTTTCGCGATAACGGGCAACACTGCCTGATTGTTTACGATGATCTCAGCAAGCAGGCGGCGGCCTACAGACAGTTGTCACTTCTGTTGCGGCGACCTCCGGGACGCGAAGCGTATCCGGGTGATGTTTTCTTTCTGCATTCCCGATTGCTGGAACGCTCCGCAAAAGTCAGTGATGAGCTGGGAGCAGGTTCCATGACGGCTCTGCCGATCATCGAAACCCAGGCAGGGGACGTTTCCGCATACATCCCGACTAATGTGATTTCTATTACGGACGGACAGATCTTTCTGGAAACCGACTTGTTTTATTCTGGTGTGCGCCCTGCTATTAACGTTGGGCTTTCGGTTTCTCGAGTTGGTGGTTCGGCTCAGATCAAGGGCATGAAGCAGGTAGCCGGTAAATTACGTTTGGACCTTGCTCAATACCGTGAAATGGCGGCCTTTGCGCAGTTTGGCAGTGATTTGGATGCGGCAACACAGGCTCAACTCCATCGGGGTGAACGGCTGGTGGAACTGCTCAAACAGGGCCAGTACAAACCTTTGAGTGTGGTTCAGCAGATCATTTCTATCTTTGCGGGTGTGCGGGGGCTGGTGGACGATATCCCTACAGGCGACATCCAAAAATTTGAAAGCGGCTTGCTCAACTTTATGGAAGACAAACATCAGGCCTTGATGGATAAAATCGCAGAAGCCAAAAAACTTGATGACGATAGCGAAAGTCAGGTTGAAGCCGCTATCAATGAATTCAAAGGCCTTTTCAAAAACTGACCCATGCCTAATTTAAAAGATATTAAAAGACGCATCCGAAGCGTAAAGAATACGCAGCAGATCACCAAGGCCATGAAGTTGGTTGCGGCCTCGAAACTGCGCAAGGCCCAGCAGGCGATTCTGCAGGCCCGGCCTTATGCGGTCAAGATGATGGATGTCCTCAATCATTTGTCGGCACGGTGTAATCATGACTTACACCCCTTGCTGGATGTGCGGGAAGGGCAACGGAATTTGCTCCTGATCATCACTGCGGACAAAGGTTTGTGTGGCGGTTTCAACGGGAATATCATCCGCAAAACAGCCCAATACCTTGAAGACAATGCGCAGGCTGAAAACTCGTTGATCATTGCCGGTAAAAAGGGGAATGATATTTTTCGTAACCGCCCGGTGAAGATTACACAGGATATCATTGGCTGGACGAAGGACTTTGATTACCTGAAAGCACAGACTATTGGCGAGAATCTTGCCGCTTTGTTTTCAGAGAAAAAAGTCGACAAGGTTTTTATGGTTTACAACGAATTTAAGTCGGTGATGCAACAGGAGGTTGTGGTTGAGCAATTGCTCCCTGTCGTTCCTGAAAATCTGGCACATCAAGATAATACGTTTGTTGTGGATTATGTCTATGAGCCGGATGAAGAAGCGATTCTGGATGAACTGTTGAAACGTTATATGACGGTTGAGGTGTACCGCGCATTCCTGGAATCCAGCGCCAGTGAGCATGGAGCCCGGATGACGGCAATGGATAGTGCCAGCCGCAATGCCGGTGAAATGATTGATGGCTTGACGTTGACTTATAATCAAGCCCGGCAGGCTTATATCACCAAAGAATTGATAGAAATCGTAAATGGCGCCGAAGCCTTGAAAGGCTGATGGTGTTGAAGATACTGAAATCAGTGGAGGAGCAGGAATGAATAAGGGAAAAATTATCCAAGTCATGGGACCCGTCGTAGACGTGCGTTTTGAAGACGGTGTTCTGCCGGCCCTGTATAACGCGATCAACATTGAGCGCACTGGAGAAAGTGGCGAAACCGAAACCCTGGTTTGCGAAGTGGCACTGCACCTTGGCGACAATGTGGTCCGTTCTGTGGCCATGCATTCGACCGATGGTCTGGTTCGTGGAATGGAGGCGTTGGATACAGGGGCCCCTATTACCGTCCCGGTCGGGGAAGAAGTGCTCGGACGAATTCTCAATGTTGTGGGCGATCCGGTTGACAAGAAGCCTCCAGTCGAGTCCAAAGCAAAATGGAGTATTCATCGTGATGCTCCCGCTTTTGAGGAACAGGATACCAAAATGGAAATGCTCGAAACCGGCATCAAGGTTATCGATCTGCTCGAACCTTATCTCAAAGGTGGAAAAACCGGGCTGTTCGGTGGTGCGGGTGTGGGCAAGACCGTTTTGATCATGGAGTTGATTCGTAATATCGGTGCGGAGCACGGTGGATATTCCGTGTTTGCAGGAGTTGGTGAGCGAACCCGTGAAGGTAATGACCTCTATCACGAAATGGTCGAGTCCAACGTTATCGACAAGACAGCCCTGATCTACGGGCAGATGACCGAACCTCCAGGCGCGCGTATGCGTGTCGGGCTCACCGGTCTCACTTGTGCGGAATATTTCCGTGATGAAGGCGGTAAGGATGTACTGTTGTTCATCGATAATGTTTTCCGGTTTTCACAGGCGGGCTCTGAAGTATCAGCACTTCTCGGGCGTATCCCTTCTGCTGTAGGTTACCAACCGACGCTGGCTACCGAAATGGGTAATATGCAGGAGCGCATTACTTCTACCAAAAAAGGATCGATCACGTCGGTTCAGGCGATTTATGTTCCAGCTGATGACTTGACGGACCCGGCTCCGGCAACCACTTTCTCGCATCTTGACGCGACTACGGTTTTGAATCGGCGCATTTCTGAGCTGGGGATTTACCCGGCGGTGGATCCTCTGGATTCCACATCACGGATTCTTGACCCGGAAGTTCTGGGGGATGAACACTACAATACAGCCCGGGGAGTTCAGCAGGTTCTGCAACGCTATAAAGACTTGCAGGATATCATTGCGATTCTGGGTATGGATGAGCTTTCGGAAGAGGACAAACAAGTGGTTTCCCGCGCTCGGAAAATTCAAAAATTTCTCTCGCAACCGTTCTTTGTGGCGGAAGTCTTCACCGGTTCACCGGGAAAATATGTCAAAGTACAGGATACCATTGAAGGGTTCAAATCTATTCTCGAAGGGCGTGGCGATGATATCTCTGAGCAGGCGTTCTACATGGTGGGAACCCTGGACGAAGTTCACGCGAAACAGAAAGAACTGGATAAAAAATCAGCATGAGCCAGAAACTGATACTCACCATTGTAACTCCCGAAAAGCTACTGGTTTCGGAAGAAGTCGATCAGGTCAACGTGCCCGGTTCCGAGGGCGACATGGGGATTCTTTACGACCACACCCCGATTCTGACCAATCTGCGCTCTGGGCAATTGTCTTATGAGAAGGAAGGTGAAACCATTGCTCTGGTTGTCAGTGGCGGATATCTGGAAGTGACGGATAACCGTGTAACGATACTGGCTGAAACCGGAGAGTTCCTGCATGAGATCGACCGTGAACGGGCCGAGCGTGCCCACGCTGATGCGGAAGCAGAGTTGGGCAAAACCGACATTACTGAAGAAGACTTCATCGAAACGCAGAAAAAACTCTTCCGCGCCATCGCCCGCCTCGAAAACTCCAAAAATAACTGACTTTCCTCAGCGATACCGAAATTCCGGCAGGTTTTTTCCTCCTTTTAAATTCCATTTCCCTATATTCAGGAATGATACACTATAGGAAATAGTGTTCTCAATATTCTAAATGGAGAGGTTCCATGAACTATAAAAAGATGGGCTGGGTTTGCCAAATTTTCACGGTGTTGTTTTGTCTGTTTGTTGTCTTTTCCGTTGCCGAGGCAGGCAACAATCGTGATGCGGACGGTAGGTTAAAAGTGCTGTACCACATTGATGGATCGGATGTGGGCGTTGCCAAATACGCCATGGCTTTGATCAATAAACATATGGAAGCAGAAGGCGGTCCTGACAAGATAGATATAAAGGTGGTTGTGCACGGCCCGGCCCTGAAACTTTTTGATAAAGAAACCGTTGATCCAGCATTAAGAAAGAAACTTGCCATGATCATCGCGAAAGGTGTGCAACCGGAAATGTGCCAGGTTTCGATGAAGTTGTTCGGCAAACCTTTAAGCTCCCTGGAGCCGGGTTTTATCCCGACAGAACACCCGGTCGCCGTCAAACGCATTGCTGATCTACAGGAACAGGGATACCTGTATATCAAACCTTAAGATAATCTTTTAAATATTTTCCGGTGTAAGAGGCTTTAACTTTTGCTATCTTTTCCGGTGGGCCTTCGGCCAGCACCTGTCCGCCACCGTCACCGCCTTCTGGCCCTAAATCAATAATATGGTCGGCAGTTTTGATCACATCCATATTATGTTCGATGATGATCACGGTATTGCCGGAATCTACCAGCTTATCGAGAACTCCCAACAGGTTCTCGATATCGGCGAAGTGCAGTCCGGTTGTGGGTTCGTCCAGAATATAAAGGGTTCTGCCGGTACTGCGTTTGCTCAACTCTTTTGACAGCTTGATTCTCTGTGCTTCCCCACCGGATAAAGTGGTGGCTTGCTGACCCAGCCTTATATAGTCCAGTCCGACATCGGTGATGGTTTGCAGTTTGGTTTTGATGGCAGGAATATTGGTGAAAAATTCCTTGGCTTCCTCCGCGGTCATATTCAGAATGTCAGCGATGTTTTTTCCCTTATAAAGAATTTCGAGGGTCTCGCGGTTGAATCGTTTGCCCTGACAAACTTCGCAGGTAACGAATACGTCCGGTAAAAAATGCATTTCGATCTTGATAACCCCGTCTCCCTGACAGGCTTCGCATCTTCCCCCCTTAACATTAAAGCTGAACCGGCCCGGTTTATAACCGCGGGCACGGGACTCGGGAACCTGGCTGAATAATTCGCGGACCAGAGTGAACACGCCGGTATAGGTGGCAGGATTAGACCTGGGCGTTCTTCCTATCGGCGACTGGTCAATGTCTATGACTTTGTCGAGCCATTGAAGGCCGTGGATTTTTTTGAATTCACCGGGTTTGCCCATCGAGTTCCAAAAATGCTGGGCCAGGGCCTTGTATAAAATATCAATGGTGAGCGTGCTCTTTCCCGATCCGGATACTCCGGTCACGCAGACAAAACAGCCGAGAGGAATTTTTACGGTTATTTCTTTCAGGTTATTTTCCCTGGCACCATGAATCTCAATGGTTTTGCCATTGCCTTTGCGCCGGTTTTTGGGAATTGGGATTTGTTTTTTTCCGGAAATGTATTGTCCGGTCAGAGAATCCTTGGACTTGAGCATGGCCTTGGGGGTGCCGGCAAAAATAGTTTCGCCGCCATGAACACCGGCACCGGGTCCGAGATCCACCACATAGTCGGCGGAGCGGATGGTGGCCTCATCATGCTCGACCACAATCACAGTGTTGCCCAGGTCACGCAGGCGGAAGAGGGTGTTGAGCAGGCGGTCGTTGTCTCTCTGGTGCAGTCCAATACTGGGTTCATCGAGGACGTAGAGGACTCCCATCAGGCTGGAGCCGATTTGGGTAGCGAGACGGATGCGCTGGCTCTCTCCGCCTGACAAGGTTGCTGAAGATCGGTCCAGGGAAAGGTAGTCCAGCCCGACATTGGTGAGAAAGCCCAGCCGCTCTTTAATTTCTTTGACGATTCTCCGGGCGATATTATTTTCCTGCCGTGTCAGTTTTAACTTTTGAAAATATTCATAGGCCTGCCCGATGGAGAGTGCCGTGATCTCGACGATATTCTGGTCGGCGATTTTTACCGAGACGGCTTCCTTGCGTAACCGATCGCCGTCGCAGGTTTGGCAGGAAAGGGGGCGCATATATCGCGTGATTTCTTCCCGGGTGGAGGTGGAGTCGGTCTCTCGATAACGCCGCTCCAAGTCAGGAATCACGCCATCGAACGTGTCGGTATAGAATTGCTTTCTTCCGTCTTTTTCAAAATAATATTTTACGGGTTCATCACCGGAACCGAATAACAGGATATCGCGAACCTTTTTAGGTAGTTTTTGAAACGGGACAGTGAGCTTGAACTTGAAATGGCTGGAGATGGTATCCAGCATCTGATGGAAATAGATAGAACTGCGTTTTTCCCAGGGTTTCAAAGCCCCATCACGGATGGAAAGCCGGGTGTCCGGAACGACCATCTCGGGGTCGATCACCATTTTGATTCCCAGCCCATCACACTGTGCGCATGCTCCTTGTGGGTTGTTGAAAGAAAACAGGCGCGGTTCCAGTTCCGGGTAACTGATGTTGCAATAACTGCAGGCGAATTTTTCGCTGAACAACAACTCCTTCTCTTTATCTTCAAGAATGGCAACGACCAGAGAACCTTCTCCGTGGTTGAGCGCGGTTTCTACCGAGTCGGCCAGCCGCTTGCCCATATTTTCCTTGATAACCAGCCGGTCCACCACTACTTCCAGAGTGTGCTTGAATTTTTTGTTGAGCACGATTTCTTCATCAAGGGAGCGGACCTCACCGTTTATGCGAGCGCGGACGAATCCCTTGCGCTTCATATCCAGAATTTCTCTTTTGAATTCTCCCTTCTTATTCCGGGCTACAGGGGAAAGGATCATCACCTTCTTGCCAATGGGGATAGATTGGACCTGATCAACGATATGTTGTACGGTTTGCGAGGTAATTTGCCGTCCACAACCGTAACAGAAAACCTTGCCGATGCGAGCGTAGAGCAGGCGCAGGTAGTCATAAATTTCTGTTACTGTGCCAACGGTGGAACGGGGATTTCGGCTGGAAGTCTTCTGCTCAATTGAGATGGCAGGGGAGAGTCCGTCAATGGAGTCCACATCGGGTTTTTCCATCAATTTCAAAAACTGTCGTGCGTAGGCGGAAAGGGATTCCACATAGCGACGCTGGCCTTCTGCGTAAATGGTATCGAAAGCGAGAGAAGATTTTCCCGAGCCGCTCAAACCCGTTATCACCACCAGTTTTTCCCGGGGCAGGGTGAGGCTGAGGTTTTTAAGGTTATGCTCCCTCGCGCCTTTTATAGTGATGTGATCCAGTGCCATATTGATTCGGGAAGGTGGTTGATTATTCTTTGAACAGGTCGGACCATCTTTTGTCGACCTGTGTTTTTATTTCAGATGTCATTTCGATTTCATCTGGCCAGTTTTGTTGATAGCCCTCTTCGGGAAATTTTTGCGTCACATCAATTCCCAAACGTCCTGCCTCAAAATAAAAATCACGCTTTGGGTCGAGGTTATTGAAAAACTTCCACATCACTGTAGAAATGTTTTCGATGTCCACATGCCCTTCCAGCGCAATGACGATTTCTATAGCAGAAAATGCAGAATGGTCCAGAAACGATTGAATGAACTGTTTTCCCTGATGCGGAGCCGTTTTATTAAGGGCCACGAGCAGAACAGAACGCCGGGCTTGCAGTTGTAAAACCTTGCAGGCCTGCACTTCTTCAAATACGGTCATTATTTTTTCTGGCGAGGGACATCTGGAGTTGTCGGTGGACGTAGAAGCTTCTTTCTTATAGCCCGGCTCTCCCTCTATTTTTGAGGTGAGATCGATGCCCAGTTTTGAGCCGTGCAACATTTGGTCGGAGCCGTGATTGAGGACATCGAGAACCCCCTCGGAGAAAAACAGATCGGTTTCAAAGTCTACTTTGTTGAGCAAAAGTTTTGCCACTTCTTCATAGTCATGAACATTGACTTTGGAATCAACGGTGACGATGGTTTTGACAAAGCTCATTTGACCGAGTCCCCATAAAGCACTCATCAGCCTTCTTGACTGCATTGGGTATCGTTTGTCGAGCGAGACGATGACACAATTATGAAAGATTCCCTCCACCGGCATATCCATGTCGACAACTTCGGGAAGCTGAGTTCTGATGAGAGGTAGAAAGATGCGTTCGGTCGCCCGGCCCAGGTAAAAATCCTCCTGAGGCGGTTTGCCAACGATGGTGGTCAGGTAAACGGGATTCTTGCGGTGAGTGATGGCGGTGATGTGAAAGACCGGATAATCCCCGTCCTGCGAGTAATAACCGGTGTGGTCGCCAAAAGGTCCTTCCAGCCGCATTTCAGATGGGTCGATATAGCCTTCTAAAACAATTTCTGCGTTAGCTGGAACTTCCAGGTCCACTGTCTTGCATTTCACCAGTGGCACACTTGCTTTGCGAATAAAACCGGCGAGAAGAAACTCGTCAATGCCATAGGGCAAGGGCGCGGACGCGGAGTAACAGGATGCCGGATCGGCACCGAGCGCGACCGCCACTTCCATCACCTTATTCTGTTTGCGGTATTCATGGAAAAAATGCGCCCCGTCTTTATGGATATGCCAGTGCATGCCCGTGGTTTTTTTATCGTACACCTGCATGCGGTAGAGTCCGACATTTCTGATTTTTTTATCCACACTGCGATTGATCACAATGGGGAAGGTGATGAACCGTCCTGCATCATGAGGCCAGCATTGCAGGATCGGAATCATTCCCAGATCGATATCATCGTTTAAATGGACAACTTCCTGGCAAGGAGGGTGAGCCGTTTGCACGAGTTTGGCTGGAAACTGTGCCGCCTGTAAAAGCATGGGTAGGAGTTTCGCCTTTTCCAGCAGGGTAGTTGGAGGAGGAATTTTAATATAACTCTCAATTCGTTTGGCAATGTCTTCAATGTTATGGACACCTAGCGCCAGATTCATCCGTTTTGTACTACCAAAGGCGTTGATGAGCACAGGCATGGAACTGCCTTCAACGTTTTCAAACAACAGGGCTTTGCCTCCACCCGGCTGTTTGGACACCCGGTCGGTGATTTCGGCAATTTCGAGAATGGGAGAGACGGGTTGTTTTATCCGCAGGAGTTCTCCCTCAAGTTCCAGCCGGTCTATGAATTCTATTAAAGAAGGGTATTTCATGAAACTTTCAGTGAAAAAATAAACGACCTGACATTATATCCTACCGGCCTGTATCAAGAGGAAATTATTTCCCCTGGTAGTGAAAACAGGCATCCGTCTCGTTAAGGGGGAACTTATGTTAGGCTACAGCAGTTAATGATATCCGAAGGCTCTGTGGTTGATTTTTATCAACGCTTCGATAAACAGTTCTTGCACGGGACTTAATTGATGAAAAAATACTTGATAGCTATATTTATCCCGATCATCTTGCTCACAACGTCCGTTTCCGCAAATGACTTCAAGAATGCAGTAGATGCCTACGGGCGAAAAGATTATAAGGTAGCATTTTCAACGTTCAAGTACTTGGCGGAGCAGGGAAATATGCATTCCCAGTACATACTTGGATCAATGTATCTCGATGGGCAAGGGGTTGCTCAGAACTATAAGGAAGCCGTCAAGTGGTACAGGCTTTCGGCGGAGCAAGGGGAGGCGGAGGCTCAACATAGCCTTGGTCTGAGTTATAGCCTTGGTCGAGGAGTTCCCCTCGATTACAAGGAGGCCGTCAGGTGGTACCGGATGTCAGCTACAAAGGGGTCTGCACGTGCCCAAAGCAACCTTGGGGCAATGTATGTTGTGGGAAAGGGGGTTGCTCTGGATTATGTAGAAGCCCATAAATGGTTTAATATTGCCGGAGCAAACGGGTTGGATGAGGGACGAAAATTTAGAGATAAGATTGAAAAGCGCATGACCCACGAGCAAATCGATAAAGCGCAAAGGCTTGCCAAAGAATGGATGATTGAACATGAGAAATAAAACGCGCTAACACGCATATTGCATGAGTGAAAATATTAATATCAGTAAATGAAGGCCAGGTAAGCACAAGCGGTTATTTGCGCAATGTTTTTCAAAGTACAAAATGTGCAGGGGAAAAAACTTTACCCTTCTACCGAACAACAAAAGCAACTACCTCAACCACTTGCTGCGGAGGCACTTGGCATGGCTCGTTGAGACAATTAAATGTTTGCCCGCAAAGGAAGACTTTGTAGCTTACCTGAGGAGGTTCTCTGCCCCTTGAAGGGAGGGAATTATTTTGAGGGGGTGGTTTCCTTTTTGTTTCGGGTATTCCACACTTGCAGGTGCCTGTCGGCCTGGACTGTATTGCCCAGTTTTTTATGGCAGTTTGATAGGTGGAGGTGTACTTCATCGTAGTCGGGCTTCTGATCCAGAGTTTTATTGAAAGCATCAATAGACTCCGAACATCGGTCGACATCCATATAGGCGTGAGCCAGATTGAATTGTGCCTGATAATCCTGTTTATCGTTTTTCAGGTATGTTTCATATATGGAGATGGCTTTCTCGCTTTTCCCGGTTTTCTGATAGGAGAAGCCAAGAAGAAAACCGGTGCGTTTGAAGTCCGGGTCCTCATCCAATACCAGCTTTAAAAAAGAAATAGCTTCCTCGAAGCGTTTTGCACGGGTCATTTGCAGGCCAGCTTCATACTGGTATTTTTTAATGGGTTTGAGCTTTGCCGCCTGGGAAGCGGCAAGAAGTGCTTTGGGCGAATCACCTGTTAATTTGTAGGCCTTTGCCAGCCAGAATTGATTTTGTCCTGAGGACGGTTTTTCCTGAGCGGCAGTCTCCACCCAGTTCAACCCATCTTTTTGATTCCCGGAATGGATGAGCGTGAGCCCCAAATTCAGCTTCGCCATATTGTATCGGGGATTTATATCCAATGCGGTTCTAAGATGTTTTTCACGCAGTTGCAGGTCTGGAATTGCCATGGCGTAGTTCAGGTGCGCCAGTGATCCTCCTGACTGGATGCTGTGTTCCCAAAACGATTCTTTGGTCTTCCAGATGCTATTAAACTGGATCGCTGATGTTGAGAAATAAATCAGAACCACCAGAGAACCCACAAACACGGTACTTCGATTCAGGAACCGGAACGCAAGAACGATTACAGCGAGATATAGAAAAACACTGGAAGGGTAGGGGCGGTAATCAAATTGCAGGTGTGTCAGTGGCACCAGGGAAGAAGAGGGCGCTAAAAGAATCCAGTAGGAAAGTATGCAAAAACTGACAAGGGGCATGGTCTTTCTTAGCCGATAAGCTGCAAACAATGTTGCGCCGATAAAAATAAATCCGAGCCATACACCTGGGTCGGCAATGTTTCCCGGGCTCACATAAGGGGCCGCGCTGATTCCCCAGGGCCAGAGGAAATTAGCCCCATAGCTGAACAGGTGAAGTTTTAATTGCGCAAGAGGATAGACCCAGAAAGAGGACCACTCACTGCCTCCCCAGAGCTTGTCCACATCTGAGAAGCCGAGGGCAAACTTAATGAAGGACATCAGTCCTGCCGCAATCAGGGCGAAGGGCAGGACCCGGTACCAGGTGGTCTTTTCAACTAAGGAGCGTTTCATCAAAACCCATTCAAAAACCAGAATCAAAACCGGCATAACCAGTGCATTCTGTTTCGACAATAAGGAAAGAAGGTAAAGAACCAGGACCCCGGCCCAACGAAGCAGATTTTCTCCCTCTTTTTTCATCAGAATATAACAATATAGAGATGCGATGAGAAAAAATTGCATCATCAAAAGGTCACGGCCGCTGATGTAATTGACGGGGTAACCCGATACCGGGTGCACCGCAAAAACCAGTGCAACAATGAGGCTCATGGCCCTGGTATTGGCAGGAATATTTTCAGTGCGCTGAACCATTCCTGTCAATGCCAGGCAGAGCAGGTATACCATGAGGGTTGTGAAAAAATGAATGCCAGCATTCACCAGATGGTAACCGGTAGGTGAATATTCGTGCAGGGCGTAATTCAAGGATAAACTGAGCGGCAAAAGAGGACGGTAAACTTCCAGAGAGGGCAGGTAGGTTATGGTTTTCGGATCCAAAAAATGCCTGGATGTTGGCAGGACTTTCTGGATTCCCGGATTGTCGATCACCCGGTAGTAGTCGTCGAGTTGAAACCCGTTTTGAAGCGTATTGAAATAAATCACGCAGAAAAACAGGAAAATTATGGCAACCGGGGAATTGAATCGCGGCAAACCGTTCCTCCATTGGCGGGGATTTGGAAGATTTTAACCTTGCGCCGGACCCTATGCAACAAGTTTAATCCCCCCTTATGCTAAAATGCTGACATGTTACGTTTTGTTGTCAGGCGGGTTTTAATGGGAATACCGGTTCTGGTCACGGTTGCGACGCTCACCTTTCTCATCATGCACATCGTTCCAGGCGGGCCGTTCGATACGGAAAAAATCCTTCCACCGGAAATCATCGCCAATATAGAAGCCAAGTACCATCTCGATAAACCTCTTCCCATGCAATACCTTTTGTACATGAAGCAATTGTTGCAGGGCGATCTGGGACCGTCTTACAAATATTTGGGGCGCGGCGTTTCGGATATTATTCGCGACACGTTCCCCGTTTCTTTTGTATTGGGGCTCTGTGCGGTTCTGGTTGTTTTGGGATTGGGGATTCCTGCCGGGGTGATCTCGGCCTACTGGAAAAATTCGTTGCTGGACCGGTCTATCCTTCTTTTGGCGGCGATGGGAATTTCGGTGCCGAGTTTTGTGTTGGGCGCGATATCTGTATGGATATTCTCGCATCAGTGGCACTTGCTTCCCCCGGCTTTGTGGGAAGGGTTCCGTCATATGATTTTGCCTGCGTTTGCGTTGGGTGCGGGTTATGCCGGGTATGTCGCCCGGCTGACACGAACCACGGTGCTGGATGTTTTGGCTGCAGATTATATCCGCACCGCAAGGGCCAAAGGGCTGACGGAACCTGTAATATTGTTCAAACATGTTTTGAAAAACTCAATGTACCCCATTGTTTCGGTGATGGGTCCTCTGACAGCCGGGCTGGTTACGGGTTCTTTTGTTATTGAATATATTTTTTCGATTCCCGGGATGGGGCGGTTTTTCATCACCGCTGTGACCAACCGGGACTATCCTCTGATAATGGGCGTGACGCTGGTTTATGCCGTGCTGATTGTGATCGCGAATACGGTTGTGGATATGGTTTACGGCTGGCTGGACCCGAGGGTGACGTTGAAATGATGAGAAAATCACCCGCAGAGGTTTTAAATAGTATTTTTGGTTTTGATTCTTTTTTGGGTTCGCAAAATGAAATCATCGACCATGTGATTGCTGGGGGCGATGCTCTGGTGTTAATGCCAACAGGTGGTGGTAAATCGCTCTGTTATCAGATTCCCGCATTATGTCGGGATGGGGTGGGGCTAGTGATCTCTCCGCTGATAGCTTTAATGCGTGATCAGGTGGAATCACTCAACCAGTTAGGTGTTCGAGCATCCGTCCTGAATTCAACACTCACGTATAGGGAAACTAAGGCAACGGAGCAGAAATTATTAGAGGGTTCCCTGGATTTGGTATATGTGTCTCCTGAAAAACTACTTACGCAAGAATTCCTCGATCATCTAAGAAAATGTGAATTGAGCTTGATTGCAATTGATGAGGCGCATTGTGTTTCTCAGTGGGGCCATGATTTTCGCCCGGAATATCTAAAATTAGACATATTAAAAAAGCTGTTTCCCAATACCCCCAGGCTGGCATTAACAGCAACTGCTGATTCCCCCACTCGCCGTGACATTAGAGAGCGTTTAGAACTAAAAGAGTTGTTTGTTTCCAGTTTTGACCGCCCGAATATTAAATACACAATTGTTTCCAAGGATGACTCAAAAAATAAACTGCTAAAATTTATTGAAGAGTACCACTCAGGGGACTCGGGGATAGTCTATTGCATGTCCCGAAACAAGGTTGAAACAATAACCAAGTGGCTAGTTGAAGAAGGGTTTAACGCAGTGCCTTATCATGCGGGAATGGATAAAAAACATCGGGAAACAAATCAGGATAAATTTTCGAAAGAAGAAGGCGTTATTGTGGTTGCCACCATTGCTTTTGGTATGGGGATCGACAAGCCGGATGTCCGTTTTGTGGCTCACCTGGACCTGCCAAAAAGTTTAGAGTCCTATTACCAGGAAACGGGGCGTGCCGGGCGAGATGGTCTTAAATCAAATGCATGGTTGGCTTATGGACTTGAAGACTTATCAAAGATTGTTGGTTTTATTGTGTCATCAAACGCCTCAGAGGATCAGAAGAGAATAGAGCGGCAAAAACTGGATGCTCTACTTGGTTTTTGCGAAACAATGCAGTGTAGACGTCAAGTTCTGCTTGGATATTTTGGCGAAAGTTTAAAGAGCCCTTGCGGTAACTGTGATACTTGCTTGGAGCCTGTAAAGTCTTTCGACGCAACTGTGGCAACTCAGAAAGCTCTCTCTTGTGTTTATAAAACAGGGGAACGATTTGGAGCGGCGTATATAATTGATGTCTTGTTGGGAAGCAGTTCTGCCCGGATTGTTCAATTCGGTCATGACAAAATATCAACTTATGGGATTGGGAAAGAATATTCCAAAAATCAGTGGCGATCCATTTTTCGTCAATTAGTAGCAAAAAAACTATTGGTTGTTGATATGGAGGGTCACGGTGGTTATAGCTTGGGAGAAACTTCCAAGGGAGTTTTGCGTGGAGAGGAGAAAGTACTACTGAGGGAAGAGCAGTTTAGTAAAGCAGTGGGCCGGTCGCGTGGGAAAAGCCGTGAACGAACAAAAGTTGCGCTTGATAATGCGGAAGATGAGGCTCTTTTTCAGGAGTTGCGTGCCCATCGCCGAGAGCTGGCTGGCGAGCAAAAAGTTCCCCCATTCATTATTTTCCATGACACCACATTATTAGAAATGGTGCAAAAAAGACCCACATCTATTGCAGAGTTTGGCAGGTTGTCCGGTGTTGGAAAAGCCAAGTTGGAGCGTTATGCGGCTGATTTTTTGAAGGTGATTTCCAGTGAGGGTTAAAAAAGTCTGGATACCATCGTCATTCGCGATGATGTTGTGAACTTAACTCGAAGGTGTCTTACAAACGTTGTACATATAAATGGTGGCTATCCCACATGAACCAATTTTCTCTTGCTTCTAAATTGAGTGCCGGTTTTCTCCTGCTCGTTTCAGGGGTAGCGGTGTTGGCCCCATGGGTGGCTCCGTATTCTTATGAAACACAGGACACGCTGCGGACTTTGGCTTCTCCCAGCCTGGAGCACTGGATGGGCACCGACCGTCTGGGTCGCGACCTTCTTTCGCGCATGATTTATGGTGCCCGGGTGTCATTGTTTATCGGTGTGTTCACGACCTTGTTTGCCTTGTTGATCGGAACGGTCTATGGAGCTATTTCGGCTTATGTCGGCGGCAGGACTGATAACCTGATGATGCGGGGGGTAGATGTGGTTTTTGCGCTACCCGATCTGTTGATGATCATTCTCATCACTGTGCTGATGGGGAGGGGGCTGACGGGGGTTTTTATTGCCTTGACGCTGGTGAGCTGGGTTACGGTTGCCAGACTGGTGCGTGGAGAAGTTCTGCGGATAAAAGAGTTTCCATACGTGCAGGCGGCCCGTGCTCTGGGTGCGAGTCCCACAAGGATTCTACTACGGGAAATTTTTCCAAATATCCTGAGTATCCTGGTCGTGACTATGAGCTTTCGTGTACCCGTAGCGATTTTAGCCGAATCGACACTGAGTTTTATTGGCTTGGGCATCTCTCCTCCGTTTAGCAGTTGGGGGAGTCTGGCCAATGACGGCTGGACGGCGATCAAGTTTTACCCTCATCTTATTTTGTTTCCCTCTTTGGCAATATTTCTAACCATCCTGTCGTTCAATTTTTTGGGGGATGGTTTGCGCGAGACGCTCGATCCTCGAGCCTCAAAGAGCCCGACTTAAGAGCTCATACTGCGACCGAGAAACAGGATAACTCATTGAATATTAAAAGGATGCCGGGCACACTAAATATCACGTTGACAAGCCCAAAAAACCGTTATAGAGTGGCCCCTTTTTATGGTCAACAGGCTAATTTTCCGTCATATTTTGTGTTAAAATCCTAGGTATGAGCCAGATCCAAGAAGATTTGATTTGTGAAATCATACGGTTATCCCAGACGAACCTGTTGGATAAAAAATGTGCCAATATGAGTTGCGAGACTCAGGAACAGGTTGCTGTAGATTGGATCCGTAAAAATGCCGCCAACTATAGAGTGGATTTTCACTCCAGGTTGGACAGTTATTCCGCATCCAAGCTGGGTGAGATTTTGAAAGCCCTCACTGGGACGGGAAAAGACTTGAATGATATTTTAGAAGAGATGGAATCCTCTTCGATTTCCAAAGGTTAAAGATGGCAGAAGCTTCTGAAGAACAGGCATTATCGCCAGCTGAAAAGGCCAAGCTCGCGGCGGCTAAAAAAGCTGCGGCGGCTAAGAAGGCTGGTCCTGTAGGAGACCCCCTTGTTGATAACGAGGATGGGACGATCACGGATCCGAATAGCGGTTATATGTGGAAGAAGAGCGATGCCTGGTTGGATATGAAAAAATTCTATACCTGGGCCGACCATCGGGAGTATGTGGACTGGGTCAATAAAAATAAAGAAAAGTTTGGGGGTTACGATAACTGGCGAATTCCCAATAAGGCAGAGGCGTTGACCCTTTTCGACAAGAGTGGTTTGAAATCCCTTGCAGATAAAAACGGGACGGATTATCCCATTGACTCAATATTTGCGCCAGGTGGTGCGTCCAACACTTGGATCAGCGAATGTTCCGATGAAAAAATTGTCCGCATGGATTTGAAGATAGGGGTCGATACGCCTTATCCTGGCCCGGATGTCTGGTCATCCATGCGATTGATTCGTAAAGATGGCGAGGCGGCACCTACCTCGACCGGAAAGGAACCAGCGGCAGAATCTGCAGCTGAGGGATCGACAGAGGCTCCTGCTGAAGCGAAACAAGCGGTAGCAACACCGAGCAAGCCCAAGTCGGATGTTCCAAACCCCACCCCAAAAAGAGAATTTTCCTCAGAGGAAAGAGCGGCCATGCTGAAAAGGGCTAAAGCCCATGCGGCAGAGGTGAAGGCCCGCAAGGGTTAGACCTTACTTTTCACGTAGCCACTGCTTTATCACCGCGGCGACAATATCTGGATTTCTTTTCAATAATTCTGTTGCAACTTGCTCCTTAAACCTTTTCCTCCGCACGTTCGGATCGGGTTTTGCGGGGGGTAATTTTTTCGTTTTCTGTTTGATTTTTTTTTGAGGCCTGGGTTTTCTAGGTTGAAAAGCCACCCAGAAAATTGAGATCAGCAAAAGGACCAGGATGCCCATGAATATAGAAAATGTCATATTCAATCATCCTCAATGTTGAATTTGATGATAAGGTTCCCTCGCTTTTTCCCCCAGCTTATTGCCGATCCTTCTCCTGGCACACGTAGTTCTTCGCCAACCAGAGTTGCTTCTTCCACTTGAATGGTTGTAGTGCCATCCAGGGTTTCAACTTCAAGTGGGCCGCCTTCTTCCGCCAGCTTGGAAGAGATGGTCACTTCCCGAATGATGTCATTTTTGACCCGCTTGAATCTGGGATGGGGTTGAGTGCAGATTTTTAAATACAAGGCTCCCGGTGGGCCGCCATTTCTGCCTGCCCCGCCTTCCTTAAGGATGGACAGCGTGTATTGATCGGCTACACCCGGGGGGATTTTCACATCTAAAGTGACAGAGCGGACGACCAGTTGTTTGCCCTGGCACTGAGGGCACTCGTCACTTCCGCAGGTTCCAGTTCCTTCACATTCTTCACACTGCACGTATTTTTCATAAGTGTAGGGGATCGTTCCCCCCAATGCCACGATAGGGAGAGGAACATCGATCATGAACTGCAGGTCAAATCCGCTGGTTGGCATATCCGGATCAACGGGTTCTGGTTCCTGGGCAAAAGGTTCTTCATATCCCTGCCGGTTGCCGCCGGGTTCTCTTTCGTATCCACTGGTGTAGTCGGATTGGCTCCTGGGCCGAGGGGGAGATTTTTTCCTATAGGACCTCTCGCGATCGTACGCCTTCCTTTTTTTTGCATTGCTGAGTACATCGTAAGCTTCGGAGATGATTTTAAATTTATCTTCAGCGGTCTTGCTTCCCGAGTTGGTGTCCGGGTGGTATTTCTTCGCCAACTCACGGTATTTTTTTTTGATATCGGCTTTATTGGTTTTCTGGGTAATACCGAGAATCTTGTAATAATTTCGAGTGGTGGGTTGGGCCATGGGGGACGGTTTCTAAACCTCAGCAATGAACGGTATATTTATGGATGCTTTATTTTATCAATTTGAGTGCACCAGTTCAATTAACTTGAATTGAAATTTTTATTCAATTGGCAGACTGTAATGATAAAAGGACTCATTTTTGCTATAGCCGAGCGATGCATAAAGTTTTTGCGCTAAGGTATTTGAAACCTGTGTAGCCAAATCAACTCTAAGTGCTCCAGTTTCTTCTGCGTGTTTCCTGGCGGCCTCCATAAGCTTTGTTGCGATGTTTTGGCACCTGGAATTAGAGCTTACGAATAAATCATTTAAAATCCAAATTCGCTCCATTCCCACTGAAGAAAAGCTGGGGTAAAGCTGAGCAAACCCGACAATACCCGAGTTTTCACTGGCAATAAAAATTACAGAATCTTTGTTCTTAAAGCGAGAATTCAGAAAGGCTATTGCTCCTTTAATGTCTGTCTCCTGTTCGTAGAAGATCCTGTATTGATCAAATAGATTTGCCAGTTCCGGGATGCTATTGGAATCTGCATAAGTTACCTGCATGCCAAGCCTCGAATTGGTAGTGGTTTCGGATGATAGGGCATCGCAATATATAGTTATGGTACTGCTGAAACTTTCGAGCCAAACGAAAGATGATTTATAATTTTGTCACGGTCGGGGCGGCTTTTGAAAGGATAAAACTGATCCCTCAGGATTATTAAAAACAGTTCTGCATCTTTAACACCCTTCCGTTTTAAGAGGATTTTTATTTTTTCGGAGCTCTTTTTCTCCACATGGATGATATTAGAGGGGGAAAAGGTTTCTTCACGAAACACCCCCTTAAAAACCACTTTATTGTTTTCCAGTCCCAATATTCCGGCATCGATATAGACCGGGCCAAAACCTCCGCGGTCCCTTCCTCTGAAACCTTTACAGACGACAAAATAGGATTGAGCGAAAGTGCCTGTTTTAAAGGGTTTGAGTTTGAAAATAAAATGCCGATAAAGGTTGTATGTGTAATCAAACCACCTCAGTGAAATAGCAAAGCAAAATAAAAAATTGAAGGTTAATAGATAAAAACTATCGTAAATGAAATAATAGACCCCGAATGCCAGGCCAACGCCAAGAATAATACTGCAAACAATATTTGCCAGGGACAAGGCCATGCTCAGGGTTAGATTTTTCTTTCCTTCGGTGGGCTGGTTATTGAAAGATTCGTATTTTTTGTATAGGCCCCAGGTGGTAAAAATCCCTAAGCTGGTGGCTAATGCCGGCAGGGGAAACACGAAGAGAAACATTATAATCAGGACTGCGGCCAGTTCGATCATATACTGATTTTATAATATTTATGTTTTGAAGATATATAATAAAGAGTATGAAATATCCTTTAGTTTTAAAATCCTATAATCTTTACCACCTGCTTGGTCTGGAAAATTATGCCAGCGGAGAGCAGATTAAAAAGCGTTACTGGCAATTGGCCAGGAAATACCACCCGGACCGGACCGAGTCGACCGAAAAGGAAAAACAGCATTTTGTTCTTTCTACCGCCGCTTATAATTTTTTACGTGATGACAAAAAACGTCATTCTTATGAGCAACTCCTGAAACGCAAACAGGAGAAAAAGATGCGTTTTGAGAGTTCTGAACTTGTTTGCCAGCGGCAGAAAACGCATAAGCGTTTCTACTCTGCCAGTATGGCAGTCGATCATGATTTCAACAGGTTCGTGGATGAATGCCGTGGGAACTTCGCAAAATTCCTGAAGCATGGCAAAAAGATAAAACCCCGGCCCAAGGTGATTACCCGAGGCAATACGGAAGGGGCTGAGTTTGACGGTTATATCGAGGAAGGCCTGAATGGTTTTCAGGATTTCATGAGATCTGTCCCGAAGATAAAAAAGTTTTAATTCCCACTCGGCGTGGGGCCGGCTGGCAATGACTTTGTCTGGCGAGCAGAAAGTTATCTCGGCTCAAGAAGTCCTTGCCCAGTTGCTTCCCCTGCTAAGGGGCACTCGGCGTGGGGCCGGCTGGCAATGACTTTATCTGGCGAGCAGAAAGTTATCTCGGCTCAAGAAGTCCTTGCCCAGTTGCTTCCCCTGCTAAGGGGCACTCGGCGTGGGGCCGGCTGGCAATGACTCTATCTGGCGAGCAGAAAGTTGTCTCGGCTCAAGAAGTCCTTGCCCAGTTGCTTCCCCTGCCTGATAATGTTCCAGAGGTTTCTGGATACCACGCTTTTCCACTCCAACAAGGTCTTTTATGTCTATAAGAGCCCTGAAATACAGTTTTTTGATTTTTCTCCTTGCTGTTCCGGCGGTGATGGCTCAGGAAAGGCTGGAGGTTATTCCCCTGCAAAATAGACAGGTGGAAGATGTGATTCCTATCATTCGCTCATTGTTGGGGCGTGACGGGACGGTTTCGGGAATGCGTAATCAGCTCATTGTGCGTACTACTCCCAGAAAACTTAGAGAAATAAAAATCCTTCTCGAAAAAATCGATGCGCAACTCAAAAATTTTCGAATTACGGTGAAGCAGGGGACTCGGTCGCAACTGAATAAACTGGAGCAGGAAATAGAGGCGACAGTTCCTATCGGGGAAGCGGGACGAGTTATTATAAATCCGGGAAATAAGGATTCCGAAGGATTAATCATTGCTGGTGAAACAGGAAATGGGTCGATCCGGGGAAGATTTTTGCAAAGAAATTCCTCTTTGGATGAAATGAATACACAGGTTGTCACGACCCTGGAAGGGAACGCGGCGGCAATTTATTTTACTCGACAGATACCGGAAACGCGGAGCTTTAAAACGGGAAACAAAGTCACTCAACTTGAGTCTACACGCTTTAAGAATGTGCGGAGCGGGTTCATGGTATTACCTCGTATTCGAGGCGATCAGGTTACTCTCGAAATTTCTCCACAGCAATCCAGAATAATAAATGGGCAAATAGAAACAGTTGGCCTGAGTACGGTGTTAAGAGGGCAGGTCGGGGAATGGATTGAGTTGGGCGGACTAAATCAAAACCGGAATGAACAGAGTTCGGGTATTGGCAGTAGAAATACGTCTGAGCAGGTAGAAAAAAGAAGCGTGTTTATGAAGGTGGAGGAGCAGTAATCCATTGCTGGACTGCAGTTTAATTTTTGCCTGCTGTGGTTGTTACATCAAAAAATAGAAAATCACTGCGGGGATGGAGGCTCCTGCTAAAGACGCGACAATACTCTTAAATACAAATGAGTCTTTAGAAGCAGGCATTCCGGATGTGCTGTCAGTGATGGGATAAGCAATTTTAACCTTTTCCATGGTCGTGTACCCTCCTGAGATAAGAGCAAGAAAATCATTAGTTATATACCTTTACGGCAAGTTCCATGCCAAACTTGAGTTGTGCCGGGAGACTTCTATAAGTCTTTTAAAATAAGGGGTTTATTTGATTTTCTCCTTCCGGCACCTCCCTCCTCAATGGGCATGGATAAAGCCCATGTCAATATTTTGTCTATTTGGGGTAAAATTCATAAGACTGCATGATTGTCAATGTGATGCGATAGACTGAAGCCTCATCCATAAAAAAGGAATAGCCCATGAAGCAAAGGATAAGCGAGATTCTTGAGCCGCAATCCAAGAATAATTTTCTTAGCCGCAGTTTTAATATCTTCATCATTTCCCTGATTCTTCTCAATGTTCTGGCGGTTGCCCTGGAAACAATGCGGGGCGTTTCCGAACTATATGCCGACTCTTTCAAGGTTTTTGAATGGTTTTCCATGGTGGTGTTTTCCATTGAATATGGATTGCGTGTCTGGACTTGTACGCTGAAACCGGAATTCAGCAGTCCGATCAAGGGGCGGATTCGCTACATGCTCACACCTTCCGCGATCATCGATTTGGTGGTAGTGATTCCTTTTTACCTGCCATTCTTTTTTAATATGGATTTGCGTTTCTTACGGGTGCTCCGCTTATTCCGGCTTTTTGCTTTATTCAAAATGGCGCGGTATTCCCAATCCCTGCACCTCTTTAAGACGGTACTAAGGGATACCAAGGAAGAGCTGTTCATTGTTGTCGCCGCAACGATGGGGTTGCTCGTTTTTGCTTCCGGAGTTATTTATTTTATAGAGAACAAAGCCCAGCCCGAAGCTTTTTCGAGTATTCCTGCGGCGATGTGGTGGGCGGTCTCTACTATGACGACGGTGGGCTATGGTGATGTCTACCCCATCACCAATCTGGGTAAAGTTTTTGGAGGTTTTATTTCTATGCTGGGTTTGGGAACCTTTGGCCTTCCTGTTGGAATCATTGCGTATGGATTTATCGAGGAACTGCAAAAACAAAAAACGCGACCTTTTGAATGCCCCCATTGCGGAAAAGGAGTCGATATCCCGATTGATAGAAGAGGTATGCAACGTTAGATATTGTGAGCCTGCCCAAAAAATATTATTTAACATTATTTTTCCTGACTCTATGGCGGGTCCTGAGTCCTGTAGCAGGTGAAGGGGCCAGTACCATGGTATATATTGCTCCATCCAGTGCTGATGGGGCGGGTGGATTTTATATCGATCAATATGAGGTGACGCAGGCGGACTACTTCAAGGTTATGCGTACCAATCCCTCCTTTTTCCAGGGGCCGGATCGGCCCGTTGAAAAGGTGACCTGGAATCAGGCTGTGGCTTTTTGTAATAAGCTCGGCAAGCGGTTGCCAACAGAACAGGAATGGGAAAGGGCTATCCGTGCTGGAACTACATCCCCTTATTATTGGGGAGAGAACCAACCGGATCGCTATGCCTGGCACAAGGGCAATGCTGACAAACAGACTCATGATGTAGGTAAAAAGGAGTCGAATTCATGGGGACTCTACGATATGGCCGGAAATGTCTGGGAATGGACCCTAAGTGATCACGAGCAAAGCGGGAAGGTGGTCCGGGGAGGGTCATGGCGAAATGGAGTTGGAAGCTTGAAATCCTCCCACAGTATACCCACCCTTCCCATCCATAAATTTCATTACGTTGGTTTCAGATGCGCCCACCACCACTAGGCGTGGGGCCAGTGTGCCGTCGCTTTATTTGGCGAGCAAAGAGTTGCCGCGGCTCAAGAAGTCTTTGCCCGGTTGCTTCCCCTGCTAAGGGGCACTAAGCGTCGGCGAGCCGCCGGTGGCAAATTGCAATAGCTCTATCTGGTGAGAAAAAATTATCTCGGCTCAATGGAGCCTTTGCTAGTTGGGTCCAGCATCATGCTGGCCTGTTTTTCTGGCGGAAGACTTTTAAAATCTTTATAAGCATCACGCAATGATTGTTTTTCTGTTTCGGGCAGACTTTGAAACTGTTCAAACTGGTTGCGGATTTTAAGTTTTTGGTCGGGGGTTTTTTGTTTCCAGGTTTGGATTTTTTGCTTGAGAATTTTTTGTTGTTCGGGACTCATGGTGTTCCACTTCTTTGCTCCACTATTTAGGCGGTTTTGTTTTTCCGGTGAAAGCGCGTCCCATTTATCTTGCAGGGCGGCAAGAGTCTTTTTTTCTTCGGAGTGCAGTTCATCCCATTTTATGCTGTTTTCCTGATCTTGCCCCATGCCAGGACTTGCGGTAAATATCAGTGCGAGCAGAAAAAGGAGTGGTACTAAGTTATTTGTCTTTTTTTTCACTTTTAAGGTCTTTCCATTTCTGGAGAAACTCCAGGTTTTCATAAAACTCAAGTGGGTCATTGGCAATCAGAATTTCCAGGTCTTCCGGACTGTTATCGGTTTGAGGGGCTCGGTTAGGTTTTATATAGATCACTGCAATAAAAATTATTGCAGTGATGAAACCCATTAAAGGTAGGGAAGCCCACTGAGGGAAATTACTTTTCCTGTCCAATGAGGATTCCAGAGCCCGATGTTGAATTTGCAGTAATTTTTCGCGAGTGTCGGCATCCAACTCATTGATATCGGTCTTCAACTGATGGTGAGATGAACCCAGGGATTTTCGCGGATCGTCTTTTTCGCTCATGGTAATCGTTGATGTTTAAAAGTGCCTTTAAAGCTTTATCAAAAAACTAATTCAGATGCTATGATGGTTTGTTTATGATCTATATTAACTGAAAAAATGACCCGAAACATATCTAAAAATCCCCGGAAAAGTGAAGACGAGAAGAACTCATCTTTTTCCCTTTTAACAAATGATGACCTTCACCTTTTTAATGAAGGCAATCATTATCGCCTCTATGAAAAGATGGGGGCTCACAGGGTTGAGGAAAAGGGCGGTACCTACTTTTCGGTCTGGGCTCCCAACGCGGAACAAGTTCATGTGGTGGGTGATTTCAACGGATGGGAAAAGGGAAAACATATTTTGACTCCCATTCAGAAATCCGGAGTTTGGCAAGGGTTCTTTTCCGGAGTCGAGAAGGGCGATATCTATAAATACTATATTCAATCCCGTGAAAATGGATACCAGGTTGAGAAGGCCGACCCTTTTGCAATGTTATGCGAAACACCTCCTAAGACCGGAAGTGTTGTCTGGGATCTGGACTACTCGTGGAATGACCAAAGTTGGATGGACAAGGCCCGCGAGCGACACAACGATAGTCCCGTTTCAATTTATGAGATGCATCTCGGGTCCTGGATGCGTACGCCGGAAGGTTCTCCACTTAGCTATCTTGAATTGGCACCACTTTTAACCAAGTATCTCAAGGAAATGGAGTTCACCCATGTCGAATTCCTTCCTGTTATGGAGCATCCCTTCTACGGTTCCTGGGGCTATCAGTGCACGGGATATTTTGCCCCTTCAAGCCGATACGGAACGCCTCAGGATTTCATGTTCCTTGTGGACACTCTCCATCAAAATAATATTGGGGTGATATTGGATTGGGTGCCTTCTCATTTTGCTACCGATGAGTTTGCTTTGGGAAATTTTGATGGGACCCATATTTATGAACACGCCGATGACAAGCAGGGTTTTCATCCTGACTGGGGCAGTTATATTTTCAATTATGGCCGGAATGAAATAGCCAGCTTTCTTATCAGCAACGCACTGTATTGGTTAGAGGTGTTTCATATCGATGGATTACGTGTTGATGCGGTGGCATCCATGCTCTACCTGGATTACTCACGCAAAGAAGGTGAGTGGGTCCCCAATATTCATGGGGGCCGGGAAAATCTGGAGGCTATTGGATTTTTAAGAAAATTTAATGAGCAGGTGTACAAGAATCATCCTCATACCCAGACCATGGCAGAAGAGTCTACGGACTGGCCCATGGTCTCGAAACCCACTTATGTCGGGGGGTTGGGATTTGGAATGAAGTGGGACATGGGCTGGATGCATGACACCCTGGAGTACATGAAACAAGATCCCATTCATAGGAAATTTCATTATGAGCGATTGACCTTCAGGATGTTGTATGCCTACCACGAAAATTTTATTTTACCTCTGTCTCATGATGAAGTGGTTCATGGCAAGGGTTCTCTGCTGTCCAAGATGCCTGGGGATGACTGGCAAAAGTTTGCCAACCTGAGATTGTTGCTCGGGCATATGTTTGCCCAGCCTGGGAAAAAACTTCTTTTTATGGGAGGGGAATTTGGGCAGTGGGCAGAATGGAATCATGATAAGAGTCTTGATTGGCATCTTTTAGAGTACGCAAGCCATAAAGGTTTGCAGTGTTGGCTGAAAAGCCTCAACCATCTTTACGTAAACGAACCAGCTCTGCATGAAAACGAGTTTTCTCCTGAAGGATTTGAATGGATCGACTGCAGTGACTCTCAGCAATGCGTTCTCGTTCTCATGCGGAAGGGTTTTGATGAAAAAATTATCGTGGCCTTGAATTTTACACCGGTTCCAAGGCATGATTACCGCATTGGGGTTCCGTGTGAAGGAGCCTGGAAGGAAATTCTGAACAGTGATGCCGAAGAGTTTGGCGGAGGAGGAATCGGCAGCCTGCAACCTGTGCAAAGTGAGCCTATTACCTGGCACGGAAAACCTTTTTCTATCAACCTCGTTTTGCCTCCCCTGGCTGTTATCTTTTTGAAATGTCAAAAATAAACAAGTTTATTTGTGTTCACGGTCATTTTTACCAACCGCCTAGAGAAAATCCATGGTTGGAGGCCATTACCCATCAGGAATCGGCGTACCCCTTTCATGATTGGAATGAGCGCATCAATGCTGAATGTTATGCCCCAAATGCCGGGGCCCGAATTCTTGATGAAAAGGATGTTGTCACCGAACGGGTCAACAACTACTCCCGTATCAGTTTCGACTTTGGTCCCACGCTGTTAAGCTGGATGGAGTCCAAGGCCCCGGATACCTATCAGGCGATTCTGGATGCAGATAAAATCAGCCGGGAAAAATTTTCCGGACATGGTTCCGCAATGGCGCAATGTTATTCGCATATGATCATGCCTCTGGCATCCTCGAAGGATAAATACACCCAGGTTTACTGGGGGATCCGAGATTTTGAATTTCGCTTTAAGCGTCTGCCGGAAGGAATGTGGCTCCCGGAAACGGCGGTGGATTTGGAAACTCTCGAGATAATGGCTGACTTGGGTATTCGATTTACGATTTTGGCTCCTCACCAGGCAGATCGACCCCATGGCGAGTTGGATATTAATCAGCCTTATAGCGTAAGGCTGGGGGCAGGTAAGAGTATTAATGTTTTCTTTTACAATGGTTCTTTATCCCAATCTCTGGCATTTGAGAACCTTTTGCGAGATGGGAAATGTTTTGCTGAAAAATTAATGCAGACGAATGACGCCGAAGGACCTCAATTGCTCAGTGTTGCTACCGATGGCGAAACCTATGGACATCATCATAAATTTGGCGATATGGCATTGGCTTTTGCCCTTAAATATATTGATAACCAGACCGATGCACGATTGACCAATTTTGCGGAATATCTGCAGAAATTTCCGCCGCAAGAGGAAATTAAAATTGTTGAAGAAACTTCATGGAGTTGTGCCCATGGGGTTGAGCGCTGGAACAGTCATTGTGGGTGCGAGACAGGAGGCCACCATGAATGGAATCAGAACTGGAGAGGGCCGCTCAGGGAAGCGTTAGACTGGCTTCAAGGCAGAGTGAATTCCATTTTTGTTGAAGTGAGCAAGGGGTTAATTGAAAACCCATGGGAGATGAGGAACCGTTACATCGACATTTGTATCAACCGTTGTGATCGGGATTCTTTTTTTTCCGAGCAGTCCAGGCTGGAAGAACCTGAAAAGATTGTTGTGCTCAAACTTCTGGAACTGCAACGCCACGCGATGTTGATGTATACCAGTTGTGGATGGTTTTTTAATGATATATCGGGGATCGAAACCGAACAAATTCTGTTGTATGCGGGAAAGGCGATTCAACTTGCGGAAGAACTTTCCGGTGATGCGCTGGAGCCTCGTTTTCTGGAGTTGCTTGAGCCAGCAGAGAGCAATATTCCTGAGAAGGGGAACGGTTCTCAGGTTTATAAAAATGTGATTGAAAAAGCCCGAATGGATTTCCAAGTCTAAATTTTCCTGATAATTATACATGCATCAGAAACCTGAATCTCGCTGTAGTGGAATTCTCCTCCATATTACTTCCCTGCCATCAAAGTTTGGTGTCGGGGATTTTGGGCCTTCCGCGTTTGAGTTTGTTAACTTATTAAAGCAGGCCGGTCAGACGCTTTGGCAAATTCTTCCCATCAACCCTCCCTCGTTTGGCAATTCTCCTTATAGTTGTACTTCAGCTTTTGCAATCAGTCCTTTGTTTGCCAGCCCTGAGCTCATGCTCCGTGATGGTTTGCTGGAAGACTGTGACCTGGCGGCCGCTCCCGAATTTTCTCCGAACCGGATTCATTATCCTTCGGCTTTGGACTTTAAGGTAAAACTTCTATCGAAAAGTTATGATCGGTTCAAAGAAAGCATAGATAAAAATGAGTTCGAAAAATTTTGCTTGGATAACTCATATTGGCTGGAAGATTTTAGCCTCTTTTCAGCATTGAAAAACGATTTTGAGGAGCGGTCCTGGAGCGAGTGGTCAGAGGAGATCAAGAAAAGAAGTCCGGATGCGATTGAAAAGTATTCTGGAACTCTGCGAGAAACCCTTGAGAAGGAAAAGTATTTTCAATTCGTTTTATTTCGTCAATGGAGGGAACTGCAAGAGTATTGCCGATCTGAAGGGATTCGTATTTTTGGCGATGTAGCCCTTTATGTTAACCATGACAGTGCGGATGTCTGGGCTCATCCTGAGCTTTTTAAACTCGATCAGGAACTGAACCCTGTTGTCGTTGCCGGGGTTCCGCCTGATTATTTCAGTGAGACGGGGCAAAGATGGGGGAATCCGGTTTTTAACTGGGACTTTCTTCGGGAAAATGATTTTGCCTGGTGGGTGGAGAGAATGAGGCATAACCTGGATTTGTTTGACCTGGTGAGGATTGATCATTTTCGAGGTTTTCTGGCGGCCTGGGAGATACCTGTTGAGGAGCCAACCGCAATAAACGGGCAGTGGCAGGAAAGCCCCGGGGTGGAATTCTTTTCTGGGCTATTGAACAAACTCAAATCGATTGCCGTTGTTGCTGAAGACCTGGGTGTCATTACTCAAGATGTCAGAGATGCAATGGCCCAGTTTGGGTTCCCAGGGATGAAGATTTTGCTCTTCGCTTTCGATGGCGATATTTCACAGAACCCTTATGCTCCGGAAAACCATGTGAAAAACTGCGTCCTGTATACCGGAACACATGATTGCAACACGGTGCGTGGTTGGTTTGAAGAAGAATTAAATGATGAGTCCAAGAGTGCGTTGGAAAATACGCTAGGAAAAAAAGTATGCGCAAATACGGTCGCTCAAGAGATGGTGGTTTTGGCAATGCGCTCGATTGCTGACACGGTTATTCTTCCCGTGCAGGATGTGTTGGGGCTGGGTTCTGAATCCCGCATGAACTGTCCCGGGGTCGCTGAAAATAATTGGGAGTGGCGGTTACTTCCTGGTCAATGGTCAGCCGGTGTAACGGCAAGACTTGCTGATGCGACTAAAACTTATGGCAGGGACTAAAGGCCTTGTATTCAGTTTTTTGGGTTAACAGGGACATTCCAAATTTCTTCTGCATATTCCTTGATTGAACGGTCGCTGGAAAACTTTCCCATCCGAGATACATTGATGATGGCTTTTTTTGTCCATGTGTCGGTATCCAAATAAGCATTACCTATCTTCTCCTGAATATCACAGAATGATTGGAAATCCGCCAGGACCATATAAGGATCACCATGATCCAGAAGGCTTTCCAGAATAGGCTGGAAAAGGTCGCCCTGCGGACCGGAAAAAAAGCCTTGCTGAACCATATCCAGAACTTCTTTCAATTCCGGGTTTTGTGTATAAATCTCCCTGGGGTTATAACCGGATTGTTTCTTCTCCAGAACCTCATTGGCATTCAAGCCGAATATGAAGATGTTTTCATTTCCTACCTCTTCCATGATTTCAATATTTGCGCCATCGAGTGTTCCCACAGTTAAGGCACCATTGAGAGATAGTTTCATGTTTCCCGTGCCCGATGCTTCCATCCCGGCAGTGGAGATTTGCACGGAAAGGTCTGAGGCCGGAATAATTTTTTCAGCAAGGGTCACGGAGTAATTGGGGAGAAATGCAATTTTCAGCTTTCCCTGCAAACTGGTATCGGCATTGATGGTGTCGGCAACGCTGTTAATAAATTTGATGATCAGCTTTGCCATAGCATAGCCCGGGGCGGCTTTTCCGGAAAACAAAATGGTTCTTGAAATTTTAGGCGCTTTAATACTATCGGGGTTATTACGCAGACGGTTATAAAGCGCTATAGCGTGCAGTGCACTTAAGACCTGCCTTTTATATTCATGAATTCTTTTGACCTGAGTTTCAAACAAGGAGGTGGGGTCAATTTCCAAGCTTAAGGAATCTTGAATATGTTTTGCCAAGTGTTTTTTATTGTCAGTTTTAATTTTTTTCCAGCGGTCGATCAGTTGAGGATCATTGATATGATCATGAAGCTTTTTTATCTCTGATAAATCCTGAACCCATGAATCCCCGATGTACTCGGTTATCAATTTGGATAGTTCCGGATTGCAGGCTTTCAGCCAGCGCCTGGGGGTAACCCCGTTTGTTTTGTTGTTAAACCGACCGGGAAACATTTCATGGAAATCGGAAAATACTTTTTCCTTGAGTATGCTGGAATGCAGTTCCGCAACCCCATTTACGGAATGACTGCCAATGATGGAAAGGTTTGCCATGCGAATATATTTCGTATGGTTCTCCTCAATGAGAGACATTCTGTTCATTTTCCCCATGTCACCAGGGTGAAGCGCCTGTATCTGATTCATGAGTTGTTGGTTGATCTGGAAAATAATGTCCAGATGTCTGGGTAAAACTCTCCTGAATAATTCTACCGACCATTTTTCCATCGCCTCAGGAAGAATAGTATGATTGGTAAACGCGAAGGTATTGCTGGTTATTTTCCAGGCTTTGTCCCAGGATACTTTTTCAATGTCTACCAGAATACGCATTAATTCGGCAATGGCCAGAGCGGGGTGGGTGTCATTCAATTGGATGGCAACCCTGTCACAGAACAGGTCAAAAGAGGTATGTGCCTTTTTGTACCGTCGGATAATATCGCTCAAGGAGGCGGAGACGAAAAAGTATTCTTGCCGGAAGCGGAGTTCTTTCCCCAGTTGGTTATGGTCTGCCGGGTACAACACTTTAGAAATTATTTCGCTTTCATGCTTGTCTTGTACGGCCTGTAAATAATCACCGGCCTGAAAATGTTTCAGTTCCAGCTCCCGGCTGGACCGTGCGCTCCACAGACGAAGATTGTTTACCGTGTCATTGTTGTAGCCGGGAATGGGAATGTCATGAGCCATGGCCATGACATTCTGCGTGTCGACCCACTTGTGTGTCATTGCCCCTTCTGAGCCTGAAGTGGATTCTACACGCCCATAAAACTCGACCGGAACCAGCGAGCGTGGTCTCGGGATTTCCCAGGGGTTTCCTACCCGTAACCAGTTGTCAGCTGTTTCAACCTGATAGCCTCGAACAATTTTTTGGTGAAAGATTCCAAATTCATAACGGATTCCATACCCGTATCCGGGAATTCCCAAACTTGCAACAGAGTCGAGAAAGCAGGCCGCAAGGCGCCCAAGGCCGCCATTGCCCAGTCCGGCCTCAACCTCTGTTTCCTCAAGCTCATGAATGTCATGGCCCAGTTCTTCCAGAGCCTGTTTGTATTCATCGTAAATTCCAAGGTTGATCAAATTATTGGTCAGCAGTCTCCCTATTAGAAACTCCATGGAAAGGTAGTAAACTCTTTTTACATCGTTCTCATAATAGGATTGCTGGGTCTGTAGCCATCTGTTGACCAGATGATCCCGGACAGATAAAGCCAGACTGATGAAATGGTCCATTTTGGTGGCAGAAAATTTATCGTCCACCAGGGTATATTTCAGGTGATGTTTGAACCAGAGCTTGAGGGATTCCGTGGTGACTCTGCCTGGGCTTTGTTTAGGTTTGTCCATGATGATTTAGAGATGCTTTTATTCCAGGTTCAACCCTCGGCGGCCTGAGCTTTTTGACGCTCCAAGGCTCGTAATCTCCGGGCTTCCTTTTTATTTATTTTGGTTTTTATCTTTTTCTCTGCAACCGGTTCGCCCTCCCAGCCAACTTTTTCCAGGAAGTCTTCATATCCTCCATGAAAATATTCTGCGCGGCCACGATGGAATATGATCAGGTTTTTAGCCAGAGTTTTAAGAATGAGTTCTGAGTGGGTAACAATCACCAAGGCCCCGGAATAATCGTTCAACTCCTCTATCAAGGTTTCGATCGATTCTACATCAAGGTGATGGGTGGGTTCATCTAAAAGTAATAGGTTGGTAGGATGAGAAATTATTTTTCCCAGTAGAACGCGACTTCTTTCTCCTCCAGATAGTACGCTCACTTTCTTTTTGCTCAAGTCGCCTTCAAACATCATGGCTCCACATATGCTGTGAGCGGCTTGCAGAGAAAGGCTGGGGTTGGAACGGAGTATCTCATTGAGTACTTGATTGCTGGGTTCGAGCCGATCAATATTGGTTTGCCCAAAATGCCCCAGGCAGGCAGTGGGATGATTGGCGATGGAGCCTGAATTGGGTGTCAGTTCCCCTGCCAGGCAGTTCAATAAAGTCGACTTGCCTTTTCCGTTGGCTCCGATGATTCCTATGCGGTCTTTTTTGCCAATGGAAAACGAAATATCCGAGAATATATTTTCATCCGAATTGTTGCTGTAGGCGAAAGAAATATTCTTTACGTCCATGATAGTTTTTCCCGGGCAGGGGAGGTGGTTAAACCGGAATCCCAGATTCTTCTCGGTATCCAACTTTTCCATAGTCCCCATTTTTTGCATCATTTTCAGCCGCGACTGAGCCATAGTAGCTTTGGAGGCTTTGGCGCGAAACCGATCTATAAGCGCTTGCATTTCCTTGCGCTTATTTTCCATATTTTTACGGGTCAACTCGTAGGTTTCTTCTTCCTGGATCATGAGCTCATAGAATTTAATCGTGCCGCCCTTAACTTTTCTGGCTTGTTTGCGGTGCAAGCCCAGTGTGTGGGTGGTGACCTTATCCATGAAGTCACGGTCATGAGTGATGATCATCATTTCCCCGGGCCATTTATTCAGATAGTCCTTAAGCCAGCGGAGCGAAAGGATGTCGAGATAGTTGGTGGGTTCATCAAGCAGAAGCATATTGGGGTCGGCCAACAACGCTTTGCAAAGGTTGATCCGTACCTGGAAGCCACCGCTAAAGGTGGTGGGGTCTTTTTGAAAATCCTGTTCCGAAAATCCCAGTCCAGACAGGATTATTTCGGCCTTATAATGATCCCATTGTTTTTCAGGGGGCAGGGCCTCAATGCATTCCTTGAGAACCGTAGGCCGGGTGAAGTGGATATGTTGTTCCAACGCGCCAATCCGGTAGCCTTTTGGTGTAGAAAGGGTTCCCGAATCGTGGTTTTCCTGTCCCAGAATCATTTTGAACAGAGTTGATTTCCCCGTTCCATTTTTGCCTACCAACCCAACGCGTTCGCCTTTGTTGATAAGAAAGGAGACATCCTCAAACAGGATTTGAGGGCCATAAGACTTTTCAATGCTACTGGCTATGATCATTCTGGATTAAAGTTGAATAAGGTGATTGAATTAGGAAGGGAAAGGTTGAAAAACTGGTCGGGATGAGAGGATTTGAACCTCCGACCCCCTACTCCCGAAGCAGGTACGCTACCAGGCTGCGCTACATCCCGACTGTTTTTAACTTTTTTTGTAGAAGAAATTTTTGAGGTATTTCCAGATAATAATTGAACCTAACCGGTTTACCACCGATTTAAACCAGGTACTCCCTCCCAGACATTTCTGGCAATGAGGGTGCACAACTTTATTATTTTTAAATCCTTCCACCGCATCAATAACCGGTGGGGTGTTCAGGATTTCTGTGATTGAATTATTGAACACGTTCCCGGCCACTGTCTTTCCGTCAAAATCAACACAACAGTAAGTCAAATCCCCGCTAACCAGAATGGCGAAGTGGTCACTCAGTGCACTGCAATAGCCAGTCTTGGAGGGGACAACGTTGCCGCCCTCGGCGAAGGCATTGCCCCAGGTGTTCAGGATATATGTTTCAAAGAAAATATTTGGTGCTACTTCCACCACGTTCCATTTAAAGGCGGAAAGTTTGTCTATCTTCCTTTCCACTTCGGCTTTTTGTTCTTCGCTTAAAGGGGGGCAGATTTTGTGGACTTCGTTTGCCCAATAGCGAAATGTTTTTCTAAGTTCCCTGGTATTGTTGATGACCTTCATGGTGCCGACATTCCAGTCTTCGCCAGGAACTTCCGTTTTGATGGAAGTGTTCAGGAAATGAACTTTAATTGTTGGTGATTTTTCCTGTTTGAGACAGGTGCCAACGAAATCAAGAATCCGGTTATGGTATTCATCGAATTTCATCCGCCTGGATTTCCGGGTTTTAAAAGACTCCTCATCCGGTGTCTGCAATGAAATGTTCACTTGAGATACGGTAACCTTCTCAAGCTTGATTCCCATTTCTTCATCGAGGTAAGTGCCATTGGTGGTGACCCCGGTTTTCACACCCAACTGCGCCGCATAATCCAGGATTTCGAAAAACCGGGGGTGCATGAACGGCTCGCCCATGACATGAAAGGTGATCTTTTCTGCCATCTTATATTCAGCCACTTCATCGATGATGCCGCAGACTTTTTCAAAATCCATATACTCGTAATGACGGGTCATCTCCTGTTTTGGACAGAAGGTGCAGTCGAAGTTACAGACGTTGGTCAACTCAATATGAATACGTTGCAGGGGGAGTTGGACCAGTTCGCCAAAACGACCGGGAAATTTTTTGGTGGAGGGTTGAACCTGAGTCAGCATGAATTAGTTATTGTAGGAATTAATCGTTTTGTGTTTTTGAGTAATCGTAGCGGTTAATGCTTTCGCTCCAAAACGTATTATTGGTTACGTTGCGCGAAACCTTTTTCGACCCGCATTTCGGACAGGAGACCTTTTTCTCACCCACTTCAGACATTTTCATTTCTATGATGAAATCTTTTTTGCACTTTTCACATGTGTGATCATATTGTGGCATTGGAAAATCCCTCTCTGGTTATGCTTTAAATCACCTGTTTGCAAGCTGAAAGATCAGTTCTTAAGAATACAATAATTTCTATTTTAACGCAATAAAACCGGCGAAGTTGTTCCATTTGAAAAACAGGTCAACCGTTGAGAAACCGGCTTTTTTGATGAGATCCCGGTTTTCCTCCACCGTCCATGGGATGAGCACATTTTCCAGTGCCTCACGTTTTTTGGAGATCTCCAGATCGGAGTAGCCCCGGTCCCGTTTAAACTGATGGTGGAATTCGATAAAGGTGCGATCCAACTCAGGAATACCGCTTTTTATCTTTTCGATGAGAACAAGGGACCCGTCGGGCAATAATCCTTCATAGATATTCTTTAAAAGTGGACCCCTGTTTTCCGGTAAAACAAATTGCAGGGTATAGTTCATCACCACTACGGATGCGTTTTGAATGGGAAACCCCTGATTCAGGTCGGCTTCAATGAATTCGCAGGGAACCGGTGATTCTCTGAGAGTTTCTCTGGATTTCTCCAGCATGGCTTGAGAGTTGTCGACACCAAACAGGGCAATACCCTTATTTTTGTCAACCGCCTGGGCCAGTTTAAGAAGCAGGGTGCCGGTGGAACAGCCCAGGTCATAAACGGAAGTGCTTGCCTTGGCAAGTTGAGTGCACCAATGCACGGCCAATGACTGGCATTCCTGATACATTGGGACGCTACGTTCCAACATATCTTCGAATACATTTGCCACCGACTCGTTGAATTCGAAAGGCCGGTTGACCGTATCGTGATTGAACAATGTGTCTCGTTTGGAGATAGCACCCTCCAGTGCCGAATTTTTAAAATAAAATCCCCTTCCGAATTAAACGGAAGGGGTAAAAAAGCAACCCCCTAGCCCCCCTTATCAGGGGGACGATTAATTCCCCCCTGATAAGGGGGGCTAGGGGGGTTATGCAAAAGACTCCTTAAAGCCGAGAACATCGTTGTTAGCAGTTGAAAGCGATTGCAAATTGCCGCTGGCGGCTCGCCAGTCACGGCCCCGGTAGTTCACTGCCTTCAACCGGTCCCGATTTTGATTTTAAAAGAAGCTTGTTGATCGCGTTCACATAGGCATAGCCGCTGGCCTCAATCGTGTTGACTCCCGCGCCCTTTCCCAATACTTCTCTTTTTTCATGTTGCACACGAACGGTTACTTCTCCCTGGGCATCCCGCCCTTTGGTTTTAGCCATCACCTGATAGTCCACAAGCTTGCAACTGAGACCGGTGACTTTGTCGATGGCGTTATAAATCGCGTCCACCGGACCATCGCCGCTGGCACTGGAAGAATGTTCTTTTCCATCTCGGCTTACCAAAACGACTGTTGCCTGTGGCACTTTCCCGGTTTCAAATCCGCATTGCAGGGAACCCAGTTTGTAGGTGTTCTGCTGTTCTTCAGAAAACTTCTGTTTCTGGATGAGAGTGTGAAAATCATCCTCAAAGATTTCTTTTTTTTCATCCGCAAGAATTTTGAATTCCTGAAACACCCTGTCCAGTTCATCCTGATTCAGGTTGTATCCCAACTCCTGAACTTTGTGCAGAAGGGCGTTGCGTCCGGAATGTTTGCCCATCACGAGTTCCGACTCTTCACCGCCGACATCTTTCGGGTCCATGATCTCAAACGTGTCTTTGCGTTTGAGAAACCCATGCTGGTGGATTCCAGACTCATGCGCGAAAGCATTTTTCCCTACAATGGCTTTGTTGCGTTGCACGAAGAATCCGGTCAAACTGCTGACCAGCTTGCTACAGGGCTGGATATGTTTGGTCTCGATCCCTGTGTACACGCTACTGAAAAAATCCTTTCGAGTTCGAACAGCCATGACCACTTCTTCCATGGCGGCGTTTCCGGCCCGTTCACCAATGCCATTGATGGTGCATTCCACCTGCCGCGCCCCGGCCTGCACCGCAGACAGGGAATTGGCAACTGCCAGCCCAAGGTCGTTATGGCAATGCACACTGATAATGGCTTGGTCAATGTTAGAGACATTCGTCTTCAAGTGCCGGATGAGTTCGGCGAACTCTTCCGGGGTCGTGTATCCCACGGTGTCGGGAATATTGACCGTCGTGGCCCCGGCGGTGATGACCTCACGGGTGACATCAACGAGAAAATCCTTTTCCGTCCGGGTCGCGTCCATCGGAGAAAACTCGACATCGTCGCAATATTTACGGGCGAACTGAACTGCCTTCACACCCATTTCGATGATTTCTTCTTTGGCTTTTTCAACCATATGTTCCCGATGCACTTTTGACGTAGACAAAAAGACATGAATACGCGGCGACTCGGCTTTTTCCAAAGCACGGGCCGTGGCTTCAATGTCCTTTTCCAACGCACGGGAAAGACCGGCGATTTTTGCGCCACGGATTTCTTCGGCGATTTGTTTGACTGACTCAAAATCTCCCGGAGAAGCAACCGGAAAACCCGCTTCGATCACATCCACTTTCAGTAGAGCCAGTTGCCGCGCGATCTCAAGTTTCTCCTTGATATTCAGGCTGGCACCGGGGCATTGTTCCCCGTCTCTTAAAGTGGTGTCGAAGATGATGAGTTTCTCGGGTTGCATGACTGAAAAATCTCCTTTCAGAATTAAATAGGTACTTCTCTATTATAAAGTCTATCAGAACAATTCCAAGGTTTTCCCTGGAATCAAAATAAATAAAATTGTGAATCGGTTGGGAGTTTTAAGAAACCAGTTGGGGGAGCCTGATGGTTCAGAGTGAAGGCTCGCCCTTAGAGCAGGGCCAGTAGGCGTAGGTCCAGGCAAGAGAGTGAAGCGAATTGTCTTTTGGAGTGAGTAACCATTAGCCTGTTTTTAAGAGTGTGTCCGTAGAGAGCCCATTGTAAACGAAACCGGACCCAAAACACAAATATTTGAAGCCCGCCCACTCCCGTGGGAGGGAATGTGCAAGGGTTTAATTGCGCCGAGAAAAATCGTTGCTCGCCAGATAAAGTTATAGCTATCTGCCTCCGGCGGCTTGCCGGTTAGTCGATGGCGCTCAGCACTTTGAATCCGGCCTTTTCAATTTGTTTGACCAGAGTGGCTGTTTCGCATAGATCCAGGCGAAAGAAATAGACTTGTTTCTTTTTGTTTTTGGCGTAAGAGGACATGCCGACACTGATGATGTTCAACCCCTGGTCATGGATGATCTTGGATACGGCTTCAAAGTTTTTAGGATCCTTGTCCATGATGACGTCCACTCTGG
Organism: Nitrospina sp.; assembly: GCA_018653085.1. Lineage (GTDB taxonomy): Bacteria > Nitrospinota > Nitrospinia > Nitrospinales > VA-1 > LS-NOB. The sequence goes on from JABIAY010000049.1 coordinate 220,471, forward strand.
AACTTGAATGGATGATGCCCATCAAGTCTATGAACAATCCCAGCATATCCAGAATGGAAATGATGCCCACCAATTTATCGTTATGCACAACGGGAAGCGACGCAATCTTATTTTTGTAAATTAAAAGGGCGGCATCCTCAATATTGGCATCGGGTTCTACGGTTTGTGGATTGCAGGTCATAAACCCTTTTACTAGCATTTGCTTTGGGTCAAGAACCGGCACCCTTGAGGAAATGGTAGTGTTGTTGACGAATGCCCCGCGGATATCGCTTTCGGTGATAATGCCTTCAAGTTTGTTTTTCTGGAGGACGGGTAAATGGCGGATAGAATTTTTAACCATCAAACTCTGAGCCTTGTGAAGAGTGTCCCCGGGTTTAACGGTGATGACTTTGCGGGTCATTATTTCGTCGACGATCATTGGGCCTGTCCTAAAAAAGTGGGTTGAAAAAGTAAAGCCATTATAGCGTTAATTTGAGAAATGAAAATAGTTAACTAACCGGCATATTGCGTGAGTATTTTGTGCTCGGCGCACGGCCAGTGAGAAATCGCTTTATATGGTAGCCGTGATATTCTTCCTCAGCCTTCGTGCCCCGCAGGGGTAAAAGAGTTATCTCGGCTTAATGAGTCTTTGCCTCGTCCCCCCCCCCTGATAAGGGGGGGGCTACAAAAACCCGGTCCCCTCCTTTTTCATGCCAGGTATGTGGGGAATTCGCCACTTTACCCGGTATTTCAACTATAATGACGCTACAACTTTCTCAAGGCACGAGCTAGTGAAGGCCTGAGCTCTTTCGCCGATTTACGCAAATTGTGAAAACTATATGCTTTATTGTGTATAATATTTACACTAATTTGCCAGCCCTTCTGTAAAGCTATTAATATCAAGGGATTCCTCAAGGCACGACTTTTGCTTTTTAGGGTGTTCCGGCATTGAAAATCTTTGAATTTTCGGTGTTTCGGGCAGTTAAAAGGTATTTTAAATTCAATAAGTTAAGGAATATATGACCGCTTTTCCAAAAAAACAGGGGCTTTATGATCCCGCCTTCGAAAAAGACAGTTGTGGGGTGGGATTTGTCATGAATATGAAGGGTGAAAAGTCCCATGAAATCATTATTCAGGGACTGGAAATCCTCAAAAAACTGGAGCATCGTGGGGCCTGTGGTTCCGATGCCGCAACCGGCGATGGTGCCGGAATTCTCATTCAGATTCCGCACCTGTTTTTCCAGGAACAGAGTGAAAAAGCAGGGATCAAACTGCCTGAGGCCGGACGATATGCTGTAGGAAATGTTTTTCTTCCTTCAGGCAAGGATACGGAACAGGGCCAGCAAATCATGGAGCGTGCGGTTGTCACCGAGGGTTTGGAACTTCTGGGTTGGCGGGATGTTCCGGTAGATAATACAACCATCGGGGTAACGGCCCGTTCTGCTGAGCCGGTTATCAAACAGATTTTTGTTGGTGCGGGAGCAGATGTCAAAGACCAACTGGCTTTTGAACGACGGCTTTATTGTGTGCGTAAACGCACCGCATGGGGAGTGCGTCGGGCCGGACTCAATGACAATAACGAAAATTTTTATGTTTGCAGTCTTTCCAGCAAGACCCTTATTTATAAAGGGCAGTTGATGGCTCCGCAAGTGGAGACCTATTACCCGGATATCAAAGACCCGCATATGGTTTCGGCTTTGGCGTTGGCGCACTCTCGCTATAGCACCAATACCTTTCCATCCTGGGGCCGGGCGCAACCTTTCCGTTACATCGCACATAATGGAGAAATCAATACGGTTCGGGGAAACCAGAACTGGATGCGTGCCCGTGAGTCGATGTTCGAATCGCCTTTATTTAAAGACATCAATATGATCCTTCCTGTCATTGCTCCAGGCGGCAGTGATTCGGCGGATTTTGACCAGGCATTGGAGATGTTGTTCCTGACGGGCCGGTCCTTGCCCCATGCCATGATGATGATGATTCCTGAACCGTGGAGCGGGCACGAGACGATGGATGACGACAAGCGCGGATTTTATGAATTCCACGCTTCCATGATGGAACCCTGGGATGGTCCTGCCTCCATCGCTTTTACCGATGGCGAAACCTGCGGCGCGGTGCTGGACCGGAACGGTTTACGACCGTCCCGTTATTATGTGACCAAAGACGGGTTGGTCATCATGGCCTCCGAAGTGGGAGTGGTGCCGGTGGATGAAGCCAACATCGCTTACAAGGGGAGGTTGCAGCCAGGAAAAATGTTTCTCGTTGATATTAATGAGGGCAGAATCATTTCTGATGAAGAAATCAAAGCAAAAATTTCTACGCAAAAACCTTATAAAAAATGGGTGGAAGAAAACCAGATCAACCTCAAGGATTTGCCAGAGACGGATTACAAATTCGACCCGGATTATGATTCCCTCCTGACCCGTCAGACGGCGTTTGGATATACCGTTGAGGATATCAAGTTCATCATAGCCCCCATGATTGGAACCGCACAGGAAGCTACAGGTTCAATGGGTAACGACACACCGCTTGCGGTTTTGTCGCAAAAGCCACAACTGTTGTTTCATTACTTCAAACAACTTTTTGCTCAAGTGACCAATCCGGCCATCGATTCCATTCGCGAAGAACTTGTTATGTCTATGGAGGCGACGCTTGGAAAAGAACGAAACCTTCTGGATGAGAGCCCTGAACATTGCCGCAAATTAAAAGTCGAGCATCCCATTCTAACCGGGAAAGAAATGGAGAAGATCCGCAAACTCGATCAGGAAGATTTAAAAACCGTTGTGCTCTCCACCCTGTTTCCTGTCTCTGAAGGGGAGAATGGATTAGAACGGGCTTTGGATGCGTTATGTCAGAAAGCTTCGCAGGCTATCGAAGAGGGTGCCACCATTTTGGTTCTCTCTGATAAAGGAATCGATGCGGAGCATGTTGCGTTGCCCAGCCTGCTGGCCACCGCTGGGGTGCACCATCACCTTTTGCGTGAAGGGACTCGTACTCGCGCGGGACTGGTTGTGGAAACTGGCGAGGCCCGGGAGATGATGCACTTCGCCCTGTTGATAGGTTATGGTGCCGGGGCTATTTATCCTTATCTTGCCTATGAAACGGTAGCCAGAATTGCCAGCGAGGCGATGTATGTTGAAAAGCTGGATAAGGACACGGCGGTCGATAATTTTATCACGGCAACAAGAAAGGGATTGTTTAAGATCACTGCGAAAATGGGAATCTCTACGATCCAGAGTTATCGTGGTGCCCAGATTTTTGAAGCCGTTGGATTAAACGAAGATGTGATCGAACATTTTTTTACCGGAACCCCTTCCAGAGTGAGTGGAGCGAACCTTGATGTGCTGGCCAAGGAGGCTTTGGCAAGGCATCAAAAGGCTTTTGATAATGAACTTTTTTCGCAACTGAATCTTGGCGGTCATTACCACTGGCGGCGCGGTGAAGAAAAACATATGCTCAATCCGAATGCTATCGGGTTATTGCAACACGCCACCCGTTCCAATGATTATGCGACTTACAAAAAGTTTTCCCAGCAGGCCGATAAAGAAAGCACCCGGCAATGCACTTTAAGAGGACTGTTTAATTTTAAAAAGGCCACGCCGATTCCCATCGAAGAGGTGGAGCCTGTAGAAGAGATCACCAGACGTTTTTGCACTGGTGCCATGTCTATTGGTTCTATTTCCCGCGAAGCCCATGAGACACTGGCGATTGCCATGAACAGGCTGGGTGGAAGGAGCAATACCGGTGAAGGAGGAGAAGACCCCGCGCGCAATACACCTGACGCTAACGGAGACTCTCGTCGCAGTAAGATCAAACAAGTTGCTTCGGGGCGATTTGGGGTGAACAGTTATTATTTGTCAAATGCCGATGAAATGCAGATCAAGATTGCCCAGGGTGCTAAACCCGGTGAAGGAGGGCAGTTGCCGGGGCATAAGGTCAGCGAGTACATCGCTAAAATCCGTAATTCCACTCCGGGTGTGGCTTTGATCTCTCCTCCGCCTCATCACGATATTTATTCCATCGAAGATCTACAGCAATTAATATTCGATCTTCATAATGCCAATCCCGATGCCAGGGTGAGTGTCAAACTGGTTGCGGAGGCAGGGGTGGGTACCATTGCGGCAGGTGTCTCCAAGGCGCGTGCAGAGGGAGTGCTGATCGCCGGACACGATGGGGGAACGGGAGCTTCGCCTCAAACCTCGATCAAACACGCTGGGCTTCCATGGGAATTGGGGCTTTCTGAAACACAGCAGATTCTTGTGCTCAACGATCTTCGGGGGCGCATCTGCGTTCAGGTGGACGGACAACTCAAAACAGGACGCGATGTTGTGATTGGCGGAATTCTGGGTGCCGATGAATTCGGTTTTTCCACAACGACCCTGATCACTATGGGTTGCATTATGATGAGAAAATGCCATCTCAATACCTGTTCGGTAGGGATTGCGACGCAAGACCCTGTCCTGAGGAAAAAGTTTGGCGGCAAGGCAGATTATGTTGTCAATTTTTTCCGGTTTATTGCAGAAGAAGTCAGGGAAATCATGGCTCAACTGGGTATTAAAAAATTCGCTGACCTGATTGGTAAAGTAGAACTGCTCGAAGGAGAAAAAGCGGCTGACCACTGGAAAGCAAGTGGTGTGGATGTCAGTAAAATTTTATTTAAACCTGAGGTGGATAAAAAGGTGGCATTGAGAAATGTCTGCACCCAGGATTTAAGCGGAGACCTGGATAACGCGCTGGACCATAAGCTGATAGAAACGAGCCAACTGGCACTTGAAAAGAAGACCCAGGTCTATGGAGATTTCAACATCGTTAATACTGACCGGGCTACCGGGGCGATGCTCAGTTATCGTGTTTCCAAATCACACGGGGAAGAGGGCCTGCCAGCGGATACGATTCAGTTTGGTTTTACGGGCTCTGCAGGCCAGAGTTTCGGGGCTTTTCTCGCGCCGGGTATAACCTTTGGTCTTGCCGGTGATGCCAATGACTATGTGGGGAAAGGTTTGTCTGGCGGTAAAATATTTATTTCCCCGCCAAGGGACTCTACCCTCGTGCCGGAAGAAAATATTTTAATAGGAAATACAGTTCTCTATGGTGCCATTTCTGGAAAAGCATTTTTCCGGGGAATAGGGGGAGAGCGTTTTGCTGTACGCAACAGTGGAGCCCATGCAGTGGTAGAAGGGGTGGGGGACCATGGTTGTGAATACATGACGGGAGGAACCGTTGTGGTTCTCGGTGCCACAGGCAGAAACTTCGCCGCCGGAATGAGCGGAGGGCTGGCGTACGTTCTGGATCGGGATAATACGTTCCCCATTCACTGCAACCAAAGTATTGTTGACCTGCTTCCAGTTGAAGAACCTGAAGATGTTCAACAATTGAAGGGCTTGATTGAGGAACACTTTCAGAGCACACAAAGCAGTGTTGCCAAAAAGGTGCTTGATGAGTGGGAAGTGACCCTGCCAAAATTCGTCAAGATTTATCCGAAAGACTACAGGCGGGTCCTGGAAGAACGAAAAAACGAAAAGCGAGTTGCCTAGCAGATTGCTAAAAAACACGTGTTACTCGAGCCGAAGGTAAAGAGCAACCCCCTCAATCCCCCTTATCAGGGGGAGGCACAGTTCCCCCCTGATAAGGGGGGCTAGGGGGGTTAAATAGTTGGACAAAACCTGGCCGAATACTAAATGGTTTTTCAGCAACCCGTTAGGAAGCAACTTTTAGAAAGGTAAAGTTCAATGGGTGCAATAAAAGGTTTCATGGAGTATGAGCGGGAGACACCGCCAGGTCGGCCGGTTGAGAATCGGCTCAAGGACCAGAAGGAGTGCTACGCTCCTTTGACGGAAGAAAAGTACCAGCAACAGGGTGCTCGCTGTATGGATTGCGGAGTTCCCTTTTGCCAGAGTGAATCCGGTTGTCCACTGGGAAACCTGATTCCGGACTGGAACGATATGGTGTATCGAGGCCGGTACGAGGAAGCGGTGGAACTGTTACAGAAGACCAATAATTTTCCCGAATTCACCGGGCGTGTTTGCCCCGCTCCCTGCGAAGGTGCCTGTGTACTGGGCATCAGCGAACCGGCGGTTACGATTTGTAAAATCGAAGAGAGAATTGCGGAAAAAGGGTTTGAGATGGGGTTCATCAAACCCCGCAAGCCTGAGTCCCGGACGGGGAAAAAAATAGCGATCATAGGATCGGGGCCGGCTGGGCTGGCCTGTGCGGATCAACTTAATGCGGTGGGACATGATGTAACGGTCTTCGAAAAAGATGATCGTGTTGGCGGACTCCTGATGTATGGCATCCCTCATTTTAAGCTGGACAAGGAAGTTGTAAAACGCCGGTTGAAGCTGATGGAAGAGTCCGGTGTGACTTTTAAGACGGGTGTCAATATTGGTGTCGACAAATCGGCTAACGAATTGAAAAATGAATTTGACGCGGTGGTGCTTTGTGGAGGGTCGCAGAAGTCACGGGATATGCCTGTGGAGGGGCGGGGCCTTGAAGGCGTTCACTTTGCCATGGAATTTCTCCCGCAACAGAATAAACGTAATGAGGGCGATACGATTCCTGAAGAAATATCTATTACCGCTAAAGATAAAAATGTTTTGATTATCGGTGGTGGAGATACCGGGTCGGATTGCGTGGGAACCTCACTCAGGCAGGGCGCGAAAAATATTTACCAGTTTGAACTTTTGCCGGAGCCGCCTAAGGAAAGAAACGATGGCAACCCCTGGCCGCAGTGGCCGAAAATATTTCGGGTCTCCTCTTCGCATGAAGAAGCTAATGTCCGGGAAGGAAAAGACGGGATCACGCAATATTGTGTTTCGACTAAAAAGTTTTCCGGCAAAGATGGCAAGGTTTCCAGAGTGCATGGGGTAGAAATCGAGTTTGGTGATCCCGATCCTAAAACAGGTCGCCCTGAAATGCGGGAAGTGCCTGGGTCGGAGTTTGAACTGGATGTCGAATTGGTTCTGCTGGCGATGGGTTTTGTTCACCCCATCCATGAGGGCATGCTTGTAGAGTTGGGTGTGAACCTGGACGCACGTGGAAACGTAGCCTGTGACGATAAGAAAATGACCAGTGTGGATGGGGTTTTTGTCGCCGGGGATATGACCCGGGGGCAGTCGCTGGTGGTCTGGGCCATTGCTGAAGGCCGTGAAGCCGCAAGGTCGGTAGACCTTCACCTCATGGGAGCCACCCAGCTTCCACACAGCCAGTTTTCAAAGTAATCTTTTTATCAGAAAAAAAGAAAGGGGACTGCCCTTGACAGAACAGTCCCCCTTCCGGAGGTAAGCCAGCTGACAAGCAGGCTTGGGGAATTTCTCAAGCGGGTTTTTCTTCCTTCAGCGGTTCAATTTTTATATCCAGTATTTTGGGTTTGCCTTCGCGGATTACTTCAACCTTCACGGAGCTTCCCGGTTTTATCGATGCCACCTGCTTGGGTAGCGTTTCCATCGAAGCGATTTCAACTCCGTCAAACCGGGTGATGACATCCCCACGTTTCATTCCTCCGAGGAAGGCAGGGCTGTTGGGGGCGATATCACTGACCAGAGCACCGCTTGTGCTTCCGAGCTTGAAAGATGCTTGCAGTTCCGGAGTGATTCTCTGAATCATAACTCCCAGCCAGCCACGCGTGACTTTTCCTTTTTGTTTCAAGTCATCAAGAATATCTTTGGCCATATTGATGGGCAGGGCAAAACCAATGCCTACATTTCCGCCACTGCCAGAAAAGATTGCTGTGTTGATGCCTATTACGTCTCCGTTCATATTCAGTAATGGTCCGCCACTATTGCCAGGGTTGATCGAAGCATCGGTCTGAATGAACTCATCATAGGGGCCGCTACCAATATTTCTGCCCTTAGCGCTGACCACTCCGGTTGTTACAGTATGGGATAGGCCGAATGGATTGCCGATGGCGACCACCCATTCTCCCACTTCTACTTTTTCTGAATCGCCCAGTGCTATAAATGGAAAGGATCCATTTTCCTTGACGATTTTTATCAGTGCGACATCGGTCTTGGGGTCCGAACCAACAAGCTTGGCCTCGTATTCCTTTTCATTCTGCAGAGTTACTTTTATGATATCGGCACCTTCTACGACATGGTTGTTGGTCAGAATATGTCCTTCCTGATCAATGATGAACCCTGTCCCGGTTCCGTTCCCAGGCCGGGGTGGAGGGGTGCGTGGAGGAGTAAAGGGGCTTCCCCTGCCTGGCGGAGCGAACTTTCCGAGGGGTCCGTTTCCCTTTGCCGGTTGAAATTTTGTTTTGGACGTAACGAAAACGACTGCGGGATTCTGCCTTTTGGCAATATCTACGATCAGGTTGGTTCCTACAGGGTTGGCTTTGGTGCTCAATGCAAATGCGGAACCCGCAAAATCCCCGATACCATATGAGAGGGGAAGGAGCAACAGAGTGAACAGAGCAAATGCGATTTTAAATTTTCGAGTCATAATGGAATTTCTCCAATGCTATTAAATTCTTAAAAACACGAGTGTTTGATAATTACTTTTCAGGTTACATGGGATAATAATAAAACCTGAAAATTAAATGTCCATTAACGCGAAATTAAAAATTCTTAATGCACTAGGCGTGCGGCCGACTAGTAATGGGTTTTATTGCTGGTGAGGAGTTGTCTGGGCTTAAAAAGTTTCTGCCGAGTTGCCTCCCCTGCTAAGGGGCACTAGGCGTGCGGCCGACTAGTAATGGGTTTTATTGCTGGTGAGGAGTTATCTGGGCTTAAAAAGTTTCTGCCGAGTTGCCTCCCCTGCTAAGGGGCACTAGGCGTGCGGCCAGCTAGCAATGGGTTTTTGTTGCTGGCAAGGAGTTGTCTCGGCTTGAGATATCTTGTGCTCTTTCAGGGCATGAAGGCCAAGGAAGAGGTTATGCCATCGGCTTCCCCCTGATAAGGGGGATTGAGGGGGTTGCTTTTTTTGTCTTGGCGCAGGAGAAAAAGAACTATATGCCTAATTTTTGGAAAAAGCCTTTCAGTGTTTCCTTGATGGGGTTGCCCTCTATCTCTGCCAGTTCCTGGAACAACTCTTTCTGTTTCTTATTCAGGTGTTTGGGTGTTTCTATAATGAAGTGAATGACCTGATCTCCTCTGCGGTGTCCACGTAATTGTGGAATGCCGACACCCGGAATACGATGTGTGTCATTGCTTTGTACTCCGGCAGGGACAGATATGATTTGTGTTTTTCCTTCATCGAGCAGGGGAACCTGAATCTTTGCTCCAAGCGCCGCCTGGGAAAATGTCAGATTCATCCGGCAATGAATATCGTGCTCTTCCCGATGAAAAAATTCATGCGCGGCAACATGCATGATCACATAAAGGTCTCCGGGTGGAAGGCCCGGTCCGCCCTCTCCTTCATCTCTTAACCTGAGGCGGGCGCCATCGTCCACACCTGCTGGAATATTGATGGAAAGTTTTTTGTTTTGAAGAACCTGCCCATCTCCACGGCAATCGGTGCAGGGGTGAGTAATGACCTGACCGGCACCTCGGCAATCGGGGCAGGGGGACTGGACGCTGAAAAATCCTTGTGCGCGAATGACCTGACCGGTTCCCCGACAGGTTCGGCAGGGCTGTGGCCTGTGGCCGGGTTTGGCTCCAGATCCCTCGCAGGTTCCGCAAGGGTTATGTTTGCTGACTTCCACTTCCTTTTCGGTTCCAAAAGCGGCTTCCTGAAAGCTGATAGAGATATCCAGGCGCAGGTCCGATCCGGTTCTTTGCCGTCCTCCTCCACCACCACCAAAAAAGTCACCAAAAACATCTCCAAACTGGGAGAAGATATCGTCGAATCCGCTGAACCCACCATAGCCGCGTCCTTTAAGGCCATCATGACCATACTGGTCATAGACTTGCCTTTTCTCAGCATCTTTAAGGATATTGTAAGCTTCTGAAGCTTCTTTAAATTTATCTTCCGCCTGTTTGTCGCCGGGATTTTTGTCGGGATGATATTTAAGGGCCAGTTGCCGGTAGGCTTTTTTCAGTTCGCTTTCGTTGGCATTTTTAGGAACTTCGAGTACTTCATAATAATCGCGTTGGCTCATGAGTCGTTATTTTCCAATAGGCGTGGGGCCAGCTAGCAATCGCTTTATCTGCTAGCAAAGAGCTAGCTTGGCTTGATGAGCCCTTGCCAGTTGCCTCCCCTGCCAAGGGGCTAAGGGGTTTTTAGGTGAGCCACTTTTACTTTGGCGGCTTTGATCAACTTGTCCTTAAAAATATATCCCGGTTCCAGTTCTGCAACAATCGCATTATCCTGTTCCGGGTCGGTAGTTTCTTCTGCCATGACTACTTCGTCAGTCTTGGGATTGAACTTCCGGTTCTGGGTATCGATTTTTTGTACATCATTATTTTTGAGTTCCCGGGCGAATTGTTTGGTAACCATTTCCATGCCCTGGTGAAGTACTTCAAAATCCTTGTTAGAGCTGGTGGCTTCAATGGCTCTGTTCAAGTTGTCCAGAATCGGGATCAAGCGTGAGAACAGATTGGCCTTAAACTGATCCAGGCGGATATCGTTGTCTTTTTCGAGACGTTTGCGGAACTCATCGTCTTCGCCGGACTTTTCCTTATAGGCGGCGATGTATTCGCGCAGGCGTTTATCTTTTTCTTCCGCCTCCTGTTTGAGACGTTCCACATAAGTGGGCAGGCGTTCTTCAACGGCATCCGCAATTTCCTCTTCTTCAAGGATGGAAGATCTTCGATCAACGATATTAATTTCAGGCTCCTCTTGCGGATCAGCCTTTGTTTTCGATTTGTTTTTCGTCATAGGGGTTTTTTGTGCTTACTGGATAATAGAATCGTGCCCTCGAAGAATTCGAGGGCACGCGATTGGATGATGTTATTTTTTTCCGACATCCTCGAATTCTGCATCGACTACGTCATCGTCAGCCTTGCCATCGTTGCCGCCATCCGTGTTTTCGGATGATTCGCCACCATCGGGCGCGCCACCTTCGGGTGCGCCACCTTCTTCCTGGGACTGGGAATACATGGACTGAGCCAGTTTGTGAGCAACCTCATTGACTTTTTCGACCTGCTCTTTCATAGCCGGTATTTCGCCTTCGAGATGTTTCTTGGCTTCTTCAACGGCTTCTTCGGCTTCCTTGACATCTTCCTCTTTGAGCTTGTCTTTGTTGTCCTTTATGGTTTTTTCCGTGCTGTAGATAACCGTATCGAGCTGGTTTTTAACATCAATCTTTTCTCTTCTTTCTTTATCCACTTCGGCATTGGCCTCAGCGTCTTTCACCATTTGCTCAATTTCGCTTTCGCTCAAACCGGTTGAGTCTGTTATGGTGATTTTTTGTTCCTTATTGGTGCCCTTGTCTGTGGCCGTGACATGAATAATGCCATTGGCATCTATGTCGAAGGTCACTTCAACTTGTGGTATGCCTCGCGGTGCCGGTGGGATTCCGTCCAGATGGAATTTCCCGAGAGTCCGGTTATCTTTTGCCATCTCCCGCTCACCCTGAATAACATTGATTTCTACCGAGGGCTGATTGTCCGCCGCAGTTGAAAAGGTTTCTGCTTTACGGGTGGGGATGGTGGTGTTGCGCTCAATCAACTTTGTGGTAACTCCTCCCAGCGTTTCAATTCCGAGAGAAAGTGGAGTGACATCAAGAAGAAGGATGTCTGTCACATCGCCGGAAAGAACACCTGCCTGAACCGCCGCACCCAGCGCAACCACTTCGTCCGGGTTGACACCGTGATGGGGTTCTTTGCCAAAAAGGTTTTTAACCAGGTCCTGTGCTTTCGGGATCCGGGTTGAGCCACCAACCAGAACTGCTTCATGAACCTGATCTGCTTTCAGTCCGGAATCTTTTAATGCCTGGACACAGGGGGTCTTGGATTTTTCCAGCAAGTCATCGATCATGGACTCAAACTTGGCTCTTGAAAGTTTTATGTTGAGATGCTTGGGACCTCCTGCATCGGCGGTGATGAAGGGAAGATTAATATCCGTTTCATTGGTGGTTGATAATTCCATTTTAGCTTTTTCGGCCGCTTCTTTCAGCCTTTGCAAAGCCATATTGTCTTTGGAAAGATCAATGCCATTAGACTTCTTGAACTCATCTACCAGCCAGTTAATAACACGCTGATCCAGGTTGTCACCGCCAAGATGGGTGTCCCCGTTTGTGGCTTTAACTTCAACGACACTGTCTCCAACTTCAAGAATTGAAATATCAAAGGTGCCGCCGCCGAAATCATAAACAGCAATGGTGTGGTCTTTTTTCTTATCCAGCCCATAAGCTAGTGCCGAAGCGGTGGGTTCGTTGATGATCCGCTTGACTTCCAATCCCGCTATTTTGCCGGCATCCTTGGTTGCCTGGCGTTGAGCGTCATTGAAGTATGCCGGTACGGTAATAACGGCTTCTGTAACCGGTTGACCGAGATAAGCCTCTGCGGACTTTTTCAGTTTTTGCAGTATCATGGCCGCTATTTCGGGTGGAGTGTAAGACTTGTCACCGGCCTTTATTCGCACTTCATTTTTGGACCCTTGAATGACTTCGTACGGAACCATTTTCATTTCTTCCGAAACCTCGTTGAGGGATCGGCCCATGAAACGCTTAATGGAAAAAATCGTATTTTCCGGGTTAGCGATGGCCTGTCTTTTTGCCACCTGGCCCACCAGTATTTCACCCTCTTTGGTGAACGCGACTACGGAAGGGGTGGTTCTGTTTCCCTCTTCATTGAGGATTACTTTCGGTTCGCTTCCTTCCATTACGGCGATCACGGAGTTGGTGGTGCCCAGATCTATGCCTACGATTTTTCCCATGAGTTCTAATCCTTTCCTTGTTTTATGAATGCATTTACCGGTCAGGGTAAATGGGTATTATCTCTTTACAAATCTGTAAGTTAAATAAGACCCGCTTCTGGCAATGTCAAGCTGAGGTGAACATATTTATGTATAATTTTCGCAAGGGTTCTCACCAAGGGGGAAGTTGATAAGTTATTACAAATAAATGGGTTATTTTAAGTACGCTGGAATATCTGTGGCGTCTTAAATTTACCTCGTTTTTCTTTCTTAATGCGTTATAATTGTTATCAACATTAACTACGGGTTTTTTGACATGACGGAAAATAAAAGTAGTGAGCACAGGGAGTTCACCCGGGTTCCTATCAAAGTCTGGGTAGAAGTGCGTGCAGAGGGTAAAGTTGTAAAAACCCACAAGACTCATGACCTGAGCATGGTGGGTATCTCACTCCAGCATGAGGGGACGGTTTTACCGGTCGGAATCCTGTGTGATATTTCGGTATTTTTAGAAGGTGCCGACCCTCCTATTCATGTTGATATGAAAGGAAAGGTTGGACGTGTTACCGATGAAGACTTATGTATTGAGTTTTCAGAGGTGCAGCTTGAAAGCTATGAACATCTGCAAAACCTGATCCGGTACAATTCGCCGGACATTGATGTGATTGATAAGGAAATCAGTGACCATGATGGCCTGAAGAGAAAAGAATGAATACTGGAGTTTTTTAGAGACAGCTCTGATTTAGAGAGTTTCTTACTTGGATTTTAGACGTTCTTTGAAAGGTTTTTCTACCCGCTCAAACAGTGATATGGCAAAGGGTTTCCCTTGGCATTCAAAGTGGCAATGGGTCACCACTTTTGTAGAGGGGAACTGCAGGCTGTGTCCCTCGAAAGCCAGAAGTGGTGTGGAAAGAGTGCTGGGATCAGGTAATAGTGCTTTGATATTCCCCCCAATCATATTGACCATTTCCCCTATTGCGTCTTTTTTGTCCTCAACAGAAGCTTTTCCCGGTTCGAGGGAAAACATCTTTTCGGTTAACGTGTTAACCAATGCTGAGGGCAGGGAAAGCATGATGGCTCCATTCCATTTCCCAGAAATTTGAACGCTTCCAGAAATCGTGTCCGTTGAAGACTGCTCGAAGGTGCCAGGCAGAGGATGAATCTCAAAGTCCAGCAATATGGAGCAGACTAAATGGGTATATTGCTGAATTTCTTTTTCGAGGAATTGCATAGAGAAAATTACCGAATAAATACTGCCCCTCTGAAATCAACTTTCTTCTGATTTCTTTAAAACCGAGACCTTGAATTTATAGCCCCAGCACTGGAAGGTAACGGAAGTTAGCAGTTCACTGCCTGGAATTCTGAACCCCTGTTGTGTCATTGTTACAGCGGGCAGTGACAAAAAGCAGGGTTCCGGTAGCAAAGACTTAAGGTTACCGCCGGTCATGTTGGTCAGTTCCCCCAAGGCATCTTGAATCAAGTCCGGTGCTACCTCATCTTCGCTCAATTGAAACATGATGGATGCGGCTTTTTTTGCCAGTTCATGGGGACAGTCTAAAGCCACCACCCCTTCCCATTCCCCGGAAATATGGACACACCCGGCGAGAACGTCTTCTTCTTCAGGAGGGCAATATTCTTCTACGGTTTTTTTAACGTCCAGATTGAGGATGGACTTCCATATATTTTCTGTATATTGACAGATTTCTGTTTCAAATTGTTGCATGGTTTTTACCCCTGTTTTAAACGGTAGCAACCGGATTGCTTGAAAGGCATCCTTTCAAAATTTTCATCCAGATTGAGTGTGGTTTCAGCCGCTCCTAGAAATAGATAACCATCTGGCCGGAGGAGTTTGCGAATTCGGCCCAGGATATTTTTTTTCATTTCCACATCAAAATAGATGAGAACATTTCGCATCATGAGCAAATCCACTGGCGGTATCATCGGCCATGCTTCGGAAAGATTGATGATTCGAAACTGAATCATTTTGCGTAGATCTTCTTTGACCTGCCATTCGGTTCCAATGCGCTCAAAATACTTGACCATAAGAGGAGCAGGAAGCCCCCGGTTAATTTCCAGTTGGCTGTAGATACCACTTTTACAGCGGTTGAGCATTTGATTGGAGATGTCGCTGGCGGAAAAACTTAGCTTCCACGAATTGAGTTGCGGAAAATCATTTTTCAGCAACATGACCAGAGAATAGGGCTCCTGACCACTGGAACTGGCTCCGCACCAGATATTCAATTCTTTTTTGGTTTTTCGTTTTTCAATTAGCTCAGGAAGTATCTCTTTTTTTAATGTTTCAAAAGGGTGGATATCCCTAAAAAAGGAAGTTTCATTGGTGGTCATGGCTTCAATGACCGCATCTTTAAGACTGCCTCGGGGGTCCGACTTTATCTTGCGTACAAGGTTTTCGATGGACTCCAGTTTTTCCTGATGAACCAAAGGCATAAGTCGAGAATCAACCAGATACTCCTTGCCCTTTTCCAGGACAATTGCGCATTGTTCTCTGACAATCTTGCTGATGAAATCGAAGTCTGCCGGGTTAATGGCCATTACAGTCCTTGTTCGCAGGAGTTATTGTTTGGAGAGGTGGAGCCTGTTCAGTCAAGCTCAAGGCCCATAAGTGTTAATTTTTCCACAATCATATCTTTAGTAAATGGCTTCATAACATACTCATTGGCACCGGCTTCCAAAGCTTTTATCACTTGAGCCATTTCAGTTTCAGTCGTGACCATCATTAATTTCATATCTTTGTATTGGTCATCTTTTCTGACTTCACACACAAATTCAAAGCCATTCATTTCAGGCATATTCCAGTCCACCAAGGCCAAGTCTAAGGGGCCGGATTCCTTGAGCCTTTCCAAGGCTTCCAAACCGTGGCCTGCCTCAATGACCTCAAATTTAAGGGCTTTCAGAATTTGTCCAAGAATCAGTCTGATGGCTCTGGAGTCATCAATTACCAGTGCGCGCACAAAAACCTCCTTTTAAGCGTGAGGAAAAATTCACCTTGGTTAGCAAGCCGGACAGATAAATCAATTAAGCAACGATATTCCAATAATTTCTTGATTAGCGTTACTATAGAATAATTGATTATCTAGTTCTGTCAATGTGAAAGTTTACCGGTCCATTAAAACTACTTGGCTAACCACTGGATATTGAGCAAAAAAAAAGCCCGCTTAAATCAAGCGGGCTTTTTGAGAACTGTAATTCTATTTAATTTGGAAAAATACTTGTCTCACTCGGCATTTTCATCCAGGCCTTGTTCCAATTCTCCCATGAACAAACTTGTATCTTCCTTGGAGGGGGCCTTTGCTGCGGCTTTTCTGGCAGCGGTCTCTTCCAGTTCTTCTTTTCCTTCTTTGGTCAGCCCCCAGGGTTCTACACCCTCTTTTTTGGCTTTACGAACTGCTTCCGTCACCTTTATTAGCTTGCTACCATCCAAATCACTTAAGGAGAGAAGAGCGTCTTCATGACCATCGTATGCACAAAATGCCATCGTGTAGCAATTGGTATTTGCACGGATCATTTTTAGCGTTATGTTAGCAAAGTGACAGTGAATTCCGATCAAGACACAGGTTTCGATCTTATTATGGTTGACCGTTAAATTGGGGTGGCAAGGATTTATTACTGTTTCGGGATCAATCTTGGGATAAATGGGTCGGTAGTCGGGCATAGTGATTATGTTCATGCCGGGAACCTCTTTTACCAGTGCCAGTGCCAATTCTGCTTTGTGATCAGTTTCTTCATTCCATCCCCAAACAATCATTGGCCCGGGAAAAAGGGTAGGGTTGCGGCGGGTCAACAACTCATGTGCGGCTTTTTTGATTGCCTCATCGGTTGGTACATGCTCTCCCTCAACCAAATCCATTCCAGAACCACTTTCAGGATGGAAAATACCCATGGCTGCAGCAGAAGGGGGAAGTAAACCAATAGGGCCTAACTCTAGTTTGGGCATCTAAACAAACCTCCAATAAATTTTTTGCAAATTGAAACCGGATTTTCTGCAATAGAAACCCCGGTAAAGCGCTTTATTTTATAACGATCAACCTTGATTTTTGGTTCGGGGAAGGCCCCGCTCAGAAACGGGCATATTATTATTAAAGGTGGGTTTTGTCAATACTATTCACGCCCGATTGAGGCTTAGGGCATTACTCTTCTGCAAAAACTGTTGGTGTGGTTAAAAGCCATTATTTTCTGCCCACTTAAAGGGGGCTTTCTGCCAGGATCGAAGTGTTTCAATGTTGTTTGAGCATAGATTTTGGGTGGATAAGGCTATTTTAAGCAGTTCGGAAAAATCCAGAATGGAGTGGATTTCGCAGGATATGCCTTCAAATTTATCTGTGGCCTCGGTGAGACCATAGCTGAAAATGCTGAAGCAATGGTTCACAATACCTCCTGCTTCACGAATGGCTGTCACGGCGTTGGCGGCGCTTCCTCCTGTCGAAACCAGGTCCTCAATGACTAAAACCTGTTGGTTTTCCTTGAGAGGTCCTTCAATTCGATTGCCCATGCCATGGGTTTTGCTTGCAGATCTAACATAAATTAAGGGAAGCTGGAGGTGGTCAGCCAGGGTGGTGGCATGAGGAATCCCGGCAGTCGCTGTGCCAGCTATGACGTCTACTTTGGTGGTGCATTTTTTTAATAGGTCCTGGAAGCCCTGGGTGATCAGAGTACGGTGCCCGGCATTGCCGAGAAGCAGGCGATTGTCATTATAGATGGGCATTTTATAGCCTGAAGCCCATGTAAAAGGTTGATCAGGACTGAATTTTATCGCTCCAATTTCAAGCGAAATTCGAGCTAGTTTTTCTGCA
Source organism: Nitrospina sp. (assembly GCA_018653085.1). GTDB lineage: Bacteria > Nitrospinota > Nitrospinia > Nitrospinales > VA-1 > LS-NOB. The sequence continues at coordinate 237,993 of JABIAY010000049.1, forward strand.
ATGTTATTTTGTGTCATCTTCTGTGTCATCTTCGGTGTCATATATGGATTCAAATGTGCGATGCAAGTCTACTAAGTCTTGCTTGGCAGATGCAATAGACCCTAATCCTCTGAGAGTGAATCCTAAAAAGAATTTTGTCTCATTAAGGCCGGTGCCACCTGCTCTAAAGTTGTTACGCTTGACCCAGTCGAAGTTAAAGCCCCAGCATTCACAGGGGTCATCATAAACCAAAGTCAGGTGATTTTCACGATTGGTATCTGTGTTTTCATCCAAACGGGTACTTGCCTGGAGTCTCCAGCCCTCTTTCATTGCCCAGTCCAATGAAGCTATCGTAAAGACACTTCCTCTGCGTACATACCTTCGCTCCAAAGATAGAAACAAGGAGTCTACAGGTTTTACTCCGATTTCGAAATTCCATCCTTCAAATACATCGTCATATATATCAAATGTTGTGTCGGCATTGAACTCGAAGGTATCCGTCAACCTGCTGTCCAGATCAAAACGGATATCAGCAAACGGGCGTTTGTTCTCAGAGTTCTCTGACCCGGTGGCCTCAATCAGATCGAAAGTCTGGCTGATATCAAAGCGAAGCACTTCGCGGGTTGAAAAGGTGCCTCCTTTTTCAAGTTCTTTTTGCAAGAGCCTTTGAGTTAAGGAATAACTAACATTGCTTTGCCGATTTACGGAATCGATCCCATCCAACACTTTTATTTTTTCGCGATCTATTTCATCCAGGTCGGGAATGAAGTTATAGGTGAGACGGGGTTCTATTAAATGTTTGACCTTGGGTATATATTTATTTTTGAGATCAAAGACTTTTTCAATCCTTGGACCTTCAAACGCGGCGGTGACATCGAATGATTCTCGGGTGAATAAGTCCAAACGTTTATTATCATCAGTTGTATCCAACCCCTTGCTGTAAACAGTTTCTCTTACTCCCAAGGTGGGAGTGAAGGAAAGCCATGGGGCGATTTTCGCCGTATAGGATATCTGCGGATGAAAATCGAAACGCTGGACGGAAAAATTATCATCTACATCCGGGCTGGAATCCAGATCCGTGAGAAATGAGCTCAAGCTGGTATCCATGTTGAGATAAAAGTTACTGTCGCGGTCGCCCAAAGCATACCTGGGAGCCTTGTAAGTTATTCGGGGTAGTTCCGCAAAGGTTTGGTCGCTGGAGGCTTCAGAACTATCGCGATAACGGGTTAGAAGATCTAAGGTGCTATTGTTGTCGAAGGTTTTTGTGAGTGTGGCATGAGAATCTGTGTTTCGACGGGTTCGTTGGTTGCTATCATCCGCAAAATTCCTGCCAAACCCGCTTTCCAGTTCCAGAATTCCATCAAACCTAAATCCATTCGAAAAATCCTGTTCGTGGCTGGCATCCACTTTCCAGAATGTAGAGCGGGTAAGCTTGTCGTCTATATAAGAAGCGGTGATTGCACCACGGGTGACTTTGTTGGGGGTATATCTGTATTCGATTCCCGGGTTAAAGCCGCGCCTACCCTGATACCCCAAGCTGAACGTGGCATCGGAGTGTCCGTTAATGACCCAGTAATAGGTGTTGTTAAAAGTCACGCCATCAGTACTGCTATTTCCAAAAGAAGGCATTAGAAATCCGCTTTTACGGTCCTGAGCGATTGGGATGTACCCTACCGGAAGGTAAAAAATGGGGATATCCCTTACTTTAAAGACCCCTTTGGTAAAAAGAGCCCGGTCGCCGACTACAATGTCCATAGATTCTGCTTCAAAGAGCCAATCCGGCAGGCTACCTTCGCAGGTTGTGAGGCGGCCTTTTTTGACTTTGTAATGAGTTTCTGTGTATCGGGTAATGTCTTTTCCCTTAAGATAAAAGTTTTTGCCAAGTCGACCTCGAGCTTCAAACATCCTACCTTGTTCGTTATTGGTGTTAAACAGGGTTTTGTTGCCTCTGAGCCGGGTCCCATCACTTTGAGTGATGATGACATTACCGATGGCTGTACCATTTCCGGTCTTATTGTTCACTTTGACTTTATCTGCCAGGATGGTTCTGTCTTCGAGCTGTATCACTACTTTCCCCCATGCCCAAACCATACCCCGTTTGTTGTCATGGGTCATGTGGTCGGCGGTTAGGAAAATTTTTTCCTTGGCTGGTTGCTCTACCACTTTTTCCGGGGGGAGGGTTATGGGGGTGTCAGCAACCTGAATCCAATTGGGGAAAGTCAGTTGCTCGGGTATGGCCACGCTTTCATTTAGCGTTAGCGGTTTTCCATCTCCCCAAAACCAATCTACACCATGAGTTTCCAGGTCTGCATCCAAATACAGTAATTCCGAGGGTGATAGAGGTTTCCCGTTGGCCCAAAACCAGGCAGAAGTTTGATTTGGGCTCGATAGTCCCTTAGTTAATTCAGGGGACCTCTGGGTTTCTTCCTGACCAGATCGGGAGAATCTTCTTTCCAATTCACCTTTGTCACTGGAATAGGATTCACTCGCTAGAGAGAGGAGTATTCCCAGAATTAAAAAAAGTATTTTCATCGTTAAAAAATTCTTTGGCTTTCGCAACCAGAAATATGGAACCTGTGATACAAATCAGATCGTTCTGGTTGGCGATTTGTTTTACAGCTTGTAACGCATTGGAAACCGTTGCAAAAACCTGCGACGGTTTATTGTAAATTTTCAGCTTCTCGGCCAGTTTGTCTGGTGCCTCTCCCCGAGGGGGGTTGATCGGTACCAGGGAAAAATGATCCCCCAACTGGCTTAAAATTTTAATAACTTCATCAATTTTTTTGTCCTGCATCAGCCCCAAAACAACAAAACAGCGGGAAAATTTGAAGTTTTCACGCAATTCCAGTGTCATATTCCTGACGCTTTCCTCGTTATGAGCACAGTCCAACACGACTGTCGGGTGTGAGGAAACCGTTTCCAGCCGTCCTTCCCAGGAAACCGTTTCCAGTCCCTTTCTGAGGTGTTTTTCCTCAATCTTCAGCCCGCGTTCCTTTAATTTTAAGCAAGCTGACAGGGCCAACCCTGCATTATTCCTTTGAAAACTGCCTGTAAGGGGCAGGTTTAGGTTGTTCAGAGCCCAAGAGTCCGACTTGAAACTGAAGGTATTGCTCCCTTCATTTTCGGCCTCAAGGGCGACCTGGAAGTCCACTCCCAAGCGGTAAAGGCTTGCCGAATGCTTCCTGGCCAAATTGTTGACAACCTCAAACAGCTCCTCTTCAGGGATATGAGCAAAAACTGTACCGCTTTCCTTGATAATTGAAGCTTTTTCAAAGGCTATCTGTTCCAGGTCTTCCCCAAGGTATTGGGTATGGTCCCGGGATATGGAGGTGATAATAGATATTTCCGCCTGGCAAAGGTTGGTGGCATCCAACCTGCCACCCAGCCCGACTTCAATTATATTTATATCGGTATTTTGTTCGTTAAAATAAAGGAAAGCTAAAACTGTTGTGAACTCAAAAAATGTGATGGCAATACCCAGTTCTTCTACTGCCGATTTAATGCGAGTGATCAACTCGAGCGTTTGGTGCTTTTCGATCATTTTACGGTTAATCTGGACCCGTTCACGAAAGTCTAGGAGGTGGGGGGAGGTATAAAGCCCTACCTTATAGCCAGAAGTGCTGAGGATAGATTCTATCATCGCGGCGGTTGAACCTTTGCCATTGGTGCCAGCGATATGAATAGTGCGTCCGTGCAATTGTGGTTCACCAAAATATTGTAGAAGAAGGCTGGTATTATTAAGTCCCAGTTTGATACCACTTTGTGTGAGACTGTATAAATACTTGAGAGCTTCTTGATAAGTCAGTTCAGGCATGTTGGTTTAATGATTGTATTGCAGAATATTTTTAATCAAGGTTGATGGCATGACCTAACTGGAAGTAAAAAGAATTTGCTTTAAACTAATGACCCTGGGTTCGGGCCATGCACGACTGAGTATTCTAAAAATATCAGACGGTCTTGTTTCAGAATAGATTGAAGCAGTAAAAAGTGTCGAGGCATTAACAAACTATGAAGAATGATTCAACGATTACGATTCCCTTGGTCGCCTTTTCCTCCTGCCGGGAAGGGCGGGAGCCCAGCCTTGCGAAGGGAGAATATGTTTCCAATGGTTCTGATTATATCAGAATAGCTCCAGCAAGGGAACTGCCCAAGAAATGTTATGGCGTGCGAGTCGAAAGCCTCTGCGAGACCTCATTGTTGCCACGAGGTTCGCTTGCGGTTTTCTCTAAATCGGAAGGGCCTGCATTGGGAGATATCTATGCGGTGGAAGTTCAAAATGAAATTCCATTTTTCGGGAAATGGGTACAAAAAGAATCTGCGGGTGGCAGTAATAGGAGAAAAGTCTTTATGGTGCCAACGCCTTTACATGTTCCCGACGGCAAGGTTTCACCCATTGCATCGTCTTTGCATCATGTTCTGTTATTTAAGGATTTGCAACGCTCAGGCCAGTTGAGATTGATTCCTGCCAATAAATTAGTCTGGAAACACCCCTTGGTTTATGTGGAGTGAAACCGAATTGCAATGCCTAAGCTAAAGAAATGGGCATCATGTCTTTCCAGAACTTTACTCCCGCCTGCGTCCAGTCCAGCTCTTTAAAGGACTCCTCAGCAGTAGAGTAAATTCGTATGATTTTCATATAATCCAATAGATGTGTTTTTTCTAACCATTCTTGTTCTGAAAGGTCAGCGATGGGAACGAAATACTCCATTCGCCAATCCCAAGGAGTGGGCGAAACAGAAAGGTATATATTTTCAAAGGCGGGTTTGTTACGAACTGAAGATAGGGACTGAAAATAGTTTGGCAGTTTGTCTCCCTTTAAGATCAAAGCAAATCCTAGATAATGACCCCACCAAAATAAGGTTCGAAAGGTAAACATTGCGGTTTTAGAAAAGTTCTGTGGAATATCCAAAGACATGAAGGGGAAGCCATTGTTGTTTTCACCTTTAACAATTTGACCTTTCTCAATATCTGTTCCCGGAGGTAATGGCACTGAGCAGAAGTTCAACTCTTCAACCATTAATTCTTTAAGTTTGTTGAGACGATTTTCGACTTTTTTGAGAATTACAGGCTTGTGCTGAAAGACTTCAATATGGTTGATCCATTGCAAGTCGTTCGCGTACCAGCTTTCATTTTCTTCAAGGGGGGAATCTGCCGAGTTTTCATTGCCCATGATTTAGAAGCGATTGCATAAGGGGAGGAGATTTGAAAAGAAAGCTCCTATTTTACGCCAACTATTTGAGAGCTTTGCTTTTCTGTTGCGCGATTTCCTCTTTTTGGCGGGCCAAAATATAAGAATGAATTTGATCCTCCTGATATTCGCTCAACCCCACTATTGAGCAACGACAAATATTATTGTCATCAATTTTGTGAACTGTGGTCTCGACAATAATGGTTTCTTTTTCTGGTAAGATAATTTCAAGTGGGTAGGTTGCCCCACTTTTAAAATTTGTATTATTAAAAGAAATACCACCGGCACTAATATCAAGAGCAATGAGCTTGGTGTCACCTACATTGATGACAACCGGATTTTCTTTAGATGGGTAAACCCTGAAGGCCCCCCTATCTGCAGGAGGAGCTTTAAATAACTTTCCTTTGTCCGAATCTTTAATTTTCTTTTTCCAGAACAAACTCAACCCTCCTATTTTTGGCTCTTCCAGGCACCGTGTCATTGGTAACCAAGGGAAACGTGTCTGCATAACCCGTCGCAGTCATATTTTCGGGCTCTACACCTTTGTCATAAAAGTATCTTAGAACAGCTGTTGCTCGACCGGCAGAAAGCTCCCAGTTGGTTGGAAACTTTTCTGTGGAAATACTTTCGTCATCAGTGTGCCCCTGTATATGTATCGTGTAATCCGGGTATTTATTTACAACACCAACAACTGCATCCAGCACGGATCTTGAGGATAACTGCAGATCAGCCTGACCTGGTTTAAAAAGACTTGCACCTGGAACACGAACTACAATCTTACCTTGACTAGTTTCAATATCCAAATTTTCTTGTTCAGCTATTCCACTAACTTCCGACATTATATCATCGGTTTTTGTCATTTCCAAATTTTGCAGTGTTTCCTGGATCTCGACGGCATTAAGGGCTTCAAGAACTCCAATACTTTTTGCATCTGCGCCAATTATGGCAGACTTAAATGTGCTCACATTCTTAGATGCTATTGCGTACATGAGGATAAAAAAGACCATTACTAGTGTGACCATATCTGAAAAAGTGGCCATCCAAAGTGGTGCCCCCTCCTCACAGACGTGATCAGCTTGTTTTTTTTTGGGTGTTTTTTTTTTAAGTTCTTCCTCAAACTCTTCTTCTATTAATTTAATTTTCTCATTAAGTTTTTTTTTAAATTTTTCTTTATTATCTTTGAGTTCTTTTTCAAGCTGTTTTTTTTCTTTTTCTATTACATCTAGATTAATTTTCAGGTCCTTGATGATTTGAGGCGGCAACTTGTCGCTATCATCTTCATCGCAACTTTCGGCCATGATTTTCTCAAAAGATTGAATTATTTCGTTCTTTTCATCAATCAACTTTTGCAAGGAGTCTATACTTTCTTGCTGCCTTATCTCAACCTGTTCTTTTTTTTTTGATGATTGGGGTTTATCGCGTAGACGTTTTACCTCCGCGACCAGTAACTCCTTGTCTTTATCTTGGGCACTATTATTGCTATTATGTTCTGTAATTCGTTCTTTAAGATTCTCGTTATCCCGTTTTAATTTTTTAAGAGCTTCGACCATCCTGGGGTCTATAGCTTTTTTGGTTTCTGTAGCTGACTTTATGTCAGGGGAGCCTGTGGAGGTTTTCTTAAGTTCCTGAACAAGTTTTGATTTGTCTTTTACCGCTTTTTCTAATTGCTTTTTTAATTCTTCAACTACCCCCTTGCTTTGTTTAAAAGATTCTGGGAAATCTCGTGCTTGTCGGATTTCGTTTTCTTTGCTACTGACAGTTCCTTTTAGATCTTCGATTGTTTTCTGGCTAATTTTCAGGAAATGCTGAAGTTTGGCTTCATTCTTTAACTGTACAACTTTATAACGTTGCATCTCTTTCTCTTGAGCCCGGAGTCGCTCCTTTAACATTTCTGCGCTATCACGCATATTTTATTTCCATTAAAAATATATTATTATTATTACTTGTAAAGAGCCCCTATCACTTCACGTTTGTTTTTATTTGGCGACGCAACTTTGTTGGGATGTAGGAAGATAATTTCTCATATACCATCGTGGGATTATTTTCCTGAATGATAGATGTGGCTCCCGCGAACATAATCTCAAGGCTTATACACTCACTCATAGTTCGGGCTTTCAATTTACCCGCTATCGGACCACATATCATAAACGCAAAAAAACTTCCATAAAAAGTGGTCAATAATGCGACTGCCATTGAAGGTCCTACGGAATCTGGATCACTTAAATTTTGAAGCATCTGCACGAGACCTATCAGGGTACCTAACATTCCAAATGCAGGTGCGTATGCTGCCATTTTTACAAAAACATCTTGCTGGATAGTATGTCTTTGTTTCATTGAATCAATTTCAATATTGAGTGTGTCTCGAATAATATCTTCTTTGGCACCATCTGCTATCAACATGCAGGCCTTTTTAAGGAAGGCGGACTCAAATTCTAACCTGCTCAAAGCCACAAGACCCTGTTTACGGCTCACTTTACAAAGCTCGACCATAGTGGCAACGACTTCATTGGCATCTAATTTTCTAGATGAAAAAACAAAAATAGCCGCCTTACAAGCTGATTTGACATCATCAAATTGAAAAGTAATGAGAATGGCGGCCAGTGTTCCTCCAATAACGATCATCAGTCCAGGAAGATTAACAAAAGACTGCAGATCACCGCCGATTAAAATAGAAACAATAATCAAGGTGAGTCCACAAATAATACCTGTTAATGATGCTTTGTCCAAAATTCAGCCTTTATTTTATAAAAAATTTCATGAAATTATATTTTGAGAATTTACCATTTTGTCCTAGTTTCCACAATAAATTTGGTAATTTAACCAAAAAATTTTCAGCTAAAAAGAATTGCAAAATACCACTAAGATCATAAAAACCTTGTTTTAAACAATTTTTATTCATTTTATTTATAACGGTTAGTTGTGCAGCTATAATTAGCGTAAATTCAAAAATTTATTGGTTTTTTGAGTATTTTAACCACGATAAAACTGTGTTTTCAGTTGATCCTAGAGACGAGTCTGGTTTTATAAAGAGTCGAAATGCTTGAGGGAGCAAAACAAAGCCATAACGCGTTGACTAAGATCTCTTTATGCTGGTTGTGATAATACTACCGCTTTATTCATCATAAAGGTGACAATGAACCCAATGACCTGCCTCGATTTGAACCTGCTGAGGCGTTTCAGTTTTACAACGGCTCATCACCTTAGGGCAACGAGGGTGAAAATGACAACCGGATGGTGGATTAAGAGGGGAGGGCACGTCTCCTGATAAAGAGGGCGGGCGATTGCGCGACTTGGGGTCGAGCGAGGGTTTAGAGGCCAGCAATGCTTGCGTGTAAGGGTGAGCTGAGTGATTGTTGATTTGCTCGGTGTGCGCCGTCTCCACAATTTTTCCCAGATACATCACGGCTGTTCGCTGAGACAGGTGCTTGACCACATTGAGGTCGTGAGAAATAAAAAGCATGGACAGGTTTTCTTCTTGCTGAAGTTTTTGCAATAAATTGATTATTTGCGCCTGAATCGATACATCGAGCGCCGAGACGGGTTCATCGCAAACGATATAACGAGGTTCTAGCCCCAAGGCTCGGGCTATGCCTATGCGTTGTCGTTGTCCACCAGAAAACTCGTGTGGATAACGATTCAAATACATGGGGGACAGACCCACTTTTTCCATGAGTGATTCCACCTTTTCCTGCAACTCCTTGCCATTGATTTTGCGGTGTATGGAAATAGCCTCGCCGATGATTTGCTTGATGGTAAAGCGTGGGTTCAGCGAACTATAAGGGTCTTGGAAGATGATTTGCATTTTGGGCCGAAGTTTTGCCAGCTCTCTCCGGTTCAAACTGAAAATATCTGCATCCTGATAGGTTACGGTTCCTGACGTGGGAGGCATTAGGCGTAAGGTCATTCGTCCCACGGTTGTTTTACCACAACCCGATTCTCCTACCAGCCCCAGAATCTCCCCCTCATGGATGTCAAACGTAACGCCATCAACCGCTTTCACCTGACCCACTTGTTTAGACAGCAGACCTCCATAAACAGGAAAATGCTTTTTCAATGATTTTACGGACAGCAGTTTTTTCATACGGTGGGTTCGTGCAGCCAGCAGGCTGCTTGATGTGAGTTTTCTGAGTCAAGGGGCTCTAGAGGCGGTGTAATCGTTGTGCACTTATCTAGTTTTTCCGTGCAACGTGGGTGAAAAGCGCAACCTTCGGGAAGGTAGGCTGGGTGAGGAACGGAACCGGGGATGGTTTCTAGTTTGATGCTGGGATCATCTTTGGGCAATGAGTTAAGCAAGCCCCGGGTATAAGGGTGTGCAGGGGCTGAAAATAGTTTTTCCACGGGGGCAGTTTCCACCACCTTGCCGGCATACATAACCGCCACTTTGTCTGCATATTGCGCCACGATACCTAGATTATGGGTGATGAGCAAAATGGCCATATGTGTGTCTTTGCGTAACTGATCAAGCAAATCAAGAATTTGCGCTTGAATGGTGACATCGAGAGCGGTTGTGGGCTCATCGGCTATGAGCAGTGCTGGTTTGCAAACGATTGCCATAGCAATCATCACGCGTTGTTTCATACCGCCAGATAGTTCATGTGGGTATTGATCTATTCTGCTTTCTGGTGAGGGCATCGCCACTTGTTGTAGAACCTGCAAGGCCAAACTTCTGGCTTGAGGCGCTGTTTTATCCTGATGTAGGCGAATGGCTTCTATGATCTGGTCTCCGATGGTAAAAATCGGGTTGAGGGAGGTCATAGGTTCTTGGAAAATCATACTGACTTCGTTACCACGTATGCTCTGCATTTCGGCTTCGCTGGCCTGAAGCAGGTCTTGGCCTTTAAAAAAAATACGGCCCGACTCAAATTTTCCGGGAGGGGTAGGGATGAGGCGCATGGCACTCAGAGCCGTCACTGATTTTCCACAACCGGACTCTCCCACCAATGCAAGGGTTTCTCCCTTGTGAAGAGTCAGGTCAACATTTCGGACCGATTTAATTATATTTTCATCGGTGTGAAAATACGTGCTCAGGTTTTCAATTGCAACAAGGGGAGAGGAACTCATTTTACCTCTTGCAGATAAACTTCTTTAAGGGTGGTCATGGCCTTCGTGCTCATCATGATCTTCTTCTATGATGTCTTCGTAGCGGTAGCCATCATCTTCATCGATATCGTAGCGGTTTTGCCGTGTATCAATTTTTTCAGACCACAGGTCTATACCCCCTTCGAGGCATTTTACCTGGGTGAAGCCTCTTTGGTTCAACCATTTTTGAAAGCTGGGGGCGCGATCTTGTTTCCAGTCGATCAATACTATTTCGCGATCCTTTTCAAAGGTCCCCAGAATATGCTCATTGTTTTCGGAATTGATGATGTGCGAGCCTTCAATCTTGGAAACATCTCTCTCCCAGTTTTCGCGAATGTCCAGCAGGACGGGCCTGGTGTCGGAATCGATTCTTTGTTTCAGGTCTTCGCATGTCATAACGGCAATATTTTTCTCTGCAAATTCCCCGTTCAGGTGGTTGATGACCTCCTGTACATTTTTTTTCTGAGCCTGGCAAAGGGAGGTAATGGTTTCCTCTTTTTTATAGGGAGTCACCGGGAGACCAATATGAAATTTTTTAAACAGCACGCTATGGACATCCGGGAAAATCTGATTGGCTGATTGCATGGAAAGTTCCGCATTGAACGGACCTGCAACTTTTTCCACTTCAATCTCAGAAATTCTCAGGATGTGGTAACCGTACTGGGAATGAACCGGGCCGATGATTTTTCCCAAATCGGCCTCGGAAACTTCCTGCCCCATAATGGATTGCAGGTTGTCTTCCGGCATCCACCCAAGATCGCCAGCATTTTCCTTGGATGGGCAGGTGCTGTAGCGTGTCACGGTCTCCTCAAATGGGGTGCCACTGTCTAACATTTTTTTAGCCGCAACAACATCTTCCTTGGAATGGGTAAAAATCTGGCTCGCTCGAACCCGGATCATAGACTTATCTCCTGATAACTTAAATTGTGAGGAATTATGATATTACTCTCATCCCCTGATGTCAAAACCCAGTTTTTCAACATATTACATGACAGATGGCAATGAGTGGCAAAAACCATTGAAGTTTGAGCTCTTACAGGCCTTTTTATTTAAAGGCTTGAGGAGGGGGAAGAACCCACCGATAAGTTACTGTAGTTGGTAATATTTGCATAGTGGCAAGTATCAGCTATCGGATGTTATTGAAATCATTAATGTGACAAGCTTGTAACAGTGTTTGGGAATTATAAGCCGTAATATATAGCAACAGAATGAATATTCTTATAGAAGGAGATCGCTTTGAACACTTCCACCGACAACCAGAGCCCGTCTGCATCCACCTCTGAAACTGCACGGGAAAACTCAGGTGAGGAAAAGAAAGAAACCAAGTCAGGTAAAAGTAACAGTGAATTGATGGCGGAATTCTTTTCTGTTAATTCGGATGCGGATAAAAAATAGAAGCGATTCTTTTCCTGCAAGATACCAATCGAAATTCTTGCCTGTCATTCAGTCGGGCCCTGAATGTTTTTTAGCCGCTCATATATGAGATTGGAAGTGATGCGGGTTTCTTCTGGAAGGGAGGGTATTTTATCTAGCGTATCCTTGATTTTTCCATAGGCATTGGCGATTCCCCCTATCTCGCCCCGTTCATGGGCGACCTTGACATTCATTTCCGCCACCCGGCGGAACAGCACCTTTATAAACTCAACATCGAACTTATTAATGACAGCCGGGTTGAGCTCGTCCAGCATGGGTCGGTCGAGCCGCAGGATCAGGCTTTTTTTTACGGCAATGACGTTTTTATTGCGTGGGCTGGTGCGTAGTGCCGGGATCGTTCCAAATATAGAGCCGGTTGAGAGGGTGGAGATGATTACATCTGGTTGCTCGTTCTTCCTCAATTCCACCTCACCATCAAGAATAATATATAACGAGGGGTCGTTGGAATCCTGCTGAACGATCAAATCGCCTTCACGAAATGAAACAAAGTTTAATGTGAAACTGATGACCTCGGCTTTTTCCTCAGCGGTGAAATCGCTGAAGAAAACCAGGGTGTCCAAATGCTCACTGATTTGTTTTGCGCCCATAAGGTTGTCAAGGTTCGTTTCTTAATTGGATTGTTTTTTTGGTAATGTGACCATAAACTTTGTGCCCTTATTGACTTTGCTCGTTACAGAAATATTTCCGCTATGTTGGGATGTGATTTTCTCGCAAATAAATAATCCCATTCCGGTTCCTTCATATCGATTCTTCTCATGTAACCGTTTGAAGGGTTTGAAGATCAAACCCGAATATTTTTCATCAAAACCGATGCCATTGTCCTCAACGGATATTTCCCAGGTCCCGTTGCCAGTGTCGAAACTGTCAATGGAAACTACGGGTGGTTCATCGGCTTTGCAGTATTTCAAGCCATTTGAGATTAGATTTTGGAATAACCGCCTCATCTTCGGGCCACTCCCCTCGATAGTCGGCATTTGCCCTACATTTACGGTTCCATTAGCTTCTTTTATCGGAAGCTCCAGATCACTAATTACCTCCGCAATAACATTCTTCAAATCCAATTCAGTTGTGTAGGACCCGCGATGTTCCATTTTAGAGTACTCAAGCAGATCAACGATCAAGGTATGTAGCCTCATCGCCGATACCTGCATTCTTTCGATATAGTATTTTCCCTTGTCACTCAGGTCGTCATCCATTTCAATTTGAAGACGTTCCCCAAAGGTGATTATTTTTCTCAAGGGCTCTTGAAAGTCATGCGATGCGGTGAAATTAAACGCGACCAGTTCCTCATTAACATTTTGTAATTCTTTTGTTCGCTCGCTAACAGCCGCCTCAAGCCTTAAATTCTGCTCGCGAATCTGTTTATGCAGAAGCTGGACCTCCAGCATATTTTTAACTCGAAGCAGTAGCTCAGGAACCTTGATGGGTTTTTCCATGAAATCTTTTCCGCCACTGTCCAGAGCTTGCAATCGAGTCCGGTCATCTGTTTCAGCGGTTAAAATCAGGATGGGAAGGTAGGGGCCCTCTTTAATTTCTTCAAGTTGCTTCATGACCTCGAAGCCATCCATATGCGGCATCCTGATATCAAGCAGGATCAAATCCGGGCAGATTTTTTTATACAGGTGGCAAACTTCACGCGGATCTGTGGTGGTATGCAGATTGGAATACCCAGCTTGTTCCAACACTTGGTGCACGAGCTTGACGTTCCTTATTTCATCGTCAACGATTAAAATCTTTGCGCTTTCAAATGGTAAGCTCATAAAATTTTATACGAGGAATAGTAGGGTGAAAGGTTTTATTATACCATTGAAATGAATGTAATTTTGGGTGGCATGTAAGAGTTATCAGCAATAGCTGGTAGTTTCGATACTTGAAAATATTTTTTACTGACTTCGTTGTTCTGTATAATTTCTGCTACGTTTGATCGGGTGCCCGGGCTCTCAACCTTCATTGGTTTTTTGTCATTTCCACTATGGAAAAAATCATATAAAGGATTTGATTACATATATTAAGGCGGAACCCTGATTGCTGGAATTTCAAACTGGAAACTTATATTCATTCACGGCATCTAATTTGCTATGGTTATGAGTTGCAGGTCTTAATTAAGGGCTCCCCACCTTTAGCGGACAAACTTTTTAGGGATTTTTTACTGTAATGGATATAAATATTAAAGGTGCATGCATACTGATCGTTGATGATGAACCAAAGAATGTCGAGTTATTGCGGCAGAGTCTGGAGCATGATGGCTATGAAAATATAGAATCCACCACCGATTCAAGAGAAGCTCTTCCCCTGTTTGAGAAATTCAACCCAAGCTTGGTCCTGCTCGACTTGAGAATGCCTCACCTGGATGGTTTTCAAGTTATGAAACAACTACAGTCAGTGGGCAAGGGTGACTCAATGCCCCCCATACTGGTCCTCACCGCCCAAAGCGATAATGTGATTTGTTTGCGCGCGTTTGAAAGAGGGGCCAGAGATTTTATGGGCAAGCCCTTTAACATCCATGAATTGTTGAGTCGAGTGAGAAACTCGCTGGAAGTTTATTTACTGCAAAAGGCGTTGCGAGGCCAGAATGAAATGCTTGAACAAAAGGTTCAAGCGCGCACAGAAGAACTGCATAGTACCCGGTTGTCAGTGATTCAGCGGCTGGGCCGCGCGGCGGAATACAAGGATAACGAGACGGGCAATCATGTTATTCGTATGAGCCAGTACTCAGCCCTGCTCGCTAAAAAGATTGGGTTGGATGAGTCGCATTGCGACTTGATCCTCAATGCGGCTCCCATGCATGACATCGGCAAGATCGGCATCCCTGATAAAGTTCTGTTGAAGCCTGACAAGCTCGACCATGATGAATGGGCGGTTATGAAAACACATGTCACCATAGGCGGAGAGATATTGTCAGAGGACAGCTCTGAGTTGTTGAAGTTGGCTCAAAAGGTTGCCCTCCAGCATCATGAACGGTTTGACGGTTCCGGTTATCCCAATGGTTTGAAAGGCGAGGAAATTGCCATTGAAACCCGAATCGTTACCATCTGTGATGTGTTCGATGCTTTGACTTCCGAGCGGCCCTATAAAAAGGCCTGGTCGGTGGAAGATGCCATTGCGGAGCTGGAGGATAAGAGCGGGTCGCTGTTTGAACCAAAGCTTGTTGCAGAATTTAAAGAGATCCTTCCTGAGGTTCTTGCGGTCAGGGAAAAACATTCGGATTAACCCTCCCCACATAAGAAGTCGGCAAGATGTGGCGAAACTGTAACAAGCCCTTAACAAATCAGAATTTTTAACACTTATACTATTTAAAGAGATGACGATTCTTTATCGTTTAAAATTTTTCTCAGGTTGTTCTAATGCAACAGGTTAAAGTTGGAATTGGTAAAAAATTTCTGGTTTTGAACTCTGCTATTGTTATTGCCAGTTCTTTGTTGCTGGGTGTTATTTTTTTCTATCAGGCAAAGCAGTTGTTGGTGGAGAACGAACTGCAGGACCTGAAAGAAGATGTTCACTTATACAACAGTAAGTTCCTGAGCCAGTTGCAGTCATTGGAGGAGAATGTAATATTATTATCTAAAACTCCACCTGTTCAGGGAATTATCAGAGCAGGGGAAAATAATGGAATCGATCCGGCGGATAACTCTACATCAAAAGAGTGGAAAAAACGTCTGACCCATATATTCGATGACTTTTTGCACTCCAAACCCAGTTATGTATCTTTGCGATTTATTGGAGTGGATGAAGAGGGTAAAGAAATCGTCCGGGTTGATAAAGTCAGAAAATCGATCAATATAACTCACGAGAAAAACCTGCAGTCCAAGGGGCAACGTTCTTATTTTAAAGAGACAATAAATTTAAATAAGGGTCAGGTTTATCTCTCTACCTTTTCTTTGAACCGGGAACATGGCAAGGTTTCCTTGCCGCACACTCCCGTGCTCAGGGCCGCTACCCCTGTTTACGATGAAAAAGCCAATGTCTTTGGAATCATCATAGTCAATCTTGATGCTACCCAGCTTTTTTCCGAGTCCCTTTCGACCCGGGCCAACTTGTATCTGACCGACCATAATGGGTACTTCCTCTTTCATCCCAACCGTAAAAAGACCTTTGCTTTTGATTTAGGGCAGGAATGGAAAGTTCAGGATGAATTTCCCGAAACCCAAATCTTTTTCAATCCTGAAGACCCCATTTTAGAAAAAACGGTGTATTCGTTTGATTCCTTAAAGCCCCGAGCCACCCATTTTACCAGGCTGGAATACGACCCGATCGACCCGGACCATTTTCTCGGTGTGGCGATGTCAGAAAACTACGATGTTCTTTTAGCCGGAGCTATCAAGACCCTTTATAAGTTTGTTTTATTACTTGTGGTGGTGGTCCTGATTGCTTTGGTTTTAGTGAATTTAATTACAGGTTATCTGACAGAGCCCCTCACCCGATTGTTGAAGGCTACCGATGATCTTGCCAGCGGTGTGGAGAATGTGGATTTCCCCATCGAAGCAAGTGGTGAGGTCGGGTTTCTGGCCCAGTCGCTAAAAGAGATGGATAGAACGGTTAAAGAACGAACCAATGCACTGGCTGAAAGTGAACAGCAAAATCGTAATATCACGGATAACGTGGTGGATGGCCTGATCACCATTTCTGAAACTGGTATCATTAAAACCTTTAACCCGGCGGCAGAGCGGCTGTTTTTATACAACAAAACCGAGGTGCTTGGTGAAAACGTGTCGTGCCTCATGCCTGACCCTGATCACAGTGCGCACGATGACTATTTAAAAAATTACCTGAGAACGGGCCATGCGAAGATTATTGGCATTGGCCGGGAAGTAACGGGTTTGAGAAAAGATGGCACCACATTCGCTATGGAGCTTGCTGTCAGTAGTGTGGGTACAGCGGATAGGGAGGGTAATTATACCCAGACATTCATCGGCCTCTGCAGGAATATTGAAGATCGTAAAGTAGCTGAATTGAAAATTAGCAGGTTGGGCAAGGTGTTTGACAGTAGCTTGAGCGAAATTTTCAGCTTTGATGCCAAGACACTTAAGTTTATAGAAGTCAACCGGGCGGCGCAGATAAACCTGGGTTACAGCATGGAGGAACTGAGGCAAATGACTCCCCTGGATCTCAAACCGGAGTTTTTGCAGGAAGATTTTGATCGCCTGATCAAACCGCTTCTCAGTAGGGAAACAACAGGCACAGCCTTTCAAACGGTTCATAAACGAAAAGATGGATCGGTTTATCCTGCGCAGGTTAGTCTGGAATTTGTTGCGGAAGGTTCGGGAGGCATATTTTTCGCCATCACACAGGATGTGACCGAAGAAAAAGAAGCGGAGCGAAAATTATTAGAGGCCAAAGAGGAAGCGCAAAAAGCCAATCAGGCCAAGTCGGAATTTTTATCCAAAATGAGTCACGAACTGCGTACTCCTCTCAATGCCATCCTGGGTTTTGCCCAGCTCGAAATAATGAAGGGCGAAAGGAATGACAATGGCGGTGATGACAAGCGGTTGGGCAATATCCAGCAAATTCAAACTTCTGGTGAGCATTTACTGGCACTGATTAATGAAGTGCTGGACCTGTCCCGCATTGAATCGGGAACCATGTCATTCTCACTGGAGCCCATCAATGTCAACTCTCTGCTGGATGAGATTTATTCCCAATGCAAGTCGTTAGGTGAGCAGTATGCTGTTTCCCTGATATATAACCAGCAAAATGATTTGGACCCGGTCTACATCAATTCGGACAGGACCCGGTTGAAACAGGTTCTGTTGAACCTGCTATCCAATGGTATTAAATATAATAAGTCGGGAGGAGTCACCCAATTAGTCCTGCAGAAATTTCCCGAGAATACCGTGCGGATTTCAATTAAAGACCAGGGGCAGGGCATCGCGGAAGATCAGGTCTCCCGCTTGTTCACTCCTTTTGACAGATTAGATGCTGAGCAAACAGAAATAGAAGGAACCGGCATAGGACTTGCCATAGCCAAACAGCTGACCGAAGCGATGGGTGGGAAAGTAGGAGTGGAAAGCAAGGTCAATGTGGGCAGTGAATTTTATATTGAGTTTTCTACGATTCCTGCGCCTGTCCAAGAGCTGATGAGTCCTGCCTTAGAGTCAGAGTCTGATGGCGGCTTGAAAATTGAGACTCCTGATAACAGGAAAATGAAACTACTCTATATTGAGGATAACCCTGCCAACGTGGCATTGATCAACCGCCTGTTTGATCAATTCGAAAATATTGAACTTCACACAGCTGGCGAAGCCATTGCAGGGTTTAAGCTTCTAGACAGTCATTCTTATGACTTGATACTGCTGGATATTCATTTGCCGGGAATGACTGGCTTTGAAATATTCATGCATCTCTCAAAAGATGACAGGTTCAAGCACATTCCGGTAATAGCGTTGAGTGCCGGCGCAACCCAGTCAGATATTGATAAAGCTCTTGATATGGGATTTCACTCCTACCTTACAAAACCTCTTGACCTTTCCCTGGTCTGCAAGACCGTTAATGGGATCTTTGCGCTTCACTAGAGGGAACTGGCGAATAATAGAGACTCCTATTTTAAGATGACCTGTCAGCCTGCCCGTGGTACAATTTTCCCCCATAAAAATTTAAAATTAAGCTGAATTTTTCCATCTCAATATATAAAAGGACATGACATGATTAAGAAAGACTCTGTGGTCAGTTTGAGCTACACCCTGAAAAACGAAAACGGCGAGGAACTGGACCGCTCCGATGCCGCTAATCCGTTGGCCTACATGCACGGGCATGGTCAAATTGTGCCTGGGCTCGAAAATGTTCTGGAGGGGCTTGCCACTGGAGACAAGAAGGAAGTGACTGTGGCACCGGAGGAGGGTTATGGCGAAGTACAACCCCAGCTCAGAATAAAAGTGAGTCGCGACAAATTTCCCGCCGATGCGAAAATCGAACCGGGCATGCAGTTTTCCTCCAAAATGGAAGATGGCGGGGAGATTCCTTTCACCGTTCAGGCCATTGAGGGCGATGAGGTGATGCTCGATGGAAACCACCCGCTTGCCGGAAAAACATTACATTTTTCTGTGGAAGTGTCAGAAGTTCGGCCTGCCACAGCTGAAGAACTGCAACACGGCCACGTGCATGGCGCAGGTGGGCACCAGCATTGATGGTTTGTATCCCAGTGGGCTCCCTTACTTCATGGACCAACCCATCATTTCTCTGGGCTAATAAACTTTCTAGCTGAGTGGAACTGCCTGCCTCACGTTCCGCTGTGAAAATAGTCGAGGTTTCGACTCCCGTCTTCTAATAGAAAAGGCATATTTAGATGAATTTATTCCTCTGACTTATTAATCTCTCCGCTCTCTGTTTCTCCTGCTTCCTCGGCGGGTGCATATCTGAACGGAAATATCCATCACCCTTCTATCCTTATGTCTTCTGTCACGTTCTCTGCGTTGTTCCATTTTTGCACCTCCATATCCTAATAAGCTGTCCTTATATTTAAGATAATATTGTATCAGATATTATTCCCTTTCTCACTTGACAGCCAGAGAAACAGGAGAGGCAGTGACCATGCAGGCTTTTTCGGAAGGCCTGCCGGGAAACGGGGGTGCTCTTACCGTGATCCTGAGTGCGAGCACCTTTGCATTTTTAACAATTTTAGCCTGGGAATATTGCGGTGAAAAATGTTTCGAATACCGTTTTGGAGATAAATGGATTCTATTTTTTGGTCCCTCAGTAAGAATTTTGATAAACTCCTCTTGGTTTAAATTATTGTGTGAATACCCCCGTTGGTTGTAACTAGTTTGTGAAAAATGGTAGTTACCAACGAAAAGCATTTGCCTGAATATCAGTTAATCTGTTAAATTCAAAAGATAAGCCCCCGTAGCTCAGCAGGATAGAGCAACGGATTCCTAATCCGTAGGTCAGGCGTTCGAATCGCCTCGGGGGCACCACATTATCAAGGGTTTGTCTCATCTGAGACAGGCCCTTTTTTATCAACTATGATAAAATCA
>JABIAY010000066.1 GCA_018653085.1 Nitrospina sp.
ATGAAAATACCTGTCATCGTAGCCGATTTGTATGGGAACTCTGGAAAGCAACTGAGGGTCCAGTTCCTGTGGCTCCAGATCCCACATCTTTTTCGTATAATTGAAAAAGATGTTGTTATAAACGTAATCTGCCAGTTCTTTAACAAACCGGTTCTTGGATTCCAGTAAATTTAAAATAGGAACTTTTGTTTCGCTCCCATGTTCTTCCAATAGATGTTCCTTAATAATGTCAGCCTCTTTAGAAGAAAACAGGGTTTCTATAGAAGTGAAATTAAACGGAACAGGTATAAGTTTCTTGCCGACTTGCCCAAGCACCCGGTGTTCGTAGGGGTTCCACTCGGTAAACCGGGATAAAAATTCCCATACTTGCAGGGAGTTGGTATGGAAAATATGAGGTCCGTATTCATGTATGAGAATTCCATTTTTATCGTTCTGGTCGAACGCATTGCCCGAAATATGGTTCCTCCTGTCAATCACCAGAACCGGCTCGTTGCATTTCTCGGCAATTTCCCGGGCAACCGTTGCGCCGGTAAAACCAGCCCCGACAATTAAATAGCTGTATTTCATGTCGAAGTATATTTGGCAGTCTGAAGGATGGCCAAGGTCTTCCTCGGTATCATTTTTTAAAAAAAGATAACTTGCTCAGTTAAAAAGCAAGTCGGTATTAGACATTTGCCAGTACAGCATGTCAAGCGGCCATATTAAATGAGGAAAATGGATTTTTAGGTTGCTGGGTATACTTCGGCGATGGCAGAAATGATGTCTTCCACGGTAATGAGGCTTTTACATTCCGGCCGACCATTCCAGCATTCCTCTTTTCTTGTTTTCAAGTTGCAGGGCCGGCACTCTATTTCTTTTGAGACGATGGTTGTGTTGTTTCCGGGAGGGCGCCATATTCCGGGGTTCGTCCATCCAAACATGCCGACCACCGGGGCTCCAAGTGCTGAGGCGAAATGCATATAGCCCCCGTCATGGCACACTACAAACCGGGCTTTCTGGGTTATGGCCCCCAACTCCTGCAGGCTTGTGCTGAGAAAAGCGAAGGGCGCATTTTTTATTTTTGGAATTATTTCATCGACGAGGTGTTTCTGGCCTGGTCCGCAGACCAATAATATTTTTATCTTATGTTGGAAATAGATCGTATCGGCGAGCTCTGCGAATTTTTCAGCTTCCCAGCGATCATAAATCTTCGCTCCGGGGTGCAAAATGCAGAATGGCTCCTGCTGATCAATTCCCTCAGCTTGCAATAATTCGCCTGCTTTAATTTTTGCCGCTTCTGAAATATGGATGGAGGGGGAAATTTCTCCAAACTCCACGCCCATTTTTTTAATCAGGGCGACTTGATAATCAATGGGGTGCTTGGGCTCGAGGTCCCAAAATTCAAGCTTCACATTGTATAGGAAAGAGCGTCTGGCGAATTTGTGGCCCACGCGGTAGGGAGCCTGGGTGACAAAGCACATGACTGCCCCCCGTGTTCCCTCATGCATGTCGATTACGACATCATATCGGTTGGCAAAAAGTTGGTAATAAAACTTAAGTTGGTGCCACCAGGACTTTTTTTCGAAAGATAAAACCTGGTCGATGTCTGGGTGATTGCAAACCAAGTCCCGAGAAAAATGTTCCACCAGTACCGTTAAATGGCAATCGGGGAAACTTTTCTTTAAAGGGGAATAAACCGCCGTATTGTAAACCACGTCTCCAATGGAGCGCAGTTTGATAATAAGAAATTTAGGATTTTTGGGTAATTTGTCCCGGGGAAAGCTCAGCAAGGTTAGTTAAAACTCCATTCAAAAAATCGCAGAAAAAATCAGCAAGTTGATTTGCGACAGGTATTTTTATTATAGACCATATTGATAGGGGCGTAAAACCCTACCAAAGTGAATTCAGGCGACTGCATGTTGCCATCAAGGGGATGTGGTTAATTCCTCGATCAAACTTTGCAATTTCGTTTCCATGACTTTTATATCATAGAGTTCCACGCACCTTTGTCTTGCCTGGAGGCCTTTTTCTTTGGCTTCCTCAGGGTGATCCAGAACATGCTTAAGGGTGCGGGCAAGCTCTTCGGGTTTGCCGGGTTCAACAAGATAACCATTTCCTCCCAGCACTTCCGGAATATCAGAGACATGAGTGGCGACCACGGGTATTGCCATAGCCATAGCATCAAATAGTTTTGCCGGAATCTGCCCCAGGGTATCCGTCGTATCTCTTTGAGGAACAACCAGAATGTCTGCGGCCGAGAGATGCTTGGGAAGCTCATCAAAAGGAATCTTGGGAAGCACCACGACTCTATTTTGATTTGAAAAGGATTTATTCCGCTGTGGATCGAAAGAGGACTCGGCCCCAATAAAGACCAACCGAATATCTGGATAATCCAGACTGTCAACTGCCTGAATTAGATCATCAACGCCTTTGTGGGCCCGTGGGGTACCCAAAAACATGATCACTCGATTTTTTTCCAGGCCCAGCGATTTTTTAATTTCCAGTGCATCAAACTTGTCGGGGTTCAATGCCGCGGTGTCCCGGCAATGAGGCATCAGACATCCCGTGAAACGGTTTTGCAAAAATCGGTTGCTGACAAGGACAGAATCTGCAAAGCCGACAAGCCGCTCCATGAGCCAGGTCCACGGTAAACCGTTTGGGTTGGAAAAATTCAGGAAGCGGCCAACACGCCCCCAGAACCCTGAATGATAATAGAACCCGGCTTCCCAGTCATCGATGTCTACCATTACAGGTTTGTCGGTGAACCATTTTTTTAATAAAGCGATGCCGAAACTTGTCGGGCGTAATTTGCATGCGATAAAAATATCCGCGTCCATTTCCCGGACCATTTTTCGAATGGTAGAGAAAAAAGCCGGATAACGACTCCATGGGTATATTCGGATGGGGATTTCGATGTTACGCATGGGATACCAGATATCCCCATTCCTTGAGGTGCCGATAATTTCCACTTCATGCCGGGTAGCGAGGGCACTGGCCAGCAAGGCGGTCCTTCCCAGGGAATTATTGGAAATGTCAAAACAGAGCAGGCAAATTTTCACTTCAATCAATTCATAGTTGGGTTGATTTGTAGTTTACGCGGATGAGCCTGAAGGGTTTGAATATTGGTTTCCAGTGGCCACCCGGGTGTGGATGTTAGAAGGATTTTCTTATCGGTGATACCTCGAAAGAAAACCCGGGGAATGTCGAAAGATCCTAATTTAATAAATTCGACAAAGGACTCGATGCTCTGCCCTGGCGAAAACATTAAATTTAGTTTGACGGATCCTTCCAGGGTTTGGCCCTGAGGAAGAGTGTAGATGATGTGGACCAAAATCCCATTATCAAACCCCTCAACTTTGACCTCGCCTTTTCCTTTCAGGGCTTTCTTAGCATCTTTTTCCAGGGAATCAAAGCTCAGTGTTCCTTTGGGAGTCAGTCTCTCAAGGTCGAACAGGATTAGCTTGTTATTACGAATCAGGTCATAAATATTTACCTGAACATTTTCAAAAATCAGTTCAAAGTCATCAATTTTAATTTTATTACTGACCACAGAATCGGCTTTGAATTTTATTTGCTTGTAACGACCGAGGAAAATGTCATCTGGATTCTCTGTGGGAATGACAGATATTTCCGGGTTGACTGCATCCTTGATTCCATAGATGGGATAATGGGAAAAGGCGGTCATGAATCGTTGCCCAATCTTTTCGAGGTTGCCCACACCGGGGAGCTCGGTGGCGGGTTGGATGTTCTTTTTTAAAACCAACCCTTTTGATCCATCAGGGAGCGGGTAGGACTTAAAGTGCGTAAAGGTCTTTTGGAGAGCGGGATCCTGCAACAATCGGGTTAATTTTGGATTGATATCTTTAAATCGGTGCACGCCAAAATCCCCGGTTTTGGTGATAAAAAAATCTGTCATCTCGCCAACGTTTCTTTTCACGCTTTTCATGACTACTGGTAGCCCGTTAATTTCGGCGGCACCGCGAAAACCACCGCGCTGGAAAAACATATGGTTGGTCAGGGTGCGGACCGTTAGAAAAACTCCCGGGCTGGGGTTGGCCTCAGTAATCACATCGTCAAGAATTTTATCGATGGGCCAGTTTTGAGTAATGGGAGGATTTTTAAAACCCAATAACTGGCCTCCCAAGAAGGGCAAAGGAATATTCCCAGTACCAAAACCTGCGTATAAGGTTGTAACCATTCCAACGATTCCAGTCAGGGTGTAAAGGGTCTTGCGCCAGGGAAAACTCTTGATTTGGGTTAAGGCTACAGATGAAATAAGTGCCATGGCAGGCAGGCAGGGTATGGTGTATCGGGCACCCTTATTGTTGATAAAAGTAAATACAATTATAGGGAGAATGGCCCATGCCAAAAGGGTTCGGTCAAAACGCTCCTTTTTAATAAGGAGCGAAATAAAAGAAAAAGCAAAAAGTAATAATAATGGCATTCCCATTTGTCGTTCGGCCATTTCCAGATAAAATCCCCAAATGGGAAGATTCCAATCCATGCTTCCTTTAAGTACTGCGGTAGGAAAAGCGAATTTGGACATCCCGATAGAAATGTTGATCAAATTGTGGGCATACCAGGGAAAGCAGATAAGCACTGCTATGCAAGTCAGGGCGATCAGGTTTAACAGTTTTTGTGGGGAAACAAGTTCTGCTGAATACTTTTTCACTAAAGTTCCAATTAAAATAAACTCCGCCAAAAGAAAGAGCCAGCTAAATCCCCCTGAGATGAAAATGAAGAAAGGTAAAATCAGCAAACCAGTAACCATGCCGAAGTAATATAGACATTGCGCCATTCTTTTTCGCGGCGAAAGAGTTCCGCTGAGTAAGCCGGCGAGAATAGCTGGCAATGTATAAATTAAAAAAGTCCATTTGACCATCAATCCGCAAGCGTAAACCACGCTAAATAATAATGAAAAAGTTTTATTCTCAAAATTTTCTGACTTGAGGAACAAAAAATAAGCTAGAGTGACTGCGGAGGTCAGCATGATGGTGATCAAATATTCCCGCGACATACTGACCATGTATGGGTAGCAGGATATGAGGAATCCGGCAATCAACCCGGCGGAGCGGCTGAAAAGAATTTTTCCAATTCCGTAGGTGGAGAGAATGGCAGCGGTCAGATAAAATGAGTTTGCCACGATGGCGGTGTCAAGTGTGAAGCCAAATAGCAATGAAAAAGGAATTAAAGATAAATGGAAAAAGGGAGGGTAGAAGGGCTCAACATTTAGCAGGTCAACCCACCAGTCCTCCGAGCCAGAAGTCAGGACTTGCCAATAATGAAACGTATAGCGCAAATGACCCCCTTGATCCCAGGCCGGGGGGCGATTATCCAGGATCATCCATATTGCGTTGCTTCCCCAAACCCAAAGGACAATCGCGCATAAAAGATATTTATGAAAGTTTAAGTCTGGCCGAGAGCCAGTGAAGGGTGTTGAAGGCTTCATGTGAGTTTTTCTGGAAAACTTCCTAGGGGGGTCGATTGGGTTCTCGTTCTCTGAAAAGGAAACCCTTTTTTCAGCGTTTCAACCATTCTGGTTTTATGTATATAATGATGCAAAATAGCCTCTTTGCAAAAGTGTCTTTTCCAAAATCTCAGGTTTAATCATTCCGCATTTTCTATGTCCACTTTTTTTCATGATTATTTCAGCAAAGCAACTGAAAAACAACTTGTATTCTTGTGGTTGATTTTTTGTTTTGTTGTCTTGAGCTATAAGCTTGATGGCGTCCCGCCCTATCATAGCGATGAAAATTTCTATGTCGAATCCTCTCGCAACATGGTCGAGTCGGGAGATTACCTGACGCCTGTTTATCACGATAAAAAACGATTTGCCAAACCTATCCTTTATTATTGGTTTGTATCCGCTTCTTACAAGATATTTGGCGTGAATCTGACCTCGGCACGGTTGGCTTCTGCTTTTTTCGGGTGCCTCACCATTGGGTTGCTATATCTAATTTCCAGTCGGTTGTTTGAGGGACGAATTGCTTTTTACAGTATTTTGATTTTGCCAGCCACTTTTCTACATTTCCAAATATCGCGATGGGCCACCACGGACATTGTTATGAGTTTCTTCATTCTCCTGGCGCTCTATTTTTTTGTGCGCTTATATCAAAGTGATTTTAAGGAACGCTCCGACATCTACCTGTTTTACCTGGCAATGGCTTTGGGGTTTATGACCAAGGGGCCGCCTGCAATCATCATTCCCGCTATGGTTGTGCTGATTTTTCTTGTAGCAACTAAACGAACTTTATTTCAATTATGTATTGGGCAGGGTGGCATGATTCTGCTGGTGGTGATTCTTCCCTGGTTTGCGACCATGTATTTCCTGCATGGAGACGAATTTACGAATCATATTATTGGAGCGGAGATCAAGGCGAGGCTGGCTCATGGTACCCCGCTCAGCCTTTATTACTTCGGTGTGCTATTTCGTTATTATCTGCCTTGGTCCTTATTTTTCCTTGTGGCGGTTCTCCACCAGTTTGGCCTCTACAGTTATTCCCTTTCGCCGGTTTCAGGGTTGTCAGAATATTTTAAGCAGATTCCCGCTAACTTAAAGGCTCAAGTCAGGCTCTTGTTTGTCAGGGAAAATGAATCGGTTTTATTTTGCTATATCTGGATTCTAGTATGTTTGATTTTATTCATTCTCGTGAGAACAGAGCATAGTCGTTATATGTTGCCGGCTTCCTCGGCAGTTGCCATTCTGACTGCAAAATTTTTCGCGGATATGGAAAAGCATGGCTCAGACTGGCCAGGTTATAAAATCCCTGTAATTTTAACAGGAATTATTTTTATACTGATTGGGCTGTTTTCAGGCGTTGGCTTATATAGCCTTGACTCGTTTTACCCTGCTCCTCTGCGAATTTTCGCCCTGCCTGTAGTATTTTTTTTCGGGGGTATTGCTGTTATGGCTTTGAAAAAAACACGGCAGGCTGGGAAACAGGTTTTTGCCATTTCTTTTGCTCTGGTTTTGGCATTTTCTTTTTTGAGCGGGGATGTGCTTTCACATGCCAGTCGCTATCCGATGAAGTTGTTTGCTGAAAAAATATTATCGGAAAAATTTTCTGGTCCCATAGTTGTTTACCAGTTAGGTAACCAGCGAGCCCGCCTGGGAGTATTGACAGGACAAAAGGTTTTGACAATTCACTCTCCGGAACAACTTGAAGAATTTTTAGCAACCGAAAAACAGGTTAGGATTGTAATGAGGCAAGCGGACTTTAGAGATAAATTTCCTGATGTCCCTTTGAAAATAGTGGCAGAGGATATTGCCTGGTTGGATGGACGTGTTGACTGGGAAAGAACGAAAGAGCTTTTTGGGAAAGCCGAGTCGGCGGACTTTTCGAATCTCACGGAAAAGATTTACCTGTTGACGAATAAATAGAGGTTTTTGGAAGGTTATTTGACGATGGGTAACTGCATATTTGAGAAATCGTAACGGATATTCTCCTGACTTTTCTTGGAAGTGAAAAAAGCGAATCTGCTGTTGCCTTGAATCAAATACAATTTGTCAGGGTGAAGGGCCATAAGGTTTCTGAATTCCTGAATAGATGTTAGCCATGTTTTTTCCGGATGGGCTGATAGTTGTTTTATCAACTCTTGAGAATCTCTGGTTATGCTTCTATCTACTATGCGATTCGAATAAAACAGCATGGCGTGTTTTGGGTTCCATTCTGTGAGACGGTAGTTGCCTATTTTCTGATTTGCCGGAGTGTTGAGGTTTACGATCGCCGCAATTTCCCTTACTTCTTTACTGCTTTGCGCCAGGGTTACTTTTGCCCGAAAGGGAGTGGCATTCACGAACAGGATGGTTGCGGCAATCACTCCGGTCATTATGGTCAGAGCCTGATTTTTTCTGTCAGGACCCAGCCAGGTAGAAATAGTTTTTGCAATGATGATGGCGAGGGCCGGGAATATCATCAATAAATAGCGGATCGTGTGGTTTTTGCTCGTGCTCATTACCACAAAGGCGAGCACGGGCCACAAAAATAATAATAAGGAAGTGGCATCTTTCTCTATAAAACTACGCTTGCCAAATTGTGCCAGGCCTACCAGCGCAAAAGGGAGCCAGG
This sequence comes from Nitrospina sp., assembly GCA_018653085.1. Taxonomy (GTDB): domain Bacteria; phylum Nitrospinota; class Nitrospinia; order Nitrospinales; family VA-1; genus LS-NOB. The sequence goes on from JABIAY010000066.1 coordinate 8,049, forward strand.
GCCAGTAATTTCTCAGAAAATCTTCAGCGTACCCCAGGAAATAAAACGAGTCCTCAATTTCCCCGAAACCCCGGTTAAAAATCAGCACACCAAAATGAACGTCTATAAATTCCTGCCCGTAGTGTTGCCAGTTCACAAGATGCCAGCTGAATCCAAAAACAAGGGCAATCAGGCCCCCTGATAAAAACCAGGGATTGACGAGCTCTCTCCATTGCCGGCTGAAAATTAAATACGCACCTGTGATCGCGAGAGGAAAAAGTCCTAGAACACTTTTGGTCAATATGGCGCCGGCGGTGGAAAGCCCGAAAACCAGGTACCAGGGTTTGAGAAGTTTTGCTCTGAATACAGCATAGAAAGCCAGGATGACAAAAAATGCCAGGGGAATGTCGACCATGGCCCGACGAGAGGCATCAACAAATATTCCCGGAAAAAGCAGGACAAAGGCTGAGGCAAAAGCGATCCAGCAATCTTTATAGAGTAACAGGCTCAACCGATAAGTCATGAGGACGATTCCGGTTGCGAACAGGCCCGAAAAGAAAATTGCTGAATAACTGGACACCCCAAAGATGCTGAAGGCCAAAGCGGTTAGCCAGAATGGCAGGGGAGGGTTATCCATAGCAGGTTCCCCGGCCTGAGTGATAAGCCAGAAGGACCCGGAGTCCAGGATTTCTTTTGCCTTCTGGGCATAATAGGCATCGTCAAAATTAGTGATGCCGGTATCCAATTGCCGACCCAGAAAAATTAATAGCGAAGCAAAAACCAGGAAGGATATCTGAAGCTTCTTGTTGTTCAATACGGAATTCAAACTAGAGGGTGTGACGGTTGAAGGGTGAAAGTCGGTTATTTTAAAGATTTATTTATATGTTTCCTGTCATCATCGTTTAATCTTGGGCTGAACAAAAACCCGAAAGTTTCAAGTCGCCATACCAGAATATCCAGACCCTTGAGCATTTGAAACCAGTAAAGCACGGCAGAAAAAAAAGGTTTTTGAATCAAACCATTTCTGCAAAGAATAAAATTCCATAACTGCTTTTTTGATTTTAGAATAAGAGGCCAATTCCCACGGGTTTTTAAAATTTTGCACAGCTTAAAAAAATTTTGCAGGTTTTGAAGCATATCAATTTTCAGGGAAGAATATTCATAGTGCGGAAACTCCGGGCAGGGACTCGCAAACCCTTAAAAACCCTTGTTAGTTGTGATTTTATACCATGCATCCAATGAAGTAAAGAAAGCATGGTCACGCCAAAGAAGTATCCATGTTGATCTTTTAAATATTTTAAGCCATCATGTGAAACCAAAATGGGGAATGTAGAATAATAAAAGGTTCTTCACTTTTCAGAAAGATACATGAAAGTTCTTTTGGTCAAGCCCAATAACTTGAGTGATCATATCCAGCCATCCCTGGGGCTCGCGTATCTGGCGGGAGGGATTCGTGCCCGTCATGAAGTTGTTATTCTGGATTGTATCAAGGAAGATATTGGCCCCACCCAGTTTGTCCAACGTGCCTTGAAAGACTGTCGCCCTGATTTGGTGGGCATCCAATGCTACACTTTTGACCTGGGCAACGTCCGAAAAATTTTAAAGGCACTTAAGGAGTGGAATTCTGCCATCATCACGGTGGTTGGGGGCGCACATATTTCCAGCGATCCATTGCGGGCTTTTGCAGATCTGGAAGAAAATCTGGATTTTGCGTTTGCCGGAGAGGCCGAAACGGGTTTCCCGAAATTCATCGATATGCTGGATGACACGACCAGGGAGCCGGATTATTCTTCAGTCCCCGGCCTGATCTGGAAGAAGGGTCAGGAACTGGTCGCTAACCCTGTAAATATGGAAGAAGAGCTGGACCGGTTAGGCGACCCGGCTTGGGACCTCATTCGACCTGATTTATATCCGGAATCGCAACATGGTGCTTTTTTTGAAAAGTTTCCCATAGCTCCTATCATTACAACAAGAGGTTGCCCGTACTCTTGTTCATTTTGCTCCGCTCCCATTCTCTCCGGGAAAAAATTGCGCCATCACTCGAAAGAGTATGTCCTGAGAAACATATCCAATCTGTATCACGATTTTGGAATTCGGGAGTTCCATATTGTTGATGATAACTTTACTCAGGATATTGAATACGCCAAGACAATTGTCAGGGGAATTATCAGTCTCAATCTGGATATCAGTCTGGCGATGCCCAATGGCATCCGGATGGATTACCTTGATGATGAATTGCTCGAGTTGTTAAAGGAGGCGGGACTCTATTTAGTAAGCATTGCTGTGGAATCGGGGAATGATGAAGTTTTGAAAAAAATGAAGAAGGGGATCAAAGTCCACAAGATTCGCCGGGACGTGGAATTGATAAAAAAGCATGGTTTTGACATTGCCGCTTTTTTTATTCTGGGTTTTCCTGCAGAGACCCTGGAAACTATTCAGGACACCATCGACCTGTCCCTGGAGCTTCCCTTATTAAGGGCTAACTATTTTACCTATTTACCGCTTCCCGGCACTGAAAGTTACCATGACCTTGAGGAAACCGGCGAGCTTGATAATGTGGACTGGGATAATTTTTATATGATGGATGCCGCCTATACCCCACCGGGAATTAAAAGGGAAGAGCTTCTGGTTATCAGGAAGAAAGCGTTTTTAAAATTTTATCTGCGTCCGAGGATATTAATCCGCAACCTGTTGAGCATAAAAAATTTCCGTCATTTCAAATTTCTGTTTAAGAGGTTCTATAGCTGGATCATTGTGAAGAATCATCATTCCACCGACTTTGTAGTCCATCAGGAGCCGTCATCCCCGGCCTCCGTTTCCCCTACGCCTTGAAATGAATTCAGAATCCCTTGAGTCCTTTTGCTCCGAGGTCATTTGTCCTGACTCGGAGTTGGTGCAAAAACATTTGCAGGTGCTCGAGCAGATGGTCCGCATCGACAGCCGGAGTTTTGGGGTCAACGAGTTTGAGGGTGACCGCACCACACCCAGTGATATGCGGGAAATTCTTGAATGTGCCCGCAATTATCTTCTGGGAATCGGCTTGTCCGAGGTCAAAATAAGCACATCACCTTCCAGTAGTCCGTTTCCCATATTGATGGCAGAAACTTTTGCGTCCGAAGAAAAGCCTACGGTTCTTTTTTATGCCCACCTTGACAAACAGCCTTATATGGATGACGGGAGTTTTAAGAAATGGGGAGGAACTGCTCCCACAGAATTGAGGTGGAATGAAGACCGTTCCCGGGCTTACGGGCGGGGAGCCGCTGATGATCTTAGCGGAGTCGTCTCGATTGGCATGGCTATTGATGCCATTTTTCAGCATGTGGATATTAAGGCGGGGAAAAATCCAAAAGAAAAAATTTCACAACTCCCCTGTAATATCAAAATAATATATGAGACTGAAGAAGAAAGCGGTTCCCACAGCCTGATTGACCAAATTCGTGAAAATGAGGAATTTTTCAAAGGCATCGATTGTGTTGTGATTACCGACGTGGTCAATCCTGCTCAGGGCAAACCGGGTCTTACTACATCCTTGCGCGGCATTGTCCAGATGGATGCGACAGTCAGCATGGGACTAAAAGAGATGGCTGTTGATGAGCAAACAGCCCTTTACAAGTTGCTTGCAACGCTCATCCGCGAAGACCATTCTCTGGCACTTCCGGCTATTGCCAATGCAGATCAACCGGTAACGGATGCCGAAAGAGAAGGTTACGCGCGGGTTCCCACTTCCGTGTCAGCTTTAAAAGAGACTGCAGGGCTTCTTTCCAATACCCGTCTTACAGTTTCCGCAGATGTCCCTTCAATGCTGATTGCGCAGTTAAGAACCTCGTCTGCAAATGCCCGGCCCGGACATCGGGTTACCGGGAGCGTGATCCTGGGGACGGCGGGAGCTCGCCTGACTTTTCCTGGTATCAGGGATGCAAAAGAGTTCAAAAAGCGGTTGGGAAAAATCCTTGCCGAAAAAAACCGCTTTAACCTGGAACTAAAAACTACAATCATCAGCGAGAAACCTTTAGCGGTAGATATCATTTTGCGTTCATCTGAAAAAGATCCTCATTCGGGAGTCAATGGGGGGCCGGTTCCCGTTGCTGAATTGCAATTGGCTTGCATGATTGATGAACTTATTTCTTCCGATGGACGGTGGCATCCACAGCTTGAGGAAATGCGCACAGCAGAAGAAGCGAATCGGGTGCAAGTACAAGCCCTTAGGGTTGATCACGATTTGACGGGCCAGCTCTTCGAGGAAAAATCAGCAAGGTCCTGGGTAGAAATCCGCCTGGCTCCTGGCAACAACGAACTTCAGGCTGAAGAAGCACTTCGGTCTCATCTTAAGAAAAATATTTCTCCTGGGTTTGAGCTTGATATCAAGGCTGATAAGGGTGCTTCCCCCTGGATGACTGAAATCGCGCATCCGGTATTCCCCTTGATACTCGACTCTCTTGAAAAGGGATTTGGTGAAAAAGCATGTCTTTATGGCTGTGGAGGCACCATTCCATTTGTGGCGAAACTCATGCAGGCTTTGGGGAATGCCCATCCTCTTTGCCTGGGCGCATACGATCCTGATTGCAGGATGCATGAGCCAGGAGAGAGTTTGTCCATGCCCGATTTAATGGGGTGCACCCGAGCCATCATATATTTTCTGTCGCGAATTGATGAAGGGTATAGAAATCCCGCCGTTTGATTTTTTTTCTGCTTATATTTACAGTGCCCAAAAGATTTTCTGCTCGAATACTTTTAATTCCACTTGTCCAAATTTGAAGAGCACCTTGAGCTTTAGCCTGTCAGGAGCACTTTATTTTTTAGGCCGAGAAAGCCGGTGTAAATGTTTTCAGGTTTGTGAAAAAAACGGGATTACTTTTAATGTCTCGAAGGTTTATAATCAACGATTAAATAAACCTTTTGTCAAAACTTTTCCCTATGGTCGCCATGCATAAGGTGGTTGAGGCCAGAAGGGAAGGGGCTAGTTACTGAACTTAGCGAGGTCAGAGTGGGCGCGGCAACGGAAGAAAATAACTATAGAGAAATCAATATAGAATTCCTCGCTAAGGGAGGGGATGAAGGGTTTGATATTTTCTATAAAACAGACGATTATGGAACTACGAAGTTTATAAAGTTTGCGAGTACAGAACGCAAACATCAGGAAAAGATAATGCGGATTCTGGAGGAGGGGGCCGACCAGGAGTACTATATTCATGAAGATGACCTGTTCAAATATTATAAATATGCTACCAATTCCCTGAAAGCGGTTATGGCCAACCCGAATGTTCCTCTCCAGGAGAAAACCGAAAAAATTTATGAAGTTTCCAAAGGGGTGATGAAGGAATTTTTTGAGAATAATGTTTCAGAAAAGATTCTGGAATCATCCGAAGAAGTCATGGAAATGATGGAAGATTGTATGAGCTCCGCAGAGGCGGGGTTTCACGGGATTGCGGCAATAACCAGCAAGGACTATTACACCTATACCCATAGCGTTAATGTGGGATTGTATTGCATGACATTCGGTTTAAAGAGGGGGATGACTAAAAACGATACCCGGCAATTAGCTCTGGGCGGGATGTTGCATGATGTCGGCAAATCAAAAATAGACCATGCCCTGATCAACAAGAATGGCAAACTTACCGATGAAGAGTTTGAACAAATAAAAGTCCACGCCGCTGAAGGGGGGAAAATCATTTCAGGGATGGGTTGTTTTGCGGGCAATGTGGTGAGAATGGCCGCAGAGCATCATGAGAAATTTAAGGGTGGGGGTTATCCTCTTGGAAAAATCGGCGATGAAATCCATTTGCATGCGCGTATTTGCAAAATCATGGATGTCTATGATGCCTTGACAACGCGCCGTTCTTACAAAAAAGCTTTAGGTGCTTTCGATACACTGATAATCATGAAAAAACAAATGGCTCATGATTTTGATCCGGACCTGATGCAAGACTTTATCCGCTTGATGGGCCCAGACTTATAAAGGCCGACCAGCGTGATACCCCTTCGGGGCACGAAGGCTAAGGTTAAATATCACGTGCGCTTGAGGGCCTGGTCTGCTTGACGGGCAATGCAGTACTGGCCCCACGCCGAGTGGTTTAGGGAATTTTCATCGTATCCAAAGCAAACTCCGCGTATTTTTTCAGTTCGGGTTCCCATTGGTCCAGTTTTTTTTCAGAAACTCCCAGCAGGTCCAGCAAGCCGCCTCGTTCTGTTGAGGCAATGTCTTTTAAGCCGCTGGGAAAGCCCCATTCAGAGGCAAAGGATTTTGCCAAAGCCACGATTCCGGCTAATTCCCAATGCGTATTATTTTTTGCCGGCTTCGCGCATTGTAGAATGACCTGGGAAAGTTGTAGAGGGAGGCCCCATGCCTGCATAATTTCTCCAGCTACCTCAAGATGGGAAAACCCGAGCACCTGTTGTTCCGCTTCCATCAAGCCTACCTGGTTTTTATCCGCAAAGTCCTGAGTCTTAGCGAACTCAGCGGGAAAATAAGTCGATAAAGCGATCACTCCCGCATCGTGGATCAGTCCGGCAGTGAAACAAACATCCGACTCCATTTCCCCAATCAACCTTCCCAGCCCACCGGAGATAGCGGCAACGATACCGCTATGAATCCACAACTGCATATAATCTACGGACAAAGCGGTTTTCCCGGAGAAACGTTCAAGGATGGGTATGCGTAAAACTGTATTTTTTATCATACCCGGACCCAGTAAACCTGCGGCTTGTTGCAAGGAAGAAATTTGGCCAGAGTAACCATATATGGGTGTGTTGGCTACTTTCAATACGGCCATTGCCATAGCGGGATCGTACTGGATCATTTCCACGATACTATAATCCATGGAGGAGGAGGCTCCAGTGGCCAAGAGAACATTATCAATTTGTTCCGGTATGGAAGGCAGGTATTTTAAAGACCGGAATGGGTCAAGTGTTAAGGAGGTCATCGGCGGTACCCTGAATGGTGCGGTTTCTTCCTTCATCTTTGGCTTTGTACAGCGCGAGATCGGAGACTTTAATCAAGTCTGCCGCATCCTGCATATGGTTAGCGTCAAATTCCGCAATTCCACAGCTTACGGTTACGTTAAACTCTTTACCTTTGGATTGGAATTTTTTACTAGCCATCTCTTCGCGAATACGTTCAGCGATATGCAAGGCTCCCTTTATATGGGTTTCCGGCAGGACCAGGAAAAATTCCTCCCCACCATATCTGGCGGCTACGTCATTGGATCGGCAAAACTTTTTCATAATGGCGGAGAATTCCAACAAAATGTCATCGCCCTTCTGGTGTCCATAGGTATCGTTGACCTGCTTGAAAAGGTCGATATCCATAATGATCACTGAAAGTGGGGAGCTGTATCTCCTGCACCGCACCACCTCATTTTTCAGGAGCGTTTGCATTTGCTGATGATTATCCAGGCCTGTCAGGCCGTCCGTGACAGAAAGTTTTTCTGCCCGTTCATATAACATCGCGTTGCTTATGGAAAGGGCAACGAACTCGGAGACATTCAACGCAAAATCCAGGTCTCCGACATTGTAGAAACCCCTTTGGTTGTCATTCAGGTTCATGACCCCGATAATTTCATTTTCGATCATCAGCGGGATGGTGACAAAAAAATTGCAGGAGAAGAGCGCATTCTTTCTTCCCCGAAAATAACGCGAGGCAGAAAAATCCTGCTCAAAGATATATCTTCCAGAATTCATCGCCTCCCTCATAATAGGGGAATCATTTTGGTATAAAGAATAACCTTCTTCCAGGTCAGGGTGGTTGTGGCTGGCGAGGCTTAGCCTGCGCCGGTTTTTATCAAAAAGAAAAAATGTGAAATACTGAACCGATAAAATAAACGGAAGTTTTTCCACCATAACCTGGCAAATTTCCTGCAGGCTGAGAAGGTTAATGCTTTTTTGTAGATAAATGAGATGGTCGAGACTTTCGAGAGAATCGCCAAGCAACGTATTTTGCCTTTTCAGAAGACCCCGGACAGTTTCCGATTCCTGCCATCTCAGCTTTTCGTATTCGGTAGGATTCATTTTTGATGCCTGTCAAATTTCTGGCAATTTTTCATGCGAAGGTCATGTTTTTGGGGAAATGACCGAAAAAATCAATAGAGCAATATATACTACATTATCAGTTAAAACGTTATGAAAATTAGTTTTAGCCCTGTTGGCCCCAAGGCCTTACTGCTCTGGAAGCGGGTTGGTATAGTTTTTGCTCTATAATACAGAAAAAAGCAATTACGGCAAAATTATGGCGATCTATCTAAAATTTATCAGGTTCCTTTTGTTCCTTCTGCTTCCTCTTTTGGCGGTGCAGGGAGCCAATAATTTTGCCTGGGCTCAGGAAGTTGCTTCCGAATTCGCTCGGCGCCCACAAGCGTCCTCAATAAAGATAGGGCCCCACCCTGTTTACACCCGAATTCTGGTCAACCTTACTGAACCCGTTTCCTATCAGGTCAAAGCAGATTTTGCCAATAAGCAGATAACATTGATCCTTCCATACACGGCAAAAGGTCGCAGGTTACGCAGTAAGTCCTTTAATGATAAAAATCTAGAGCAATATTTAGTCACCCCCTTGACGGAAGATTTGGAAGTAACCTTTGTGTTGAAAAATAAAAACACCCGGTTTTTCCATTCTATGAATCCCAAAAAGCCGCAGATCATTTTAGACATCAAGGGTGAGAGTCGGCCTATCCTGAGAACCCGGATCGGAAAGCCACAACGAAAACCCGGGGTTCAGGCAAGCGTTGAACCCGGTCCCGAGCAGGCACCGCTAGCCAAAAAAGCCAGGTTGGTGGGCTACAGTCCGAAGAAAATCCGGGAGCTTGTTACCAAGTCTGCGGAAGAAAAAACAAAGAACGGGTGGGAGGATTATCAGAAAGCATTGAAAGAATTTCAGGACGCAAAATATCCTTCTGCCTCGAAAATGCTTCGGGAATTTCATACCACATATCCTGAAAGCAAATACCTCGACCATATCCTTTATTTAAAAGCGGAGGCGGAATACCGTAACACTTTTAAAGAACTGAATCCCATTTTTGACCGGGCCCTGGCTTCTTATAAGCTTGCGATGCGGGAATTTCCCAAATCAAAATTTTACGATCACGCCTTGTTAAAAGTAGGCAGTATTTTTGATGAAATTGGCTATAACCTGGAGGCGAGGGCACTCTACAATCAGGGGATCAAGTCCAAGCCGAAGAGCCTTTACAACGAAGCCCGAAAAAACAGCCTGGCGGCTATGCTGATGAAGGAAGGCCGGCTGGAGAAAGCTTTTAGCGCATTTCAGAAGATACTTAGAAAAGCGCCAAAGAATATTGAAGCCAAGGCGGGAATTTTTGAAATCGCTGAAAAATTCTTCGCGAAAAAAGATTATTCCAGAGCACTCAAGATTTTTGAGGCAGGGGCTAGTCGATGGCCGGGCGAACTCAATGAGAAGCCTGAAATCAATTTTTCGATGGCAGAAATCTATTTTTCACAAAAAAAGTATGAGAGAGCCAGAAAACATTTTTTCAGACTCCTGAACCTGGACCCGGCTTCCAAGAATGCACATAAAGCTCTCAATCGAATTGGTGATTCTTATATGGTGGAAGGAAAGTATCAGCATGCCCTGTCTGTTTTTGATGAATCAGGAAAAAAACTGGGCATAAAATTTGATGACGAAGGTAAACCCGTTCGCGATGAAGAGGGATTTTTAATCCGGGAAGACTCCGCAGACACCCAGTACGGGAAAATCCGCATGGCCGATATCGGAGTACGTAGTCCGCGTTTAAAAATCAGGGACATTGTTTTTGATGTTGGGCCTTATTACAAGCCGTTTAAAACTTTCGATAAAATATTTGTCGAGGCTCGAAATGTTGACATCCTGGCTGAGGTCACCCTGAGCCGGGGCATCGCTTATTTGCTGGAACAGAACTACCTCAAGGCGATAGATGAGTTTAAAAAACTTTTGCCGCTTGGACCGGAATCCCAGTTCTTCCAGGAAGCCGATCGTTACATCCGGCAGGCCCTTATTGCGCTAGTCGATAAATACGCCAAGCAGGATGGCAACCTTCCGATCCTCTATTCCTACAGCGACTTTGTCAGCCTTCCTATAGGGGATATTAACAATGCCCAAACCCTTCTTCAGGTTGGTGAAGCCTATCAGTCTATTGGTATGTTTGTCGAAGCTGTTAAATTCTATGAAAAAGTGAAAGTGCTGGATTCTCAGAAAACGTATAGGGACCGGGTGTTTCTCAACCTGGGAAAAATTCACCTGGATAATAAAAGTTATGACGAGGCGGTGTTAGTCGGGCGAGAATTTTTAAGGAGTTACCCCCGGAGCAAGTGGATTCCAGATGCGATGAAACTTTTGGCCCGAGGCTTAAGAGGACTGAAAGATTTTTCAGGAGCCCTCAGAGCCTATGAGGATGCGTTGGCAAGGGCTGAAGACAAGGCTGAAATTCAATACCTCATTGCGGAAACTTATACGGATATGAATCAATTTGCCGATGCTGTGCAATCCTATCAAGCGACTATTGAGACCTATGACAGGCAGGAAAGGGTGGTCCCCGAATACCTCAAAAATGCTTATTACAAGCTGGGTACATCTCTCTTTAAGTTGAACCGTTTTGGTCCGGCCATTGAAGCTTTGAAATCAGCCAAGGAGCTTTTTCCTGATAACTCCCTCAGGGATTGGGCAGATTATCTCATGATGGAGAGCCTTGAGAAACTCGGAGATCCTTTAAAGACCACTGAAGGCTTGAATCGGTTGGTGAAAACAGAAAATGCGGATGATCTCACCAAACAGGCCGCAGAAGCCAGGGTGAAAATCCGGGAATGGGAAAAACAATTAAAAGAGGGATGATTTTATTTTATAATAAAGCCGTGTCTCTCATCCAACCTGCCTCGTGATTCCGCCCATGACTACTAGTACCGGCAAAGAAAACAGCAAAGATATTGAGGCCCTCATTAAAAAAATGGAGGCCTTTAACGAGGTTGCGGAACAACTGCAACACTCCTATGACGAGTTGCAGGTAAGAGTCAAACAACTGGACCTCGAGCTTGCGGATAAAAACAAGGAGTTGGAAAAAAACCTTGTTGAAAAAGAGGAAGTTAAAAATTATTTAAACGATATTCTGGAAAGCCTGACCAACGGTGTTATCGTGGTGGATCGGTCAGGTCGGATCACTACATTCAACCAGACCGCAGGAAACCTGACCGGGTTGAAGCCGCAAAACTGTTTAGGAAAAACCCTGAAAGAAGTTTTTCCGTTCGACTTGTTTGAAAACCTGGTATCCAGACTGGAAAAAAACCATAAGGAAACGATCAGCCGGGATGAGGATATTACCACTCCCGAAAAGAAAATAATCCATGCCCGTGTTTCC
>JABIAY010000070.1 GCA_018653085.1 Nitrospina sp.
AAATAAAAAGAGCTAGTTCTCATTTGACTATCCTCGCCGATAGTCCCATCATGTCTTTCAAATGATTGTAGAATTCATCCCAAAAAAATAACCATGCCTGAAATCAGCCGCTTTTTTGGTATAATCATAGCCATGTATTATGACGACCATGGTCCGGCACATTTCCATGTGCGGTATGGTCGGCAAAAGGCACTCTTCGATATCGAAAAGCTCGCCCCACTTGAGGGGGAATTGTCGCCAAGGACACTAAGTTTGGTGAACGAATGGGCAGGATTGCATCAGCAGGAATTGTTCGAGGATTGGGAGCTTGCTAAAAAGCACGCCCCCTTAAAAAAGATACCACCTTTAGAATAGTGAAAGAGGCGATCATGCTAAAGGATATTACCGAAGTCCAACACCTTGCAAATTTTCAACTCTTTTTGCGTTTCGAGGATGGCGTGGAAGGCGAGTTGGATATTTCGTCATTTATTTCCTTTGACGGGATTTTTGAGCCTTTGAAAGACCCCATTGAATTCGCCAAAGTAACCGTTCACCCCGAACTGGGAACCATTGTTTGGCCCAATGGCGCAGACCTAGACCCCGATGTGTTGTATTCCAAATTAACCGGCAAACCGGTTCCCACTCCTTAACTAGCTTTTTTTCGTCTCCCAGCAATTCATTTCTACCTGAATAGGGGGGCTGAATTTAAGCCCAATCTTTTACAAAAAGGGTTGGGGTGGTGTCATTGCGAGCAAAGCGAAGCAATCCAGAAAGCCTGGATCGCCACACTCCTTTAGTCGCTCGCGATGACGTCTTATATAATAATAGCAATCATGTGCTGCCATCGACACCGAATCCAAGGTGTTATGCAAACCCCAATTAATAATATTAATGACTTATGAAAATGGTACACCCCTCTTTAAAAGAAAAATTTATAGGACCGCCACCCCTTGAGCCTCAGAGGGTAATGCGTGTCAATGAGCCTTGTTGGTGTGGATCTGAGAAAAAGTGGAAAAAATGCCACAGAGATCGTGAAGGGCAGACTCCTGAGCCAATTGGAAAGCTATTGGATCGCCAGCGTTCAGAAAAGCTTAAAGGCTATTGTTTACACCCAGAAGCTAGCGAAACAAATTGTAGCCAACAGATCGTCCGAGCCCACACAGTCCAGCGCCGTGGTGGTTTAGCCGCCATTGCTGAAAATGGTCACGTTATATCGGCTAAAAAGGCATTTGAGGATATTATTAAAAATGAAGGTGAAATTATCCCCCGAAAACTCGGTGTGAAGGATGCATCCACATTCATGGGCTTTTGTAGCTTCCATGACAATCAAATGTTCGATCCCATAGAGAAGAATCCGCTTTGCCTGAATACAGAATCAGCATTTTTACTGTCTTTTAGAGCGATTTCCTATGAGTATTTTATAAAAGAGGCTGCTCTTCGCTCCAATAAATTTCAACGAGAACTCGATAAAGGTCGCTCATTTGAAGAACAGTCCAGTATCCAGCAATATCTGCATCTGGTCCGAAAAGGTATGGAGCGTGGAATGGCAGATTTAGAAAAATGGAAGTCTGAATATGATTACGCATACATTGCTAAGAAATTCAGCGAGTTTGCATCTTATAGTGTGCAATTTTCCGGGTTGCTTCCTATCGTTGCTAGCGGGGCATTTATGCCAGAGTATGATTTCAACGGGACTAGGTTGCAAATAATTTCAAGAGGCACTGCTTCATTCGACCACTTATGCTTTAATTTAACCTCAGTTGGGGAAAAGTCCATTGTAGTTCTGGGGTGGTCAGGTGAAAGCGGAGGTCCGGCTGAATCGTTCTTTAATTCATTCCAAAACCTAGACAACCAAAAAAAAGCAAATGCAGCATTTTATCTGGCAATTGAGCATCTTGAAAATATTTACTTCCAGCCTAGCTGGTGGGAATCCCAACCACCACATATAAAAGAAGAGCTGATCAAAAGATTTAGGAGTGGCACAGGTGCAAGTGGAACAATAAGAACACTCAAATCATTATCGAGTTTTCCATATACTCTATCGGAACTTCATGTTGAGGAGGAACTAAGAACATGACATGAAATAAGACACATTACTATAGCCCGCTAACATTTCCTCCCGCGTAGCGGGCCCAGTCGGCAAACTGTTCTTCATCTTCGAGGATTTCTTCCGGAACCCTTTGCAACCCACCTAAAAATAAAAATTTCTATGCTTTTTGTTTTGAAAAAATCAAAAATCTTTTACTTTCAAACTCCCTGCATGAGACAGAAAATTGAATCCCCTTCCATAAAACCTTTAGTCACATGTAGTTAGAAAACTTAATTTTCAGCATCCAATCTGGCACTGATCTTGCTCTAGTTTAAATAGAAATAATGAGGGATGCCCCCACCCCTTATCTATTACTTTTTTTCAGGAACCAATATGAAAAATCTAAAAAAAGTTATGTTGGGTCTTTTAGTTCTTTCAATCTGGTTGATCCCGACTTCTACCTTGGCGGCCGGGAAATCAATTGAAGGAATCACCTTTCTTGATGATGTTGAAAAAGTGGAGTGGTACAAAACTGATGGCAGGCACATCATCGTTGGATGGAAAGGGCTACCTGAAGATTTTTATCACTGGAACTATAAGACGGCGGTCAAGGCCAGCAAGTTAAGCCGGCAGAAGGTCCATGTCTGGTCCGTTCGATACCACCAGAAACATTGGTCACCGGGAGAAGGTGGCCAGATTTGTATCACTACGGCCACATGGGGCCGTTTTGAAAAAACCAACTGCCGAAAATATTAATCTCCAGCCAAGTAACATTGACTCAACTCGCCTTCAGTTCATTCTGAATCGCGGGGTCGGCTTCAAGCAGAATTACCTATAAATTCTCTCTAAACCCCCTTAAAACAAACCCCGTAAAATATATTTTTTTCATCATTCAAAGCCTCCCCAGAAAACGCAGCCAACACAAACCACATAAACCCTTTAATTACAATAGGTATCGAGTACAAATTTTTCGACTTCGGATCGGCAATAAAACTGCTATACTTACATAGAAAAAGAGGGAAACTTTTATCTCATCACCATTAGTCATCTTCTTTAGGAGACTGATTATGAAAAGATCAAAAGAAGTTATAGCAGGCCTTCTGGTTCTTGCTCTCTGGTTTATTCCGGCTTCGGCACTGGCAGCCAAGAAGCCGTCTAAAGGAATCACCTTTCTCAATGACGTTGAAAAAGTCGAGTGGTACCGAGTTCATGGCAAACACATCATCATCGGATGGAAGGGGCTGCCTGAAGATTTTTATCATTGGAACTACAAGGCCGCTCTCAATGCCAGCAAGGCAACCTTGTATAAGGTCCATGTCTGGTCCGTTCGGTACAGCCAGAAAAGTTGGTCACCGGGAGAAGGAGGCCAGATTTGCATCACCACGGCACATATGGGCCGTTTTGGAAAGACCAACTGCAAAAAATAAGTGTTGGAGTCTTGAAACTGACTGACCTGGGCACTGGTGACCGTTTATTCACCGGTCTTCAACTCATTTTGAATCGCTGAGTTGATTTCCCTCAGGATCAATTCCAAGTCGACATTGTGCATGCTGGCGGTTTGCGCCACCGTTTCAAAAACCTGCCCGGGGCAGGAGAAACAACTTTCTCCGTAATGCTTTTCGAACACGGCTTTGGTAGTGATATAGGTTGTGATCAAGCTACCGACCCGGGTATCCCCTTCACACATTTCCCCGCGCTGAATTTCCTGCCCGGACGAACCGGCCTCATCTCGCTCGGATGAATTTTCGAATATCTCCTTATTGAGTTTTTCCAGAAACTCAATGGAGGACACACCGTGTTTTTCGCAGGCCTTGTCAATCGATATTACTCTGGCAAAGGTTTTCCGGGCAGTTGGATTAGCCAGGGCCTCGAATCCACTCCCGATAAAAATCTTCAAGGCCTGTGGAAACTGATCTATCACCGGCCCCACTTTCATGTCTCCGGTAATTTCTGTTGGTGGCGGTCCTTCCTCGGCTGAGGAGAGGACAAAATAGAGATTGTAAAACATGATCGCAAATGCCAACCCGGTAAGGATGGCAAAAAAGATAAAGTACGCTTGATGCGGTCCTCCCTTCCAGTCACCAAAACCCTGCACAGCAACCATGCCGATGAGCCCGACATTCTGCAAAATGAAATGATATTTCATTCCGGCAGGCCAGGGCAAAGTTCTCGCGCTAAACCGGGGAAGCACATGGTAGGCCACACCGGCCACCATCATGGTCATGAACCCAACCAGATTCAAATGAATGTGGATAAACCGGAGCGGGTGCGAAAGTGATGGGTTGACGGCCAGGGTGATACCCAGCAGAGCCCCGATCAAGGCATAGATAAGACCTGCTTTAATAAATAGGCGAGGAGTATTGTCCATCTTTATTTAGAGTAAAAAGGTTGAAAAATTATTCCCCTGAATGTGGATCGGCAACCGGGTAAACCCGGCCCCGCCATTCGGTACGGGAAAAAACCAGCGTCTGGATCATGGAGTTTAGCATGATAGCCGCCATAACGACTGCACCTATCGGGAACAGGCAGGCATTTTTGCGTTGCAATCCCAACTCATCACAGGTTTTTATTGTTGCCGCAGAAACCATGACCACCCCTAACAGGGAGAGTCCTTGCCACAATGCTCCGGTTCCGGCCACGACATTCCAGCCCAGAATCAGATAAGGCGTCAACAAAAACGCCAGCACCATGAAAACATAATACATGGCTCGGGTGACGGATCGTTTCATGGCCAGGAACATATTCTTTCGCCAGCCAGTCCATATCTCACGCAACCCATAATACATGCGAATGGAAAACAGACACTTGGCATCAGCAACGAGAAGTTTGAGTCCGGCCTTTTTCAGCCGTTTGGCAATCAACACATCCTCCAGCACATCGGCCTTTCCGCCCTCGTGCCCACCAATGGTTTCATAAGCGGAACGCTTGAACATCAGAAACGCACCGAATCCCATCGCACTTTTGTGATCCGGATTATTCACATTTTTAAAACGTGTTAGAGAGGCGATGAACCCAAATATGACGGGTTGCACCGCCCTTTCCCAGAACGAGCCGAACTCGGCTTTGGGCATCAATGTCAAGGCATCCAGATCACGTTCCTGTAGCGTAAAAACAGCGGTGCTGAGGGCGTGAGGTTCAAAAACAGGATCGGCATCGGTGAACAATAGTATCTCTCCTTTTGCCTTCTGGAAAGCCTGATGCAGGGCGAAGGGTTTCCCCAGCCAGCCCTCGGGCAAGTCCGCCCCTTCCAATGCAATCAAACGAGAATTTTTTTCCGCTAGATGCCGAATCAGTTCACCGGTACGATCTGTGGAATGATCGTTCACCACGATCACTTCAAAATTGGGGTAATCTTGTTTTAAAAGAGACAGCAGGCAGGCCTGGATTCCCCGCTCCTCATTTCGTGCGGGAACACAGACCGACACCATCGGCGGATCATCCAGCTTATGTGAAACCGGTTCAAGCCGAACCAGATAAATCAGGTTCACAGTCAGATAAACGACTACCCCCACGATTAAAACCAGCTGTAGAAATGTCAGTATTTGAATCAAGAAAGTTTCCCTGAAAAAAGAAAAACCGGATGAAGGCCAAATAATTTGCTATGCTAGGAACGATGGTCGAATGGAAAAGACAAGCCTTAACACCTACAGAATAACATATTGCCGTTTCCTGCTTCAGCTTCGTTACTCCGCTCACTGGTAGCTCTCAACAGAACACTATGACTAAAATCCCTGCTTCGATATTTACCTTGATTCTATTATTCGTTTTGGCAAGTCCCGCGATGGCTCTTTGCATCAAAAGCGAAAAAGCCAATTTAAGAACAGGGCCAGGCACTAAATATGAGAAGCTCTGGCAGGTGTTCCAATACATGCCCTTTAAATTGTTAAAAACCAAGGAGAGCTGGAAGCAGGTGCAAGATTTGGACGGAGACAGCTACTGGGTCCACGCACCTCTCACCACCCAGAAATATAAATGCGCTGTCATCAAAAATAATCAAACCAACCTCCGAAAGGGACCCGGCACTAAATTCCCTAAAGTGAAATGGGCACCTGTGGACAAATTTTTTTCCATGAGAGTTCTCAAAATCGAGAACAACTGGGTACATATCGAAGACGCATCAGGTGACAAAGCCTGGATCTACCGTCCCCTCGTCTGGATCCAATAGCTCCTCGGCGGAGGGCCAGCGTGCAATAAATTTTGCCTGCCAACAAAGGTTATCTCGGCCCAACGAGCCCTTGATATCAGCCTCCCACGCTAGTGGGCAAGCCGCCGCTGGCAATTGCTCGACACCGCAACCAACAAATCCCCCGAAAAGTAGTGAAATTTTAATAAGTTTCACAAATCGTATATTATTATGCAAATATTTTAAATATTTTCATAATTTTAGACACCTGAAAAAATTATCCTCCCCTCGACAACCTATTTAACCCCTTATGAATAAGCAGTTAATATAATTTTTTACCATACCCTCAGACTATGGCACAAATATTGTACTAATATTTCGATAGACACAATAATTGATCAGGAATTCATACAATGAGCGGAATAAAATACAAAAAAACTAACATTAAAAAGAACCACAGAAAAATATTAACAGTGCTCATAGGGTTTTTCATCCTTACACTGGTTTTTGCTCATTCATCATCAGCGCTACCAACAGACCCTACTGTACAGGCAGGCAATGTCCAAATAAACCAACCTAATGCCCAGCAACTTAATGTCATTCAGGGTTCTGATAAAGCGATTATCGATTGGCGGTCATTTAGCATTCAGGCCAATGAAACCGTTGAATTTAAGTTACCGTCTTCAAATGGATTGACCCTGAACCGGGTAACCGGGAATCAGGCGTCCTCTATATTGGGTCAACTGAAGTCGAGCGGACGTGTTGTACTGATCAACCCTAATGGTGTGATTTTCGGGGATACGGCCAGAGTAGATGTTCATGGACTGATCGCAACCACCACAGACATCTCAAACTGGGATTTCATGAATGGGAGCCTGAATTTCAACCTTCCTTCTAACAGCTCATCGGGTGTCGTCATCAACAAGGGAAACATCACGGTTGCCGATGGAGGTCTGGTGGCTTTAGTGGCTCCGGGTGTTGCCAACTCCGGAACCATCAACGCTCGACTGGGGAAAGTCAGCCTGGTTTCGGGAAATACTTTCACCCTGGACCTGTATGGCGACCAATTGATCAACCTGGGTATTAATAACGCAGTAGTTAAAAAGGCCACCGGAATGTATGGGGAGAAACTCGATGCCCTGGTTTCCAATAGTGGGAAAATTTATGCCGATGGCGGTATCGTCACCCTGCAGGTAGCAACAGCGCAAAATGCTCTCGACCAGATCGTCAATATGGATGGCATCATCCAGGCTAAAACATTTTCCACCAACAAGGGAGGGTCTATCATCCTGGATGGTGGTAACAAAGGAACAGTGAATGTCTCCGGCCAACTCGATGCTTCCGGAAAATGGATGGGGCAAAAGGGGGGTGTTGTAAGAGTTGCGGGTAGAAATGTTGAATTACGTGATGGAGCACGGGTTGATGTCTCCGCGCACTCCGGTCAGGGAAGTGCTTATATAGGTGGCGACGCCAAAGGCAACGCACAAAACTCTTACCGCACCCTCATCAACAAAGGTTCCCGGGTCAACGCGGATCGTCGCACCATGGGTTGGGGAAACGGTGGAAAAATAGTTGTTAAAGGCGGCACCAACACAAACGTATATGGAGCCTTGAGTGCAAAAGGCGGAAGCGTAGACATCAACCCCGGCAAAGTGACCCCACCAAAAACCATGAAATTGCCGTCCCCTAAAAAAATGAACACCCCTAAAAACACAATGAAGGTGCAAGCCAAAAGCAAAAAGATGACTCTCAAACTCGTCGCCGTCAAACCCAAACCACAATCCAAGCGGACAACTAAATCAGAGCCTAAACAGAAAACTAAAACCGAGCCAAAACCGTCTGCACCTGAGGTTGGTTCCTTTGCAAGAAACACTAACAATATTGGTGGTGTAGAACTGGCACAGAACTTCAACACCCAACCTTCAAGTGGAAGAACTTTTAACGGACTCGGTGGAGTCAGCACCACATCCAGCGATAACTCTTCCCCGATCTCTTCAATTCGCAGTGAAACTTTTACCCCTCCGGGTCAGCAGGATACCCAAACAGGAATCGAAAGCGTGGATTTTGGAGCAGACAATACACAAACTTTTAACGGACTCGGTGGAGTCAGCACCACATCCAGCGATAACTCTTCCCCAATTTCTTCAATTCGCAGTGAAACTTTTACCCCTCCGGGTCAGCAGGATACCCAGGAACAGGATAATTCAGAGCCAGACGATTCCAGCCCGGCAACAAATATCAGCGGAGCCAACAACCCTTCATCTTTCTCCACTTCCGCTTTCGCGGGAATCGATGAAGTCAACGTTGAAATCCAATCCGAGTCTGAAAATGAAACTGGGAATTCACAAGCCCGGTCGGCCACCGACCTTGCTCGATCACAAAGGTTGAGAAATCTGTAGAGGGGCAAATGACTTGTTAAGCCGAGAAAAGGTTTGCTCGCAGGTAAAGTTACTGCTCATTCGCCGCACGCGTAGTGCTGGGGATGCGGATTTTAAAGCGGGTGCCGACATTCAATTTGCTCTCGACTTCTATTTTACCTTTATGAGCTTCGGCAATGTGTTTGCAGATGCTGAGTCCCAGACCGCTACCCCCTTCATCCCGTGACCGGGCTTTATCCACCCGATAAAACCGATCAAAGATAGCAGGCAGGTCTTTTTCTGGTATTCCGATGCCCGTATCCTGTATCGACAGCAGGGCAAACTCACCTTCATCCTGCAATGAAACTTTCAACTCGCCGCCCGGTTGCGTGTATTTAATACCATTGTGCAAAATATTCCAGACCATTTGTCGGAGCCGCACTTCATCGCCATTGATTTTCACCGGCTCAAGAAACGCAATGATGATGCGGATGTCTTTATCACCGGCCAACACCTCGGCATGTTTGCACACATCCTCCACCAGGTCTCTCAGGTCCATCGGCTTGCAGTTCAGATGAATCTGGTTTTCATCGGACTTGGAGAGGATGAATAAATCTTCCAGCACTTTGGACATATAGTTGATCTCTTCGAGGTTGCTCGCAATCACTTCCTGATACTCTTTCGGGTCACGCGGTTTGCTCAACACCAGTTCGTTCTGCCCTTTCAAAACTGTCAACGGGGTTCTCAACTCATGCGAAGCGTCACTACTGAATTGGCGCATCTGGGCAAAGGAGTTTTCCAGCCGGTCCATCATTTCGTTAAAGGTAAGGGCCAACTGGCCCAATTCATCCCGAACTCTAAGCACAGGAATGCGCTGGTTCAACTCCTGCCCCTGCCCTATGTCCCGGGCAGTTTGAATGATTCTGGATATAGGTTTCAATGCCCGCCGGGCCATGAACCGCGCAAACAACGCCGCCAGAATAAGTACCGAAGGAACGGCGGTAAACAGGAATATCCTCAAGTTTCCCAGAGTTTCCTGCACCGCTTCCAGCGAAGTCCCTACCTGAACCAGATTAATCAGTTTCTTTTCCCGGATGATGGGCATGGTGATAACCCGAATAGGATGCTCACCATCTACAAGAAATGTTTCGTAGGAATTTAGTCCTTTAAGCGCATCGGCATAAGCTGTCTGGGATAGCGGGAACTTGGAGGCATCAATATTTTTGGATCGAGACCCAACATTGCCGGAGCCATCATAGATCCTGTAAAACTTGTTGAGGTTCCCGGTCCCCATGAACTGCTCGAAAAACCGGTCGAGCCCGGGCAACGGCGAACGGTTGAATTTCATCACCGCCGAGGTGGCCACAACGGTAGCCGAAACGGTCAAAGAATTATCGACACTTTCGTAAAGGCGTTTGGAAAGAAAATAATTGAGAAAAACGCTGAATAGAATGAGGATGATACCCAGTAATGTGACGTACCAGGCAGTCAACCTGGACCGAATGGATTTGAAAGCCATGACTATTCTTTCATGATGTATCCAACGCCCCGGAGGGTATGCAAAAGCTTTTGGGAGTAATTTTTATCGATTTTCTTTCTCAAGTGATTGACGTAAACATCGATCACGTTGGTAAAGGTATCAAAATTATAATCCCATACATGTTCGGCGATCATCGTTCTCGTCAAAACCTTCCCCTGATTGCGCAGGAAATATTCGAGCAGGCTGTATTCTTTTCCCGTGAGTTCAATTTCCTGGTTTTCGCGTTTTACTTTGTGACTGACCAGGTCCAGGGTCAAGTCGGCGATCTCCAGTGTCGTCCTGGCTTCGACCTTTCCTCTTCGAAGCAGGACGCGGATTCTGGCCAATAGTTCTGAAAACGCAAAAGGCTTGGTCAGGTAATCATCGGCTCCTTTATTGAGACCGGTCACCTTGTCTTCCACAGAGTCTTTGGCTGTAAGGAGCAGGATGGGGGTTTCGATCTTCCTGTCTCTCAGGGTGGATAAAACTTCCAGTCCGTCAATTTTAGGTAACATGAGGTCCAGAATAATCAGGTCGTACTGATTCTGCTCACCAAAAAGCAGTCCCTCTTCCCCATCGACGGCGACATCTACAGCGTATGTTTCCTCTTCGAGGCCTTTTTTAATGAACCCGGAAACTTTTTTTTCATCTTCTACAATCAAAATACGCATTCAGCCATCCCATTTCTTTTGGACTTTATGAAGCTCTATCTCTCCTTTCAACATTTCAATATGTTTCTCGCAATCCTTTTGGATCGCAGAATACATGGCCCGGCAACTTTCATCATTGGCATCAATCATAGCCTGCCTGCATATTTTCACCGCCTCCTGGGCGCCTTCCATAGCTTTTAAAATATTTTCGTTAAACTTTTGACTCATCTTGATCCCACCTGATAGTTATTGCGATCTTCATTCTATCACTAATTCCCCACTCACTGCTAGCCACCAGCGTGACGCTGGCCTAGTGCCCCTTAGCAGGGGAGGCTACTGGGCAATGACTCGTTAAGCCGAGATAACTCTTTGCTCGCCAGCAAAAGCTATTGCCAGTCGGCCCCACGCCTAGCCCACTCCCGTGGGAGGGAACATAGCAATTACTTTTTAAGCCGAGATAAGTCGCTGCTCGCCAAATAAAGCGATGGCACACCGGCCCCACGCCTAGTGGTGGTTGTCGGTCACTTCCCGGTTGAAGAGGAGTTTTATCAAAATAATGCCCAACGCCGCCCCGATAACCGGCAGGGCATTGATCAGTTCGAGGAGGTATTTTCCCAGAAAACCGAAGTTATGGATCAGAAAACCGGCAAATTTCACCCCAGACTGGTCCAGCCAGTAAAAAATAAGGTTGAGGCCTATCCCGCATACAAACCCGATAAAAGCCCCAAAACCATAATATACGTATTTCATGATTGATTTCCGCAGAGGAATGCCTCCGCCTTGATTCAACTGGTAAAGCCTATGAGACTTCGATTATGATGGTAAAAAAACTAAGGACTTATTATACATACCTTTGATCCATTTTTTAATCATTAGGGGATGAAATGCGACTCGCAAACAAAACGGCCATCATCACCGGCGGGGGATCAGGAATTGGTCAAGCCTGTGCCTGGGCTTTTTATCAGGAAGGTGCCAATGTGGTTTTATTTGGCCGGAGAGAACATAAACTGAAGGAAACAGCCCAGGAACTGGGTTCCCGGGCCATGACAGTCTCGGGAGATATGACCCGAAGCGAAGACCTGGACCGACTGGTACAGGAAACCCTGAACAAGTTCCATCGCATTGACATACTGGTCAACAATGCCGGCCTCTTCAAGGGGGCTCCTCTGCACGAAATTTCTGATGAGCAGTATGACGAAATGATGAATATTAATATGAGAGCTGTGTTTCAGCTGACCCGCAGGGTGCTCCCTGTAATGATGGAGCAAAAAAACGGAAATATCATCCATATCAGTTCCATCCTCGGTATCATTGCCGTTCCTCAGGTGGCGGCCTACAACGTCTCCAAAGGAGCCCTGAATCAATTCAGTCGCTCCATTGCGGTGGAATACGGCAGTCAGGGCATTCGTTCCAACGCTATTTGCCCTGGCCTGATAGAAACCGACATGACCGCCGACCTCATGAAAGATGAGGCATTGATGCAGGAGTGGGGCAAAGCTTACCCGATTGGCCGGTTCGGGAAACCAGAGGATGTGGCGAACACCTGCCTCTTTCTGGCCAGTGACGAATCGTCTTTTATCACAGGGACGGTTCTTCCGGTGGATGGCGGTTTCACAGCCCAGTGAGGACAGTGCTTGACGGGACCCCTCCGGGTGATTAAAATCAAGGCCATTGAAAAACCTCAGAAAACGCCCTTACCAGGCAACAAGAGATACGGGTTCATATATGAAGTACGAGACTGTTATCGGACTGGAAGTTCATGTCCAAATCAAAACTAAAACAAAAATTTTTTGTTCCTGCTCCACAGAATTTGGCGCTCGTCCGAACGAAAACACCTGTCCGGTCTGCTTGGGAATGCCGGGAGTTCTTCCCGTTTTAAACAAACGTTTTCTTGAGTCCTCCATGAGGGCTTGCCTCGCGACCCATTGCACTATTGAACCGATGAACCGTTTCGCCAGGAAAAACTATTTTTATCCCGACTTGCCCAAGGGTTACCAAATCTCCCAGTTCGAACTTCCTTTAGGAACGAATGGACACATCAACATCAATGTTGACGGCACTAAAAAAAGGGTTGGATTGACCCGCATTCATATGGAAGAGGATGCTGGAAAATTGATCCACGGAGAAAATT
This sequence comes from Nitrospina sp., assembly GCA_018653085.1. Classification (GTDB taxonomy): domain Bacteria; phylum Nitrospinota; class Nitrospinia; order Nitrospinales; family VA-1; genus LS-NOB. The sequence continues at coordinate 12,789 of JABIAY010000070.1, forward strand.
TAGGTAGCCCGGGAAAAAGCTATGTCGACTTCAACCGAACCGGTGTCCCTCTGTGCGAGGTGGTCAGTGAGCCCGACATGCGTTCTGCGGAAGAAGCCCGAGCCTACTTGAACGAGCTGAAATCTATTTTGGAATATACCGAAGTCAGCGATTGCAACATGGAAGAAGGAAGCCTGCGCTGTGACGCTAATGTTTCCATTCGTCCTGTTGGGCAAAAAGAGTTTGGTACCCGTACAGAATTGAAAAATCTTAACTCCTTCAAATTCGTCCAGAAAGCCATTGAGTACGAGGTGGACCGACAAACCCAACTTTTGGATCAGGGTGATACCGTAAAACAGGAAACCCGTCTTTATGACTCGGACCGGGGCGAAACATTTCCCATGCGGAGCAAAGAGGAAGCACACGATTACCGTTATTTCCCCGACCCCGACCTGGTTCCCATAATGATCGATGAGCCATGGGTGGCGAGATTACGCGAAACAATTCCCGAACTTCCTGAGCAGAAACGCCAGCGTTTCGCCACAAGTTACGCAATCCCCGAATATGACGCAGGAGTTTTGACTTCCTCCAAACCTCTGGCCGATTACTTCGAACAATGCACAACCCTGTTCCCCCACCCTAAAACCATCAGCAACTGGATAATGGGCGACCTCTTGCGGGAATTGAAAAAGGATAGCAAAGACATCTTGGACTGCCCGATTCCTCCCTCTGCACTGGTAGACATGCTTAAACTGATCGAGGCGGGAACGATAAGCGGCAATATCGCCAAAGGAATCTTTGAGGAAATGTATCAAACGCAAAAATCCGCAGGCAGTATTGTTGAAGAAAAGGGACTAAAACAAATCACCGATAGTTCTGCCATAGAAAAAATAGTAGCCGAAGTGATCCAGGCTAACCCCAGCCAGGTTGAAGAGCTTAAGGGGGGCAAAGAGAAAGTCCTCGGCTTTCTGGTAGGCCAGGTCATGAAAGCAAGCAAAGGGAAAGCCAATCCGGGCATGGTTAACAAATTACTTAAGGAACAAATAGGGTGATGGCAAAATCAATCTTATATCCATCCAAAACCATTTTCTTAATAGCACTCTTTCTTCTATTGGGAATTCTGAGTTCGAGCGTTTATGCGGTCCCTATTGAATCCAGCGACAAACGCTATCTGGATAATGAGGATGGCACAATCACCGACACCAAGACCGGGCTGATGTGGATGAAAAAAGATTCCTATCTTCACTCCGGTCACTGGCTCAACTGGCGTGCCGCTCATGACTATGTCCGGAATCTCAATGATGAACGATTCGCTCAACACAGTGATTGGCAAGTGCCTACCCGGGCCGAATTGAAGACCCTTTACGAACCGGAAAAAATAAACAGCTCCCAGGCAGGAAGTGAAATGAAAATTCACATAGACCCCATATTTGAGAAAAACGGGTCCGGCTCTCTATGGTCTAACGAAGTAAACGGAAGCTACAACGCATTCGGGATAGTTTTTAATACGGGCGCGGTATTTAACAGCAGCAAAAAATCCCGATCCCGAAAAGCCACTCGGGCCGTACGAATCAATACAAACTGACACAGTAATTTTCTTCAGGTGGAAATAAAAAAATGACTTCTCTTAAAAACTTGGTTTCATTAACCGTTTTATGCATCGCTACAACCTTATCTGGCCCCGCAAACGCAACTTACCCTCCGCCGGATATCGCACACTGGAGCCTTGCCCTCTCTGATGAAAGGAATGACCCGGACTACCAGAAGGTTCGGGATTTGGTTACCCAAAAACAATTTGACGAAGCCATTGCAATTCTTGATGGGAAAATTACCACCCAACCTAAAGAAGCTACTCCTGACGTTCTAAAGGCGTTTGTTTTAAACGAAAAAGATGACCCCAAGAAGGCTCTGGAGGCTCTGCTGATCGGATTCAAAAAGGAGCGCCAGCACCCCGCCCTCCATTTTGCTTTCTGCCAGATCCACCGGAAACTTGGCAACGGGCAGATATCGGAAAAAGCCTGCATCATCGCCGCAGAGCAACACCGGAATGATCCTCTGGCGCATTATGAATTTGCCTTGACCTTGATGGCCAGAGGCAAAGCAAAAAGGGCCAACAAGGAGTTGGCGGAAAGCATCAGGTTGGACCCGAAAAATTCCAAATACCCTTATGAGCAGGGAATGGTTTTAAATTATCTGAACCAGAATGATGAGGCTGAAAAATCTTTCAAACAAGCATTTTCACTCGACAAAGCCAATATCGAAGCGGCCTACCAGCTTGCTTACCTTTACGCCACCCGGAAGAACAAGGAACAGGCGGAGGTATATATCAACCATATTCTTGACAACCATCGAGACCAGCCCAAGGCAAATTCGGCCAAACTACTCAGGGAGTATATATATAAAGATGCCACAGACAAATTGCCCTTGAAAGTTGTTCCGGGAAAATATCATTTGAGCCGGTCCCAATCCCTTTACCAATCCAAGCAATTCGGCTTAGCCATCATTGAGGCGGAGACAGCCGCCCGTCTGAGTCCCGACGACCTCAAAGTCCAGGAGATTCTTGTCGGAATTCATAGTATGTTTTTGCGTTTGGATAAGGCGGAAAAATCCGTCGAGCGGTTCATTGAACTCGCCAAAGGCGATGAAAAACTTAAGAGTCGGGGATATCAGGAATTGGGAGACATAGAGATTCTTCGCGGCCAGATGAACAAAGCCAAAGAGCTCTATGAAAAAGCCGGGAAACTGGGCGATCCCAATGGAATCGCCAAGGCCTCTCTCGATGAATTTCCTGAAAAAGCCGAATTGACCGAAAGGCAACCCCTGAACCCTAATATTTTGTTCATTGATCCTGCCGAAGCGTTGAACAGAAAAGGGGAGATTTTTGCGCATTTTGGTATGTATCGGCGAGCAATGGGAATCTATTCCATGGTTTTGAGAATGGACCCCACCAACCTCACCACTCTGCTTAATACCGCCACTGCCAACTATAAAAAAGAAAACTACAGCCGAACCATTTCTATTCTGGAAAGGTTGTTTGTCATTCATCCCAACCATGAGCATATCATCGCCCACCGGTTACTGCTGGCCCGGTCTTACGTGATGAACGGAGACCTCGGAGACGGAATCAAAAACCTCGACATCGTTTTGAAGCTGAACCCCGGCGTAAAAAAATTAATTAATGCAGACCCCGTATTTGAGAAACTAAGGGGCCTGGAATCTTTTAGGAATTTAATTCAATAACCCACTGAACCTAAGCTACGGGGAGTCCAAAGATGATTACAGCCCAATATTCGGCCAAGGATCGGAAAAAAAAATTAGTTCTTACAATTTTTCTCACATTAGGTTTATTCTTTGTTCAAACTCCAAAAACTTATGCCGCCGATATATGCAAAGAGGGGTTAAAAGAGTTACAAGACAGCCTGGGGGTCATTCAGGATAAAGGCGGGATTTGGGGATATCTTGAAAAATCTTCCAATCTGAAAAACGACTCAATGATAGGACTGCAAATTGACGGCAAACTTCAACGTCTGGTTGTTTCCTTTGAAACCCTTTGCAGTGAAGGGAAAACCCCTACCCCAAAGCTATATAACTTAATATTAAACCTGATTGGGGATACGAGGGTGCTTTTCAATAAAGATGCAGATCGACAACCCAAAGAGAAAGTTCTGGAAAACCTACAGGGCTTAAACAAAAAAATTGAGGCTCTACTCGCTCAACTACCTTGACTATGGCTGAACTAAAAGAAGGAAATAAAGCGCCGGACTTTACGGCGATTGATCAGGACGGGAAAAAAGTCAAACTCAGTTCCTTTAAAGGCAAAAAGAACATCGTGCTTTATTTTTACCCTAAAGACATGACTCCAGGGTGCACTACGCAGGCCTGCGACTTCCGTGACCAGCACAAAAAATTCAAAAACACCGCCATCATTGGCGTGAGCATTGACTCAACGGAAAGGCATCAGAAGTTTATAGAAAAGTATGACCTTCCTTTCACCCTCCTCGCAGATACCGATAAAAAAGTGGTGCAGAAATATAAGGTCTGGCAGGAAAAGAAGCTCTACGGAAAAACCTTCATGGGCATCGTTCGAACTACCTTCATCATTGACAAGACAGGTACGATCCGAAAAATCTTCCCAAAAGTTAAAGTAAAAACCCACATTGAAGAAGTGCTTTCCGCGTTAAAGGAAATCCACTAGGCGTGGGGCCAGCATGCCGTCACTTTATCTGGCAGCCGTGATATTTTTCCCCAGCCTTCGTGCCCCGAAGGGGTATCACACTGGGGTCATTAGCTTCTCAAGCTGTTTTACGGTTTTGGGAATCTTGCTGGAAAGGTTCTGGCAACCGGTGGGTGTCATGACAAGATTATCTTCGATGCGAATTCCGATCTTTTCATCGTAGGTTTTTCCGTTCAGGCTAAGACGAAATTCCCCGTACAACCCCGGCTCATTGCTGATCATCCAGCCCGACTTCATGGGTTGTTGGAGATAATTGCGAAAAGGATCGCCATCATGTTCCTGCTCACCCATCAAATGACTCACCCCGTGCGGCCTGCCCTTATATTGCAATTTGAATTTTCCTCCCAGTGCCGTGAAGCGCTGCTCGAGACCCTGATTGATTGTATCCCAGCACACCTTATTTAACTCATCGATCATCACTCCGGCCCGAGCCTTTTTCTCCACCGCAATTTGGGCCCTCAGGACAATTTCATAGAGTATTTTTTGCATGGGATTAAACCGTCCGGACACGGGAAAAGTTCGGGTAATATCAGCGTGCATGGTCATCCAGCGAATTCCAAAATCGATCAGCATCATTTCGCTTTTAGAAAAATCGTCATCATTCTTCGTGTAATGGAGAATGGTCGCATTGCTTCCCGATGCCACGATGGACGGATAACTAAGACCAAAAGGAGTATGCATTAGCATTTGGCCTTCCAGGAATCCTTGCACCTGATACTCGTTTTTAAAGTCTCTGAAATTTTTCAGCAAAACCTTAAATCCGTTTCCGGTTATTTCCTGAGCTTTTAAGGCATTGGTCACATCATATTTATCCAGCGGCAGACGTAATTCAAAATGCGTCTTCATGATGTTTTGCAAGGCCGGTGCCTTCCAGGAACGCAACCACCCTTCAAGCTTTTTTTTGAAATCGTAATTATGATCCGTTGTGATAGCGCAAGGCTTGCCCTTTCGGGTACCTTCCAGCCAAAGCGTTGCCATCGCCTTTTTCTTTTGTTGCAAAAACCGCTCTTTCAGGACATCCTTGAACTCCCGAATATCGCGGACATCCTGGATTCCCGTAACCGATCTAACCTCTTTCAAGCTTTGATCGTCCCCAACCCCAAAACGAACGCCTTCCCAGAACTCCATTTTTCGGTCCCTGCTATCCACGAACAAAATTTCATCAGACATTTTTGAGTTCGGGTCCAGCAACAGAATAACGTTATTTTGGTTGATACCTGTTAGGTACATCATGGCGGGTTCCTGATAGGTCGGGCAATAAGCATAGGCCCAGGTCGTCTTCCCTCCCGGACCATAAGGCACCCCGGTAATTGCCATGAGGCGGCCTTCTTTCGCCATCAATTTTTTTCTTCTTTCACGAAATCTCCGTTTGGCAAAGGCCCCTGCCCCACCATCCCGAAATATTCCTGTATGAATTTTTTTTGTAGTCTTCATGAGTTAAATTTATTTATTCACCTTCAAAACACCCAGCCACTCCTTGCCTTTTCTCTGCTCGGCAGACAGGGATGTTTTATCGAGTTCCTGAATTTTAAAATTTTTTGAAAAATGCCTTTCAATATCTTCACGAGTGGTGTTGTAGGGAGGCCCTCCCTGCTCATCCGTGTGATAGAACAGCCCCACCAGCATTCCACCTGGCTTTAATATTCGCGAAACATTCAGGACATAATCCTGTCTTTGCCTCGGGGAAATGGCACAAAAAAATGTCTGTTCGAGCACCAGATCATAAATACCCGCATGGGTGTCATCCAGGCTGAAAAAATCCTGATGCAAAACCCGGCCCTCAAGGTTTCGTTCTTTCAGAGCATTTTTCAAATAAGTAACAGCTCCTGCCGAAAAGTCAACTGCCGTAACATCAAATTCATTTTCCGCCAGGAATATTACCTCGTGCCCTCTTCCACATCCTGGAACCAACACTTTCCCCAGAGGCAGTTTCTCCTCTTGCCACAGCTTGACGAAGGGGGGAGCCACCTGGCCCAGGTCCCAGCCCAAATCATTGGCATCATAATGACCTTGCCAATCTTCACGGCTGTAATCTTTGGATTCCTGGCTCATTACAAATTAAAATATTCAACCAGATTGTGAATAGCCGCTCTACCCATTGCTAAAACTGCTTCCCGGGCGTTTCCTCCAATATGCGGAGTGACCATCAAATTGGGGAGCCGAAGAAATTCGGATTCTGTTGGAGGCTCTTCCCAAAACACATCCAACCCGGCTCCTGCGATTTCCCCTGCAACCAACGCATGATGAAGGTCTCCCTGGTGAACCACCCGACCTCTGCTGGTATTAACAAGAAACGCCGATGACTTCATTTTTTTCAGCACCGATTTGTCGATAAGGTTTTCCGTGTTTTCAGTCAACGGCACATGAAGCGTTAAAATATCCACCTCTTCAATGATTTCATCAAGTCCCGTCTCAACAGCGCCGAAGTCACGGCAAAACTCACTACGGTCTGCAATATCCCGTACCCATACCCTGCATTGAAACGGCTGTAACAGTCGGATCAGTTCCTGCCCTACATTGCCGCAACCAATGACCCCTATAGATTTTCCGCTGAGCTCCTGCCCTCCATCGCGGTGCCAGTTTCCACTCTTTAATTGTTCCGAGCCAGAAGACATATTATGACAGAGTCCTATCATAAACCCCAACGCCAGTTCGGCTACAGACCTCCTGTTGGTGCCAGAGGTCACTCTGAGTTCAACCCCGGCGCGGATCAACGCCTCTTGGTCCAGGTTGTCCAGCCCGACTCCATACTTTGCGATCATTCTCAGCTTGGGCAGGGAGCGGATCAACTCCGCATTGATGGGATCCCTGCCGATTAGTGCGGCATCCGCATCCATCAGAAAATCGACCAGTTCGGAACCTGAAAGGTACCCATCCTTTTCGTTGAAGACCGCGTTAGGGAAATGACCCAGCAGTTCGGTTTTCAGTAATTGCGATTTGCAAAAAGAGGGAGGGGTGACCGCAATTTTTGGAGTCCGTTCATCCATTATTCAGCCAAAAATTTGGGTAACAATAGAAGCGCCGGCAGTATAGGTGCCAATCATGGAACCGAAACTGGATAAAAAGAAAACCAGAAACAACCGGGCAACACGATTTTTCCACCACATGGAATAGGTGCCAATATCTTCGCGCAGAGTTTCGAAATCACTCACTTTGGGTTTACGCATATACGATTCTACCAGACCCACAACCATTCCCGCTCCGATAGTGGGATTCAACGATGTCAAAGGCGCGGCGAAAAAACCGGCAATGATCGAGACAGGGTGCCCCAAAGCGATCAGAGTACCCAGCGCACAGAAACTTCCGTTGAACAAAACCCAGGTCCACACCAACTGTTCTCCCAGTTCGGGAGACTGGCGGAAACCAACCACAAACATCGCCAGAATAAATACGCAGATGCCCCAACCTATAAAATAGCCGACCCGGCTGGGAGGCGGTTTTTTATTCAGCTTTTCCAGGTGACCCGCATCGGGAGGAGACTTCATCGCCGGGAGCATGCCTACCAAATGTCCGGCACCGACCAACGCCAGAACTCTTTTGGGAGCTTCCGGTGCCTGCGCTATTTGCGCCAGGCGCCCCACCATATACTCATCCCGCTCATCAATCAGAACTTTCTTGATCTGTGGTAGCTCCTCGCCAAATTCGCTCACTACCGAATGCAACATATCTCCTTGCTTAAGGTCTTCGATCTGTTCTTCACTGATCTCTTCCCCGACAAACACTCCCGCTATCAGTCCCCCGACAATTTTAAGTTTTTGCCAGAACGACACCTCTGTGACCAGCCGGTGAAGGGTGGTCGATATATCCCGGTCAATGACTTCCAGCCGGATATCTTTCTCACGTGCCAGCTCAACAGCTCGAATCATTTCCCGACCTGCCTCAACGCCAATGCGATCAGCCAGTCGCTTTTGGTAAGCAGTCAAAGCCAGGTTGATCAGCAGGAGTCCGGCTTTCTTTTTGCGGAATACCTGATAAATATCGAGATTTTTCCACCAGGCGCGATTGGTGAGATTTTCCAGGCGCGGATCACACAGTTCCACTGCGACACAGTCGTAGTCTCCGCTCTGAATATGTTCCTCTACCATATCCACACTCAACTGAGAGACATGGGCCGTTCCTATCAAGGTCACTTCTGTATCCCCGAAATAAACGGTTTTAACAATATCGTCTTCTTTTTCCACAATATCCTTTCCTGAACAGCAAAATCTGTCCGGAATTTTCAATAACTAAAACGTGCCCGTTCAAACAAGCAGCATAAAATTAATTGAGTTAAAATAAGGAAGACTGCATTGATTGACAGGATCACCCTTGGAATCACGAGCTTCATAATTTAACATAAACCCTTTAGTATTGAAACGGTCATGCAACCTTTCAAGTTACACTCCAACTATGAGCCTGCGGGAGACCAGCCCCAGGCCATCGAAAAACTGGTCCAGGGCCTGACTTCCAGCCCAAGCACCCAGACTCTGCTCGGAGTAACGGGTTCCGGAAAAACTTATACCATTGCCAACGTCATAGAACAGGTGCAAAAACCGACTCTGGTGCTCGCTCATAATAAAACCCTTGCGGCTCAACTTTACAATGAGTTTAAAACGTTTTTCCCGGATAACGCGGTGGGGTATTTTGTCAGCTATTACGATTATTACCAGCCCGAGGCCTACCTGGCCCAAACCGATACCTATATTGAAAAAGACGCCTCCATCAACGATGAAATCGATAAAATGCGGCACTCCGCCACCCATGCCCTGTTCGAACGCCGGGACGTCATTATTGTCGCCAGTGTTTCCTGCATTTATGGTTTGGGCTCACCGGAAGCTTACCACGGCATGCTCCTCTTTCTGGAAAGGGGCATGGCTATGGAAAGAGATCAGGCTTTACAAAAGCTGGTGGAAATTCAATATAAAAGAAACGATGTGGATTTCCAACGCGGCACCTTCCGGGCTCGGGGAGATGTTCTAGAAATTCTACCCGTCTATGAGAGAAATGAAGCCCTTCGGATCGAATTCTTCGGCGATCAAATAGACAGGATTTCTGCTTTCGATCCTCTCACCCGCCAACCGATTCGGGAACTGGATCGCATCGCTATTTATCCTGCCAGCCACTATGTCATGCCGGAGGGACCTCGGGAAAGAGCCATGGAAAATATCAGGAAGGAGCTGATTGAACGGGTGGCTTATTTTGAAAGTCAGAACCTCCTTGTCGAGGCGCAAAGAATTGACCAGAGAACCCTGTTTGACCTGGAGATGATCAAGGAAGTCGGTTACTGCCAGGGCATTGAAAACTATTCACGCCACCTCATGGCCCGGACTCCAGGCGAGCCACCGCCAACTCTACTGGATTATTTTCCCGAAGATTCGCTTTTTGTTATTGATGAGAGCCACGTTACCCTGCCGCAATTACAGGGCATGTACAAAGGCGACCGGTCTCGCAAGGAAACCCTGATCCGGTACGGTTTTCGCCTGACCTCGGCATTTGACAACCGCCCCCTGAAGTTTGAAGAATTTGGACAGCATACACGTGACACCATTTACGTTTCCGCCACCCCCGGTTCTTATGAATTGGAAAAATCTGAAAATCAGGTGGTGGAACTGATCGCAAGGCCAACGGGACTGGTCGATCCGGAGATAGAGATCAAACCTGTGGCCAGTCAGGTGGACGATTTATACAACCAAATCCGTTCCCGGGCAGAAAAAAATCAGCGTTGTTTGATCACAACACTGACTAAAAGGTTTTCTGAAGACCTGTCGGAGCATTTTTCCGAACTGGGACTGAAGGTTAAATACCTTCATTCCGACATCGTAACTCTGGAACGAACCCAGATCATCCGCGAACTCCGACTGGGTGAATTCGATGCCTTGATAGGTATAAATTTACTGCGGGAGGGACTTGATATCCCAGAAGTTTCTTTGGTAGCTATTCTTGATGCGGACAAAGAAGGTTTCCTGCGATCCACTACATCTCTGATTCAAACCTCGGGAAGGGCCGCAAGGAACATTTCAGGGAAAGTTATCTTCTATGCCGATACGGTAACCAAATCCATGAAAGCCGCCATCGATGAAATGGCCCGCAGAAGGGAAATCCAACTCGCTTACAATCTAGAACACCAGATAACCCCTCGCTCCATTCAAAAAGCTGTTGAAGACTCCATGGAATATGCAGAAACTCCAGAATCCGCTTTTGCGGTAATGGAGGAAGAGGAGGAATATGAATCGGGTAAAACGATCCCACAGTTGATAGCACAACTGGAGAAGGAGATGCTCTCTGTTGCCAAAGATTTGGAATTTGAAAAAGCCGCCGCGCTCAGGGACCGAATCAAACGCCTGCGAGAAAAGGATCTGGAAATTATTCTATAAAGGGCGGTTCATAAATCCCAAAATTAGTAGAGGCCCCTGAAATGCTATCGTTGGTTTTCCCTGCGTTCCCTTGACCTTTCAGTAATAAATCTGGAAATCGCCGCTTCGGTCTCAGGAAGAAGGCCCTTCCATTTAACTCCTGTTACATAGAGAGAAGCTTCACTTTTTGGGTTTTTCCTTAAATTTTGTACTCCTGCCTTTTGCAGTTTGATGCTACCACCCGTAGGAAGCTCCGCAGATACATATAAAAGGTTTTGTTTAGTGACCTCCTTGGTATGACTGATCAAGGCCCCGCCGGAACTGATGTCGCGGAGAATCCCGGAATCTTCAAACTTCTTATCGCCTTCTTCATAGAAAAAAGTCGTGGGTATATTGGTTTTAAACCGTTCAAATTTTCGCAAATTATGCAGATCAAATGTGCGGGGATATTCAATGACCAAAAGCGCATTCGGCTGAGCCAGGGCCAAGGTGGTCGAAGACTTGAAGTTGACAAACAGGCCCTCTTTGATGAAATGGATTTGCACTCCGGTTTGAGGAGCAACCCGGTAACTTTCCCCCCCGACCTTGGGCAAATCGGTGATAACATATTGCCCTTTCAGCCACCCTCTGACACAAACGGAAAAGTTCTCACCGCGAATGTTAGCGGTCACTTTCTGCCCCATTACAAAAGGAATTTCATTGGATTTGATGGCCATTGGATTCAACAATCCCTAACGAATCATAAAAAGTCAGAATAGAGCAACTACACCCTGTTTCTATCGGCAAGCAAATAACCTACTCAACCTTGAGCCGATATTCAAGAGAAAAACACATCCCCTGAGCACAAACTGATGGGTGCGGTTTCGCAGCAATTATAGTGTTTGAGGAGAAGGCGGGGGAGGATAAAGCTTAAAATATTTCTTGAAGATTTTTCCGGCAATGGGCCCTGCAGTAGCCCCACCATGACCGCCATGCTCAACGATAACAACCACAGCGATCACAGGTTTTTCATAGGGCGCAAAAGCCACGAACCAGGCATGATCCCGGTACTTGATAGGTATCGGCTCACCCTTCTCCAACTCTTCATTGGATTTCATCCGCACAACCTGGGCAGTTCCGGTTTTTCCCGAAACAATAATATTTTTTAAGCGGGATTTCTTTCCTGTTCCCCGCGCACCGTTCACCACATCACGCAGGGCCTTTCTAACCTGTTCCAAATGGTCGGGGTCCACCCCAACCCGGCCAACTATTTCCGGGAAAAATTCTTTCTGAACTTGTCCTTCGGATCCTTCAATGCGCTTTATCAGGTAGGGTTTGAGCAGTGTGCCCCCATTAGCCACGGCGGCCATCATAACTGCCTGCTGTATTGGGGTCACCAGATTAAAACCCTGGCCAATGGATGCAGAAATAGTTTCACCCAACTGCCAAGGCTCTTTCTTGTTCAACAATTTCCACTGGGTGGTAGGAACCAACCCTCTTTTCTCCCGACTCAAACCCAAGTGAGTGGGACTGCCCAGCCCAAAACGTTTTGCGTATTCCGCAATTGTATCAATGCCCAACCGATGCCCAATTGTATAAAAATAAACATCGCAGGACTGCACCAGCGCATCATGCAAATTCACGGAACCATGCCCGGATTTTTTCCAGCACCGATACCGCCCCCTGCCCAACCTGAAATGCCCGGGACAAAAGATGGATGTATCCGGTTTAATCACCCCTTCTTCAAGGCCTGCGAGTGCTGTCACGATTTTGTAGGTAGAGCCAGGCGGATACTGACCATGAATAGACCTGTTTTGTAGCGGGTGCCACTCGTCCGTTACCAGAGCCCTCCAGTTCAAAGGGGAAATTCCCGCCGCAAACTTATTGGGATCAAATGAGGGCTTACTGGTCATAGCAATGATCTCTCCCGTCTGCACCTTCATTACCACCACAGAACCATTCATCTTCTGCTCTGCGGTTTCGGTCATCAATTTTTCCAATTCCTCTTGTATCTTCACATCCAGAGTCAGGACCAAATTGTTTCCGCTTTCGGGAGGTAGTTTGCGTAATGTTTTGAGTTCCCTGCCAGAAACATCCACCTCGACTTCTTTGTAGCCTTTCTCGCCACGTAAAAGAGATTCATAAATATTTTCCAGGCCATTTTTACCAACAATGTCCCCTTGCCTGTAAGCTGGACCTTTATGGCTCTCCAACCGTGCCTTGGAAATCTCACCTAGATAGCCCAGCGTGTGTGACGCTAAACTATTGAACACATAATTTCTTAAAGGCTCAGCCCTGATGCGTATTCCGGGAAGACCCATATTATTCTCTTCTACAAAAGCCACTTCTTCTCGAGAGATGTCCCCCTTTATCAAAACCTCCTTGAAGGATTTAGTCTGGGCCATTTTCTTTTTCAATTTTTCCCTGTCCAGAGGAATTCTTTGGGAAAGTTTGTCCAGAGAAGAGTCCAGATCCTGGGCATCCTCAGGAGTTAAATATAAATTGAAAGCAGGCCGAATGCTGACCAAAGTCTCACCGTTGCGATCCTTGATCATTCCCCTATTTGCAGGCAGGGTTACCATTCGAACCCGGTTATTCTCCGAAAGTCCTGTCAGATATTGCCACTTTAAAATCTGCAAATACCAGATACGCATCCACAAACACAGGAAAGAAACCACAACAAGGATGGCGAAAACACGTATCTTCTTTTTAATCGCGTCACTGGTTTCCGTGCCGTAACGAAACAGGGTCATCTAGTTAGCCCCGCATAATGATTGGGTTTATTCGAGTTTAACCAGCCGTTAATTTTATCCAATACCATAAACATAAAGGGGCCTATCAATGCATTATAGATACTGTAAACGGGTAACGACTGGTACAAAAAACTGGGAGCGACCTCCCCCTTCAGGATAGTTCCCATGGAGAAATAAAATACAAGGCCATCAAAAAGCGAGGAAAGAATAAGAAATATTCCAATGGGAATTACACCTTCAACAAAAAACTTATCCTTAAGAGTGGAAAAAAAATAAGCAATCAGGCTTTTCGAGAGCGTGTTCACTCCCAGCAATCCTCCTGAAAGGCTGTCCTGGATAAGCCCCATGGTAATTCCGGCTCCGATCCCGCCTGCGCGGGAATATCGGACTGCACAATATACCACCCAAATCAGAGCCAGATCCGGGGTAACACCACCAAAGGAAAAAAGTTCAAGCCAGGTGGTCTGGGCAGAAAGCAAAAAAACAACAATGAATGCCTGCACAAAATAATACATAAACAAACCTAAGACAGAAGAACTAGAACCTCTTCCAGACGCGACAAGTCGGCACTGGGAACCAAAGTAATATCCTGAAACAGACCCTGTTTCTTCCTGGAAACCTGTGAGACTGTTCCAATGATCAAACCTTTTGGAAAAATTCCACCCAACCCCGAGGAAAGCACCTGCTCTCCTACCTTGACATCCGCCGTGTTGGGAACAAATTTCAGCATACACTCATCTTCCCCTGCCCCCACAACAACTCCCGATATGCGGCTTTCCTGAAACAAGGCATCCACCGCGCTACGACCATCCACGATCAAAAGAACTTTGGAGGTGTTGAGGCCAGCATGGATCACCTGCCCGATCACTCCGGAATCGGTAACGACGGCGAGGTGACTCCGTATTCCGTCCCGCGTCCCCTTATTAATGACTACCACCTTTGACCATTGGGTGGCATCCCTGCCAATGACTGAAGCCACCACAGTCCTTCTCTCCCAATCATCCTCGTAAGCCATGAGTTTGGAGAGACGCTCTTTGCTGGCGAGGCGCTCAATGAGTTTATTTTTTTCGCTTATGAGCCGCTGTACATCAAGCTTTAGCTGATCATTTTCTCTGGCTACATCAACCAGGAAAAAATAATGATTTATGCCGTCGGAGACAGATTGGATGGTTTGGGTGAAAAAATTCTGGAATGGGGAGAGAATAACTCCCACTATGGAGTCCAGAAAACGGGTGCCTTTTTCCTGTTTGACGTTCAAGGTCATCAAGGCCAGGGAAAACAGCAGAATGGCGGAAACCAGAACAATATTTCTTTTGTTTTTAAATCCCTTTTTGGGCACCGTTAGAGAGCAATCTTTCTCAGCAGTTTGGGATCACCCAGTACTTTTCCCGCACCCAAAGCAACTGCGGAAAGAGGATCAACAGCAAGGGTTATAGGCAGGCCGGTCGCTTCCTTTAATAGAGTGTCCAATCCTTTAATCAGCGAACCACCACCGGCCACAACCACTCCTTTATCCACAATATCCGCCGCGAGCTCGGGAGGTGTACGTTCCAAGGCGATCTTTACCGCCTCGACAATAGTACCGAAGGTTTCGGTCAGGGCTTCCCGGACTTCTTCATCCGAGATGAGCAGGGTTTTAGGAATTCCCGCAACAAGGTCTCTACCCTTGACTTCCATGGTCATTCTTTTTTTCATGGGATAGGCAGAACCAATTTGAATTTTCACTTCTTCGGCAGTCCGCTCGCCGATCAGAAGATTGTATTTCTTTTTGACATAGTTAACGATGGCTTCATCCATTTCATCCCCGGCAATACGAACTGATTTGCTATAGACAATTCCGGACATGGAAATAATCGCTACCTCTGTGGTCCCACCACCGATATCAATGATCATGTTTCCGGTGGGCTCCTGTACGGGGAGATCCACCCCAATAGCCGCCGCCATCGGCTCCTCAATCAGGAATACCTCGCGTGCGCCAGCCGATTCTGCGGAATCCCTTACCGCACGTTTTTCTACCTGGGTAATGCCGGAAGGGACAGCAATGACAACTCTGGGGCGTACCAGTGTTTTGCGATTATTATGAACCTTGCGGATAAAATTACTGATCATCTTTTCCGTAACTTCAAAATGGGCAATCACGCCATCCTTCATCGGACGAATTGCAGTGATACTGCCGGGCGCACGGCCCAGCATTTGCTTGGCCTCTACACCAACGGCCTGCACCTCTTTGGTGGTGGTGTTTATCGCTACCACTGAGGGTTCGCGCAAAACAATCCCTTGACCATTCACGTTTACCAGAGTATTCGCCGTTCCCAAATCAATTGCCAAATCGTTGGAGAACAAATCCCAGAAGAAATTAAACACCCAGACCCTCTCTTAT
>JABIAY010000074.1 GCA_018653085.1 Nitrospina sp.
GATTTATCGGTACACTCACAGGCAACACTTAATAAAGTCGCACGGGAATTAAATGAACGACCCCGTGAGACATTAGAATTTGAAACACCGGCAGAGAGATTTAGCGCATGTGTTGCGTCAACCGGTTGAAGTCGCAACCCAAAGCGGACATTCGCATAAATGAGTTTTGATTTAGATATATGAATATTAGACCCGAAACTGAGAAAGACAAAACTGCTATACAAGAAATAAATCAATCAGCTTTTGAAACATTTGCTGAGGCTAAACTTGTAGATATGCTTCGAGAACAATGTAATCCTATTATTTCTCTTATCGCAGAAGAAGACAGGAAAGTTGTTGGTCATATCATGTTTTCACCTGTTTCTCTCAGCGGATCTTCTGATCTTAAAATAATGGGTCTTGCACCTATGGCAGTATTACCAAAATATCAACGAAAAGGTATTGGGTCTGCTCTTATACAAGTCGGCCTTGATGGATGTAAGAAGCTTGGCTTTGGTGCTGTTGTTGTGCTCGGCCATACAAATTACTACCCCGGATTCGGATTTATTCCTGCCACTCGATTTGGAATAAATTGCGAATACGATGTGCCAGAAGAAGCTTTCATGGTTATGGAATTGCAACCAAGCTATTTAACCGAGGCAAAAGGTAAGGTTAAATATCATTCTGCTTTTAATAACGTATGACCGCTATTGGCCGATAACCGACCTTTTCTACCGCCCAAAGGGGAGCCGGAATGATCCTCTAAAAAATAGAGTAAAACCCCGGCCCCTCTCCTAGCTAAACGGTAAGTCCTACCGACCTCGGATCAATTTCCAAAGCTGATGGAACCCATAAACTACCAGGGTAAACGTCAGCACTGATAATGCAGCGGAATTAAAATCCGTTTCAGCCTGTGCAAAATCCAAGGTGAAATTAGGTGTGAGCTGAGCATGAGCCTGATTAGCAAAACCAGTAACATAGCCCAAACCAACACCTGTACCGGCAAGTAAAGGGGTCATGTAAAGGGGTCAAGTCCACTCTTGACTACAACTCCCAAGGAACTTATTTGGAAGTCTTGAGCAGTTAACTTCCCCGTGGGGAATGTATCGCAATTTAAATGGCGTTAGGGTGTGGGTTTGACGGAAGGTGAATCACCTCAGCCCCTGTGTGCATCGGTGGTAAATCCTTCGAGGGCCTCAGGATGACGGCTAAAAACACTCCTTCTCTACGGGAGTGGAGTTAGCCAAGAGCCACGAGAATAACGGCAACCAATAATGAGATTGAGCTACCCTGGGGTTCAGCGCTACGGCTTCTTTCACGAACTCCAGCCCTTCCTTAGTTTGACCTTTATAGATAAGGTGAGGCCAAGATCAATTTTGCCTAAATGATAACGCAGTGAAAGCCAAAGGCCTCAAAGTACAAGTTAAAGATATCGGCGAAATGATAGAAAATAAAAACCCTGCTTAGGAATCCGTTGAAACCCACCTTTTCAGAAAACTATAAAAAATAAATATTTTTACACCCGCGTGTATAACAACTAAAGAAACTAGACAAACCTGCCAGCTGGTTTTCCGGCCAAGAACCAAATAACTACTTAGAAAACAATGCCTGTTGCCTTTCTAATTCAATTGGCACACCTCTTGCTATAACTGTTACCAAAGTGATTAAAATCCCGAACGTTTAATCAGTGCAAAAACTTTAAAGTAGAAAAACTACGAGAGGAAAAGGTAATGAAAACCACCATCAACTATTTTTGTCTGGCACTTGCTTTCATCATGACAACGGGTTTTAGCCAAGACCAGGCTTTACAGCCAGAGGGAAACTCTCCGTTGCAGGTTTCTCTTTTGACTGATAATTCAACTCAAGCTTATACCAACTGCGTAACGAAGGCGGAAGAGGAATACCTCACTCAGTCCAAGGAAGATGAAAGGTTAAAAGAAAAAAGAATCTATAAAGTAAAACGCTATCAAGGCAAAAAGGTCTGTAGGGACACACATTTGGCGGATAACGTTAATACCGGTTACAGTGTGTGCGTGGCACCTTCTCAATTAGAGATGATCACTTGTGCAAAGAATAACAGCGCGAACCCCAGAAATGAAAGACAGTGCCACATAAAACACTATACAAATAAAATGACGTGCATCGCTCCCTATTTAGAAAATGTTTTCAAAAGAGAAACAAAAAATCCGTCAAAGGGAGATTTTGTCAGCAACATTCTGGGAGCCAGCACCAACCAGTCCTTATAAGCCGGGCCTCTCTGGAAGAGCTTGTTTTAACCGGGCAAGAGTCTCCTCTTTTCCGAGAAGCAGGATGACATCGTAGATGCCGGGACTCACTGTCGTGCCGGTGAGGGCCACACGAACCGGTTGCGCCAGTTTGCCGAGTTTCATGCCCTCTTCTTCTACAATTTTTTTGAACAAGCTCTCTATTTCTTCGGCAGAAAAATTCTGCAGTTCAGAAAGTCCGGCAATGACTTTTTCCAGCAAGGGCCGGGCTTCAGCGGTCAGAAACTTTGTTTTCGCTTTCTCATCGAACTCCACTTCCTTTTTAAAATAGAAGGCCGACTTTTCCGCCATTTCGATGAGGGTTTTAGCTCGCTGGTTCAGAGACGGAATGACCCTGGCGATTTCCGCAAAGTCCAGACCGTGGCCTTCTTTCAGGATGCCGGAACTGATGAGAAAGGGCTCCAAACTCTGCGCCAGTTCTTCCGGAGCGGTGGTCTTTATATAATGTTCATTCAACCAGGACAATTTGTCCGGATCGAACACCGCCGCCGAAGTATTAACCGAGTCGAAGGAGAAGTGCTGAATCATTTCTTCCTGCGAAAAAATTTCCTGATCTCCATGCGACCAGCCCAGCCTTGCCAGATAATTGATCAGGGCAGAAGGCAGGTAGCCCATGTCCCGGTAGGCCAATGCCGAAGTCGCCCCGTGGCGTTTGCTGAGCCTGGCCTTGTCCTGCCCCAGTATCATGGGAATATGAACAAATTTGGGCCGGGGAAAGTTCAACGCGTCATACAACAAACATTGCCGGGGTGTATTGGAAAGATGGTCGTCACCGCGCACCACATGGGTGATACCCATGTCGGCATCATCGACCACCACCACAAAATTATAAGTGGGAGAGCCATCGGTCCTCTGCAAAATCAGATCATCCAGTTCGACAACATCAAACACCACCTTGCCACGCAACAGGTCTTCAACCACCACCGAGCCCTCAAGCGGGGCCTTGAACCGGACCACTGAGGAAGCCCCTTCCGGTGTATCGGTGCGCTCCCGACAGGTGCCATCGTATTTGGGTTTGAGTCCTTTTTTCTGCGCCTCGCTACGTTTACGGTCCAGTTCTTCCGGTGTGCAATAACAACGGTAGGCTTTGCCTTCCTTAAAAAGCTGGTCGACCTTTTGTGTATAAAGTTCCTGCCGCTCGGTTTGCCGGTAGGGGCCTTCGTCCCAATCCAGACCCAGCCAGCGCATGGACTCAAGAATTTCTGCGATAGATTCTTCCGTGGAACGTTCGTGGTCTGTGTCTTCAATGCGTAGCACAAATTGTCCGCCATGATGACGGGCGAACAGCCAGTTGAACAGGGCCGTCCTCACCCCGCCGATATGTAAAAACCCTGTAGGACTGGGCGCAAAACGAACTTTGATAGGATCACTCATTATTTTCTCTAAAAAAAGGCCTGTTATTATTTGATGGTTTGCGGAACGGCTAAGAGTAACAAATTAGAGAGGAAAAATTAAGCGCAATCATCAGGAGAGTTCGAGGAACCGCTAAATTCAAGAGGGTGGAGGGAAAAACGAAAAACAGCCGACCTTGGGAGAAGGTCGGCTGTTTCAGGGTAAGGATAAAACTCGCTTATTAAGCTCTTACTAAAGTAAAGCTTAGTTACAGATAACAGTAACCGGGACAGCGCCTGTGTTGGTGATTTTTACCAAACCGCTGATATCTCCAATGGAGTCTCCACGGCTGAAACCAGGCTGAGAGATAAGCGTTACTTTGCCAGCACCCATGCCGCCTCTCTGAGGCAGACCGGTTTTTCCATGGTCCGTAGCATTTAAGCTGTCGTTATTGTCGTTCGGTCCCAAAGCAATAAAAGTAGTGGTGTAGTTAGAAGACTTCCACACATTCAAATTGGCAGAACCCCGGTCATTGTCGGTGTAACCGAATTTATCAGTGGTCGCGTTGGCAACCTTGGCGGCTTCCAGCGTAATGCTTGAGGCATTGTTGCATTTTGCCATTTGACCGTTGCTGATCTCAGCCGCGTTGGCAGAAAATGAAAGACCCGCAATAAACATAACCGTTAAAGCAAAAACCTTTTTCATAATACCTCTCCTTATTTTTGTTTTATAAAAATCACTCACTCAGCAGTGCTAATAGATACCTTCGTAATTATTGGAGAGTGTAATGAAACAAATATATTTTGGATATCAGCCGAAAACTATTTTTTTGATGGCCCTCCCGCCTATTTAGCGCCAGGAAACCTCTTCATGGTTATAAGAAAAAATATGGAGGATTGCTGGAAACTCGAGAAGCCTTTATTAGAAGAAAAAGCGTCTCAGGCTCTATCAGGCAGGAATATAGTGCAACGGCTGTAAATTGGAAAAGGCGCTTAAGGTGAGGGATAACAAGGACAGGGGCTAGGATTTTACTGACAGGTTCAGGACAAAAAAAAACAGCCGACCGGGAGAGGTCGGCTGTTCTCTAGGGCAAGGGCCCAACTCGCTATTAAGCCCTTACTAAAGTAAATCTTAGTTACAGGTAACCGTAACAGGGTTCAGACCGGTGTTGGTGATCTTAACCAAACCGCTGATATCTCCAATGGAGTCGCCACGGCTGAAGTTGTTTTGACCGACCAAAGTAACTTTGTTTTTACCCATGCCGCCTCTCTGGGGCAAACCGGTTCGTCCGCCATCGGTACCGTTTACGCTGTCGTTATTGTCGTCAGGTCCTAATGTAATAGGAACTGTGGTGAAGTTAGAAGACTTCCACAAGCTCAAATTCGCGTTACCGCGATCATTGTTGGAGTAACCAAACTTGTCGCTGGAAGTACTAGCCGCACCTGCAGTTTCAAGCGTAATGCTTTTTGCATCGTTACATTTTGCGGTTTGGCCTGTTGAGATTGAGCCAGCATTTGCAACCATGGCAAAACCTGCAATGAAAGCCACTGTCAAAACAAAAATCTTTTTCATAAACCCTCCTTTAGTCTTGTTTATTAAAAACACACAACTTGTTTATTAAAAACACTCAACGTGTCACAAGGCATTTTGTATTAATCATTTTTCCGAGATAAGTTTAATTGATAGGTGCACCTGTAGATATAGGCGCAAAACCTTTTTTTGGATAAGCGTTTATCCTTGTGGCGGTAGGCGCAAGACTATGCCTGCAATAGGTGTTTGTCCTACATATTGAGAGAGATTGCGTTTGTGGCGAGGTTTTTAGTTGAAACGGGAAGCCTTACTGTAAAAGCCGCTGGGAAATCGCATAATGGATCAATTCAGCATTTTTCTTCATTTGCATCTTATCCAGAATACGCGAACGGTGCGTACTGATTGTTTTAACGCTGAGGGACAACTCTTTACCGATCTCCGTGGGAGACTGCCCTTCCGCAAGCATTATAAAAACCTGGTGTTCCCGGTCTGAAAGTCTTTCGTGGGCCGGTCGGTCGGACTTGCTAAAGTCGAACGCCAATTTCTCGGTGATTGTCGGACTGGCATATTTTCCTCCATCCGCAACTTTTCGTACCGCTGTGTATATTTGATCGGCACTGCTTTCTTTCATGATAAAACCCGATGCTCCGGCTTTGAAAAAACGGACCGCATAATGTTCTTCCGGGTAAACAGTTAAAATCAGAACCGGCAGTTTGGGGCGTTCATCCCTAAGTTGTTTGAGAATTTCCAGACCGCCCGCTCCAGGCAAAGAAATATCCAGAATAGCCACTCCCAAATCTGTTCCTCGAGCCTTTTCCAGCAACTCTTCCCCGGATTCCGCTTCATCCACAACTTCTATGTCTGGAGTTTCGGAGAAAGCGTTCTTCAGGCCCCGACGGAACAAGGGATGGTCGTCTGCTATGATCACTTTAATTTTTCCAGTTTCCTTTTTTGTTGCCATGTTCATCCCTTCTTAATATTGATTGTTACCGTTGTCCCATCATTTGGAACACCGCGAATTTGCACATTGCCGCCCCAAACCATCGCCCGCTCCCGCATACCCAGCAGGCCCAGAGATCTCATGCTCGACACCTGCTGGGGTGAAATCCCTCGTCCATTGTCCCGAACCTGAAGGGTGATGGATTCATTGAATTGGCTCAGTGTAACACATACCTCACTCGCCTCGGCATGGCGGACAATGTTCGTCAAGGTTTCCTGAAAAATTCGAAACAAGGTGGTGGAACGTTCCAGATCCGGTTCAAAATCATCCAGCTCATTCACAAAATCACACCCAATTCCAGTCCGAGTCTTAAACTCCTTGGCCTGCCATACAATGGCCTCGGCAATTCCCAGATCGTCCAGGATCGGCGGCCTGAGGTCCATTGAAATTCTTTGAACCGATTGAATAGCATCGTCACTCATTTCAAGAAGCTGTTCCGTTGATTTCTGAATAGTCGGATTATAATGAGCGAGTTTATTGTTGAGCAAGGAAAGCTCCAGTTTGATGGTGGTGAGCAGTTGACTGAGATGGTCATGAACTTCCCGGGCGGTACGGGTCCTTTCTTCCTCACGCACCTGTTCCAGGCGATGATACAGGTTGCGTAACTGCTCATACGAACGTTCGCTTTCATCCTGAGCCTGCTTCCTTTCCAGCACCCTCCCAAGCTGAGTCCCAATCTGCGCCATGATACCGAGCATTTCCGGGTCAGGTTCCACCGCCTTGGGCGAGAAAAATTCCATCACCCCCACCACCCTTTTGCCTATTAATATTGGAAACGCAAACCCCGCTTTCACGCCAATATCCTCCGCCAATTTCGCACGAGGGAAATTGGAGTCTTTCGTCACGTCAATGATCCAGGCCGGCTCCCCGCTGGCCAGCACCCGGCCGGGAAGGCCAATGCCCTCTTCCAAAGGTGTCTCCTGAGTAATCTTTTGAAACGTGTCGAATTGCCCAGGCTCATCCACATGCCAGACCTCGGTGGGGACAACCCCTTCAGAAGGATTTTCAGCGGCCAAATATAAATGTCCCAACGGCCACCCGGCAAGCTCGCTAATCTGACGAATGCAAAAACGCAGGGTTTCATCAATCGCCCGGGTTTCATTGGATGCCACCGCAATGGTCTTAATCAGTTTGGAATATTCTATTTCAGAGTTTAAACGTTCATTGGTTTCCTGAGCCTTACCGGTCCGGTCCTTGACCTTTTCTTCCAGCCTGTCGTTGGCAAAGCGTAGCCTTTCCCCAGCCCGGGATATGATCAGGCAAAGTATGGCCGTCATCCAAATGGTGAAAACCGCAAGTAGCCGGTTGGCAACCACCGCGCCCCATTCCCCTCCAGGCGGTGAGACCATGTATCCCGCCACATTTAAAACAGAACCCAGAACCGCCGCATAAATGATAAAAGAGCGGTTTCTCGCCATCAATCCCAAAAGAACAAGGACCACATAAAGCATTCCATCCGCAACCCCGAGAGGAATCTGAGTATCAAGCACAAAGATCAACCCCGAAAGAACCAGCCCGACAACCAGATACTTCGGGGGCGAATCTTTTTTAATTTTTGCCTCTTGTTCCATAATTCAAACTCTCGATTTTAGCAAGATGCCGCATCAACACTCCGTGAGCGCAGGTGAAAAACTGGAAGCAATTTTCCATACTTCCATGAATTGGGCACAAACAGGGAGAATAGCGGAGTATAGTAAAAAATGATAAAATGGTTGACTGAAGAACGGGGTTCTATTTACCAGCAAGAGCAGTATTTTGAGGGGTGGCAAATCACAAGTTCATAAAATTCCCGATTATTCTTGGTCCTGTAAAAGTTCTAAAAATGAATATAAAAGTAATATGGGTTCTCATAATAGTAACGGTTGGTTTTCCCGCTGTCAATTGGGCAGGGGAAACCAAAACTGAAATGGTACTGTTGAAGGAAATTTGGGATACCGACAACCTGCTCGGGAAAGGGCGCCTCTGCAAAGAAGTTTTTACTATTAAAAAAGGCCGGGATTACCCGGACCTTCGGGACATGTGGGATTATTCTTGTGAGGGAGAATACTCCCTGATCCTGGACGGCCCTCCCGGAACCACCATCACCGTATACGGGCAGTTTTTTTTCGGTGAAGACCGCGGCACCCTGACCCTGACCAAGACAGATCACCGACGAGTCTGGCTTTGGGACCTGGAAGACTTTCCCGATGGCAAATGGGCGGTCGCTGAGGCCAACAAGGACACAGGGGCTTACGAAGTCTTTTATCGCGCCGGTCCCAATTTTAAAATGTCACTGGGATCGATGAAGTGGAATGAAATCCCCTGACTCGTTTCCATTCCCCAAACTTTTCTTCGGGTAGGAATGTGCAGATCAACCTGATTCAGAGCAAAACCCTGTTGACCCGTGCCAGTGGCTACCTTAAGGGAGTTTGCTCACACTCGCTGAATCCCTATACCGGGTGCGGCTACGGGCTTTCATCCTGTGGCGAGGGGTGTTATGTCCGTTTCAACCAATGGCTGACACGAGGCCGTCAGTGGGGAAGGTTTGTCGATGTTAAAAGTAATGCTGGGCAATTGTATCTCCAGTCCGCAGAAAAAGAAAAAACCTGGGCGCATAAACGATCCACACCTTTCACGATTTTCATGTCCAGTGCCACCGACCCCTGGCAACCCGCTGAAAAAAAATATCGGGTGACCCGTTCCGTTCTCCAGGCCATGACAACCTGCCCACCCGATGCGTTGATCCTGCAAACTCACAGTACAAGCATTCTGGACGATCAGGAAACCCTGCTGGAACTCTCGCAACTCTGCTCGCTCAGAATCCATATTTCAATCGAAGGAGACCGCAATCGCCTGCCCGGTCTGCCTCCTCCCCCCTGTAGCATTGAACAGCGCATTTTAGCTTTGCAACAACTGTCAGCAAAAGGACTCAAAACCGTTGCCTGCCTGTCGCCTTTATATCCACTGGAAAACCCGCACCGATTTTTTGATCGCCTGAAAAATGTCGGAGCCTCAGCAGTGATCATTGATCATTTTATAGAAGGCGATGGAACGGCCGAAGGTTCTCGAACTTTAAAAACCCGTCTCCCTCACGCCATGAGCCAGATCCAAAAAGACTCGATCCAACTCCCATACCGAAATCAGATCGTCAACATTGCCCGCAATTATCTTCCTGTGGGGGTTTCGGCTCAAGGGTTCGCGGGCCACTACAGCCACTAACCGCCATGCCCGCGCCACAAGAACTTCTAAACCAGATCACCTCGCTGAATGGGAAAGGCTATAAATCCTATAAAAACCTGCAAGGCAAAAGTTTTTCCTTCGACCTGTTTCAATTAACCTTCGAACATGTGCAAGGCGACCCGTTTGCGGCACCATCACGGTTATCCATAAAAATCGGACTTGAAACAGCCGGATTTGCAAAAACTCATTACGAAAACTCTTTAAGAAAACTGGCTCTCGAAGATCATTTATTGCGCGAGGTGAGTCAACGTGTTCAGAAATGCAAGGGCAAGGTCAAAGGTTCCGGGCGAAGCGGAGAAGTGGCGGTGCAGTCACCGGGGCAAAAAATAATCCGCAGAAGCGGAATGCATATCAAAAGTGACAGCCTGACGTTGACCCTGTTTGCCGGGCTTCCCGGCGATGGGCGAAGAGTGCTGGCCGAAGAATGCGTCAAACTTTTTTCTGAGATCCTTCCCCCGGTCTGGGAAGAAAGCCTGCTGGCGAAATCCCTCGACATGAACCGGGTGCAGAGAGCCCTGGATACATTGGAAGATTATTCTGCGTTGAGCGAATTGCTGGACCAAAATCACTGGGCCAGTTTTGTGGCCGATGGATCGCTTCTTCCCCGTGCATCAGGAATCAGCGACCTGCCTCTTAAAAAGGACGGAGTACTTTTCTCCGCGCCGGAAGAGATGAGTGCCGAAGTGCATTTGCCACATAGCGGAAAAGTCCGCGGCATGCCCATTCCTTTGGGGATCACCCTCATAGTTGGTGGCGGGTTCCACGGCAAAAGCACTTTACTGAAAGCTATTCAGGATGCGGTGTACCCCCATGTGGCAGAAGACGGACGAGAAGGCATCGCTACCCAGCCCACTGCGGTAAAAATCCGCGCGGAAGATGGCCGCTCTGTCCAGCCTATCAACATATCCGGGTTTATGGACAACCTGCCGCTCATCGCATCGACGAAAAATTTTTCCACCGTTTCCGCCAGCGGCTCCACCTCGCAAGCGGTGAACATTCTCGAAGCCATTGAGGCCGGCTCTTCGCTTCTGCTCATGGATGAAGACACCTGCGCCACCAACTTCATGATCCGCGATGCCCGAATGCAAACCCTGATAACATCGGAACCAATCACACCACTGGTGGACCGCATCGAAGAACTACATAAGGATCTCGGAGTCAGCACCCTTCTGGTGATGGGAGGAAGCGGAGACTATTTTGACTCGGCAGATACTGTTATCGCCATGGACTCATTTCAACCGAAGCTGGTGACGGCAAAAGCAAAACAAATTGTTCAGGAAAACCCAGGCAGTCGCAAAAACGAAACGAGCGGACCTCTACCTGAAGTACCCATGCGAACCCGGAATTTATCGACATTGGATTTCAGCCGGGGGAAAAAACTCTGTGTGATTCAAACACAGAAGCTGATCTCCCTCATCCTGGGACGAACCGAAATCGACGTGCGTTACATCGAGCACCTTGTGGAACCGGGACAGTTGGAGCTTTGCGGTTGGATTTTAAAACAACTTAAAGGTATGCGGGATACTGATGCCAATGTGTCAAACAGCGATGCAATAAAAAATATTTTGAGAACGATTGAAAACGGCGAACTCGAATCCGTTGCCCCTTTCAACAATGGTCTTTTAGCCCTTCCTCGCCTCCAGGATGTGATGGCCACTTTAAATCGACTGCGTTAATTTCAATCGAAACTTTCAGGGTCGCAGAAAATTTTCGCATCTGGAACCACTTTTCTCTTTCAATGCATATTGGCGTTCCCACTATAATTGAAAAGGAATTAATTTTCTGACCGAAGACCTTCTTACTGAGAGTTCCAAATCTCTTTTTCCAATCCGCTTTGATTACGATTTTTTAAATGGCTTGCTGGGATAAAACCAAACAATACCATCAGCACTCTAAACACGATTATTACCGATCTGCCCCCGGTCCCGGCTATATGGATTGGGAAAATCAACCCGATCCCTTCCGTCACTACGATGGCACAGAAATAATCAAATTAAAAAAAGTCCCTCTGAATGAAGGGCCTCTTTTCTACGAAGTTTTACAATCAAAAAAAGTTCCAGCTCTTCCCCTAAACCTGGCAACCCTTTCTCAATTGCTGTTCGATAGCCTCGCAATTTCAGCATGGAAGAGTTTTCAGGGGTCAAAGTGGGCTCTTCGGGTTAACCCTTCAAGCGGAAATCTGCATCCGACAGAAGGGTACTTAATCTGTGGCCCTATAGAGGGGATCAATAGCTCCCCATCCGTTTCCCATTACTGCCCTAAAACTCACGGGCTGGAAATTCGAACAACCTTTTCAAATGAAACCTGGAAAC
This sequence comes from Nitrospina sp., assembly GCA_018653085.1. Taxonomy (GTDB): domain Bacteria; phylum Nitrospinota; class Nitrospinia; order Nitrospinales; family VA-1; genus LS-NOB. The sequence continues at coordinate 11,658 of JABIAY010000074.1, forward strand.
AAATGTCAGAAGGTTTTCCTGAAAACACCTTCTTCATCGGCTTGAGTTCCATTTATTGGAGAGAAGCATGGAAATACGGTCTAAGAGCTTTCAGATACTGCCATCACGATATGGGTCATGCACTTACAGCAATAAACATAGCCTGCTCAGTTTTGGGTTGGCGAACTCAATTAATGGACCATCTGGGTGGTGAAGAACTGGAAATCGTTTTGGGATTAAACAAAAAGAGTGAAGAAGAGATTGAAGTCCCAAATTGTCTGATCGCTGTCACTCCCCAAGAAAACATAAAGAATATAAAAAGCAGGGATTTTGTTGCTGGCTTTTCTGATTTGAAATGGCTGGGGAACCCAAATATTTTGAGCCACGACCATATGGACTGGCATGGCATAACGGAGGTTTCACAAGCAACGCAAAAACCCTACACAGAGGACCTTCCAAATACTGGTTTTAAACGAGCAACACTGCCAAACCTTTTGCAGGAGGACTCCTTTCCTATAAGGAAAGCCATTCATCAGCGAAGAAGTGCCGTTGCCATGGATGGAAAGACCCGGATTTCAAGTGAAACATTTTATCAGTTTATGGCAACAACAATTCCAGATGCCTGCCCTCTCCCCTTTCAAACTTTTCCCTGGGAGCCACAAATTCATTTAGGACTTTTTATCCATAGGGTAGACGGGCTTTCAGAAGGCTTGTATTTTTTGGTGCGTAATAAAAATCATTTAAGCGATTTAAAAGCCACGTTTAAAAAAGATTTTACCTGGACCAAACCTAAGGACTGCCCACAAGATATGGATTTATTTTTATTGCGGGAAGGTGATTTTCAGGGCATTGCCGCTTCCGTTTCGTGTGGGCAGGAAATCGCCGGAAAAGGTTGCTTCAGTCTGGGCATGATCAGTACTTTTGAAAACGCATCCCTGAATTATGGCGCCTGGATGTATCCCCGTCTTTATTGGGAATGCGGAGCCATCGGGCAGATGCTATACCTTCAGGCAGAGGTTAGCGGCATCCGCAGTACGGGAATCGGATGCTTCTTCGATGATCCCGTGCGTGAGGTCTTCGGCATTGAAGGTCTTAGCTATCAGAGCTTGTATCACTTTACAGTTGGAGGACCCGTTGAAGATACCCGCCTCACTACACTTCCCCCCTACGAGGATGATTAACATCGAACCTGTTTTTCCCAACCGTCCCAGTATGTGATGACTGTCCTGAGCCGACTGCATTGACTCCGATCCATATTTCCAGAATCACGGGTTTTTTGTCAAAATGCCTCATTGATTGACAGAGTAATTTTGAAATGGCAAAATCCAACCTTATCTAACTGGAGGTAAGCAAATATTATGGCTGATCAATGGATGATTCGCGGCAAAGAGTTTTCCAACTGCAACTGCGCATTTGGGTGCCCCTGTCAATTTAACGCGGCTTCCACCTATGGATTGTGCGAGGCCATCGGCAGTGCGATGATTGACGAAGGGCATTTTAACGATACTTCTCTGAACGGACTTTGTTTTGTCATGCTTTTAAAATGGCCCGGCGAAATCGCCGAAGGAAACGGGCAACAACAAGTCATTATTGATGAACGTGCCAATCCTGCGCAACGTGAAGCATTGAAGAAAATAGCCCACGGAGAATCCACAGCTCCGGGGTCAACACATTTCCACGTTTTCAACAGCACCATGTCCAAGGTACATGAAACACTCTATGCGCCAATTGAAATGAGCATCGATGTCGATGCACGCAAGGGCCATACTAAAATTGACGGCATGGTCAGTTCTGTAGGCACACCGATGATCGACCCTCATAGCAACAAGGAAACCCGCAGAGGAATTCATATACCTGATGGCTTCGAGTACACTCACGCAGAACTTGGGGAAGGCAACTCTAAGGTAACCGCCCAGATTGAATTGGACCTGAAAAACAGTTACGGGCAGTTCAATATCCTGCACATGAATCAGGATGGCGTCATCCGCTAGCCAAGGCTCCTGATCCAATGCAACTCATCAAAGCAATGCCACGACGCGATTTCCTCACCATTGGAATTTCACTGGGAGGCGTAACGTTACTCTCCTGGCTCTATCTGTTTTCAATGGCCTCAGGCATGCCCATGGGCGCAATGCAGATCCAACCCTGGAGTGCCAATTATTTCCTGATGATGTTCCTGATGTGGGCCATCATGATGGTTGGCATGATGCTTCCTTCGGTCGCGCCCACAGTATTGATCTATGCGGCCATTGCCAGAAAAGCAACCACCGGAAACACACCGATCGCACCCACTGGCGCATTTGTTTCCGGGTACGTTGTGATATGGATTGCTTTCAGCCTGTTCGCGACTACTGCGCAATGGGGATTGGACCAAGCCGCCCTGTTATCGCCAATGATGGTTTCCAATAGCGTTGGTTTAGGTGCTGTTTTAATCGCGACAGCAGGTGTTTATCAATGGCTACCCATTAAAGATAGATGCCTTCAACAATGCCGGTCACCGGTGGATTTTATTACATCGCACTGGCGCACGGGCATGATCGGTGCTTTCCGGATGGGACTTTCTCACGGAATATTTTGTCTGGGTTGCTGTTGGGTTTTAATGGGTCTGCTGTTTGTCGGCGGGGTTATGAACCTTTTATGGATAGCCGCAATCACATTATTTGTCCTGCTGGAAAAGATATTGCCGCTCGGTGATGCGGGCGGACGGGTGATAGGACTACTAATGATCGCCACCGGTGCAGTCATCGCACTGATTTAAAAATGACCCGAGGAGTCCCTCTCTATCTCGGTTTTTCAGAGTAAACCCGCAAACCCCAGAGTCGTTCACCCCCCAAGCTGAGTTTCCAGTTCCAATCGCGTCTCAAGAAGAGACAAATTAATCCTATATTGAGACAAATAGTCTCAATATAGGACAAAATCCCAATTATCCTCGTGCCGAACTTCTAAATTCCATTAAATTTTACAATTAATTAAGGGCGGTTTTTCAAAATTTTTCCTGTCGCCTGCGAAAGCTCCGGCACCCCCCCCGTATAGGGTGGTAGGAATATTGCAACAAAGTTTAGTTATACAAAATATATTTTTATTGCCGCAGTTCAAACATTTAAGGAGGAAGAAGTGAAAACACTCTCAAGCAGTCTAAAAGTTTCTTTTCTACTTGTTCTATTAGCGTTTCCACAAATGGCCTATGCGGCTGATATCTCTATTCGATCTAAATACATTCGTCTCGATGTCAACGAAGGCTTTGCTTCCGGAAAACTTCAGGTCTGGGTTCGTAATTTGACGGAAACACATTTAAAAAATGTCAACTTACGCTTGAGCTTTCCTCTGGACGCAAAACTGGATAAAGGAGTCCTCCAGTTGCGTACTGTTCCGAAAGGACACGGACGCGTGGCCAAAGCAGAAGTTTTCTTTGTCGGCGGAAACTTTGATCCGAAGGAAAGCCTGGTTTGGGATGTGGAGTACGACCTGGGCAAAGGGGGAGAACACAAACAAACTATCGTCAATGATCGAAATTAAGAGGGGAGAAAACAGGTCATGAGCTATTTTAAAATGAAAAAATTAAAAATGAGATTTTTCAGTACACTGGTCTCACTCTTTATCGTCATTGGATTTAATGCAAACCTTTGGGCGCAAACAGCGGAACTGAATCCTGGTTACGTCAGTGGGACGATAAGAATTGGAAGCGAGCTTATCAATGTTGTAGACATCTTCGCTTACGACCCGGCAAGCATCGACCGTGCTATTAAATGGACATTGGCGGAAACCCAAGTGACTCCACCAGCCAATTCCACATCAGTTAATTACAGTCTTGTGGTCAATATACCCGCTGAAGGAACTCAACAATTCGGCGTCACCGCCTGCGGTGTCTATATGGATAACTCCAATGATCGCGTATGTTTCCCGATAGAAGTAGTCACCGTAAATGCCGGTCAGGTAACAACGCAGGATTTCATTTTGGATAATCCCGGCTTTATTCAAGGCGTGGGAACCATAACGGGTGATCAGGCCCTCCAGGAAACCAAGCTTATCGTGACCTCGACCCTGGGACCGATTTTTGAATCGATCACTGTGACAGATCAGTTGCAGGGAATGGCTTACAAAGTTCCGGTAGCTCCGGGAACGGCCATCCAGGTCCAGTGTCTGGCCTACATGGATTCGTTGAACTGGCAGTTCTTTAAGTTTTTTGGCCCGGAGAAATCAGTAAATGTTGCCGCCGGGCAAACCGTCACCGTCGATTGTAATTTCGAACCACCAACCGTTGGCTCTGTCGCTGGCGTTATAGATAACTCTGGGCTATTTGAAACTGAATCAATACTTTCGTTAGTAGATCGTACCAATTTAGTGAATCATGTAATTGTGGGAAATGCTGATGGGACGTATATTTTTGAAGAACTCCCAGGAGCTGAATACGATTTTCAAGTCTATCAACATTATAATTCTCACAGACAAACCTTCGCCTTTCCAAGGCTCAGTTATAATCCTGTTTCTCCTGAGGAGGCGACATCAGTTGCCGACAAACCCACTTATATTATTCCTGCGGGAGAAGTAACTCGTATTGACTTTTCCGCCCAGCAATCCAGAATAAACGGAAAGATCAGCTTCGGTGGCAACGCCCCTGTGGAACACTTGAGTGATCTTACGATTGCTACGATAGGCTTGCCGAGCACAACGACTTTCAATGGATTTGGAATTGACCGGGAGGTAAACAGATCCACGGGAGAATATCAACTGATTCTTTCTGAAGGACCGTGGGCCTTGAACCTTGTGAGTTTCGATTTTTTCAACGGGTCCACGGACCCGGCTGAATACTTGAGCCAAAGATCAGGTTTTACGGACGGAAGTTTTGTTCTGGAAAACGCAGTTGAAACTACGCCGAGCACATCCGGTGTCAAAGATTTCACTATTGCGCTCGGAGAGGTGGTCGTCGAATTCGGTATCGTTGGCGGCACAGGACAAACCCTGAGCAGACCCTACCTTCAAATCTCTTGCAATGGAACGGACCCTGTCACTAATAAGTTCCTCTTGAATAGATCCTTCGCATACAACGATCGCGAGCAGGATGTTGAAGTAGGTACCGTCCGGTTTTATGCGATTGAAAGCACCTGTAGTCTGATTGCCCGGGCCACAGTGGGTGGAACCGTAACCAGGTTCGGCGAGTTTGAGATCGATGTGAAGGCCGGAACCTCGCAGGTCGTCAGTCTCGGCGGTCCGCAACTCACTGTCGAGTTTCCCGAACCGGACTTTGTAACAGACCAGGCTTTCATTACAATGACCGGACGCGCCACCGATGACAGTCAGGTCACGGCGGTAACGGTAAATGGAGTGGAAGTGGCATTCATCTCAACCGGGAACCCCAACGACCCGAATGAGGTGAGCTTCAGCGCCACCATTCCTTTAGTCAACGGACCCAACCTGATCGAGACCGTTGCTTTCGATGACTCGGTTCCAGCCAAATCCGGTAGCGACACCCGAACGGTATTCAAGGAAGATACGCCGCCAACTGTTGCCTGGACTCCAGCGGATGGAGCCACCCTGCTCACGGCAGGGGAAACCACAACCGTACAGCTCCAAGGTACCGCCGATGATGACGCAGGCATAGCCACTATCCTCGTTCAGGGCGTACCCGTCCCTTTCCAGACCACGAACAATCCGGAAAAACCTAATGAAGTATCTTTCAACCTTTCTATTGTTCTGGTGGATGGAGACAATTTTGTCGAAGTCGTAGCAAAAGATATCGGTAATAACCAAACGGTCGATACGCACAAAATCACCGTTACCACCAATCGTGCCCCAATCGCCAATGCGGGCAACGACCTGGTCGTGGAACAACAGAATGCCGAAGGTGCCCTGGTCGTTTTGAACGGACTCGGCTCCAGCGATCCGGATGGAGACCCTTTGACCTATAACTGGTCTGGACCATTCGGTCTGGCAACTGGAGGCACACCATCCGTTACGCTTTCAGCGGGAACCCATCAGGCAACTTTGGTGGTGAACGATGGAGTTCTCGATTCTTTACCGGATTCCGTAACGATCACTGTTCAGGATACTGCACCGCCTGATTACACTTTTGATTTGCTCGTCACAGAACTGTGGCCTGCAAACCACAAGTTGACGCTGGTTGGAACAGTGTCGGGAATTAGTGATGCAGGCGACCCAGCGCCGAACCTTATGGTGAGCGTGACCACCAACCAGCCGCTCAACAGCAAAGGGGATGGCAACACCGAACCCGATTGGAAACTGACCCAGTCGGGAGGAGTATGGAGTATCTACCTTAGAGCCGAGCGCAATGCCTACGAAGGAGAGGCGCGCATCTACACGATCACGGTAACCACAAGCGATGCTAACGGGAACACCGTTTCAGAATCGCGCATCGTAACCGTGCCACTTGATCAAAAAGATGGTGGCGGCGGTGGTGGAGGAAAAGGCGGCGGTAAGAAGAAGTAATATCATCTGATAATGAGGAAGGGGGTCCACCCCTTCCTCATTTATCAATTTTCTAATCCTCTAAGGTTCACCCTTATTGAAACGGCTTGAGTTGAACCAGTGGTTTTTGTTGCGGTAAAAGGCGCGGAGACCCCTCTTTGAAAATTTTTTGCAGTCCTGCCGGGTTGGAAGACCAAATCCCCTTGCCCCGGTTATCTGGAGCAGACCCCTCAAACACCAGATAACCATATTTTCCGTAATGCGGCAGTTTGCGCATCAAACCGGGAACACTCCCCTTATTACCGGCAATGACCCAGGTCATCGTTCCTTTTTTCTGACCCGGTCTGTGTAAGGTGAAA
>JABIAY010000075.1 GCA_018653085.1 Nitrospina sp.
CAAAGAACTCAGAGAGGCAATGAAGAACTTGAATTTTAAAGAAAATATTATTAAAGTGGCGTAAGGCATTGTTCAATTTCAACTGACAATGGGACTACGCCGGCAAAAAACATTGAAGATGTCAGAGTTTTTTGGGAAGACAACCCACTTTGGAGCGGGGAATCCGTATATCCGGTAGGCACCAAGCCTTATTTTGAGGAACACCGAAAAGTTGTGATTGAAGACTGCAATGAGGGAAAACTTAATCAAAAATTATTTCCGTCTGGAACTAATCGGCGAAGAGTACTTGATTTAGGTTGTGGCCCAGGGTTTTGGACGGTTGAGTTTGCTCTGCAAGGTTGCAAAAATTTGATCGCGGCAGACCTCACCCACAAAGCCCTTGAACTGACACGAGAAAGATGTCGGGTTTATGGGACCCCGGCTGTAATATGCCAGCAGGATGCCGAAAACTTGGGGTTCCGAGACGCAGTGTTCTCACATGCGAATTGCCCCGGGGTTATTCACCATACCCCAAACACAGACGCCTGCGTTCGCGAGATTGCTCGAATCCTTGAAGCGAATGGAACAGCGATCATCTCAGTTTACTACAAAAATATATTTTTGCGATTCTGGCCTTTCATAAATTGGGCAGGAAAACTTATCTACAGGCTTGGGGGAAAGTTAAAAGGGCGGGGAAGGGAAAGTATCTTTGCTCTGGATAACACGGACGATATTATCAGGTTGTATGATGGTCAAGAAAATCCTGTCGGAAAAGGTTACTCAAGAAATCAATTTATCGAAATGCTGACCCCTTATTTCCAAATAGAGGAAATTTTTCTTCAATTTTTCCCAGCAAGAACACTTCCGTTCAAGATCCCTCGCTGGCTTCATAAGTTTTTGGCCCGCAACTTTGGATTCCTTATTTGTGCATCGCTGAGGAAACTTTGAGCTGTTTTGTTTGCCTGCCAACTACAAGGATTTCTCCAGGGTAGATATATCTTTTAGTGGGCCGATAAGGCTTTGGGATTTAGGGGCAAGAGGGCTCCCAATCCTCCAAGATTTCAACAATTCTTTTTGCCGCAAAACCATCCCAGAGCTCAGGGCAACTCCCCTTTTTATTTTCACATGCAAGGATCTGTGTTGCGGCATTTAAAATATCATCTCGTTTAGTCCCCGCCAAAACATTCGTCCCTTTTTCGATAGTGACAGGTCTTTCTGTATTTTCGCGGAGGGTAAGGCAAGGAACTTTTAAAATTGTGGTCTCTTCCTGAATACCTCCCGAATCTGTTAAAACTAATTTGGAATTGGACATAAGTTGAAGCATATCCAGGTAAGGCACCGGTGGAATTAGAATCAGGTTTTCAATTAAATGGCTTAAGTGGAATTCTTTGATTTTCTTTTCCGTCCGCGGGTGAATGGAAAATACCACCGACAACTCCTGTGCCAGCCCCACCATGGCCTCTAAGATGCCTTGCAACACCTCTTTTCTGTCCACATTTGAAGGACGATGCAGGGTCAAAACAATGTATTGTTTGGACTTCAAATCATGGGCATTCAGTATCTCACTTGAATTGGCCGCAAAATCTTGATATTTGAGAAGAGTATCGACCATAACATTCCCAACAAAGTGGGTTTTTTGAGGGTCAATTCCCTCCCTTGCAAGGTTTTTCATTCCACTTGCCTCTGTAACAAACAAAAGATCTGAAATCTTATCGGTAAGTATGCGATTAATTTCTTCGGGCATACTCAGGTCAAAAGAACGTAATCCTGCTTCAACATGCACAACTTTTATGCCATGGTAAGCAGCCACCATGGCACAGGCCAGCGTCGAATTAACATCACCTACCACCAACACAGCGTGAGGTCTTTCCCGCAATAATACAGGCTCGAATTTTTGGAGAATTTGCGAAACTTGCTGGATATTGCTACCACCCCTGACTCCCAAGTTTACATCCGGGCTGGGTATATTCAGTTGATTAAAGAATGTCTGATTCATATTTTCATCATGATGCTGACCAGTATGAATTAGCGCATAGGAAATTTTAGCAGACTGATCCATCTGCTCAATAATAGGAGCGATCTTTATAAAATTTGGCCTTGTGCCGACAATATTAAGAATTTTCATAAAATTTCTACCCCCCTAAATACCAACACTCGCGCAAAATGACATACTCTATTTCTACGGTTTTACGCAATTGGGAAGTTTCCTATTTTCCGAGAAGGGGAATCGATGACATCTGAAGATTACTTGGAATTTAAGATAAATGCGGATAAAAAACATGTTTGAAAGGCCATACATTCTTGGTTTTGATGCACTTCACAATTTCAGGCCGTTTCGCCAGCCGGCTTTCTCATTTACACAAATTTTAAAAACTATAACTTTTAAGGATGATCGAGGACCAGTCGATCAAAGCCGAATTATGTTCAAACTCCCTTTGCATTAGTTTTAATTTTTGTTGTCCATTTTATCTTGAGCCTCTTTCCTCAGCATTGTGGAATCAAGCTTACTTAAAAAAGACCTTATCCGCCATAATTCTCCCTGGACTTCCAAGTTTTGTTGAGAAAGGGTACCCAGCGCGGAAATCAGGAACGCGAAAAGAAAAAGAAAAAAACTGGTGATTGCCAAAAAGATAGAAGGTTCCGGGGTAAACAAGTTATAAACGGCCCAGAAAAAGAAAAATAACCCCACAAGCGTTAATATAGCGCTTGCGGTAAACATATACCGAAATGGAGCCGCCATTAGAGTGAACATAAGGTGGGTGCGAATTAGTCTATTTACATTCGAGGACGATTTGCGTTTTTTACTATTACTGGATGTTAATTTATGGTCCTTCCACTCCAATACTGCAGGAATCTCACAAATGCGGTATCCAAAAGACATAGCTTTCTGGATAATTTCGAGATGTATTTCTTTTCCGTCTTCATTCAATGGGAGACTTAGAAATTTGTCCCGTTTATAACCACGGGTCATACCAGTATTCATTGTCACCTGTGAATTTGTTCCAGCGCGAATTAGCATATTGCCCACAGAACTTAAAAAGACCCTTTTCAGCGGAACATTCTTATATCTGCCACCTGACAAGTGCGGCGAAGCAATAACTATGTCAACATCCTTTTCTTTGCCAAACTCGGTCACAACTCTGTGAACGATATCATCTCCCCAGGAAGAATCAATTTCTGTTGTAACAACCAGTTCACCCCTGGCCTTAGCCACTCCCGTTCGGAGCGCAAACCCTCTACCTCTGTTGTCTGCATAACCCGTTACATGCAATCTGTGATGATCTTGCGCCAAAGATTGGGCAATATCCAATGACCGATCAGTCGATCCATCGTTTACAATAATAAGTTCCCAATCGTCAGGCAAAGACTTAAGATTTTCCAGCATTAAAAGAATAGATTTTTCAATTATCGATTCTTCATTATAAAATGGACATACAATTGATATCATTGTTTCACCAATTCGAACTTAGTAGTTTTGTCAAATAGTCAAAAATCAATTAGATTAGTAATCTAAAATAAATTTCTTATTCAATTCCAGCGGAAAGGTAGCGATAGGGGGCAGGTATTGGAGGCTTGTTACTTAGTGTATACCGATGGGGTTCTTAAGACCCCTGCCAAGAGTTGCAGGCCCATGCGCCCTTTTCTAAAAAATTCTGCTATGTTTCTCAAACTTTTAGCTTGCCGAAAGATGTATCGCGGCCGGAAATAGAATTGGCGAATGCCTTCGTTGCTCAACTCTATCATTTGGTCTATGTTGACATGGTTTTCAATCAATTTGGGAGGGCGGAAGTTCGGAGCTGGTGATAAAGCATATTCTTTCCAGTAATCGTCAGGAATCAGACCTGTTGAAAGGGCTTCCTCGTACATTTCTGTTCCAGCGTAGGGGATGGTGACAGAAAATGTCGCATAATCCGCATCTAATTCCAAAGCGAAGTCAATGGTCCGACGCATGTCGTCCAGAGTTTCATCCAGATTTCCGAACATAAAATAAGTTAAAACAGTCATCCCGGCATTTTTAGCTAGCTTGACTGCTTGTTGAGCCTGTTCAACTTTAATTTGTTTGCGCATTCGGTCGAGAACATGTTGGACTCCAGATTCGATGCCTAAATGAATTCGCCGACAACCTGCCCGGTACATTAACTCATAAAGTTCGGAGTCCGCAGAACTGACTCGGTCCCGAACCGCCCATTGAACCGGAAGATCCGCATCGATAAGACCCCGGCAAATATCTTTCAGACGTTCTTTGGACCACGTGAAAGTATCGTCATAGATTTCGACCTCTCGAATACCCAGTTCAGATATTTTCTTGAATTCTTCGACTACGCGTTCCGCCGACTGGCAAAGGGTCTTTTGAAAGTTGAGCTTGCAGAAAGTGCATTTATACGGGCACCCTCTGCTTGTTATCATGGTGGTATTATAGCTATTTTTCCCCAGAACCGAACCATATAGCTTTATGGGAAGAAAGGTTCTGTCTGGTATGGGAAGATCGTCCAGTTCCTTTTGAATATAATAAGTATCGGGCCCCTCTCTCAACCCATGTTTCTTTAAGTGGAGTCCGGGAAATTTATCATCTGTTTCCCCATTTGCAACTAAATTGCAAAGCCTTAGAAAAGGAATTTCACCATCCCCCACAATGACACTATCCACAAATGGAATCCCCAATGTTTCTTTCGGAAAAATCCCCAGGTGAGGGCCTCCATAAGTCAGATGGGTGTGGGGAAGGGCCTGTTTAATTTTTTCTCCCACGGTATAAGCGGGGTACCAGAAGTCGGTCCAAGCCGATATGCCCACGACATCAGGTTGAAAAGCGGAGGCTTCACGAATTACATCATCTACTTGCAGTTGCTGAGCGACCGCATCTATGACTTTAATTTCGTGGTTCGTGTACTTTTTGAGGGTTGTTGCTACATACAGGATTCCCAACGGAGGCTTGTAGCCAATACCTTCAGAGGTTTCGTCAACCTGATGTAAAAAGGAAGTCACTCCACCTGCTGTAGGGGGTTGTATCAATAGCACCCGTAAAGAACGATTGGCCGTATCTTGGCAGGCAATATCTTGCGCCTCTCCATAGTTTCCTTTGAGTACTCCAGAAATCTGCATGGAACTTTAATTAAGTAGAGATGATGCTCTCAACAACTCTAAGGTTAAGTGCTTGTTTTTAAAAGATTCAGCTCGCGAATAAACAGTAGCATGGCCCAAAACTCAAGTCAACACTTCTGCCAAAATCTATGCAATGCATTATATGTTATCGGATGAAAAAAATATTAGTTTAAGCCCTGCTTAATTTAAGCAGACTTCATCCAAGACAAATGGTTTCCGGTTGTTACCTAAGGTTAAACCAAGACCACAGAATTCCCTAAATCTTTCTTTTGCTTAACTGAACCTGAACTTGCCCAACCAGACTCACGATCAATGAAAATTCTGTGCCAGATTTCAAGTGCCACAAGGGCTAGCACCTGCTTGTCAAAAATAAATTCTTTCCCGATTGAATTTCGTAAAGTCTTTACCATTTCCCAGGAAAAATAACCTCTTTTACGTACACTTTCTTCTGAGAGGCATGTTTCGACAAAACCCCTGAGAGGTTCTTTGTGCAGAAAATTCCCTATTGGAATATAGAAATTTATTTTTTTTCTTCGGGAAAAATGCCCCGGCAAAAGTTGAGCAAGTTGATCCCGCAAAAGCACTTTATCCCTCAGGCCATTCAATTTTAGGTGGGAAGGCGACTTATAAAGAAATTCTACCAGGTCATGGTCTAAAAATGGAACTCGCGCTTCAACGGAATGCGCCATACTTGTTTTGTCAAGTTTGTTCAGAATACAGTCGGGAAGCCATCCTGAATATTGTAATTTCAAGAGAACATCTAAATAAGGCCTGTTATTTCTCAGGTCTCCCTCTCGATCGGTGGGGCCATTTATAAAAGGATTCATTCCATCCCGGTAAAGTCTTTCCTTGTCTCTCGTATCGAACAAAGTGAGTAGGCTACGATATTCGGCCTCCGGTCGATTTTCCTGAACAAGCGAAAGATAATCAAATAAACGTAGCCGACCACGCTTGGCTAATCCTTCAGGATAAGAAAAAGCCAGGTTGATCAACCAAAATGGAGATCTTAGAACCAGAGGCTTGACCATCCTGTCTTGGATAATGTCGGGTGTCCATCGTGAATACTGCCGAGCCCAGTACATTACCTTATGAAATATGTACCCGGCCAGAGCTTCATCACCACCATCTCCGGTTAAAACCACCTTAACGTGTTGGTGGGCCAGTTTCGACAAAAGATAAAGCGGTACTACGATCGCATCTCCAATAGGTTCATCCAGACTCTGAATAATGTCCGGAAATAAGGAAAAATCTTCCGGCCTGCATTTAATTTCATGATGGTCACAACCCAGTTTTCTGGCCACTTCTCTGGCGGCAGGTAATTCATCACCTGGCCAGTCAAATCCGACCGAAAAGGTTTTCACGGGGTCATTTGTCAATTGGCTCATAGCAGCAACAATAGCGCTGGAATCTATCCCCCCGCTTAAAAAAGCCCCTAAAGGAACCTCACTCATCATCCGTTTTCGAACCGACTCCTTAAACAACTCGGCAAAACGCTCATGATAGTATTCATCCGAATGGTAGGGTCCTGAGTAAAGTTGAGGGCTCCAATATCTATGCAGTTCCAAATTACCCTCTTTCCAAATTCCCCAATGACCGGCGGGAAATTTATGTATATCCACAAACATTGTGCTGGGACCGGGAACATAACGAAGGGTCAAATAGTGGTCAATAGCCGCGAGATTGGGTTCCCGCGACACTTTCTCATATTCCAGGATGGACTTGATTTCAGAGCCAAAAAGGAATTCGCCATTTTCCGCCCAATAATATAAGGGTTTAATGCCTATGCGATCACGGGCTATAAAAAGAGTTTTCTGGGGGATATTATAAATTACAAAAGCAAACATTCCGTTCAAGTGATTTACGCACTGGGGGCCATATTCTTCAAATAGGTGAAGGATCACCTCGGTGTCAGAATGGGTACGAAACTTATAGCCTTTTTGTTGAAGGTCCTTTGTGAGATCTTTGTAGTTATATATTTCTCCATTAAAAAAAATTGCCAGGGTTTTATCTTTGTTGAATATGGGTTGATGCCCATAGTTCACGTCAATGATACTGAGCCGACGCATGCCCAAGCCTACCCGCTCACCCATTAAGAACCCCTCATCATCTGGGCCGCGGGTGCTGACTACATCCGCCATGCGTCGCAATAGACGTTCATCCTGCTCAAACCCAATATAACCAAAGATGCCACACATATTATTTACTCAATCAAAAATAAATTAGTCGTAAACTGCTAACAATTAATAGATGGTTTGCAAGCACCTTTCAATTTTCACCGGATTATATCAAAGATAAAAGAAAGTTTTTTAGGTTTACAACTAAAAATAGACATTTAATGTTAAAATGATTACTTGGATGCTTTGAGTAAAGAGAAAAGATGTGCGGTTATGAAGAAACCCAGGGGGTTATGTTCACCTATTATATTCTGAAAAAAAAGTTGCCATAAGCTACCCGCCTGAGGCAATCAAGTTGTTTGCTGATGCGGTGCTGAAGAAGATGAGCCTAAAGTCCAATCCGGTTTGCATTAGCACAGGGATTCTATCGTCACGAAATTATTTGATACATTCTCAAAAGCAATTTGCTTTTAAATTACACTTTAGCTGGGAAACACAGGAAAATCATTGCCGCACACCCTTCCTGATTCAATTTGTCCACATAAACTCTAGAAAAACTTTCCATCCAGCATTATGACAGCACACCCCATAGAAAAACCTGCCCTCTTCAAGCAAGATTGGTTCCTGAATACAGTAATTGTCCCCATAGCTCTTCTAGTCATACTTCTTTTAGGCCATTACGGATTGTTTTTGGGGCATACATTTTTCAACGATCAGGATTCTGCCGGGATTTTTATTCACCATGCGGGCAATATTCAATCCGGGGGCTGGAGACCCGACATCGCCTTTGGTGTGAGCTATTTTTTCCATGATCCTGGAGCCTTTCATGTGTGGGCTCCACTGAGATGGTGGCAGGAATTATTTTCCAATCCTCGCACAGCTTATAATGCTTCAATCATAGGTCTATTATGGTTCGCGTGCATTGCACAATTCTTTCTTTTAAATAGAACTGTTCCCGACTTGGGAAGGGTTAATTCAACTTTACTTTCAACCCTGATCGCTTTTGGATCTCTGCGTCACGAATTATTTTTTCAGCGTACCTGGATAACGCTGTCAATAGGCACCGCATTGCTTTCACTTATTCTTTACGATTTCATGAAACGCCCCTCTATAAAATCTTACTTCCCCTATACACTAACCCTGTTCTTGACCCTCTTCCTGGGGAGTTCCATAAGCCTCCTTCAGTCAATTATCTTTTCCGTCTTCTTCTCCCTGATATATGTGTACTACCACCAACTTCATAAGAAGTTTCAGGATTTGCTGTTATGGGCACGGCGCATTTTCTTGTTGAACCTGGTAGCAGGGGCAACTATTTTCCTTCTTGGAGCGTGGGTATTTTACTCAGTTTTCATAGAACTGTCCTTAACAAGCTATGTACGAGACCCTGATTACAGCACTACCAGCTTTTTTGTCTCGTCACCATCCCTGATATATTTATTGCAGAGAATATTTGCTTATGCTCATGCAGGATTAATTTCGCCGTGGTCTGCAGCCCTTGGAATTAACCATTCCGGGTTCAATCCAATAGGCGACTGGAATCATGTATCACCCGTTTTTCCCGTTATGCTGGCATTACTTGTATTTTACAAAAGCCGGAATTTCTGGGAATTTTTTGCTAAAACCGTGGTCTTTGGTTTCTTTTTTTGGCAGGAACTGGAATTTTGGGCTCCGGGTGTTCTAAATATTGTTCAATCTACGATCAACCTTTACCCCCCTATCAAGTTTCAACCTGTCATACAAGTTTACCAGATAGTATTGATGGGTGTTCTGATCCGCCGCATACAAACCGGCGAATCCATCATCGGCTCATTAGGTTTGAAAGTTACAAAAGTTGTAGCGGCTTCTATCTCTCTCCTTTATATTGGCCTTGCAATTGTTGCTATCATGTCTTCTTCCACGCCCAGCACTCTGAATTCGATATTGAATTCACTCTACCCTTGGGCGGCAACGTTGGTTCAAGCTCCCGAAAACATATCCCTAATCATGCCCAGTGTTATTTCTGAAAATATCCGCCTTTTTGGTGAAACAATGGGCTGGCGATCAATTACATTCTACACTTTGAGCTTTAGTATTATAGCCATATTCACAACAAGTCGCTGGCCTCAAACCATGCGCATGGGAAAGGGTCAGTTTTTCACAAGTATTATTTTGATAAATAGTATTTTCTTTGCCTGGTCCATTTTCCCACTGAATAAGGAGCCTATGATTTGGGACCAACAAGAATTAAATGGTGTAAAATTGGCCAACACTTTTAAGAAAACGGATCGATTGATGAGGGTTGGCATTGCCGGTTGCAAGAAAACCTTTAACCCAGACTGCATTAAAAATAAATATCTAGAGGGGGAGTTTGGCCCTCGACGTAAAATGACAGGCTATAGATTGTCTCCGATATTCGATTTTTCTGCCCCTAAAAGTTTTACTCAAAAAGATTCGGCAGACTTAATAACAACCTTTTTCGATTTGGAAAACAATAATACCAAGGGGCTATTGAGAACACTGGTAAACTACCCTCCTTACACCCCATCATTTCTTTATGATTTCTCTGCCACGAATTACATACTATCCAAAGACCGTCTACCCGACACAAACCAACTGAAGGTAATTCACGCGACCAAGCAATTTTACCTCTACAAAAACCTTCAAGCATGGGATTATTTTTATTTAGCAGAGCGCCTCAAAACCATCGAAAGCTATGAGGAACTTTATAATGGAGAAAAAGGGACCGCCTATATTTGGAGTGACGATAGCAAAACCCGGATTCCCCAGAAGTTGCATGACCCTGAAAGCAAATTAAAGCTTGCCCGGTTCGAGTACGGGGAAATGGAGTTTCAATACAACAGCAATGAAAATGAGTTTCTTGTGGTGGCGGATGCATGGCATCCACAATGGCGGGCTCAAATTGATGGCAATGAAACCGAAATATTAAAAACCAACGGAATATTTAAGGGTGTATTATTACCGCCTGGGTCTCATAAGGTAAAATTTTTCTTTGACAACTCTGTTTACCGACCCGGGATCTGGATATCAATTTTTTCCTGGGTGCTTTTCGTTTGCGCATGGATATCGTTGACTCACAGAGAATCCAAGATTCAGAGAGTTGATTGAATGTGCTGGGGTTAACTTCATCAAGAGATGCCGTTGCCCAACCCACTCTTGGGACGATTTATAGCGAGGGGATTACACAAAACTATCAGGAAGCTATTAAATGGCACAGGCTTACAGCGGGACAGGGAAATACTGATCTCCAGCAGGCTTTTTTATTATCAAGAGAAATGAAATTGAGTGAAACCAGCTTTATTTAATAATTTGCTCCATTTTTATGAACATATTATCTCTCTGTACCAGGCGACCCAACCGGCATATTTCGTAGGCCAACACCCTGTTTTTAGGATCCCAGGGGAACTCCGAGAACCTGATTACA
Organism: Nitrospina sp.; assembly: GCA_018653085.1. Lineage (GTDB taxonomy): Bacteria > Nitrospinota > Nitrospinia > Nitrospinales > VA-1 > LS-NOB. The sequence continues at coordinate 10,615 of JABIAY010000075.1, forward strand.
GGCTCATTTGATATTTCACTCGAGATTTCAGGTCCTCCAGGAATCTTTTCGGCACGATTCCTCGTGTAGAAATATCCTCCGTTTCGGGATGTCCGCTCTATTAATTCAAAGTATTCTTCAATTTGTTCCTTTTTCATCTCTTGAAAAGAGGAAGTGTTAATGGACAGGTCTATAAAATCATCAGGAATCAAATGAATCTGGTCAGGAGTGAGGAATGTAAAACCTTTGTTTTCAGATAAAGGAGTTTTCGCTTCATGGGGCATAGTGATTTTCACATCTGGAAACAAATTCGATAAGAAAGCCATGGAAAGACATAATGTATTTGGTAGGTCAACTACTATAAAGTTCTTCTGGTGATTTGAATATATAATGGAGGCTAAATTTCCGTTTCCTGGACCAATTTCTAAAACCGTTTTTATTTCATTCCAATCAATCAATCCAGAGATAATATTAAACTGGTAATAAGTAACAATCAGATGGTCGCTTAAATTTAGCCCTGTTTTCTGGGTATATTGCTCCGCCAATTCTCTGACGTTGGATGCGACCCCGAGATTTTTTTTTAAATCCAGAAAATTAATCCGAAATGGACTGAGGTCCGGATCGGAAACATCACAATGATTCATTACCGCATCGTAAGCTGCACTAGTACTCATGGTCGCCATGAATTCTTCGGCGCCCATTAATTGGGCAAACTTTTGGAAAAGTTTTTTCTGAGCTATTGGCAGATACCACTTAGGATTTTTCAATAGTTTTCTAATTTTAACAAACAGATCCCATTTCCCTGGAGGCACATAATACCCTAAGCTTCCCGAAGTTATGACTCGGTCAGGCAAAATATCAATACTCATATTGTCGGTTTCGTATTGCCAATATTCAGATAATGAGTAATCAGGAATATCTCTAGCTTGGCGGGAGCCACGAAAGTCTCTCATTCTTTGAAGGATTTCCTTCGGAAGGATGAACTCATGCATTTAAATCAAAATCTCCTGAACTATGATCGAGGTGGGGAGAAAATTAACAACAAATATATCATACAATCGATCCATTGATTTTAATGGTCAAGATGAGAGGATTTGAACCTCTAAGGATCAAGTTTCTCTCTTGTGGTACTCCTCCAATCTGACCGAAGAAGACTCATTTGATAAAGGGAGTACCGTTTCCCATCAAACTTCAAAACATCTCGAATGATCCCTTCCATGACAAACCCTCCCTTCACGTAAACAGTTATCGCCGCAATATTACATAGCTGCACACTTGCACTCAACCGGTGAAGTTTTTTTATATTGAAACCGTAATCCGCCATTAACTGGCACAATTCTTTTCCATAACCTGTTCCTCGAAATTTTTTATCTCCCAGAAGAACATGAGCGAGGGTTCCATGTTCGTGGTTTAGGCTAATATTTTTAAGCTCAAAGTGACCAATATGCTCACCAGAAGCAATATGGTAGACTGCCAAAAACTCGTGCGTGTTTGGAAGTTCACGGGATTGACGATAGTCTTCAAATAATTGCGTTGTCACCGGAAATTTAAGCGATGCAGATGTCATAAAAAGTTCAAATTTATTTTCCGGCATCCATTTTGAGAGGTTTTCAGAATGGACGGGTCGATATTGCTTGACCCCTAAATTTTGCGTTTTCACTAAAAATTCTTCTGGATCACCCATATTTAGCCTCTAACTTGAAATTTCTTTCAGCACCATTGAAAGCTTCTCAATAAAAACTTTCATCTGCTCAACAGAACCTAAACCAACCCTTATATAGGGCTCAAGGCACAGTTCCTTAAACCCTCCTTTTATCATAATTTTTTCTCTGAACAACAGTTTAACTATTTCTTCTGCTCTTTTTCTACTACTAACATTAATCAATACGAAGTTGGCGTGACTCTCCTCCATATGAAGCCCTAGCTCAGGTATTTTTTTTTCAAGATAATGTTTTCCTGCAGATATCTGCCCTAAGTAATCATCTAAAATTTCAGGGTGGTATAATAGGTAACAACCAAAACTAACGGCAAATGAATTAACTTCGTACATTGGCCTTACCTTAAACAAATCACTAATTATTTGTTTGGAACTGGCAAGGTATCCTAGGCGAGCGGATGCCAGGCCCAAAGCCTTAGAAAATGTCCTGGAAACCACTAAGTTGTCGTAGTCACTTAAAAAATCCAGCATAGTTTGTCCGTAAAATTGCTGGTATGCCTCATCTATCAGAACCAATGCACCATATTTTCTTGCAGCCTCGATAATTTTATTTAAATCCTGTTGCGAAAAAACTGTCCCTGTAGGACTATTTGGGTTGGGAATACAAACTAATCTTGTCGCTGAAGTAATCTTGTTGATAATTTTTTCTGGCGAAATAATAAAGCCCTTGCCATACACGCATTCTTCTAGCCGGGCCTGGAACATCTGCACGTAAACATAGTACATGGCATAGGTGGGGCTGATCAAAATCACTTCATCGCCTGGTTCCACATAGGCCTCAAACACACTTTTAATTGCCGCATCGGAGCCGGAAGAAAGATATATTTGGCCCAGATCTAATGCCAATGTTTCAGCTAATTTCGCGTAAAGAGGTTTTACATCAGGGTAGGAACTAACCAAATCAGGGGTAATCAAACTGCATAAATCTTGCAATACTTCTCCAGAAAAACCAATCACATTTTCATTTCTATCTAAAGAAAGATAGCTTGAACGGTTGAAGCTTGCATTAGCAACCCGGTGGAGATCTGCAATATGTTTTTTTTGTTTGATGGGCATTGTGAAAGAATTTAAAGACTAAACTAAATGCCTTATTTAGGTGACACTATTCTTGTTGTTATAAGGGGTCTTTGATTCTGAAAATTCGTTTTTTTGTAACTAGTATTCTACTTGAGGAATTCGCCTGCATATTTTATTATCATTTTTATGAGAACCGTCTTCCGTAGAGAAGATTCCGATATCTACGCCGAGCGTGAACCATGGCACCTTCGTAGCTGAACGTTGAGGAGGCTACCATGAGACAAGCTTATCACATTATGGATAGAGGCGCAGGAAGAGATGCCGAGCTATCGGGCTACGATGGCCAGTTACAGTGGGAAGGTCCAGATCCAGCGTGGGCCGATGGCAGGACAAAAAGATGGTTTTACATTGGACGGCCTCGGAATTTTACATAAGTCCGGCTTCCATAAATGTATGAATCTGGTGTCTTTGTTTTTGAGTGAATTGGGTGTAAGCTCTTACCGTGGCCCTTTGATTTGCCGATTTAGGAAAAGTGTTGAGTTTTTCACAGCTTGCCTCTTGGTCAATCACCAAAATTGCACTTACAAATTAACTTCAAGCCAAACTAAACAAATAAGATGAATGCCACAAAAAAGGTCGCCGTTTGCTCCCGTTCTTTTTCACAAAATTCTATTCTGCGCTCCGAATTGTTGGCAACGTATCAACATGTCACCTTCAATGATGCAGGCCTTCAATTAAAGGGCGACAGCCTGGTCGAGTTCCTAATGGGGCATGACAAGGCAATAATCGCTCTTGAGGCAATGGATGAGTCAGTACTCTCCCGTCTGCCCAAGCTTCAGGTCATCAGCAAATATGGCGTTGGAATGGACAGAATAGACATAGTGGCCATGCGTACTTATGGTAAGCGCCTAGGATGGACGGGCGGAGTTAACCGCCGCTCTGTATCCGAATTGGTGATTTCGTTCTCCATAGCTCTGCTACGCCATGTGCCTGCGGCTCATCGCGAAGTCCTTTCAGGATCCTGGAACCAGAAATTGGGCAGCTATTTGACAAGAAAGACTGTTGGCATAATTGGTTGTGGTCATATTGGCAAAGATTTGGTCTCCCTGTTGCAGGCTTTCGATTGCCCAATTTTGGTGAACGATATTCTGGATTTCCCCGATTTCTATGCGGCCCACGGGATCGAGGCGGTCAATCTGGAGGAGCTCTTAAAGCGATCCGACGTTGTTACCCTGCACGTACCTCTAGACGAAAGCACTCGTGGGATGCTTGATAGCCAAAGGCTGGCACTGTTGAAGCCAAGCGCTGTTTTGGTCAATGCTGCCCGCGGAGGTTTGGTTGATGAAGTGGCATTGAAACGGATGTTGCAGGACAAACGTTTGGCTGCCGCTGCCTTCGATGTATTCGCTGAAGAGCCACCTCGGGATCAAGAACTGCTGGCGCTACCTAACTTTCTTGCCACCCCACATATTGGTGGCAGTGCCCACGAGGCAATTTTGGCCATGGGGAGGGCAGCAATTGATGGCTTGGATAATAATAAAATTCCAGATATATTTTAGGAAAACTTTCGATGGACAGATGTCTTGGCATTTTGTGCGATTAATTCTTTGAATCCATTATACGATGATTTATAGTGCCCTGTTTAGCAAGATGAAAAAATTAAAAGAGATGGAAAGATGAAAGCGATAGGAATTATTCCTGCTCGTCTTGGGGCGACCCGCTATCCCAATAAGCCTATGGCTCTCATTCATGGTATGCCCATGGTGGGGCATTGTTATCACCGTACCCGCCTGACTCCAGGGATTGAAGCTACCTATGTAGCAACCTGTGACGAAGAAGTTGCTGATTATGTGCGTAGCATAGGCGGTTTGGTCGCTATGACCTCAACCAGCCATACCCGGGCTACGACGCGTACTGCTGAAGCGATGGAGCATATCGAGGTGGAAACCGGCGAGCGAGCCGATGTGGTGGTAATGGTGCAAGGAGATGAACCTCTGATATCGATTGAGGCAATCGCAGAGACCCTTAAACACTTTGGCGATCCCGCTGTTGAAATCGTAAACATCATGTCACGCCTTAGCACCTATGAGCAGTTTGTCGATAAAAATAATATAAAAGTGGTTGTAAATCATTGTAACGATGCTCTCTATTTCTCCCGCGAACCCATCCCTTCCTCTTGGCAAGGCCTGGAAGGTTTACCGATGTATATGCAGACCGGCATCATTGCTTTTCGCCGCAACGCTCTATTGCACTTCAACAATATGGATGAGACCCGGCTGGAGCAAATTGAATCCGTGGACATGAACCGGGTTCTAGAAACGGGTGGTCGAATTCGTATGGTCCTGACTGAAGCCGTCACCATTGGTGTCGATACCCCTCAGGAACTCAAAGATGCTGAGAAACTGATGAATAACGACCCAACTCTAGCCCAATATCTGGTCCGATGAAAAAACATGGAATCCGGCCAACGGCACCACTGAATCGATACTCCTGCTGAGTACTGAAGATGCAGAAAACTGCTTTGTCAATGGAACGTGTTTAGGGATTGACTCATGACGAAATTAAAAGTAGGCATAGCTGGATTTGGAATAGTAGGAAAACGCCGTAAGGACTGTATTGATCGTCATTCCAATTTACGTTTGGTTGCGGTATGCGACAAGACACTTGACGGAGAAGGCACATTCGCCGATGGTATTCGCTATTATAACAATTATCGGCGCTTGTTAACGGAAGATATGGACATCTTGGTCGTCTGCATGACCAACGATATTGCTGCGGAAGTGACGATTGCCGGCTTGGAGGTAGGTCTGCATGTTTTTTGCGAAAAACCACCAGGTCGCAATGTCGAAGACGTGGTAAAAGTCATCGCCGAAGAACGTCAGCATCCCAACCTTAAGCTTAAGTACGGTTTTAATCATCGCTACCATGAATCTGTTCAGGAGGCTCTCAGGATTTTAGACTCGGGAGAGCTTGGCAGTGTCATCAATATGCGTGGCGTATATGGAAAAGCAAAGCTTATTTCCTTCAACCAACCGGTCTGGCGCACCAAACGAGAGATTGCTGGCGGAGGAGTTTTGCTGGATCAAGGTATACACATGGTGGATCTCATGCTATTGTTTGGGGGTGTTTTCACCGAAGTGCACAGCTTTATCGCCAATAGCTACTGGGGACATGATGTTGAAGACAACGCTTATGCTCTGATGCGAACACCGGGCGGTGTAATCGGGATGCTCAATTCCTCAGCAACGCAATGGCGGCATCGCTTTAATCTAGATATCAACTTAGAGCGGGGTAGCCTTATTCTAGGCGGTATACTTTCTGAAACCAAGAGCTATGGTGCCGAGACTTTGACCGTAGTACGAGCCGATCCCGACAACGATCGCGGTGACCCCATGGAACAGTTAACTCGTTACAACCAGGATCGATCATGGGATGAAGAAATCGCCGATTTTATCAAATGTATCCTGAATGATAAACCCGTTCAAAACGGCAACTCTAAAGAGGCCTTGTGCACTATGCGGCTCGTTTTTAAAATCTACTATGCAGACCCCGCCTGGCGCAAAAGCTATGGGATCCCAAACCCTGATTAATTTTGTTCTAGACAATGCCCGTATCCATAACCATTTTATTGGTTCTGTCTTGTCGATTGGATAAAATAAGAGCACCCAAGACTCCAATTTGTCCTAGGACAAGAACCCGAATCAAACCTGATTTTCCGTTTAAAATTTGCTAGGAGGAGGATTTTGGCATGCTTGAAGTCAATGAACTTCTGGAGTTGGCTAAATCCATTTCGACCAGGGCGGGCCTACGACTACTAAACAGCCTGGACCAGGGAAAAAAGGAGTATGTTTGTAGCAGTGAGCATCCAAAGGAGATCAAGGCGTTAGCCGATACTGTGTTGGAGAAGGACATTCTGCAAGCTCTTATCCCCAAAGGCCTTCCAATTTTGAGCGAAGAGTCTGGTTTTATCTCAGGGGAGCGAGAATCCAAATATTGGTTTATTGTTGATCCGCTCGATGGGACTTTCAATTTCGTTAAAGGACTGGGCCCATCCGCTATCTCCATCGCTCTCTGGCAAGATCAAAAGCCGATATTTGGTGTGATTTATAGTCTGACGGAGCGGCAACTCTTTTGGGGTGGAGTTGGCATTGGCGCCTACTGTGATGGCCAGAAAATACTGGTTTCTGATACCTTGAGTAAGGCGGAGGCATCTATTTGCACAGGATTTCCTGTGAGGTTCGAAAGCAAAAGTGATCTCGCCATACAAAAATTTTTGCGCATGGTCAGACAGTATTCCAAGGTTCGAATGCTTGGTTCCGCAGCAATTTCTCTCATAAATATTGCAAAGGGGGCTGCTGATGTGTATTCAGAACAAAATATTATGATCTGGGATGTTGCGGCGGGTCTTGCAATTGTTGGAGGAGCCGGAGGGTCTGTCCATTTTAATCCGGGGACCATCGAACATTCATTAGATGTCTACGCGAGCAATCGACACCTTTTTGAACCTAATTAAACCAAAAAGTTAGAATGCTTCCTAACCACCTGTTCTGGTTATAACCTTTTTTATAAGCAGGTGATCAAGGGAATTCCAAACTCTATTTCCAGCATGAGTGAAAATCTGCACCGACCAAAGAACTCCTTCGATCTCTCAATAAAAAAAGTTAACAGTACTGTCGAAATTGAAGCCCCCAGTGAGGGCCCAGTCATGCGCTACCTAGAAAACGATATGGAAAGATACCAGAGGCATAGCGATATCGATATCTGAACTAGTCCCTATGATCAGAACCTCGCGTGTCATTTCGGCCCAGCTTGATTAGAGGAATCTTTTAACTCGGCCCAGGCCTCGGCATGTTTCCTACCCATCAATGAACCATCTACATCACAGACATTGCAGGGTTTGAAATTTCGATCTGCATCGTTCAAACGGTGCCGTATTGTCATCAACAACTTTGAAAACCATATCTCTATGAAGTCCTGCTTGTACAGGTTGCCGACGACCATTTTCTTACCCCAATCGTGGGTACAGAGCAGAACATCTCCAAGATAATCCATGACGAAACTGTAACCTGGATAAAAACAGGGCTTGGCTAGAGGTTCAACCAGAGAAGGACGCTTGAATTCCGCGTTATCCATCATTCCCGCCCGATTGGTCAGGGTGATTCCAAAATCCTGTTCCTGAGGAAGGTAGCGGTTCCGGATGACAAACTGATCGTCCTGGAGGCCAACGCTACGACACATATTTTCGAAACGGTCCGCATCCTCCTTGCCGTCATAAACGCTAATCGACAGGGTTGAGAGACCACTGGTAAAGAGGCGGCCCAGCCTTTCTTCGTTAAGCACATCACCGTTGGTGACAATCTCGATCCGGGCCGTTGGAAGTTGATTTCTGAAAAGGGCTACATGCTCATATAATTTTTTATCTAGCAATGGTTCTACAAAACCCGAAAATATGACCAAACCAGAAAATTCGACCGCAGCCAGTTGGGTGCTTAGTTTCTCCGTCAAACCCAGAGGCATGAACTCCTCAACGTCAGGATAAGTGGGATCGCTGCGAGGGCAGAAAACACAGGTTCGGTTGCAGGTTCCAGAGGTACTCAGCTCCACTATGGAAGGAAGAGGCAGGCGGCGGTTTTCCAAGGCGAAACCACTGTCGACAATCGCCGACTTCCGCAAAATACCAGGATCAAAGAACTTGGGTGATGAAGTGTTTTGTTCATTCATTGTTCTTTAAAAATCTACTTATGTTTCCATGACCGAGCCAAATGAAAATGCCTTCATGAAAGGAGGCCTTTGCATTTGCAAATTAGATGCAAGTCGACAAGTTTGACCAAGAAAGGAAGGCTTTTAATAAAGTTTTTTATTCGTTTTTAGAATGACTACTTATTGATCAATTTTTTTATCCCTCACCTCTATTCCTTCCAGGCAGGATATGTCAAGCATTCTAATATCCACACTATAAGCCAAAAATAGAAATCCATCCTTAACCAAAGAATCAAGTTTTTTTGGGTCCGCTTCGACCACATGGAGACCGCCAGGTTTATTGGCGGTCAACCCGGCATGCTTTATTTTTTTTATCGCAGTAAGGACATCAGGGTGATCCAAGTCACCGGGAACTCCCATAGAAGCTGAAAGATCGTAGGGGCCAATGAGATATCCATCTACTTTTTCAGATGATAAAATAGAATCAATATTATTTACGGCATCAATATTTTCAATTTGTGCAATGAGAACAGCGTTTTCCCCCAGCCAGTTTTTATACTCTTGAAATCTGGCACCATAACCCTGAGCTCGCGCCAACCCCACACCCCTAGTTCCAGTAGGTGGATAATGAATAGCGGAAAATGCTTTATTAATATCTTCAAGCGACCGAACCATAGGAAGGATTATTCCAACCGAACCCGCATCCATCACTCGTTTAATCTGGACCGGATCATTCGAGGAAAGCCTTACCAAAGGTGTATTACCGCATAAATCAATGACCCGGATTAACTCTTCCGCCTCCTGAATATTAATCATACTGTGTTCTAAATCTATGGTTACCCAATCGAATCCTCTTCGGCTCATAATCTCTGCGATAGCAGGATGAGCTAAAGTTATCCACGATCCAACGGTAAGCATATTATTTTTTAATTTAGACTTTAGTTGCATTTTACGGTGGGATAGTTTTTGAGAGGAGAATCCTAATTTGAAACCACATAAAGTTTTACTATTTTTTATTCGAAAAACACTTGCGAACAATATCAGACCCTGCTACCGCTAATCGAAAAACTCGTCCAAGCTATCTACCCGAACTAAATTCGCAAACTACTACCGGGGGCAAAGTTATCCTTTGAAGAATAGCCCATAAGATGCATGGAAAACAAGGGTTTTTCTGGGCCTTTGATTGCTGGTTTTTCATAAAAACGTCTCATCGGTTGACGTAGATGCCGATTTTAAAATGAAGGTTAAAAAAAAGGGGGGGGGGCTAAAGTTCTCCATGAGCGCGGATTTGCATATCGAGAAAAACGACTTGCAGAAATGTCTGACCTTGGCAGGCTTAAAAATACTTACAGCGAAATATGGGTAAAGCAGTAGTATTTTGTAAGCGAGGATTTTCCTTTCTCCAGATAGGTGTGCCCGCAAAAAACGGGAGGGGACACCAGAAACCCGTCTGTATTAAATACTATGAAATAAAAATCCCTTCTCTACGCTTTATCATTTCAATCAGCATATCGCCTATTTCTTTTTGCATCATCCAGTCAGGCGGGCTTTCATTCTTGCCGAGAAAGTCTCTAATCAGCGTCCCGCTGACCGGGTGAATGCAGGAGGGCGGGTGCTCACAGGATAATCTCATCGCTTCGCATTTATCACAGTAAGCGGCCTCATCAAAAAAAATTGGTTTAACTCCTATATCTCCAACCTCCTCAAAAAAACGAATGTTTGCTTCCTTCGGGTAAAAACCATTGACCCCTGTATGGTCTCTTCCCACAATAAAATGCGAGCACCCATAATTTTTTCTGCATATTGCCGTAAAGACGGCCTCTCTAGGCCCCGCATACCTTGAGAAAGAAAAGAATGCCCCTATCAACACCCGGTTCTTTGGATATAGATTAAGTTCGATCATACGCTGATATGCCATCAAAACCGGTTCATTTTTAAAGTCGTTTTTCCTTTTAGGGCCCACCACAGGGCTGATAAATAATCCATCACAGAAATATTCATCCAGAGCCTTTTGCTGGATATATTCATGCGCCGCATGAACAATATTACGCGTATGAAAACCGGCTACTCGATACCAGTTTTTTTGCTCAAATATCATCCGTGTATTTTGGGGCGTAAAAATAAATGGCGCGACCTCCTGGGATTTACTGGAAAACCTGACCAAGTCAACCTTTCCTCCCAACAACGTATCTCCTGAATGCTTTAACTGTTTTACACCAGGATGCTCCGGGGAATTTGTTCCAAACATTCGCTTGGTCATAGATTCAAACTGCATGGGAAATATTTCTTCAAGATGTAGCAAAGCAAATATTTCCCCAGAGTGAGCATTCTTTAAAGCAACAGAATCACCCTTTTGGAGTTTTCTAATCGAATCGCCCCAGACCGGAAGAATAATAGGCAACGTCCAAATTGTACCTTCTGGAAGTAAATTATTATTTAATACACCTTCCACCTGCTCTTTAGTCATGAAGCCTTGCAAAGGGGAATAAACTCCCGTAGCAATCTGTTCGCAATCCGAAACTATTTTCTCATCTACTTCGAGAGTGGGCAGTTTAGACAGCTCTTTAATGTCAGGTTTTGTTTCGACTCTGGATACCAGCGAGCCACCATGGGCTTCGATCAACAATGATCTTTTTTCATACTTGGAAATATCTGTATCAAATTTATTAAAATAATTGAACTGGTCCATTAATTTTGAAATCATATTGACACAACCTACAGGGTTGCTACCTATTGCCGTTTCCGCAGCCAAAACCAGGCCATCAGCCCCATCAAGCAGAGTATTGAAAATATCGTTCACTTCAGCCCGGGTAGGATTTGTTTGAGTCACCATAGATTCAAGGAGGTTGGTTGCCACATACACCTTTGTCTTGGTGCTTTTGGCTTTATCAATTATATGCTTTTGAAGAAGGGGGATGGATTCAATAGGCTCTTCACGGGACAAATCTCCCCGGTCTATTAGAACAGCATCTGACGCATTGGCAATAGCCTCCAAATTTCTAATTCCTTCACGGCTTTCTATCTTGGAAATAATAAAGCTGCTCTTTGGCGTATGGTTCCGGATTGCCTGAACATCTTCCAGGTGATTGGCAAAAGAAAGTGCGAAATGCCTAATTCCAAATTCGATAGCAATCTTTATCGATTCTTCGTCTTTCCTAGTCAGGGGATTCATTCGTATCCGCCTATTTACCGAGACAGCTTTATTGCTTCCAATGGATCCTTCGGTGATAACCTTCGCCATCAAATGATCAGATTTTTTTTCAACCACCTGGATCAACGCCGTATTAAAATCTATGGAAATCAGATCATAAATTTGAATAAGGTCTATTGATTCTTCAGGATAAAAACTTATATGCCTTGAATTACCGGCAACCGATTGTCGGTCTATTTTTATCAATTCGCCTTCTTTAAGACATGCAGTACCGTTATACATTTTTCCGGTCCGGATTTGAGCACCCTCGGAATCTATACATATGGGAATTGAAGTGATTTCTTTTACGTACTGAATATGCTTCGGCAGGTCTTCGATCGAGGTATGAGACAAGTTGATCCGCAACAGAGAAACGGGGAGTTCATTCAATCGTTCCAAAACAGACTTTTTAAGGGAAGCCGGCCCAATTGTACAGAGAATTTCTTTGCTCATAATTTTATATCTTTAAATACGTCCATGCCATAAGGGCTATAGTATAAATGGCTCCGATAATTTCTGACAAAAATAAAGTATTAGCCATTCTGAGCAGGCCAGACATAAAAATTAGTCAAAGGCACCAATCCATATTTTTCTCATAGCCAAGACGGATTAGTTGATCCCCAGCACGCCTTTTTACAACCTGGACATCATGTTCGGAGAAATGAGTGCGCCAATCTCCCTTCCGGCCAGCTCTAAAATTCGCACCTCTTCCCACCTTGACTCTATCCGCCAAAGTATCCACCCCACCCCGAGTCTGCGCATCTGCAGCAACCATCATTTCTTGAATTTGATTGTCTGGAAAATCAATACCATAGAACAATAGAATTTTTTTGAACGCCTCGAAGGAATTATCCAGAAGATCTTCATAACGGATAACTAGAAACCGGTCCGGCTCTTTCTCAACTACAGCCAACCAGTCGTCAATCCAGGCAACATACTGGTCAAGGGCGTAATCGATCGAGTGGCTGAACGCCTCACTCTGGGGCATTTCATTATAAAGTTTGTGATGAATAGTATTTGGATCCACTAAAATGTGGTGGAACCGACTGACGAGTTGGTCGCGAATATCTCGGTACGTAACCAAAGTCAACAAATTCATTTTTTGGATAATCGTCAGAAGCTCCGAAGATGCCCCCGCATGAGTCTTAAGGGCATAAAATCCAAATCTGGGGATATTGGTGAAGTAGGATTCATCCCAAACCCGGCCTGCGGCGATACCGCTCCTGTCAACAATTGGAGGCCTTTGAAAGCCGGGAATATTTAATAAAAAGGCATGAACCCACGACGACCCTGATTTCGCCATCCCGGCTATAAAGAGAATACGGTGCGGATACTTATGATTCAAAGCATCTTTAACACCCAAGATCCCAACGCGAAAACAGTCCAGGCAACGAATCCATTCATACCGACGATACAATCCAACAAGAATCTTTCTTGCCAATGTAATAGGTTTCCAAGTCAACGATGTACTCATCAAAATCCATTTCTCAAATGCTCAGTAATAATCACAGGTATTTATATTCATTGTTAAAATATTTTCGCATATTTTCACTCAACCACAATATCTCAAGCGCCTTCAAACTTCTGAACACCTCGGTTTCAAACCAGACACCAATTATTTAATTCGAGAGGAAAGTATCAGGTTTTACCGTTAAACTCAATTCCTTCCTCTCGAAATATAATCGAGTTCTTCCAGCTTATTAATCACCACTTCTAAACATTCTTCAAGATTTTGCTTGTGAGTTTTGACTTCAATATCTGGATTTAACGGTTCTTCATATGGATCGTTTACACCTGTAAAATATTTAATTTTATCCTCTCTGGCTTTTTTATACATGCCTTTTACATCTCGGTCCTCGCAAGTTTCAACCGGACATTTAACATAAACTTCGATTAAATCCTCAAACAAAGTTTTTATTTCTTCACGGGTTTTTCTATAAGCGGAAACAATCGCCACCATAACAGCCTGACCTGTCTTCGCAATTTCGATAGCTTGTTTTGCAGCTCGAAGATTGTTGGCATGGCGATCTTCAATTGAAAATCCGAGATCCTTTGAAAATTTACTCCGAAACTCATCACCATCCAAAACTTTTACCGGAAAATCCGCACAAACAGAAAGTTCCTCTTCAATCGCCTTGGCCAATGTGGATTTTCCCGAACAGGGCAACCCAGTAAGCCAAAGAACAAACGGTTTATTAAGTTGGTACATGATTTTAGCCTGTCAAAAGTCTATGATTTTTTTAGGAACTGCAGGGTTTGAAAAAATTGTGTTTTTATTTCATTCCGTGTCAAACCTGCCACCCACGGAACAGACCAGAGGGAAATTCCTACGACAAGAGCATAAATTAATAGTGCCATACTACCTTTAAAAAATAAGTTCATGGCAACCATCGAACCAAGGAAATTTGCGCCCTCAAATGAAAGCTGGCCCAACACCAGCACCCCGGCCAACGCCAGAACCTGATATACCCAATCGAACTTCCAACCATAATGGCGCGCAATCCACCAGAGGACTAGGTTAGAGCTAACCACACAAAGGATAACCATTTTCAATGCCATTCCCAGGGAACCCAATTCCAAACCTGGCAATTTGGCATCAACCGGTGCCTGGATAAAGTATGACACAGGAATAGCAACTATTATTACCAAACCTTCCAGGACTACCTTAGGTCGCGTTTTCCCTACTGCCAACAGGAAGGACCCGCCGATAAGCCCCAGGGATTGGTAGATCGGATATAGAAACATAACCGAAAGCGCCGGGACACTTCCCAAATAAGAAGACCCCAAAAATAGTCTTACGATTTCCTCGCTCCAGGGAATTAAAAAACCGCTGACCAAGGTTGCCGCCATATACAAAAAACGACAAACCTTCTGGTGCAATTTACACATCCGCTCAAGATCATTATTTTCATGGGCCTCAGCAATCTCTTTCCAATAAATCCTGAGCAGGGAGGTGGTAGCCAAAAGACTCACCACTGCCAATTGATAGCCTATTCCATAAAACCCTTGTTCTTCACTGCCACCAAATGCCTGCAGAAACCATCGATCAGCAAATAGAGAGCCAAACCCCAACCATGAATAAAGAATAAGCGGAGCGCAGAAGTTAAAATATTCATTCCACACTTTTTTACCATCAAACTCTTCATCTTTCAGCCTATTACCGCAAAGGACATGAAAAGCCACGCATGTGGCTATCAGATACTCAATAAAAATCAAGCCAAATAGAACGTACAGGGAGAGATGCTGGGTCCAAAAAAGAACCACTACCAGAAGAAAATGCGTCACAACGATGGAAAGATTGAAAATTTGAACTTTGTGGGTTAATCGAAATGACTCTCCAATGTTGCTCATGGTGACCCAAGCATTGTCCTTCATGAAGACAGCCACAAACGCAAGCAGAATCATCCCTTTTTCCTGGCCGATCCAAATTTGATAGATCCATTGCTCAGGGAATAACAATCCAATGAATATAAGGGGCAGGAGAAATTGCAACCCCTGCCATATAAAATAACTTGCGACAAACTTTCTCCCGCGAGGCTTTCGACACATAATTGTGTAAAAAGCATGGGTTGACCCCATATCTAGAAACACTTTAATACCAACAAAAGTCCCTAAAAGAAAAACAAAATCGCCATAGCTTTGCGGCCCCAGGCCTCTCCCGATCAACAAACCCGTGACAAGCGACAAGAGGCCCCGAAGGGCATTTGAAAAAAATGAAATGGCAAAACGAGATCTTACAGAAAATTTTAGCAAGCGACTTTAGACCTCAAGCGTTTGACAAGTTTCTTTAGGCAAGGATATTCAAAAATGATTGAACCATTCTCTCTCTGATATCAATACAGAAATTTCCAAGCATGCTTAACTTGGTTGTTGGCAGTGGGCTGGCGGGAATATCTCTAATAGGTAGCAAAGCCTCCAAATTAACTCACTTTTGAATTCCACCCGGATGAAATACTTTTCAAGCCAACTAATAATTCAAAACATCAAAGGTGTCACTGATACTTAGCACCTCACCTGCCCTTCCTCAATTTGACCATGGAAGGGTTATCGGTAGAAATACCAGAAAGGAAATTCTTGTTTATGACCTTTCTCAACGAAATATATTTAGCCATAGGCCTACCCTTTGCCAGGGAAAACAAGTTAGATATTTTCCAGACCAAATACTCTAGCAAAATATTAACGCCGTATTTAACACCATGTTTTCTAATTACGTTCACCCAAACAAGAACAACTGAAAGGAACCTGAGTCTCCAAAAAAAACGAGGATAATAAATTGGAATGTAACGAAGCATGTCTTTACGAAAAAACAACAAAAACAGGGATATCTGGTTAATTATAGCACTGGGTTCATTTTTTTCATGGCCCTCCATACCTGCATCCTGGCCTTTGACCAGGCCACTCTGGTAATTACTTTCACCTTTCATCACTTCAATTTGTTCCATTGCTCTTTGAGGATAGGCAAAATAACCGCTATCCCTTTTTACAGCACTCCCTTGTAATTTTCTTAGAACTGGCAGACCATGTGCCTCGCCTACAACATTTTGATAGCTTCGAACTCCCCATTTTTCGATAAACGCATTTCGGGTTCTGTTTTGTATATCAAAATACCATTTTTCCAGGAGAAGCCTGGGGTAACCAGTGAAATTAATATAGCTCTCTCCATCTCTGGCATCGCGGTCGGATATTTGCAGTAAATATTTTTCTTCGTCCTCAATGGATGGCCCTATTAACCCCTTTCTCCGAGCATACTCATATAATGGAGTGCCAGGAAGGGCTTGTGCAAAGTTTAGACCCAACTTGTTTGGGTCAGTATATTCAGAGTTTTGCGCATAAAAACTGGCAAACGCCATAGTTTCCTCAATAGTTTCTTGAGACTCACCTGGCATTCCCAAAACAAGTTGCAAACAAGTATGAATTCCATTGGCAGGCAACCATTTCACGACATTTTTATTTTGCTCAACGGTCGTCACCTTCCCCATAACATCCAGCATTTTTTGACTGCCACTTTCCATCCCAAAATACATGGAAGAACAACCTGCACCCTTCATCTTCTTTGTCCACTCCAGAGAAATAGTAGACACTCTCATTCCACTCACCCGCCAAACCAAATCTCGTTTCTTAATCTCGTCTAGAAATTCTGCGAGCCATTTATGATCAGAGCCAAAATTTTCATCTCCAAAATCTATAAAACCCACGTTGTATTTAGCAATAAAAAAATCGATCCGCTCCATCAAAGTTGGAACCGGAATATAACGAATACCCGGGTCCCAGCGATGGCAAAACGTGCATTTGGCCACACACCCTTTGCTCGCAACCATTGTGGCGATGGACTTACCTTTTTTTTGAGGTTTGTCAGATCGCGAATCTTTCGAAAAGCTAATACCATACAGGGGGGAGCTTTCTTTTGGACGGATGAAAAATTCCATCTGGTTAAGGTCTTCCAGAATGGACCAATCAATATTATAGACCTGATGAACTTCCACTGGTTCAGCATAGGGGGTTACAATCAGATTTCCATCATCGCTTAAAAAAGCCAAGCCATTAACATTTTCGAAGTCGGCTTTAACTTTTGTTCTTAACCAGCAATTGACAAAACCAACCATTGTTTTTTCGCCTTCACCGGTGCAAACAAAATCTATACCAGTTTTATGGAGCAGGACTTCGGCTGATGCCCCCAGGTTTCCCCCCATGATAATAGTAATATCGGGAAGGCTCTTTTTTAAGTCTAAAGAAAGTTTTTTAGTGTACCCGTATGCGGTCGAAACCACTGCACTGATGGCAAGAATATCCGGATTTTCATCCTTTATATGCGCAATAACCTGATCATACTCAGGGCGAAGCAAATCAATATTATAAAAGTGGGTATTTTCATAACCCTCTCTTTTAAGAGCACTGATTATTGACAAGCTACCAATTGGAGGGAACGAGTCCGGTTCCGGCCTGATCGGAGTTGTCACAAATAAAATTTTTGGGTTTACATGGTCTCGCATTTAATTCCCACTAAAAATCAATTCAAAAATCTGAATCAAACCCTCAAACCTCTTTCGTTGCCAAAAATCTTTCCAAAATACTCAATATTTGGAGGCACTAATTTCAAATAGTTTTAAACCTGACCATTACCCTCCGGCCTGTCTTTTTAATCAGGCAGACTCATTTTCTTATGTTAGCGTAACTTATAAATTCTGATTAACAATAAAATTGCGAGTGGCGTAGGGACTCGAATTAAACAAATAAAGGTGAAAGCTCAAACAATTAACATGCCGGGCATTTTCCAATTACCTTAAACACAATTTAAGTTGCGGGCTCGGTCCCAAGAAGAAAGAATTCTTATAAGATTCTCAACTTCAACCCAGTCTTATCAGGATTTAACGGAGGTGTCTACCATAAGGTTTAGGCTTTGCTGGCTTTTAATATTTCTCCCTTCCACTCGCCAATCCATTTCTCGCTGGTATGAGCAAATTGGCGACAGAACTTATTTTTTGCTTCCTGAACTTCGGGAGACATCCACCACGACAGAGGATCCTGATAAATTTCATTCACCTTAGCGGCGGCAGATTCGGGACTTTCATGGAAAATGCCAGATCGTCGTAAATCATCAAAATAAGGTTGAGCCAAAGATCGCAATTCATTTTGCTCAGGATCCCAGAAAAGAAGCGTGGGATAATTTGCTGCAAAGGTTTCCAGGTAAGTCGTAGAATTATAGGTTGATATACACAATCGGCTTCGATTGAGGTCAAAGAACATAGGTTTTTTTCCTCGATAAACTTTTAGCGAAGGGAACACATCCGCTAATCTCTTTACCTCATTCCAGCCCAAATCAATAGGATTGCACCTCATCGATAACAGTCTGCGGGCTTCTGGAGAAATTGCGGCAACAAATCGCTCCTGTTCTTTAAGATAATCAGGCATTCTGGGAACAGTCATCATCATATAAGAATATCGAGTACGGGACAATCCTAACCAAAGAATTCCGCCCTTCGGATCAACGCGTATTTTTTTCTTTATGCCTGCCAATTTTCCAGATGATAGTGGAATGGCCTTTGGTTGATCTTCTGGCTTCCACCCCCATGAAAAATATTTATCAAAAATATGAAATTCGTGTCTCTCCAGCCACGACCAGCGATGCATTCCATATCCCCCTCCATATTGACTGCCTATTATCTTGACCCCCCTTTCAGCCTGACTGGCTGACCAGAATTTAAACCCTTCATTGGCCGGCCCAAAGGTGCTTAGAATAATTTTTGGGTTTCCTGGAAATGCTTTTAGTGATTTTTCAAGGATTTCGGCAAACGATTCCAAATAACCGGTAGGAAATTGCGTGGGAAGGAGTTTTCCCAACAAAACTTCAAACTGATTTTTTCCGGCAGTTAACTTCAACTTTTCGCGCAACCCCCAGTTCACAGGGCTCTCATGAACATCAACTTTGGGACCAAGAAGCCAGGGAATTTGGCCAACGGAGAGTTGCAATTTTGCCAAGTCCCACGGGTTCAAGTAACTGGAAACAATAACGACACGATTCCAGCAACTTGGAAGCCGCCGGGAATACCACCCAAGCAACTTTTTTGCGGTACTTTTTATATAATCTGCTTGATATGAAAACGCTTCTTCATCAAATAAATTATGGAGATTCGGTATATTTTTTATCTCATAAGGGATGGTCCCCATTGATTTTACTAATCTGCTTAACAAGCGATGATTCCAGACATCCCCAGTAGCCAGTTTTCGGCAGTGGAGATAGTCTCTTGGCACAATATCACCAGCCCCGTCAGGCGCAATCCAGGTGTTAGTAACCAGCCCCGATTCTTCAACAGATTTCAGCAAAATAAATTTTTCATAAAGATCACCTATAAAGAAACTCAACCAGGGACCCACCAAAGTGCGCCAGAATCTCAACGAATGATTTTTGGAATGGGCTTCATTTAGAGCCGCCGTCAGAGAGGACAAAGAACGTTCATACACTTCATCTAAATACCTGTAGTCCTTATACATTCTAGCCCGATCAACCCAAGGATGAGTTGTCATCTCAAAATCCAGTTTAGACCAAATATGTCTTTTCTCATAAGCCGTGCACCATTCCCCGAGAAAACAAATTTTTTCTTCTGCTTTCCAAAACCTTTGATCTGAAGTTGTAGCCAAAAACATAATAATATATTGAGGTTAAAGGGATTTTGTTCCGGAATACGCCACTAACTTAATAAAATTCAGCTGCAGGGGAGGGGTAATTACAGAAATAAAAGATCAGAAAATCAAAATTCCTGCAGGGCCTTAAATTTTTCATTAATGATTTCTTTCATCGGCTGGAGCATTGTTTGAGCAATTAATTTATTACCCTCTGACGTAAGGTGCATCTTATCCGTGAATAGTTTGAATTTTGCTTTATAGTCATTATTCAGTTTTTCAAATTCCACACTCACATCAATCAAAGGAATATTGTTTTTGTGGGCCAGGTCTGTTTGAATCCTCCTGATATTTTTCAAAAACAGGACAACACCATCCCACCGGCCAGCCATATTCAGGTCCTTGTCTGAAAAGTTCTTTATTTCTTGTGTTGCATTTTCAAATTCTGGGGCAGGGAAAATGATGATCGCAGGTATTACCCCATCTGCTTTTGCAAGGGTAATCAATTCCTGGATATTGCTTTCATATTCCTCCTGCCAACCATTTTTACCTGCTACAGTTATATACCTTTTTTTCGCTTCTTCAGTGGGGCCCTGCGCTATGGTCCGGTTGTACTGACTAAAACGGTAATACAATCTTGTGCCCGCCCAGATCAGAGCAAAATCAGCAAAAGGAACTTTACCCATTTTCATTTGTGAAGTGAATGCATGCCCATGGGGGTCCTTGGGTTTCCAGTAGGAATACATGAACTCTTCATAATCATTCCAACCTGAATAAATCGTGATTATATCAGGATCAAAATCTCTGACTAAATGCTTGTAATTAAGGAGCAAGTGAATACTACGGTATCCATTTACCCCATTATTAATCACCCGTATTTGGGGCTCACCAATCATGTCTTCTAACTGCTGAGGATAGGTCCCAGCGTTAGATGTTTCTGCGCTAAAAGTGGTACTACCCCCGAAAGAGAATATTCTCACTTCACCCTCAGGTTTTTCTTTAGGCAGGTCACTGCTATAGCGAAATCCATTACTGTCTGTTTGAACGTCGTACCACGTCTTGAATCTGGGTGCGTTGGATACCTTTTGGCGGCTTTCCCTTTTAACATTTATATTAGGAGCCTGCAAAAAACCCATGTTTGGGTCCTCTACGTAATACCAATGGTGGTGCGGTCTGGAATAAAATGTTTCCCCATTTTTCTTTACGAAATAATAAACAGGAACAGCAAGTAAAAACTCGCATAAAGCGAGCCCTAAAATGCTAGCAACGAAGACTAGCCCGATTTTTTGCAGTTTATCTTTCATACAGGGATTATTGTAGGTTCGCTTGAGTCCCCTCAATTCTCAATCATCTGGGGAAAGCGGTTGTTATTTTGAATTAAATTATGAAAGGCCTCATTGAGGAGCCCTATAAAAACTTTTGGAGCAGGCATTACAGGGTGAGAGACTATAAGTGCCTTCTGCAAACTCTTTCCTCAGGCTTCGAAGTTGTTTTCCGTTAAAAATTTCTTTTAATGGTGTTGAATTAATATTCCCCACAACAACTCCATACCCGTAAAAATTACAGCACGGCAGAACGTCTCCGTCCGCCCGAATGATCAGTTTCCTCCATGGTTCATTGCAGGCAAAGTCGGTTACCTGAATTGATTTCTCGGGAATCAAATCGGTATTGTGGTCATAATAAGCAGAAAACCCCTGGATTTCTATGTAATCGACCAAGGGAGAAAATTTTTCCACGAACAAGTCGCGCTCATGAGCATTTAATTGGCTGTTTACAAAGCTTGCGCGGATGGCAGGTAAAACCAGACCCATGGAATTTTTATACTCCACCAAGGCTTCCAGGTTCTTCACCACACGGGCAAAGTCTCCGCCAGGCCTTACTTTGTCATACGTTTCAGAAGTCGCCGCATCTATAGAAAAAAGAATGCGTGTGAGCCCTGCGCTGACAAGTTCTTTTGCTAAATCCAAGGTGAGAAAGGTCCCATTAGTGGTGATGAACAAGTCCATGAATTGATGCTCTTTGGCATACGCAATCCTTTCGGGAAGATCTGGAACGATCAGAGGTTCATCATTGACGCAAAAAGAAATGGATGGACAATTGTTTTTTTCGCCCTCTTCGATGATTTGGTTAAACAGAGAGCGGGGCATAATTTTCACATCTGGATCGAACTTCTTTTTTTCCTCAGGAAAGCCATGAATGCAGGAAGGACATTTCAAATTACAGCTGTATGACTGTTCCAGCATAAGATAGAGGGGGAACTCCGGTTCATACTTGTATTCGCCCGCAAGTTTATAGTTTTCCCTGTATGTTCGATAGCGCTCCCCGTACAAACTCAACAGGGTTCTTTCTGTGGCCTCGAGGTTATTATCGTAGGTATTTAGTAGCTGGTCTTGAGAGAGCATCTTCACTCGTCTCCAGAAGGGCTGGACACGAAGGCTTTAGGCCGTCTCCCGCTTTGCGAAACCACTTGTCCATCCTCAACCACATCAAGAATTCCTTTAAACTTTCCTACCTGCAGTTCCCGCCCATTTATTTTAATGGACCGTTCTTCCGTCAACACATTGTCCGTACAGAGATTGCAGGCAGCGTAATTTTTTAGTGCCGTTTGCTGCTTGAAAGCATTTCTTAAGGAACTAAAACTCTCTCCATGCCATATTTCATAAAGGCTTTGCTCGTTAGCATCTCCCATGACCTTTTTTCTGTCGTAATCAACCTTACATTGATGCACCTTTCCATCATGCGCAATCGTCATTCTTGCCCAAGGGGTGGGGCACAAGTACCCGGGGTCATGATTCATTTCCATGAGTTCCAAATCGCGTGCTTCATCGGCAATACAGTTGACGCGGTCAGCGATATTCTCCCACGCTTCTAAAAAGGCATCTGGATCATTTTTGATAGCAGACAAAATGGATTGAACTCGTATCAAAGGTTTTTTCAAACCCCTTTTATCGCGATAATTTTTCATGTGAGCAACTTTATCTACAGTTTCATGAAATTTTGCCGGAGCCCGGATTTTTTCATAAACCTCCCCTAGCCCATCTGCAGAAAAACTGATCCAATCCAAACCCGCATCCACAAGTTGCTCTGCCAGCTCTGAGGTCAGCAATTCACCATTTGACAACATTGCCACCTCTTTGACCCCAGACTCTTTCGCATATTTGACCATATCAAGAATCCGGTTATTCAACAGAGGTTCCCCCCGCCAGCTAATTTTCACTGAGTAGGATTTCCCCTCGATGGCCTGATCAATAATTCTTTTATAAAGATCAAATTTCATGATCCCTTTCTTCCCAGGCTCCAGATAAGTCGTGTAACACATGGGACATTTCATCTGACAATTGCTGGCGGATTCAATATCAATATGGGTAGGAAAGCGAGGCGTAATACAAAACTTAGGGAATACTCTGAATTTTACGCGGTCGATAAAGTGAGCAACAATATTCCCCTGCCGCAAAAAATAGACGAGTGGATTTCCGGATAACCTGAAGTATCCGGGTTCAAATATAAAATGTTTTTTTACAGTTTTCAGCCACTCAAAAATGTTCATAGGTCAAACATAGCTTAAAAAATAAGGCTTGGCAGAGAAAATCAGCCAGAAAAGCTTACGATTAAGGATTATATCATACCTGACTACAAACCCTGACAGACACTAATATATCAAGAGTACCAGGGTTGGTCTTAACCAAAACCCCCCACATTAATACCTCCAAATTATACCGTGTATTGTGATTTTAACGGCTATAAATGGAGGAAATTGAGGTAATTCTGCACTTCTTCATTAAATACATCCGGGTAGCGCCTTGTCATGAATTGAGAACCCACTTCTGCATTGCTCCAGTGATAGGTGCCTGTCAAGAGACCATAGAGATATTTCAAGTCGATATATATTTCAGACCGGGGAGCCATCTGGGGAGATTTTTCTTCAATCCTGCAAGCAGGGTTTTCTGCGTTACAATTCATCACGAACCATTCTTCCTGCAACTTCAGACAAAACCAGTAATCTTCCTGATAGGTAAATTTTTTGACCGCATTTTTATATGCCGTGGACAACATCTCGCTAAACGGAATACTTAAAACATCCAAATCGTTAAAAAAGACCTCATAATGCATTGGCTTTTCACTTAAACCCAAAGTAAAGGCCTCTAATTCTTTAACATCGTAAGGATCACTTCGCACAGCACTGGGTTGAAGAGATTTGGTATCGACCCAGGCATTTCCTCCATCCTGTAGAATCATGGCGGTTGAGTCGAACCCGCTTACTTCAACAGCATCAGAGACCCCCCGGTAGGGGTTGAGATTATGCAAGTGGCCTCCAAGATAATATTTTCCAGCAAACGGAATCGTAGCTTCGGGCTCAAGCGCATCACGAAGTTGCAAGTACCTGTCGAAGAATTGTTGCCTTTTCAGCGAAGCTTTTTCTATCAGCGTTGGACCAATGTCGTAGTAAGTATGTGGATAGGGGCCGGCCCCAGCATAAGGAAGAAGCGCTATTTGAATTGATGGGGCAATTTCATTGATTCGGTTAATCTGGCTCTCATTGAAAAAGTTGTCATTCATGTTCACCACCGAGTGTCCGTTATGCTGGAGGACCAACGCGCTGTCCACATCAAACCATGCCCGTTCATTTGGTATGAGTGAAAGCCGAGTTCCCCCAATAGAGGATTCTGAAACGATCTCGTGCGGGATTTGGTCGATGCCCATTCTTTTGGCAAGCATATTTTTCTCAAAAGGGGCAACTATAATTTTCGTTTCCGGGTACTTCTTCAGATAGAGTTTTAAAAATTTTGGATCATAATGGTCTGGGTGGATATGTGAAATATAAATGAGGTCTGCCCGGCCAATTGTCTCAACCGGGTTTTCCATTCTAGGATAGTGGTACCAACTGCCATCGTACGCCCCATCTGAAAACCAGGGGTCACACAATATTTTCACATCTTGAGTCTCAAGAAGGACACAAGCAGAATAAATATATGTTATTTTTACGGACATCCCTCAACTTTCCTATTGCCAGGGGAACTTTGCCGGCCTCGGATCAATCTTGAACCAGATCGCTCCATTGAAAAATACTGTCTGGAGCAATATCCTTCGCGGCCTTATATTTTAGAACTTTCTCAATCTCCTTGGGGCTGATACCCGTACCCGGACGCTTCCAGGTAATATCCTCAAAGCTTATCTGTTGACCGGCTTTAATTTCACGTTTCGCAACCAGGCTTCGACGCGCATTGGTTCTTGCCGCTTCTTCGGTAACAATGGAATGCTTCTCGTGATCTCCCAGTAGTTGAAAAAAACTATCAAGATTAGCCTTAAATTTCTTAAGGTCTTCCTTATCCATTGCATGATAATGATCATTTCCGGGAAGGGTTTTGTCGTGAGTAAAATGTTTTTCAATAATAGATGCTCCTAAAAGAACGGCTATCTCGAGATTCTTCATATCTCCGGGCAAGGTGTGGTCTGAATAACCAACGGGGTATTTGGGAAAGTGTTTCTTCATATCCTGAATCATCGCAAGGTTGGCGTCTTCATCCCGAGTGGGGTAATTAAGGATGCAGTGAAGCAGTGCCAGCGGATTACCTCTTGACTCGACCCATTCAGTAGCTTCTTTGATTTCATCCAAATTAGATGCCCCTGTTGAAAGAATAATGGGCTTCCCAAATTCGCAAATATATTGAATGAATGGTTTATTAGTAATATCAGAAGAGGAAATCTTGAACACATCCATCAAATCATTCAAAAACCCGGCAGATTCCAAATCAAAAGGAGTACTCAGGAATTCTATATTCGCCTTATCACAATAATTTTTTAGTGCTACAAATTCATCTTTCCAGAATTTATCGTATTTCCTGAACAGTTCATACTGGCTCTTGGTAGGTTCTTTGCCGAGGTCCCAATATGCCGGAGAATTTTTTGAGACGAGAGTATCCGCTTTATAGGTTTGAAACTTAATAGCATCGGCACCCCCTTCTTTTGCTTCATCAATCAATCTCTTGGCCAAATCCATGTTGCCTTCATGGTTGACTCCCGCTTCTGCAATAATAATTGGCCTGACGATTTGAAGCTTGTTGATGAGTGCAAAATTAAAAAGGTTTGTCATTTATTTTCATGACCCAAGTCATCTATTGCAATAGCAAATAATTTTCTTTTGGCTAAAAACATTTTACTGAATAAATGTGTTTTTTTGAGTATTCAAGGTTTATTGGCACTCTCGCTCTTCTTAAAAGCTTGCGCGGCTTCAACAATTTCGTGAGCCTCCATCTCTAGGTTCACATCCAGCCTCAACAGCTTTTCATAGTCTTGGGGAGTATCCAAATCCACCCTTATTTCAGGGTAATGAAGACGTTTGTCTATAGGGTCAAAGGTACCTATATTGAACATTTCGGGGCGAGACCGAATATAGGTAGACACATGCTCTCTGTCATAAGGCTCCTTCGCCTCCTTATGCAATCTTTCAAGAATTGCAAAGGGCATGATCTCAGCACCTATGCCATCCGGATATCGATTATTAACCGGCACATTATTGTAAGCGTAATCGTAGTGACCCGACTTAAAAAAAGTAATCAAATGATCTATTTCTGAACTGGAAATAAAAGGACAGTCCGCAGATATTCTTATAACATTTGTTGCCTTCCATTTTTGGGCAGCCTCATAGAACCTTTCTATCAGGTCCACTTCGCTTCCTCGGAAGATATTGGCACCAAGAGTCGTCAAATAATAAGCTAGGGGATCATTCTCTTCTGTTTGCGGGATAGCAAAGACCAGTCCGTGGATTTCGCGTGCCTGGCTCGCCCTGCGAAATACCCACTCAATTACAGGGCAACCCTTCAAATGAAGCATACTTTTATTGGGTAGCCGGCTGGAGCCCATCCGCGCTTGAACAATGGCGATAAATTTGTCAGTCATTCGTAGCTCTAAATTGGGGTCTTAGGAGCAGGGCCAAGCTCCTATTGACCCAAGTTACTAATATTGTGCCGAAAAGAAACGAGTCGAGCGCAGGAGCCTGCTTTAGCTATCTAGAATACTTTCAATAAGCCTCAACACCTTGTCCTTGTTTTTTTGGAACCGAAACGGCTTAATACGATCAAAAAGTGTCCTACGGTAATGGGTATCCTCAACCATTTTTTTAAAGGCTTTAAAAAGTTTGGCCTCGGTGTCTCCACCTTTATAAAGACCCAGCGGGACAAACCCTCTTTCCGGCCTTGCAAACGAGTGCATTTTCTCCCTTTCATGGTGACTCAAGACAATGGAAGGTATATTCATATGAGCCAATTCGTAAGTGGTTCTTCCGTTTGCGGCAATAGCAATTTGAGCCTGTTCCATAATATGAGACATTACTCCTGTAACATGGATGTATTCTGCCTGCTCTTTGGGAAGAGACTTGATTTCATTTTCCAATTCCTTGATATGGGAATAGCCACCCCCTGTAACAAGAAAAATTTTAATCTTCTTGTCAGCACAATAACCGGATATCGTTCTAAAAATTTTTCGTGTAAAATCGCTGGGATCTGCGGCCCCAAAAGTCACCAAAATGGTATCCACTTTCTTTTTAAATCGATTGGGCCGAGCCTCATTGAATTCCTCCCGCAGAAAAAAATATTTCTGCCCCCAGAGAATATTTTTCCCCTCGATTTCCGGCTTGTCATACAATTCATTAATGGTTAAATCAGCATGACAGGCACCGGACCCCAAATCCTCAAAATTGATTACCTTGATACCCAGTTTGCGAATTTTCAGGATATAGCCCCGGTTTGTTTTAAGGATGTCATTAATGACAAGGTCGGGCTTTAAATCAATAACACGTTCTGTTATTTCTTTTTGGTTGTACACTTCAAGCCAATAATCCCCCCCGGCCAAGCGGGTCACGGCATCGCGGGATTTTTCGTCACACACAAAATAAACCTCATGATCGGTGATCTCGTGAGCAAGGGTAAGGGCTCTATAAATATGACCCATGCCAATTTGCTCATCCCCCCTGACCCTGAAAACAATCCGCTTTCTTTTGAGGAGTTTCTCGCAAACCCACCAGTCCTGATAGCTTCTTATCTCTATCAAGTCAGGGCTGATTTCATATGTCACAGGCTTTACTTTGCCCGCTCCAAATCCTCTCTGGGCGAGGGAGGTTGAAATAATTTTGAATGCTTGAGACTCTATAAGAAGCTCTGGCTCAGAATCCTCTGTCAAAAACTCGTGAAAATTTCTTTTGCTTGTTTTGAATGCGCGGGAAATTTCCCGCTTTACCGGAATTAAAAATTTGGTATCTCGGAGAGATTTGTATTTCCGCAGAGCTTTTTGGATATCTCGTTCTTCTAGTAGCGGCACATATGGGGAGAGCAGTATCAATTCTTTATATTGCGCTGAAAGCTGGGGAAAAAGAAAACCCAGGCTTTCAACCGTATTCTGGGTTTTTAATCTCAGTTTTTTTTTATAGCTGTATTGAATGCTGTTTCTTTTGCATATGAGACAGATTTCCTCAGAGTCTGTGACAACATAAATATGCTCCCCCGGAACAAGCCTCCTTGCCCTGTCAATGGCTCGCTGTATCAAACTTGTCCCGGCCAGTTTTTTCACCAGATCATCGGTGAATGCAACGTTTTTTTTAACAGCTGGAATAACAATGGCCGTATTCATTTTAAGCTCGCAACTCTTTCAAGACGTCCTGGGTAGATTGTAATATGTAATCAAGATCGGAATCCAAAAGGCTATGATGGAAAGGGAAAGAAACCATATTATCGAAAAAATTATCTGCGTTGGGACAATCGGCATCTCCAAAACCGGCTGTTTGATATAGCGGATACCTGTTCAGCGGATAATACTGCACCACGCATTGGATTTTTTTATCTCCCGCCATCCTTCTGATAAACTCATCTCGCTTCCCATTTGTCAACTTAGCGGCAAGAAGATGATAGTTATGACGAGATGAAGGAACACGGTGGAACTCTAACTCCGGGAAGTCCGCCAAAGCATCAATAAATCTTATGGCTCGTTCACGCTTTTTTTGATTGATGACATTTATTCGATCCAGTAATTTCAAACCTAAAGCGCACTCGACTTCGCCAATACAATAATTATTAGGCCAAAAAACTCGACCATTTATTTGCGGGAAATCGACATTCCCCATTGCGGGAATCCAATAGTCATTTCGTTTGGCCAAAAAGGAACAATGCCCATTATGCCGCAATCCGGGAACGAGAGCGGCAAGCTCCTTATCCCTGACCATAAGCGCACCTCCCTCACCAAGAGTTGAAATATTTTTATGAGAATGGAAGGAGAGCACACCAAAATCACCATAGGCTCCTGCCATTTTACCCTCAACTTCAACCCCCAAAGCTTGAGCCGCATCTTCTATCACCAAAAAATTATGCCGTTTGGCCATTTCCATAATCTCCGCCATGTCAGCCCCGTACCCGTAAAGATGGGCGACAACTACGGCTTTGGTCTTTGAGGTTACTTTATCCGCAATTGTCTGGGCTGTGACCACACGCTTATGCGGATCAATGTCTGCCCAAACGATTCGAGCACCACTTTTAGCAAAGGGATAAGCGGATGAAGTAAAGGTATGAGAAGGAATGACAACCTCATCTCCCTTGTCAAAGCAACAGAGTTGCGCCGCCAACTCAAGTGCCGCCGTGGCATTACAAACACCAAAAGCATGACGTCCTCCAATATACCGGCACAACTTTGCTTCAAATTCATGGAGATTTTGCCCTTGAGTCAGAGGATTGGCATTTCGCATAGCCTCCAACACGGCATCTTCTTCTTCTTTGGTATAGGTGTGCGCGCGAGCACTGAAATGGATTTTAAATTCCATGATGTCTTACATGGACCTGAAAATTTCTATAACTTTCTCTTTTGTCAGTATACTCTTAAAGTCGTCTCCCAAAGCATTGGTCAACGGTTTCTCATGAATTATAGTGGCTTCATACAACAAGTCATATTGTTCCTCGTTAAGATTTCGGCAAACCCCTCGTGGAACAGGAATATTTTGTTTTTCCACCATTCGCCAGAATTCTTCCAACTCACGGGGATAGAATTCCTCCATGGCGGTCATGGCCACACAATTTGCTATTCCATGGTGCATGCCAAGCACCACTGATAACCCTGCCGAAAAGGGATGGAGAACACCAACATAAGTAGTCCCAACCGCACAACCTCCGAAGTAGGATGCCACCATTAGCTTTTCCCGGTTCCGTGCGCTTTTTATCTCATCGCTCAAAAAAACCTCCCGGCAAAATTTGATTGCCTGGTCGGAAAATGCGTCTCCCACAACGTTTCGGTAATGCCCACTCAAAACTTCCATGCAATGAATATAAGCATCCATTCCAGTATAGAAATATTGGTCGCTGGGTACGGTTTCAGTTAAATCAGGGTCAAGGATGAGTTGATCAAAGACGGTATGATCACTGTTCATTCCCAATTTCAAACCTTTTTCCTTATTGGTCAGAACACAAGTACGAGTAGCCTCAGCACCCGTGCCCGATATTGTGGGAATACCCACCTTATAAACCCCCGGAACTTTTACCAGATCCCACCCTTGATAATCCTCGGCTTTCCCCCCATTGGTCAAAAGGTTGGAAACAGCTTTAGCGATATCCAAGGTGGTTCCTCCGCCAATTCCAATCACGGCAAAAGGATCACTTATTCCCTCTTCCAACAGTTTGGCAACTTTCAGGTTCACATAGTCTGTAGTCGGCTCATTTTGAGAGTCAACAAATATCACCTTATCGTCCTCGGACTGAGCGAAACACCCCAAACTTCCTGCATTCTTCTCGAAAAACTGATCCACAAAATACACAGCGCACTTATTTTGGCCCCTTTGACGTTGGCTCAAAATGGTCTCCAATTCCTTAATGGCACCGGGTCTAAAAAAATATCGGAGCACATTCCTGGAGTTTTTAATTCCTGTCTCTAAAATTTCAAACATAATTAAGGATGAACCCCAAGGTCCTCACAATGATAGGTTGCTCCCGACCCCAAAATTAACCGGAGGTTGTCTGGCCACTGAGTTCCTTCTCCAAAAAAAGCCCCCTTGATTTGCTCACAGGTAAGGTTTTTCACCTTGCTGAGATCGGCCCTATCTAAATTTGCCTCAAATAAGTTGGCCTCCATCAGGTTTGCCGTACCAAAGTTTAGGCTCCTAAATGTCCCCCCCCTAAGATCAGCTCCGCTAAGGTTACTTGCGCTCAAATCAACTTTGGCGAATCCAGCTTGGCTTAGGTCCGCTCCCCTTAGATCTGCCCCGTTATAATTGGTCCCTGTGCTACCAGACTGCTTCAAATTAGCTCCCAGAAGGTTTGCCCCTTGAAAGTCGGCATTGTTCAAGTTTGCACGACTCAAATCTGCCTGACTGAGATTGGCTTTTCTAAAGCTTGCTCCAGCAAGAAAACTACTCCCAAGATCTACTCCCTTCAATGTAGCTTGATCAAAATTGGCCGGGCCAAAAGCGGAGTTATTATAAAAATACACCCCATGGAGGTCCGCCCCAGTTAGATCCGCTCCCCTAAAACTCGTCTGATTGAAAGTAGCCCGCCTTAAGTCAGCACCCGTCAGACCAGCCTGGTCCAGGACCGCCCTATCTAAATTTGCATCGCTCAAGTCAACTCGCTTCAAATTGGCCGCACGCAAATCAGATTCAGCAAGGTTGGCATGTGAGAGATCAGCCTCACTCAAGTCTGCCCCTGTCAGGCTGGCACCAGCAAGGTCAGCCCTATAAAGTACTGCTTGCCTGATATTAGCATGATCAAGTTTAGCCCTAACGAGTATGGCTCTTTCGAGGTTGGCCCTCCCCATATCTGCCCACTGGAGATGAGCTCGACTGAGGTTAGACCCACTAAGATCAGCTTGCTGGAGATTGGAGTGGTTCAACTGAATTCCAACCAGTTCGGCTCCAGCGAGATCAACCCCTTGCAACTTATCCTTTTTATCGGCAATAGCATCTTTCAGCTCTCCATTTATTTTTGGAAAGGGCTGTCGTGGCCCTAAAAGGGAATGATAAACACTGGTTGGCTCCAGAAATCTTGGTTTCGCTATTGTTTTCATCGCTTGAATTCGCGCAACATTTTTCAAAGCTGATTTTTTTTGATCACCCTCTAACTGCAAGATAACAGATCGAACCTTGCCCTCAACAATTCCAGTTTCGTTTACATGCCCATACAAAGCTATAAGAAAAAAAACAAGATAAACACTAACGAGACAAAATAGTATGAAGATGGGGAGTTTAGCCGGAGAGTTAATTGAGTCCCTTTTAAGTTTTTCCAGCAAGTAAATAGTCACTTTTATCCGTTT
This sequence comes from Nitrospina sp., assembly GCA_018653085.1. Classification (GTDB taxonomy): domain Bacteria; phylum Nitrospinota; class Nitrospinia; order Nitrospinales; family VA-1; genus LS-NOB. The sequence continues at coordinate 42,612 of JABIAY010000075.1, forward strand.
AGGAACGTTTCTCGTTTTCGCTAAAACTTATCGTCAGCACCCATTTATTTTAAGTTCTTAGGGAAACATAAAAAAAGTAGCACTCAAATCATCAAAACGAATCTTTTTCCCAAATGAATATAGGTTGATGGGGGCGGGGAAACCCGCAATGCTTTTTCTCACCTTAAAGCTGAATAGGCCTCTTCATCGACCCACCACTGCAATATTCCCCCAACAGGGCTCACCTGTTTAGCGGGATAATTTTCCGCACACACATCTTCTCCAATAATATCTTTAACAATAGAAGCCTTTTCTTTACCAGTAACCAAAAACGTGACCCGTAACGCCTGGTTAAAAATTTTCGGAGTCATAGTTATTCTTTTTTGACCACTCTCAGGATGAGCCGTTACCGCACAAAGACCAAGGTCTCGATAAGAAGAGTTTGCGTGGGGAAAAATAGATGCCGTATGACCATCGAGCCCCAAACCAAGAATAACCCAGTCAAAAGAGGGAATACCTTTCTCACCTGACCCAAAATGGCCCCGCATCTTTTCTCCATACTGAACAGCTTCAGTTATGGGGTCGGCCTCGCCTTTAATACGGTTAATATTTTTCTCTGGAATAGAGACATGATCGATCAATAATTCTTGAGCCATCCGGAAATTGCTTTCCATATCTTCAGGAGGAACACATCGCTCGTCACCCCAAAACAGGTGAACTGAGCTCCAAGGGATAGACTGTCGGAACTCTTCACCGGCCAAACACCGATATACCACTGTAGGGGTACTACCACCGCAAAGTGCGACACTAAACTTATTCCCCGACCGAGTAGCTTGCTGAGCCCCTTCTTTCCAATCTTTTGCAACTGCTATTGCCAGCTTCTCTCGGTTCTGAAAAACTCGGATTTCTGGTTTCATCCTTATAGCTTGAAATATTTCATCAAAGTTATACAGACAGATTCATTCAGCCCACTTCTTTATTTTGGGCCCGGAAATAATTCAGTTGTTTTTCCCGTCAACCCGTAAACAAAAACGCCTATCCATTCATGCAAGGCACGGGAAAAAACTGCCATATGACCCAAACTAAAATCGAATCTTAGCTGATCATCATATCCAAAGTCCACCGGATACGGAATGACTTCCCAACCGGCCTGCCTATAAACACCAACAGACCTCGGCATATGAAATGCAGAGGTAATGAGAACCCATTTTTCACCAGCCTTTGGTTTGATCAACTCATAACTTGCCACTCCACCCTGAAACGTGTTGTGTGACTTAGATTCAAAAATCACCCGACTTGCGTCTAATCCCACCTGCTCAAAGATCATGCGCGCAGTCCCTTCAGGTGTTGGCACCTGACTGTCAACCGATCCAACCCCGCCTACAAACAGAAGCTTTGCCTCCGGGTAACGCTTCGCCAAGGATATAAATGTTATTAGACGTTCAGAACTCCCGTTTAGAGATGGCTGGCCCCAGGTTTTAGAAATTGTACTATTTTCAGAGCCCGCTAAAACAACAACTCCATCCAATTCTTCCGGCAACTTCAAAGAATGTGAAAATCGGCTTTCCAGAACGAACAAAAGCCCCTGCCCAAATGGCCTGAAAGAAAGCACAAAAATAACTACCACTGCCACTGAAAGCAACCAGCGTCCAGCAATGTTTTTTTTTGTCCAAAGAAGAACCGTACCAAGAGCCAAAAGAAACAGCAATATCCTGCTTGGGGAAAAAATCCACCAAAGCAATTTTGAAAAAAACCAGAATAGTGTGTCCATGAAAAATCTTAGCCTGAAAAAACGCTATATGCCTGCCAATAACTGCCTAACAGTAAACAAAAAAACCTTGTCGAAATCAATTGCAAATGCATCAGGTGTTTTCAAGGATTGAGCCTGCACAATAGCTCCATTGCAAAAATGAGATAGCATTAAAAAATGCTATCCATCACTGATATTCAAAAAAAAACAAAGGTGAAGCTATGGCCTACCTTTTTTGAATGATTTTTGATATATCTATTGCCCTACCTAATCGTTCAATCTCTTGAGCATCTTCAGGAAAAGAGGTTCGCCATTTCTGCCGATCATTACGAACTTGTCGCAGGTGGAGTTCGATATTCTCTGAAGTGATGAGAGTACCAAAGTCAGGGTGGACTGTTCGCCCTGGTTCTTGATGACCAAAAACACGATCCAATACCAAGTCCCCTAACTCTTTTTTGTAATGGCTAGATTCCCAGTACCACTGCATTTCGGTATTAGCATCGCCAAGCGGAGGTACTTTCTCTGTCGTGTATGAATTGTAGCCCGAAAAATCCCAAATTGGAAGTAGCTCTTCACCTGATTTGGCAGCCTCTTGTTCATTGATTTGTACCAGCTGGAGTTTCCATTGCTCAAAGGTTTGCCAAAGACCCTTCACAGCTATGGCTTCAAACTGGCGGGCATGCGAGGGGGATATAACAATATGAAGGCCTAGCTTCTGTTGGTAAACCATAGCGATGAGCTGTCGGTAAACCTGCCAGAGGTCTCGTTTTGCTGTTGCGAAATTAAAGTTGTTATACAAATTGTTGAGGTAGCAATTTTCACTAAATATGAATTCGTAGTGGTGTCCACCTTTCCCCTGGATGACATTGTATTTTTCAGTATTATTGCTCATTCCATTGGGGAAGTAGTCACTAGTTTTACTCTGTTTGAAAAAAGTGTCTATGCTACTTCTGAATGCATCCAGGGATGCAATAGAAGAGAAGATATCGTAATTGCTACCCTGCGGATATCCCTCCACATCTACTGCCAACCGACGTTCATCAAAATCTTGTTTATCGTCTTGGGAGACAGCGTTAAACATAAAAAAGTCTAGCATCAGCACTACCTGCTTCAGTGGCTGAACGGCCTGCGCATGCTGCAAGTAGCGAAATATCTCATAGATATTGGCACTAGATATGGCAAGGTTGTAGACAGGATGATCACTCCAGCCAGGGTGCAGTGGATCAATCCCAGCTTCGGCACGAGACGTGCCAAGAATGATTGCTGTTGGCTTTAACCTTTGCACAGCAATTGCCTTTGACATTCGGAGATGTGATAAAAAATGGGGTTTGTTGGCATTGATTCCCTCAATACGTGGTCCATCAAAAATATCGAATGGGTCCATAAAACGGTTGAAAGCGAACACCGTCATAAGGCTTATGGGAATTAGCCATGCAATAGCTTTTAGATAGCTCGAGAAAAGCGTGTGTCGCATCGAATATTTAAAGCTAAAATTGGAAATAAAGAAACTCGCTGACACGTGTCAGCCCAAGTACTGCAAGGGTGAATACTACAGCTGTGAACAACGCCCATGGTAGTGTGGGACGCCATTCCATCCATCGGTAGCGCAAGCAGGCAATCTCATCTTTGTAGGTCTCAATGGCAGGGCGGTAGCGACGCATAATTTGCTGGGTGTTAGGCAAAAGCGTCGCAACAAAGAACAAGAAAATAACCCATAAAAAAGCTGACCTAGGATCAACTCCAATAATGTTATTAGGGTATATGCCCCTGAAGACGACACCCTGATCCACTAACCACTGTTCTGCATTACCTAGTCTGCCTATCAATGAAATGGACAAGGATATTTCGTGTACCCCTGCCATTGCTGCTAACATATTACTTGCCCCGTTCACACTTTCAGAACGAAAAGGCACCCATGCCACCACCACAGCCAACATGGTAATGGCCCACCCAATGTAGCCGCCTGATTTTGTTCTTCTTCTATTCCTGAATAGTTTCCGCCACCCATGATTGACCACCAGATACAATCCATGAAGTCCGCCCCACAGTATAAATGTTCCCCCTGCTCCATGCCAAAGACCACCGAGCAACATCGTTATCATCAAATTGATAAGGCGGCGGGATTCGCTTTTACGATTGCCGCCAAGGGGAATATAGAGGGAATCGCGTAAAAAACGAGACAGGGTAATATGCCATCGTCGCCAGAAGTCAATGATGGAGGTTGCCTTGTAAGGGGAGTTAAAATTAAGTGGAAGGCGAATACCAAACATTCGTGCAAGTCCAATTGCCATATCCGAATAGCCGGAAAAATCAAAATAAAGTTGAAAGCTAAAGGCTAGTACCCCTCCCCAGGCCTCGAAAAAGGTCAGAGCCACACCCATCTCGGCAGCTTCAAACATGGGTGTTGCATAAACAGCAACACCATCTGCCAGAACCACCTTCTTGAACAAACCTATTGCAAAAATGGTGAAGCCGGCAGCGAGGTGTTCTGCGCGTAAGCGGTAGACAGCATCTAACGCAAACTGTGGCAACATCTCCTTATAGCGAACGATAGGTCCTGCGATTAGCTGTGGGAAAAAAGTTACAAAGAGGCAATAGTGGAGAAAGCTGTAGTCCCTGACCTCGCCCCTATAGACATCGACCAGATAGGTGATTTGTTGAAAGGTAAAGAAGGAAATAGCTAATGGAAGAACGATCTCATGTAGGAATATGTCTGCGCCTGCAAGTAAATTGAAATTTTCAATAAAGAAGTTGGCATACTTGTAATAGCCCAGCAATCCAAGGTTAACAGTAATACCAAGGATCAGCAGAGGTTTTTTACGCGAACTATTTGGTACGTCTCCAAGTGATACTCCTACCCCGTAATTGAGTAGGATGGAGAACAGTATCAGGCCAAGATAGGCCGGGTTCCACCAGCCATAGAAAAATAATGACGCGCCCACTAACCATGCAATGGCCATCCGATGATGGCCTTGCCTGCCAGTCCAGTGAAAAACCAGAAGGGTGAGAGGCAGAAAGAGAAAAATAAATTCGTACGAATTAAATAACATGAAGACCGGACAATATTTCCTGTACAGACCGTTTCGCAGACCGTTTCAAGGTTACATTATAATGGATAACAGCTCATACTAAAATTCTCTTTTTTTATCCCTTGTCTTAACCTTAGGCTCTTAACACAAAAAAGATTATTACAACACGGGCCTCCCATAAACTGGAACAGGTAAATGCTTTATGTGCAGAACGGGTTTTGAGCTTTTCTCATTTAGAAATAAGGGTAAATCCGAAGGAGTTTCTTGGCGAGAACAACTGGTCTTCCCACGTTTTTATGTGCTCATTTGATTGGTTTGTGTACTAGCTGGCTAAAGTCGAGATTTACTAAAGAGAAACCTTTAGAATAATCAAGGAGGTAAGAAGAAAACTGGCGTCCCCAGCGGGATTCGAACCCGCGTCGCCGGCGTGAAAGGCCGGTGTCCTGGGCCAGGCTAGACGATGGGGACTTCCAATTTTATAAGGGAAAAAGAAATGAGCCGCGAAGGGATCGAACCTTCGACCACTTGATTAAAAGTCAAGTGCTCTACCAACTGAGCTAGCGGCCCCTTCTTAATTCAAAAGCAAGGTGGTGAAATTAACAAACCCATATTAACATGTCAATGCATTTATTTGGCTTGATTTTATACCTAAGGCCCAATAATATCTAACCTTAACCTGTTTTATCCCTAAATTGACAAATACTGCTCCATAAAGAGGCTCTCTTGGAAAAATCTGAAAAAATCTGGATGGATGGGAAAATGATCCCCTGGCACGAAGCCAATGTCCATGTCCTCACCCATACCCTGCATTACGGGTTCGGGGTTTTCGAAGGCATTCGTTGCTACAATTCCAAAAATAACGGATCGGCCATTTTCCGCCTGCAGGAACATATCGACCGGCTGTTTCAGTCTGCCATCATTCTCGGTATTGAGGTGCCTTTTTCCAACAAGGACCTTTTTGACGCGACACTCAGTGTCGTCAGGGAAAATAAGCTGGAGGAATGCTACATCCGACCCATCATATTTCTGGGCGATAACAAAATGGGACTCAACCCGAAAGGAGTCGATGTCCGTTGCGCTATCGCGGCCTGGCCCTGGGGCACCTATCTGGGAGAAGATGGCCTGGACAAGGGCATCCGTGTCCGCCTGTCTTCCTTCACACGGCACCATGTCAATGTCACCATGACCAAAGCCAAAGCCTGCGGTTACTACATCAACTCTATCCTGGCCAAGGCAGAGGCCGTTCGAGACGGCTACGACGAGGCGATTCTTCTCGATCCCTCAGGCTACGTTTCAGAAGGATCGGGAGAAAATATTTTCATCTATTCCAAGGGGAAATTACACACCCCGGATTTATCCTGCTCCAATCTGGATGGAATCACCCGCAACACGGTAATCGAAATCTGTGATCATCTGGGCATCGCCCTGGAAGAGAGAATCATCACCCGCGATGAGCTCTATATCGCCGAAGAGGTCTTTCTATCCGGAACCGCCGCCGAGGTCACACCTGTCCGCGAGGTGGACAACCGTGTCATCGGATCGGGCAAAAGAGGCCCCATCACCGAACAGGTACAGAAAACATTTTTTGAAGTGGTTCGCGGTGCCCATCCCAAATTCCAGGAATGGCTCACCCGGGTTTAACACGGTTGCTTTTCCGGAAAATAAGACCCTGCCATTTCAGTTTCGAATTTTATAAGTTTCTGACAAAATACTTGTCAGCAATCGCTGGAGATTTTGAGTTATGCCGATTTACGAATACGAATGCGATAAATGCGGAGCCCAATTTGAGGCCATGCAGGCGATTTCCGCAAAACCTTTAAAGACCTGTAATGGCCTGGGTTGTGACGACAAAGATAACGGAAAAGTCCGTCGTCTGGTCTCCGCATCCGGGTTCATTCTTAAAGGTTCAGGGTGGTATACTTCTGAGTACCCGTCCGAAGCACGCAAGAAGGGCTGGGAATCAGAAAGCAAGCAGGGCAAAGCAGATACCCCGGCAGACGCTCCCGCCGCAGGAGCCGCTGAAAGCCCTGCCCCCACTAAACCTGCAACCCCGGCTAAAAAACCCCAGCAAAAAAGTCCTTACTCAGGGGGAAAAGCCAAAAAGGCCAAGGGTTCCAAATAAACCGGAGTGGGCACGATGAACGACCCCGAACATCTGCACCAGAATATTTTTTGTTCCATCATAGACGGGGTTCTGCTCGTTTCCTCCTCGCTGACTATTCAGGAGAGCAACCTGACCGTGGAAGATATGTTTCACCGCTCCCGCGACTCCTTCATCCACCGTAACCTTGAAGAACTGTTTCCCCGGCAACAACATGTCCTCGATAAAGTCCGTCAAGTCCTGACGACAGGAGCCTGCTACCACGATGTAGAGGCTCAAGGCATGCGCCACACCCCCACTTCCCGGTTCCCGGTCAACCTGACCCTGTCGCCCTTTTTAGAGGCGGACGATTCTATTCAAGGCGTGGTCATCCTGATCAAAAACATGAGCCTGATTCGCGAACTGGAAGAACGACAGAGACCGGCAGACCACCTCAATAACCTGGGAGCCGTCGCCATGGGCATGGCCCATGAAATCCGCAATCCTTTAGGCGGCATCCGCGGGTCGGCCCAGCTACTGCGTCAGGAAATCAAAGACAGCTCACATCAGGAATATCTCGATGTTGTGGTGTCCGAAGTGGACCGGATCGACCGGATGGTGAAAAGAATGATGGACCTGACCCGGCCTCTGAATCTGAGAATGGCAAGCACCAATATCCATAAGGCCCTGGAAGACATTCTGATGCTGGAAAAAGACACCCTCACCCGAAAAAAGGGTCGGTTTGAGCAAATTTATGATCCCAGCCTGCCACCCATTGAGGCCGATGAAGACCAGTTGAAGCAAGTGTTTCTCAACCTCATCAAAAATGCCATCGAAGCGTCCCGAAAAGGGGGAAAGATCCAGATCGTCACCCGGGTCAGTTCAGGGTATGCGATCAAGGCCGCCTCTTCCCCCATCCCGCAACAGAATATCGTAGTCGAAATCATCGATTCCGGCTCGGGCATGGACGAGCCAACCCAGAAAAAACTGTTCACCCCCTTTTACACCACGAAAACGAAGGGAAGCGGCTTGGGACTTGCCATTTGTCTGAAAATCGTTGAAGACCACAATGGAAAAATAAAAATTACCTCCGAAAAAGGTTTAGGCACCACAGTGCAAGTATTTCTTCCTATCCGACAGAAATGATAAGATAGAAACATGACAGAAGAACAAAATAAAATATTGATCGTAGATGACGAGAAAAATATTCTCTGGGTCTTGAAAAAAGGCCTCGAAAAGAAAAACTACCTCGTGCATACCGCCTCGTCCGCAGAGGAAGCTCTGACACAACTGGCAGACAACCAATACCTGGTGATGTTTTCGGACATTTTTATGGAAGAAACCAATGGACTCGAACTTCTCGAACAAAGCCGAAAGCTTTTTCCCGATTTGAAAGTGGTGATGATGACCGCCCAGGACACCATGAACAACACTATCGAGGCCATGCGGCTCGGAGCCTACGACTACATCACCAAACCGTTTGATTTCGATGAAATCTTCCGTTTGATCGACCAGATAGAAACAGCCCGGTCCATTTCTGCGCCAGCCTCTGCCTCGTCCACTCAGAATCAGGAAGTCGGCATGCAAGACTCCACTTCCGCGATTATTGGCAAGAGTAGACGTATGCAGGAAATCTTCAAGACCATTGGCAAATCCGCAGGCTCCGACCTCTCCGTACTGATTACCGGGGAAAGTGGAACCGGCAAAGAAATGGTCGCCAGCACATTGCATCAATACTCGCACCGCAAAGACCAGCCCTTTATTTGCATCAACTGCGCCGCCATCTCCCGCGAACTTTTAGAATCGGAACTGTTCGGCCACGAACGCGGCGCTTTCACCGGGGCCGTAGAAACCAAAATGGGGAAATTTCAGCAGGCCAATGGAGGCACCCTGTTTCTCGATGAAATCGGCGATATGGAACTGCCCCTGCAAGCCAAAATCCTCCGCGTCCTGCAAAACAATGAATTCTACCGGGTAGGTGGGAAAGACCCGATCACCGTTGATGTCCGGGTCGTTGCCGCAACCAATCAGAACCTGGAAGACATGATGAACCTGAAGCAGTTTCGCGAAGACCTGTATCACCGCCTCAACGTCATCCATATTGACATGCCGCCGCTCCGGGAACGGTTGGAAGATGTGCCCCTTCTCGCCAATCATTTTATTGCGCGTTACACAAAAACACTCGCGCGCGGAAAAGTCTACCTCTCTCCCGATGTCGAGCACATTCTGAGCCGTTATCACTGGAGCGGAAACATCCGGGAACTTGAAAACGTGATCAAGCGTGCCTTGATGCTGGCTCTTTCCGGCCCCATCCTGCCGGAACACCTGCCTCCCCACCTGCAGGAAAATGATGCCGCCAACGATGACGGACAATGGGATGAACGCCTGGACCAGTTGATTCAGGACTTTCTTCTGCATAACAATTCAGAGGAAGGAACGCTTTATGAAACACTCATTCAAAAAGTTGAAAAACACCTCTTTGAAATTCTTTTAGACAAACACTCCGGCAAACAGGTCGCAACCGCCAAGGTACTGGGCATCAACCGTAACACCCTTAAAAGAAAAATCGACAGCATGAAAATTTCCCCTAAAAAACACAAACCCGTCTGATCTGCCCTTTCCATGCTAAGCAAATGCATCTTCTCCGTTAAAGCCCCTGCCGGACCCCCGGTTGAAATCATCCGCCACACTTTTAGCCCCTCGCAATCCGCCAAACCGACCCAACGCGTCTCACTGGTTACCGGACTGCACGGCGATGAACTGGAAGGACTGTATATTTGCCACCGGCTAATAGAAACGCTGAAGAAACTGGAAGAACAAAACGCGGTTAAAGGAGAAGTACATATTTACCCGGCAGTGAACCCGCAAGCTCTCGAAACGGGAACCCGGCTGTGGCCCTTTTTTTCCACCGACATCAACCGCACCTTTGGTGAAAAAAATACCCGCTCTCTAGTCACTGAGGCTTCGAGAACCCTGTTGGAAGATTTAAAATCCAACTCCGATCTGGTGGTCGACTTCCATGCCAGCAACCTCCACCTTATGGAACTGCCGCAAATCCGCATTATCAAGAATTTTGAAAAAAAACTGGTCCCACTGGCCAAACTTTGTAATGTCGATCTGATCTGGGTCCACCCTCATGCAGAGATTTTCGAATCCACTCTGGGTTACAACCTGAACCAGGCCAAAGTTCCCACACTGGTCATCGAAAGCGGAATCTGCCTGCGTATCCACAAAAATTATTGCGAGCAGATCGTTCTGGGCATCCTCAACCTGCTCCACCAAACCGAGGCGGTCGATTGCGGCGAGTTTTTAGCAGAAGTCGCACCAGCCAGAATAGTGCAACCCGATCAGGTGACTATGGTCCAGGCGCAAAATGCGGGGTTATTCGTCAAACAGACAGAAGTGGGACAAATATTAAAAGAAGGAGAAAAAATCGGCGACCTGATAGGCCCTGACCAGATGCCAGAAGACATCCGTTCTCCCTGCTCCGGCTTGTTATTCACCCTGCGGGAACATCCGCTCACCGGGAAAGGTGCGCCGCTGGCCCGTATCGCCACCTCTATTGAACCATGAAAGAAAAAGTCCTCTCCATTCCAACTCCGTTCGGTGCCCCGTTGGTCCTTTATAAAAACACCTGGGGGAAATCCGATCACTCCGAAACCCTTGCCATCGTCAGCGGCCTGCACGGCGACCATTTGAACGGAATGCACCTGAGTTCACGCCTGTCCCAGTTTCTCGATAATATAGTCGAAGGCAGTGACGCCAACTACACCCTCAATGGTCAGGTCATCATCTTCCCCGTTGTTAACTTGAACGCCATTCAATCCGGTTCCCGGTTATGGCCGTATGATGGCATGGATATGGACCTGGCTTTTCCCGGCAACCCGGCAGGCGAAACCACCGAAGCCCTGGCCTCAGCCGTTCTCAAGCATACGGTCAATGCCGACTGGGGCATCATCCTGCAATCCGCTCTACCGCATTATGAAGATGCCCCGCATATCCAGACCTTGAAGATGGATGGAAGCATCAAAAAGTTGGCCCGCGATCTGAAAATAGAAACCGTGCGAAAATTGCAGCCATCGCCCCAAGTCAACTTGTCTTCTCACTGGCAGGACATGGTGAGCGTCACCCTGTCGTCCGGATCGCCCCGAACCCTGAACCTGCCGCAATGCGAATCCCTTTTTCAAGGCATCGTCAACTTCATGCAGGCCGAAGGGATCCTGAAAGACAGAAGAAAAACAAAGTCCGATAAAAACTTTCCAACCCGGTTTTATCAGCCCGAAAATGAAGTCACCGTTCTTGCCGACACAGCAGGAATGTTTCTGCACGAAGTGAAAGTGGGAACCCTCATCCAAGAGGGACAAACGATCGGGGAAATCAGAGACCTGTACAGCGGCAAACGATTGGAAGAAATCACCGCCCCGGCAGATGGGTTTCTGGTAACGCTCAGGCAATACCCCATCGTTTATGAGAAAGAATCCCTTGCCACCATCCTGACCACAAAAAAATCGTGGTGGGATATTTTTTAATAGTAACCACAGGTGGACACGGGTTTCATGAAGGTTAGAACGAGAAGAGCGTCATAAGCCGAGCTAACCATTTGCTCGCCGGTTGAGCCATTGCAAGTTGCCACCGGCCGCTTGGCCGGAGCTAGACGTGGAGCAGGAAGAGGATCATACCGCCGAGGCAGAGGCCGCAACCCAGCACCGTCATGATAGTGCCGCGCAGGGTTCTGGGTTTGACAATATCCGTCTCTCTTCGACCGTAGCTTTTGGCCTCCTTCAAAGTGGCCTGATCTGCCCTCTCCCATCTACTACAGGTCTTGAGAAGAAAACTGCCCAAAACAAACATCACCACCGCCCAAACCTGTTGAGCCACTAAAGAATCCATTACTCCTCCGATAGAAAGAAAAACCAGCCCTTGGCAGGTTGCTCAAAAAATCAACGTGCTTGTCATTCTGAACAAAGTGAAGAATCTCGCCTCTTGTTTCATAAGGAACGATCCTTCATCGCCAGAGCCGCCCTGAAGCCAAAAACGAGATCCTTCGCTTCGCTCAAGGATGACAGCGGACGAAGGGGCTCTCGAGGATGACAATTTCGGGAGTTTTTCAGCACCCTGTTAGTATAACAATTACCGCTTTACAAACAAATAGTTCTGCAAGACAATACCTTTGTGGACAGCACCAAACCCCTTAAAGAACTGGTTATTAACCAGGAAAAAACCGGCTACCGTTATTCTATCGAACCGTTCCTGCTGGCCGATTTCATGTCCCTTTTGCCCGGCCAGTCGGTGCTGGATATCGGCACCGGTTGCGGCATCATTCCTATATTGCTGGCGCAGGGAGAACCGACCCTCAAAATAACCGCCATTGAGATTCAAGATACGGCGCAGGCGCAAAAAAATATTCAGCAAAACGGCATGGACAAACAAATCTCTCTCATTCACGGTGACTTTCTGGAGGAAGCACTGAAACCCGAATCTTTTGACCATATTGTTTCCAATCCGCCTTACCGGAAAATCCAGACAGGACGGATCAATCCCGATGCAGGAAAAGCCCTGGCCCGGCACGAACTGTCTCTCAGCATGAGTTCCCTGCTGGACAAATCTGCTCCCCTGCTGAAAAAGGGAGGCCAGATCAGCCTTGCCTACCCGCCTGAGCGGATGAGCGAAACCCTGCGAGAACTGGAATGTCGGAACCTGTATCCCCGTATCGCCCGTTTCATTCATGGCAATTTCCAGACTCCGGCAAAAATCTTTCTGGTCTCTGCCCTTAAAGGAAAAAAATCCGATTTTACCGTCGCCCCGCCACTTGCGGTCTATAATGAGGACGGAACTTATTCAAAGGAGATGGGGCAAATTTATGCTTCCTTTAATTATACTGACCGGCCCAACGAATTCGGGGAAAAGTGAAACCGCTCTGGCCCTGGCCCGGAAGCTGGACACCGAAATCATCAGTGCCGATTCCATGCAGGTCTATAAATATTTCGACATCGGCACCGCCAAACCCTCGCGGTCGGCAAGGGAGGAAATTCCTCATCACTTGATCGATATTCTTGACCCGGATGAAGAGTTTAACGCTTTTGATTTTAAAGTACGGGCCCTGAAAATCATCCATGAACTCATGGATCGTGATAAAATTCCTATACTGGTTGGCGGCACCGGACTGTATATAAAAGTCCTGGCCGAAGATTACGATTGTGCAGAAGGAGGTTCTCCTGAAATCCGGGAAAAAATCCGGCAGGACATCCGCGATCAGGGCGTTGAAGAAGTATACCGGGAACTTCAGCGCATAGACCCCGAGTACGCCGCAAAAATTTGCGCAACAGATTCCCTGCGCATCGAACGCGCTTTAGGAGTTTATCTGGATACCGGAAAACGTTTTTCAGAATTTCACGATGGCGACTCCCCGGCCCCAGGTCGGTTCCCCATCCACACTTTTATTTTGGAGAGAGAACGGGCGGAGCTGTATTCCCAGATCGATCAGCGGGTGGATAAAATGATCGAGGACGGATTAGCCAATGAGGTGCAAAGCATTTTAGAAAGTGGCTACAGCCCCGAACTGAAACCCTTCAAAAGCATCGGTTATGCACAAATGGTTCAATATCATCAAGGCAATTTGACTTTAGACCGCGCGGCCTATGAAATTAAAAGAGAAACCCGGCACTACGCCAAAAGACAGTTGACCTGGTTCAGAAAAATGAAAAACACCCAACCCCTGCCAGCAAACCCAAAAGACACTGCCGAATCCCTGCGAGATAAATTGCTCTCCCTCCTGCCCAAAGTGTCCGCCTGTTTTCTGGCACTTTTCCTGAGCGTTGCGCAAACAGGTTTCGCTGAAAACACAGACCAGCACTATGAGGAAGCTAAAAATCTTTTTCAGAAAAAGGAATGGGCCAAAGCTAAAAACAGCCTTCTGGCCCTGCAAAACCATTCGCCCGATTCTGTGGAAGCCAAACGCGCCCGGTTTTTACTCGCCCTCATTCACCAGGAACAGGGAAAACCGGAAGAGGCCATAAAGCTTCTCGAACCATTGAGCAAAAATTATGAGGCCGTGGAAGACTACATTCGCTTCCATTTAATCCAGGCAGAGGTGCAATCCAAAAAATATAAGGAGGCTCAGGAAAATGCCCTGAAACTCCTTCAGCACAACCCCAAAACCCTTCTCTATCCCAGAGTTCAGTTGGTTCTTGCGGAGGCTCAAATTCAATTGGGGGAAAAAGAAGCAGGAATAAAAACACTGGAAGAAACCATCCAGACAACTACCAGGAATTTCAAATACCAGAAATTTCGCGAATTTCTTCCTGAAATGATTTTCAAACTGGCCGAAATCCAGGAGCAGTCAGGAAAACAAACAGAGGCTTATCTGAACTTTCGCCAACTTCACATCCAATACCCAAACCATGATCGAACGCCCACAGCTGAAACAGCACTCGAACGTCTTTCGGCTTTAAAAACGGTTAAAGAGATTCCTCTTACTTTGAGGGAACATACCGATCGCATCCAGGGACTGTTTGAGAACGTCCGCTATAAAGAAGCCATTCAGGAAATCCTGGAAATCCAGAAGAAGGACAACCTTGTACCGGGGCGATTTTATTTTTTCCTCGCCCAGGCACAGAGGGGATTGAGGGACCGCAAAAAAGCCAACGAAGCTTTGAATCAATTTCTGAAACTTTATCCCCACCACGCCAAGGTGCAAAATGCCAAGTTCAACATCGGCAGAAACCTTTGGAACCTCGGCCGACCCATGGCGGGAGCTAAATATTTCCTAAAAGTTACCAAGGAGGCTCCTTCTTCAGAACTTGCGGTGAAGGCACAGTTTTTTCTTGGAAAAATTTATGAAGAACAAAAAAACTTTCCCGAAGCCCTGAAGAATTACAAGGCCGCTTTGAAAAAATACCCGCAGGAATATTACGCGCATTGGGCCGGTTGGCGTTTGGGTTGGATTCATTATCTCGATGGGAAATTCGAAAAAGCATTCAACCGATTTCAGGAAGCGGCTCACCGATCTCCTGATGGAGACTTTATCGAATACAACCTGTACTGGGGCGCCAAGTCCGCAGAAAAAATGGATAAAAAGGATGTGGCGCGCGATTTATACGCCAAAGTTGCTGAGTTTTATCCCTACACGTTTCACGGCATTCGCGCGAAAGACAGGCTCCTCGCCCTTGGTGTCAACCCCCTCACACAAAATCAAACTCAACCTTCATCTGTGGAAGAAAAAGACCGTCAACTCGGCCGACCTCTCAGCACACGGGAAAAGTTTCATTACACTCGGGCAAACGAACTGGCTAAACTTGGATTGACGCAGGAAGCACGCAATGAAATCGGCGAATTGCAGAAAACGGTGCGCAAAAATCTGACCGGGGTTTTGTGGCTTTCTCATCTTTATCATCAGGCTCAGGGCTATGCGGAATCCCTCAAGCTTTTGCATTTATATAAAGATTTCACCACCAAACCCAAAGAAAAAAATCTTTCAGAAAAATTCTGGAAGCACTTCTTCCCTCTCGCTTATGAAGAAGCCATTTTGGAATATACCAAATACCGTAAGGTGGACCCCTTTTTCGTAAACGGAATCATCCGCCAGGAAAGCCTTTTTGACAGTCAGGCGCTCTCCCCTGCCGGGGCCCGCGGCCTCATGCAAATCATGCCGGCAACCGGGAAAAAGCTTTACCCGAAAACAAAGTTGAAAAAACCTTTTGATACCGATGCCCTCTTTGATCCTGAACTGAATATCCGGCTTGGAGTGAAATACGTCAGCCAGTTGAATAAACGGTTCGGCAAAAACGGCATGCATATCCTGATTTCATACAACGCGGGGCCCCATGTCCTGAAAAAATGGTTGAAACGATTCGGACATTTGAGCGATCAGGATGTATTCATAGAATCCATCCCCTATCCGGAAACCCGCCGCTATGTCAAACATGTGCTGAGAAATCTGGGCATCTACAAGGCACTTTACTCTCCCTCCTGACATGAAATCAAAAGTCCATTTACAAAAATTAGAAGAGTATTCGCTCACCAGAGTGGAACAGTTTGTCCAGAACTCGCTGGAAGTCCTGGACCCTGAGGCATCCATGTTCCATCCGGACCATAAGGTCCTTTTGAAACCCAACCTTTTAAGAGGTTTCAAACCCGAACGCTGTGTCACCACCCACCCTGTGGTGGTGGAGGCCGTGTGCCGCGTTCTCAAGGATCGATCCGTCAATCAAATCGTTATCAGCGACAGTCCTGCTCTGGGCAGTTTATCGGCGGTGGCTGACAAAGCCGGGTATGGCCCGCTGGAAAAAAAATACGGGGTTAAAATCCTACCCTTGACCGACCCCATCCCTTTTGAAAATGAAGAGGGCGTTCCGCATCTAAAGATAGCCGGTTGCCTGAAACAATATGACCGAATCATTAACCTGCCGAAGGTCAAGTCTCATTGCCAGATGACAATGACGCTGAGCATTAAAAATCTGTTCGGACTGGTTATCGGCAAACGCAAACCGGTTCTTCATTGTCTGGTCAAAAACGACAAGATAAAGTTCGGGAAAATGTTGATAGACATAGCCCGGCATGTCGACCCCTGCCTTACAATCGTGGACGGCATTCAGGCCATGCAGGGGCAAGGTCCGCTCAATGGAACCGCCTACCCCCTTGCAGTGATGGGTGCATCAACAGACATGACTGCTCTCGACCGGGTTTTTGCCGATCTCTTAAACATACCCCTGGACAAGGTTTACGCCCTGCAAGCGGCGAGGCTCAAACAATTTGGTCAGTTTGATTTAGAGCATATAGAGATTTCAGGCCCTGCGGATTACAGGTCACTCGCTGTTGAAGATTTCGAACAGCCTTACCCGATAGATATTTCTTTCAATCCTGCTCACCTGCTCAAATCATTCTGCAAACAGTTTCATGAACTGGTAATCAAAGAACCCCGGCGAGCCGCCGGTGGCAGTGGGCAATAGCCCGTCAAACGATTAAACATCCTTGCACGCAGTTTAAAACCGGGTTCTTGGCGGAGGAAGACATTAAAGTATTACCCCTTTGGGGCACGAGAGCTTAGGAAGAATATCACGTGCGCTTGAGCGCCCAGTCAGCTTTACGGGCAATGCAGTACTGGCCCCACGCCTAGTGGTGGTGGTCGAAGTTGACGGAGCAACAGCCGAGGTCGAGGCCGGTCTCTTTTTTATTTAAAAAATATTTACCGGGATGGATAAAATTGATAACCTTGTTGCCTTCTCTCCGGGTTCCAACCAAACCGGAGGCTCTTAATATGGAAAGATGGTGGGAGGCTTGAGGTTGCCCCATGTGTAAAGACCGAACAATTTCAGAAACGCTCTTTTCTCCTTTAAGCAATAACTGGACGATTTTTAACCGTGTTTCATCTCCCAGTGCTTTCAGAATTTTGGCGCATTCCCCGGAGTCTGTGGTGTTCTCTCCCATAAAACCAAGTATATGGGCTCCTTCTGTCGCGTTCAAGTCTAAACCCGTTCCCACTGTTGGAGAATTATGAGCAAAGTAACGCTGGAACCACAAAAATGGGTGGAGCGCTATGCGGATATGATGTACCGCTACACCCTTGTCCGGGTGAAAGATCCGGAGGTGGCTGAAGAACTGGTTCAGTCGGCGTTTTTCGCCGCGCTGAAGTCACAGAACTCCTTTGCCGGGAAATCATCGGAAAAAACCTGGCTGTTCGGAATCCTGAAACATAAAACTATGGATCATTTTAGAAATTCCAAAAAAAATATTTCCGTTGACCTGACTGCGGAGGAAAACCTGATTCATTTTGATGCCTCCGGGCACATGGTTTCCAAGCCAGGAAACTGGAACATAAACCCCGAAGAAGCGGCTGAAAACAGCGAACTCGCCCGGGTTCTGGCAAAATGCCTGAATGGGTTGCCGGAAAAATTTCACCGGGTATTTGTCCTGAAAGAAATAGATGGGATGAGTTCCGAAGAAATCTGTAACGAATTCGATATAAAACCGACCAATTTATGGGTCATCTTGCACCGAGCCAGAAATCAACTCAAGCTTTGCCTGGAGACGAACTGGCTCAAGACCAAATAACAAGACAGGGTTTTTATGTTTAAAGGAATGATGAAAGTATTTAAAATGTCCTGCGAGGATGTCTACCCGCTTATTTCAGAAAGCCGGGACCATCCCCTCCCTTTGTGTGGTCGGTTGCGACTGAAAATGCATCTTGCCATATGTGGGCTCTGCGAAACCTACCAGAAACAGCTGGAAATCCTTTGCAGGATAGCCCGGTCGCTGGGAAAAGATGAATCCAAAGCACTTGCAGAAACCGACATGAGCCCGAAAGTAAAAGAAAAAATTCAAAAATGGATCAAAGAAAAAATTTAAGGAGAGAACTGTTTTGGCAGAAAAAATCACAAAAACCGAAAGCGAGTGGCGGCAAATCCTGACCGAAGAGGAGTTTAATGTATGTAGAAAAAAAGGGACAGAGCGGGCCTTCAGCGGCAAACTCTGGGATTGCCATGACCGGGGAACCTATCACTGCACATGTTGCGACGCGCCCCTATTTTCCTCTATCACAAAATTTGATTCCGGCACAGGGTGGCCGAGCTTTTACCAGGCCGTTGCTCCTGAAAATATCGCCACTGAAGAGGACACGCTCTTCTTTATGCGGAGGACAGAAGTGCTATGCAGCAAGTGCGATTGTCACCTCGGCCATGTCTTTGAAGACGGACCGCAACCCACAGGACTTCGTTACTGCATCAATTCCGCCTCTCTGGTTATGCGTAAGGCGGCATCCCTCTAGTACCAATTACTCGGCAGAGAAAACCCGGGTCTCAGGATGAAACGTGTACCAGGCAAACCAAAACCCCACAACAGAAGGCATCAGCCGGTCATTTTCATCCCGGATGACCGCCGTCCTGGTTTTGCGATCATAAAAAATACGGATAGGTGTTTTGCCCAGAACATCCTTTACAGGGGACTTCACTTTTTTCAGCTCGGAAAAAGGATACGCTTTAGAAATCTTGCCTGACTTTATACCAATCACCTTTTCCTTTGGGTGATACTTCTTGTTCGTTGCGTTCACACCAAACATCAGTCTCTCGCTGGTTTCGTAGCCCTGATAAGGGTCCCGGCCATAATTCCGGCGAAAGCCCGTATCATCAGATAGGACCAGGGTTTTCGGGTATCTGGCTTTCCAGCTCTCCCAGTTCGTATGTGTGGAGGGACGCAGTTTTAAACGGGCACCGGTTAGACTACCAGTCACCGCCTCCGATTTAATTTGCGACCAGAGGCTTTCCGTTTGATGATCATAAAGCAACATATCACTTTGGTAGAGCAGACCCGAAACCCCAAAACTAAGCTTGCGCCCGTTCACTTGGGCATCAAAAACCATCCCGGTTCCGCAAAGGGGGCAATAAGTCACCACCACTGAAGTCCCACCAATACGATCATTGACGATTTCATGCCAGTTCAGAATTTTAATGGGATACGCCTTCGCCTGGCCATTCTGAATAATTCCCAGAATACGGTCCTGCTTTTTCAAAAACGCGGCTTCCTCTGCCGGTATAAATTTGGGGTGGAGAATAGCGGGGATTCCGTCCTTGCCCGGTCCGCCATCATAAATATCATCAACAGGAATGCTGTGGCGAGAAGTATCAAATCCGCAAAGCGCGATGACAGTTATCAGGCCGCATAATGAGTAAAGGATCGATTTCATTCTGCTTGGTCGGTTCATGCAGCAATCCCTTACACCGGCAACCATAGGCCATCAAACAGGGTCGCAGTGCAATTTTTCAGCCATCTGTTCTAAAGCCTCGGAAAACACGGCGTGAAGTTCGCTACGAATTTTTTTTGAATCGTATTCCACCATGGAACCACCGCCATTCAAAAATTTCACCTGCGCATCAACCTTAAAACAGGCGGACCGTTTTTCTTCCTCTTCAGATGCCTGCAACAACATGAGTTCACAAAATTCAATGCCCGCCTCCACCGATTGAACCAGTTGCGGATTGATTTGAAATCCCCGGCTCTGCAAGTGGTCACTGATCTCAAGTACTTTTTTAAACTCATGGCCGGCCTTTTCATAATTCTTATCAAGCACAAACTGGATGGCTTTCATCATGGCCAGTTCTTTGTTGCCACGGAAATGAGAATGCGGAGCCGATTTGTTAAAATAACGGTTGTCCAGATCGATCAACAGGCCGATGGCATTTTGTCGGGTCTTCTTACGTGACAATGGGTTATCCGGGGGAAGCTCCTTGTTGTCCGGATTGATTTGTTCGGAAATATAAAACCATGCCAGCGTTTTTAGTGCCAGTGGCTGGGCCGCGGCTCCATTCAGGATGGCATGTTCAATATGGTTCAGGCCAACAAGCCGAAGGTCTTTTCCTCCCTGCATAATCAGGTTCCCCAGTCCTCCAAGGCGGCTGTTGCCATAACGGTAAAGTCCGAGACCGAAATAAGCATCGAAAAGTTTTGGGTTTAAAAACAGAGCCTTTTCAAGATGGTTATCGGCCTGGAACCCATTGACCAAGGCGGGAATAAGGTTGCCTTGCCCGTATTCAAAGATACCGATATAACCTTCCGCCGCACCCAGATATAAATTCGCCTGAGCCCCTTGATCGGACGTCATGGAGGCAGAATCCAGGATATCATGAGCTAAATCCTTTACCCGCCTGCTGTGATACATGAAATTTTTTGCTATTTTTTTGTCCTGATACTTACTGGTGAAAGCCAGCATATGGCAAAGCTCCCCCAGCAAACCCGCATAATTAAAATGGTACTTCATCAATTCAACGCGGTTTTCCAGGGAAGGCACTGCGGACTCCAGGCGGTTGATCTCGCCTTGAAAGCGGGCGAACCATTCATCGAAATGGTAGTACATGGAATCTTTAAGTGCCAGAGGAGCCATTTCCTCGGCGGTCAAATCATTCGATGAGGTGTTGGTGACGAGCGGTTCCTGTGCCGTTGCAGGAGGCAAGGCAAAAAATAAAACTCCTGCCAGAAGAAAACAGATTTTTATCCTTGAAGTATACATAGGCAAACGAAATCACAAACTGGATTTTTCGGGACGGCGAAGGAGAAGCTGGCGAATCTGCCCGACCCGCTGATAGTCCTCCACCTTCATAAACAATTTTTCAGCCCTTTTTAAATAAGGGAGCGCCTTGTCAGGGTCGGATAATTTTTCGCGATATAATTTCCCCAACATCAAATGTCCATCGGCAAAATCAGGTTTTATCCGCACCACTTCCCGAAATGCCGCGCAAGCTTCTTCAAACATTTCCAAATCCATTAGAGACAAGCCAAAATAAAATTGCACCTGAACCGAGTCGGGCTTGAGAGCCACGGCCTGTCTCATATAATCCACTGCCTGGGAAACCTGCGAGTTCATGCGACAAGCAATACCCAGATAATAATAAACGTTGGAGTCTTGGGATTCGACATGAGTAGCCCGGGTTAAGACCTCCATGGCCAACGCCAACTCACCCTGCTTAATATAGGATGCACCCAGGGCAGTATAGGCGTGAATAAATTCCGGGCTGATGTCTATCGACTTTTTGAAAACCCATACAGCCTTATGCAGGGCATCAATGTCATTTTCCTCCATACAGCCATAAGCAACCCCCATATTGTAAAACGCATCCATAAAATCAGGTTTAAAACCCTGGGCCATCCGGTAGGCATCCACCGCTCCCTGGTACCAACCCAGACCCTGGAGCCGTAAACCCTCTTTCAACCATTCATCAGCGGCTTTATTTTTATCATGCACCTCTCCCTTGGGCCGGTATAACTGGTGCGCCAAAGCCGCTCTCTGGAAATCATTTTGTCGGATATAAAGTTGCTCCGCCTTTTCCAGGTATTTTTCGGCCCGCTTCGGGTTCCGCAGTTTTTTAAGGTGAAGTGTCCCCAACTGGTAATAGCCTTCCGCAAATTCCGGCCACACCCGCACCGATCTCTTTAAGGCCTGGCGCGCTGAGGTATGATAACCATACTCCATAAACGCGGTGCCAAGAAGTCCACAAATCTGGGCAAAGGTTTGAACCGGCGCGACCGTGGCCTTTTCAGAAGTCTGATATTGGTCACGGTTTCTTCCCAACCGGTCAAAGATGAAAGTCAGCCAATAATCCGCCACCGCGAAATCCGTTGCCATGGGTATGGTTTTTTTTAGCGCGGCAAGCGATTTTTTTTCCTTACCGGAAACCCAATAGGCTGTACCCAGATCAAAATAGATTTGCGGGTAATTGGGCTTGAGCCGAACCGCTTTGCGGTAATGCTCAATTTCCTCCCGGGCATTTCCCATCGCCCCGTAAATATGCCCTAGAAGGTGATGAACAGGATACGCATTGGGACTCAGGTGCAGTACATCATGACAAACACCAACCGCTTCCCAATAAAACCCCTGAGCCGTGAGCTTGACCGCCTCCTCAAACAAGTCAATATCATCCCAGGGGTAAGGCAGGAGGTCTTCGATCACCTGCACCAACCTTGGCACCGTCAGCTCGACACCCTGAATAGCTTCGAACCGCTCCACCAAATCGGGGTTACTGCCCTTGAGCTTTTCCCCTAAAGTGGAAAGCCCCCCACTGTTAAAGGGTGAGCGGTCCTGTTTCTTTTTGGTTTTCTTAGTAGCCAATCCACGCCTCATCAAAAAAAAATGATGATCCAATTATAAAGGGTCGGAAACCTGATTGAAAGGGGGGGTTATTCGGGATATCCTTGCAGATTCTGAAGAATATTTGCGAAGGAGACCGGTTCTTCCTGCCGCGCAAAGGGGGTGGGCGAACTTAATATCTGCCCTTCCTCAAGAATCAGGACACGGTCCGCTATGGAGTGGGCCTGATCGTGCTGGTGCGTGACCCACAGAATGGTATGGCTGTTCTTTAAGGATTGAACCAGCTTTTCAATCGCTTCTGTGGATTTCGGGTCCAGGGAGGATGTCGGTTCATCCATCAGCAAAACTTCCGGTCCCACTGCCAATGTGCGGGCCAGAGCAAGCCGTTGTTGTTGTCCCTGAGAAAGCGTGGTCGCTTTTTCACCGAGCCGGTCCTTGACTTCCTCCCAAAGAAATACTTCACGCAATGCTTTCTCTGCCAGACCCGGATAATCCTTTTTGGCGATCTTTGTCACTTCCCTGACCCCAAAAAGGACATTATCGAAAATACTTTTGGGAAATACACAGGGTTTTTGAAAAATCATACCGACCTTTCTCCTCAGCGAATAGACATCGATACCGGACTGATAAATATCCACTCCATCGACAAGGATACTTCCCTCAATACGGAAGTTTTCAATACGGTCATTCATCCGGCAAAGAACACGCAGAAGAGTGGTTTTCCCCGAACCGGAGGCCCCAATGAGAGCAGTGATGGAGTTTGCCGGCAGGTTAAGGGTCAACCCCTGAACAACTTTTCTCTCACCAAAAGCAGCAGTAAAATTTTTAAATTCAATCATTGCTCAGACTCCATAACCACTCGTGTCCTGAATGCCCAGGCAGTCAGCGTCAACATAAACACCAGACCCAGCAATACCAGACCGGCACCCCAGGCCTGAGCAAGGGATTGCGGATTGGCCGCCTCCTGAGCCAGAACCAGAATATGAGTTTGCAAAGTAGGGACCGGGTCGGAAAACGACTGTGGCAATTGAATGCCGGAAAAGGTGGTCGCCGTAAACATGATAGCCGCTGTTTCGCCAGCGGCCCGGGCCAATCCCAACAACACCCCCGTCACTATTCCATAAAAACATTGCGGCAGGATGATGCGACGAATCTGGGATGGCCTTGAAAGACCCAGTGCCATCCCCGCCTCACGGTATTTTTCCGGCAGGGCTTCCACCGCTTCGCGGATACTCACCTGCAAAGTCGGCAGAATCATCACCGCCAAAATTAACGAGCCCGTTACCCACGAAACACCCAGATATTCCCCGAAAAACAGATAACCCACCAGACCAAATAAAATCGTCGGCGTGGCATTGAGGATATAAGTAAGCTGGGTTAAAAAAGTTTTAAATTTTCCGGACAGATATTCCGTCTGGAAAAGCACCGACCCCAAGGCCACAGGCAAGCTCCATAAAACCGCCGTGGTCATCAAAATCAATGTCCCTACAGCCTGGTAAAAAATGCCGCCAGAGAGGCCAAAATCCCGGGACTCTTCAAAGAGGAACCCGGCATGAAACGCCGGCATGCCTTTGACGAACAGAGCACCCAGAATGAAAACCAAAAGAAGCACAATTAAAAAAGTGATGGTTCCAATAAAAGCCAGCACTGTTTTCTCCACCGTTACTGCATTCACTGGCTACTCCGCTTGATAAAAATATTTCCGAGAAATGTTAAGACCGCCACCATTAAAAACAGGGTCAAGCCCAAGCCCATCAGCGCGCTCCAGTGCAATTCACTGCCCAGTGCTTGTGCCGCTTCACGGCCCAACTTGGACGGAATGGTTTGGCCCGAGACAAAAATATTGAACCCTGGCACCTTATCGAGACTGCCAACTACCAGCATCACCGCAATGGTTTCTCCCATTGCCCGCCCTACTCCCAGCAGAACCGCCCCTGCAATTCCCGGCAGGGACTGCGGCAAAACCACCCTCCAGACAGTTTGCAGTTTAGTCAGGCCCAATCCTTGGGCGGCTTCACGAAACTCTGAAGGAACCGAATGGAGTGCGTCTTCCGCTAAAGTCAAAACCGTCGGCAAAATCATGATCGCCAGCAGACAACCAGCGGTAAACAGAGTGTTGCCATCGAGCAAATTTAAAACATCCTTGACCCCAACAGTCAAAAAGGAAACACCAAGCAGACCGTAAATAATTCCCGGAACACCTGCCAACAATTCCATGACCCCTTTCACCCTTCTGCGCAATGCAGGAGCCAGATATTCGGAAGTAAATAAAGCACCGGAAAGAGCTACAGGCAAAACCAGACTCACCGCCAGACCCGTGACGATCAGGGAACCGCAAATCATCGGCAAGGCACCAAAAGTTTCCCCCACCCACCAGTTTTCTCCCAGCCAGAACCCCAGCCCTTCCGAACGCACAACCGGAACAGACTCTACAAGCAGAAAACCGCCCAGACCCACAGCGCAAACGAGAAAAACCAAATTCATTGCGGCAAATATCCAACCTACCGGATCCAAATTATGGATGCCAGAGAGACCACGCCTGAAATCATTTTCAACTTTCATGGTTGGGAAATGGCTATAGGTATGTAGCCGCTGTCCGCGACTATTTTCTGACCTTGTGGTCCTTTCACAAAATCGATGAAAGCTTTAACCTCTCCTTCAGGTTCTCCCGCTGTTACAAAATTCAACTTTCGAATAATGGGATAGCTTCCCTGCCGAACCGCTTCCCATGTCGGCAAAAACTCTTTTCCCTCGTCTCCAAGGGATACCGCTTTCACATCTTCATTGATCCAGGCAAAGGACAACATGCCAATGGCTGAATCGCTTTGCGCAATCTTTGCCTGCTCTTCATTATTCGATCCGGTAACCAGAAGTGTGCCGGGTGTTCTTTGCGATGCGTTGCCGAAAACATATTGCATGAACGCATGGCGGGTACCACGATGCCGTTCCTTATCGATAACGACAATTTCCCGGTCCGGCCCACCGACCTCTTGCCAGTTGCGGATTTCCCCCATATAAATCGCGGCGATCTGTCCACGTGTTAAATGCCAGACTCCTGCATTGTAAATTTCCGAGGAGACCATGCAGGCCACGGCATCGAGTCCTACAGAATGGGTTTTTAGATTAGATTTTTCAAACCGCTTCTTCTCCTCCGGGGAAATCCCGCGTGAAGCCATACCAATATCCGCACGGCCCTGGGCCGCAGAGTGAATGCCTACACCTGAGCCTCCGGCGTTGACCAGAATCCTAGCCTTTGATGACTCCATAAACTTTTGCGCCGACCGTGAAGCGACCGGTAAAACTGTGGTGGACCCAACGATCTGGACTCGCGGCCCAGCTAGGCTTTCGGGCGGAGCCGAACCCGCAAGCAAGAACAGAAGCAATCCAACCCAGACTTTTTTATATCGACCCATAAGTCCTCGACACTATATCCAAATATATAGATAACTATATATAAAATGACGCAAAAAATCGCCCTTAAAATAAAGTCGCTCCAAAGGAACAAACCTTACACGGGACCGGTCTGGATATTTAAACCTTCAGGGAATGTTC
The DNA here is from genome assembly GCA_018653085.1 of Nitrospina sp. GTDB lineage: Bacteria > Nitrospinota > Nitrospinia > Nitrospinales > VA-1 > LS-NOB. Next base: position 68,573 of record JABIAY010000075.1, read on the forward strand.
AAGTTTGTGCAGAGCCCCTATGGCGGGCAAGTGGTCTTGCTCGGCGGAGCGACGAAGCCAGTGGAGGGCTTCCTGAGAGTCGACGGGAGTACCCCGTCCATTGCGGTACATCAGTCCAAGATGATATTGAGCTAAACTGTGGCCCTGCTCGGCGGCCAGACGAAACCATTTGAAAGCCTGGTCGTCATCGATACCTGCACGATTACCAAGTTCTATCTGGGCAGAGAGGTTTCCCTGTTCGCCAGCTTTACGGAACCAGAGCAACGCTTCTTCCAAGGCACCCGAGTCCTCCAGCAATCGAGCCAGGTTAAATTGTGCAAGGTCATCACCCTGGCTGGCCGCACGCTTATACCATTTCAAACTTTCTTTGTAGCTTTTTGGAACGCCGGTTCCCAACTCATAAATTTCAGCCAGCCGATTTTGAGCCCGGGCATGCCCCTGTAGCGCGGCTTTACGCAACCAGGCAATATCTCCGCTGTCCCAATCTTTCTCCATCTTTTTTGGAGTAGACTTTCGGTACCAGTTTGCCGCCTCTTCAAAATCTTTAGGAACTCCTTTGCCAACAAAATACATCCGACCCAGGCTCTGACCCGCCTGATGATTACCTTGTTCAGCCGCCTTTCTATACCAGTGAGCGGCATCTTCATCGCTGTCTTTTTTGTTTTCAAAAAGCTGTCCAAGACAATTCTGTGCCAAATGGTTACCCTGCTCGGCGGATTTCTGCAACCAGAGCAACGCCAGGTCATCTGAGTTTTCTGATTTGCTGGAGAAAAAGATTTTGCCAATGCTGTACTGGGCATAATCATGGCCCTGCTCTGCGGCTTGCTCAAACCAGTGGATCGCTTTCTCGACATCAGGCCTGGAGCCTTCCCCATTCAAATACATCCGGCCCAGATTGTATTGTGCCAGTGAATATCCCTCTGCCTTGTGGTACCAGTGCAACGCCTGGGCGTGGTCGGGGGCAATGCCTTTGCCATGATAGTACATGCGTGCAAGATGGAACCGGGCGAAAGCGTCTCCCTGCCAGGCCGCCTTGCGGTAACAACTCACTGCCTGCGGTAGGTCCTGAGCAATCCCTCTACCATTCTCATAGAGGATTCCCAGAAAAACCTGGGCGCGGGTTTCATTTTCATCGGCAGAACGTTCAAAGCAGGCAAACGCCTTTTGTTCATCCTGCTCTATCCCGTCACCGAGAAAATATAACATTCCAAGATTGAATAAAGCCTGAGGATGGGACTGGTCTCCCGCGCGCTGGTACCAGTCCATCGCCAAAAGCGGGTTCCTCTCACAGCCCTTGCCATAATCGTAAAGCAAACCGAGTGAGTTCTGCGCTTCCGCATAATCCTGATTGGCGGACCGGCTCAACCACAGGAAGGCTTCTTCATATTCCTTCTGTGCAAAAAAATACTGACCTTTTTTATAAAGATCTTCAGCACTGGGTTCAAAATCCGGCGATGTAGTTGCCAGAAAGTGTTTCGCATGCGGGTGACCCTGTTCTGCGGCATCGCAAAACCATTGCAATGCTTTTTTCGGTGCCCGGTCAACCCCTTCACCGCAGTAGTAGAGAGTCCCTAATTTAAATTGAGCCTGGTCAAATCCATTTAAAGCGGCTTTTCGGAACCATCGCGCGGCCCGATCAGAATCCTTCGCAACTCCTTTTCCTCGCTCATAAAGATCGCCGAGGTTATAGAGTCCGGCTTCATTACCATTCAACGCCGCCTTGCGATACCAGAACTCGGCCTGGGAGTAATCCCGGGGAACCCCATCGCCATTTTCATAAATCACGCCCAGCATGTTCTGGGCTGTATCGTTATTTTTATCTGCCGCTTTCTCGAACCATTTTACCGCTTCGTCCCTGCTCGCTCCGTTTTCCTGATAACACATTCTCGCCAGGTTGAATTGAGCGGTGCTGTCTTCCTGTTCTGCGGCCTTCCTGTACCAATGCAAACTCATTTCATGGTCCTGCTCTACCCCAAATCCGTTTTCGTACATCACTCCCAGAAAACCCTGACCCGGTGCGGAACCCTTTTCCGCCGCCCTGGTAAACCATTTGAATGCTTCCTCATGATCGGCAGAAACTCCCACTCCCTTGAAATAAACCACGCCGAGATTGTATTGCGCCTGCGGTTTTCCCAGCCGCGCTTCCCGCAACCAGTTTTCCAAATTTGTGCGATCCACCTTTCCTACAGCACCCTCGCTATTTTTGTAATAAATCTCCGGCACCGCCTTGGCCGTGTCCTTATGGTTCCCCGGCAGGGCATGCGATTCCTCGGCCACGGATTTTTCTACGGCAAAGGAAGTTTGAGTATGCGGTTTATTCATGAGAAGTATCTATTCAATAAAGTCATAAGCCAAATCCCGAATCCGGGTTTTGGTATTTTTAATTTTCTCTTCGATATCATCGGCGATTTCCTGAAGCAGATCGCGCCCTTCCCGCTCGGCGGAATCGATATTCTGTTTCAGTTGAAACATTTCCGTGAGCGTCAAGTCTTCCAACTCGTCTGAAATCTCGTTCAGGCGTTTTCGCACCTGGGCCATCTGACTCACCATCCGCACCAACTGTTCACCCAGTTCCAGGGCTGTCTCAAAAGGTGCTTCCACCTCCCACTCCACCAGGATGGAGCGTATAGCCTCCTCATCCAACTGGTCGTAAGCCTCGTTGAGCTTTGCCATCAGGTCATGCCTTCGTTCGCGTTCGGTGGCGGAAGAAGCCAAATCAGGATGAATTTTTTTTGCTACACGGCGAAAAAGTTTTTTCAGGATTTCAGGGGGACTAAATTCTTTAGTGGGGTTTTCCGTGGCCGGGTATTCTTCCTCATCGACCTGCTCCCGAACCGACTCCGCTTCTTCCCGGAAGTTTTCGGCCTTAGGGTAAAACTTGCAAGCCAGACCCAAAACCTGCGCCTTAACCTGATCCAGTTCCGCATACATCGGACCGACAACCGTCTGATAACGCCGCTCGAAAAGATGCAATTCCGACTTTGCCGTGGAAAGCTCAAGTTCCTTGTCGGCAAGCTTACGCCGCAGATCGGCCATTTCACGCCGTTTGGCCTGTAGCTCTTCAGCTTGCGGACTCAATACCTGGGTAACAGAAGACATAGCCGTCCTTACCTGAGATTTTTCTTTAACTGGGAATATAATATTATCGGGCGAACACCGCGACAAAACAAGTACGAAAGCATTACAATCTGGTCACAAAGGAAGTACCACTAATTAATTCAATAGGTTATATAGGGCCAAGCTTTTCCAGCCACACCCTGCATGCCGTCAATGAAAATAAAAGCTCAATTTTCAATGACATAGCCCATTAAAACAGATAAGGCCATTAAAATCAATAGCTTATAATCTATCCGTGCGGCGCGGCGTTCAAGGCCTCGAAGCCCTTTAAAATTGGTGCTTTACAAGGCACTCTGGGTGCATTAAAAATGGAGCGGCAGGAAAACTTCTTTCTTAAGGACCACCGTGCAAAAAGTTCCCGTTGTCATCGCCGAAGACTCGCCTTTCCTGACGACCGAAACCCGGCAGAGCCGCTGGGCTATTCCTTATGACTTTGCATGCCTCAATGCCCGGATCGATAATCTTCTGACTCGCAACCAAAGTTGTTTGAAAGGTAAAAGAGTTCTCGATATCGGATCGCATATGGGAACGTTTGCCTACGCCGCTCTTGAAATGGGAGCAGAGTTTGTTCAGGGTATCGACACGGAAGAAAAGACCATCGAGCGGGGAAAAGAATTGTTCCAGCAGGCAAAGGTCGCAAAAACCCGCTATGACTTCAAAGTAGACGATGCGTTTGATTATCTGGAAAACCTGGAGGAAGGAAGTTTTGATACCGTGCTTTGTCTCGGCACGCTCTATTACATGGTCGAGCCGTATCGTTTGCTGAAACTCATGCAGAAGGTAGCGAGAGAAGCTATCCTGCTCGATACCTTCACCGCTGGCTACGCCGCCATTCAAGGCAAAGACGCACCACAGGTTTACCAGTCCATCAATGAAGAGAGCCTTGCACTGCCAATGATGCTCACCGCCCTGACTCAGCCGGAAAAGAAAGATTATCGCCTGCCACATTCTTTCCCGCACAAAGACAAAGACCTCAGCCTCATCACTCTACCCACATCAGCACTTTTGGAAATCTGGTTCCAGTCATTAAAAATGCAGTTCACAAAAATCGACTGGGCAGAATACCAAACCCGGCCCTGCACCTATCACGATCTGCTCACACCTGAGCAGAAAAAAGCTTCGCACTGGGCCGATGTTTATACCAGCGGTGTGCGAGTCTCTTATTTGCTTCACCACCATTAAAGGAATTTCAGATTCATGATAAATGAAGACGAAGGTTTTGAAAAATACGGGGACGTGCCATTATATTTTTCACACTACTACAATTTCCTATTCATTTATAAAAGTAAGGTGATGGAGAATGGAGATCAAATCACTTTGCAACTCGGTGGAACTATGGAAAAGGTTTCAGCAATGGTGGTGGACGTAAATGACCCACTCACACTCAATGAAAAATCCGACAACGAATACGCCCATATCAAAAACAAGGGAAAACAAACTATCTGGGAACATGGTGCCCCAGCAAAAGATGAGTGATAAAAGTTCTCAAGATATTCATATAGATCGCTTTGTTTTCAACTTGAGTCCCACTAGGCGTGGTCAGTGTCATGCTGGTACAATCTGTTCGTCTCGTTGGCGATTTTGCCATGAAGGATCAGGATCAACCAGCGTTTACCGCCTTCCTTAACCAACCCAAACGCCACATCGCGAAACAGGATTGCCGGTTGTTTTTTTTGCAGGGTTTTGAAAATCGTTTTTGACCATTTCGCCGCACGACCCACCTGATATTTTTTGGCCCAGTCAAACAACTTGCTTTCGGCAAAAGGCAGTGCCACTTCTCTCGCCCCAGTCAAATGACTCAACCTGAGACCGAGCATTTTTTTCAGCACGGGTTTCTGGCTCAAATTCCCTACCCACTCCAGATAACCACTTTTCAACAAATCATGAATCCGGACTTCATATAAAGGCGCGGCGGATTCAGGATGCCAGGTCCTGGCAATGTTTTCAGCCAGCGAAATATAGAGCGACTTCACCTCTACCCACGGCAGGGGTTTAACTGAAAATAAAATCTTTTTTCTCGATGCATCCACAATTTCGCGAACCTCATTCGGCAGAGACAGGTCTGTTTCATCCTGCAACTGATCCATTTCGTCCAGCAGGGTTTCTGGCTCAGGGATTTCATCCGACTGGTGTTCTGCATAAACTTTTATCGCGGACTCTCCTACAAACAACAACCACTGAACCCACAACACCCGCACCGTCATCAACCGGACCCGGCGTTTGAAAAAATCAAATGATAAACCGCCACTTTTTTTATTCGCTTTAAAACCAGGCATCACCTCAAGCAGACGAAATTGAGTCAGCCTTTCCAGACCGGGAATTTTCAGCATATTCAGGATTTGCCGGTTCACCTCAAGAAAAGCTGAGAGCACATTTCCGATCCGGGCTTTTTCCATTGGCTTCTTCTCATCGGGATGATAAATGGTGGCGATTTGAGAGATCAGGCGCAAGGTGTCCGGTAAAAATCCCTCCACATGAGAAAGCTTTTCTTTGCGATAACCGGAGCAAGTCTCCAGCACCACTTCTATTGCCTGACTCTCCTGGGGGGAAATTTTTTCATCTCTTCTTTGCTCGAATTGTTTTTGTCGGGCAGACATAAACTGCCAAAGCTGGAGAACCCCTCTGATCTGGGGCCAGAAAAAACCGACGACAACACCAGCCAGTCCGGCAAGCAGAGCCATCACTCCTGGGTCAAGTAAAGACATAGTGCTTTTTTCTATAAGTGGGAAGAAACATTGGTATTATATGGACAGGTTTTTTGATGCTTTTTGTTTTCCATCGTTTCTAATTCTGATCAATCCAGCCTCTGCTATGAACCAACTGCTACTGAAATTTTTTGGCCTACTCCTTATGGGTATGATTTTAACTCAATGCGGGAACAAGAGTAGTAAAGAATATGTTGAGGAAGGAATCGAACATACCAAACGGGAGCGATTTGGCAGTGCAAGGGAATCCTTTTTAAAAGCTATCGAACAGGACCCCAAAAATGTTGCGGGTTATTATGGGTTGGGAGGAATCTATAATCTTGAAAAGAAATATGACGATGCCGAGAAGGCTTTCAAGTCAGTCCTCCAGCTGGACCCCGCCCACTACAATGCCTGGTACAGTCTGGGCTACACCTATGAGTTGATGGGCAAAAAAGAGGATGCTGAACAAAGCTACGAGAAATCCCGCCGACTCAAGGGGAAATTGGATGCCATCATGAGCGAGGAGGAGCCTTGAGGCCATTAATATTTTTTATCCTCCTGTTCGCGTGGGTCAGTGCCTGCGCCCCTGTCAGTAAAAAACACCGCAAACGAACCCGAAAGGCTCACTCGATAGAGCAGTCTGCCGAGAAGCACAAACGAAGCCCGAAACTCTCCAAAGAAAAATCTATCCCAAAGGCCAGGGATTCTATTTTAGGCGGTTCGGTGAAATCGTCTTTGCTTCCCACCATTTTGAGCGAACAGGACAAAACTTTAATGATCCTGATCAATGCGGGAAAATATCTTGTGGGTAAGAAAGATGTTTCACCCCGTGGAAATCTGGTCAAAAGCAAAGTCCCGTTTGCAAATCTGGCGGCATTTTATATTGATCGGACGGAAATCACCGTCACACAGTTTCGAAAATACCAATCCAGCTATGATGAAAAACCCTACACCGGTGGAAAAGACTGCCCCAACTGCCCGGCAATGGGTATCAATTGGATTCAGGCGAGCAAGTATTGCAGATGGGCAAAAAAGCGTTTACCTCGGGAAGAAGAGTGGGAAGCCGCCGCTCGGGGTGTCACCAATTTTTCCTACCCCTGGGGGGAGGTGTTCCTTCCTAACCGCTCCAATTTACTGGGGGAAGAAGACGGGCACCTTTTTTCTGCGCCGGTAGGCTCTTTTCAATCTGGCGCCAGCACCAGCGGCGTGATGGATATGGCTGGAAACGTCTGGGAATGGGTGGACTCAAAAAAATCCGCAAGGCTCCAGCCTGAAACCCGCATTGTCAAAGGCGGAGGGTGGACCAGCGATAAAAAGCAGGCGCGTATTTCATTTCGCAACCATGTTGATCTTAAAATGAAGAACCCGACCTTCGGGTTTCGTTGCGCAAAATCACTGATTCAAAAAAGAAGAAACCGGACTGAAAAATAAAGAAACAGGGCAAACGCAGAGAAGCCAGCGAAGAACTCGCTGGCTGGACTCCTGCAAATATTCTATTCAGGGGGGGGTGCTACTGAATCAGGAGCAACCTGACGTCGCTCCACAGGTCATGCACTTCAAACAGGTTCCGTTTCGAACCAGTGTCAAGCTTCCGCATTCCTGACAGGCATCGCCTTCATAACCTTTCAATTTGGCAATCATCGCCGTGGAAGTCGCAACTCCCGTAGACTGAGCCGCCGCAGAAATTTTCTGAACAACAGGGGCCGTGGCTCCATTGCCATTACCGTTACCGTTTCCATTGCCATTGGATGGCACCGTACTGATTGCCGGGGATATCTCGGGTTCAACTTGCGCAGATTCTAATTTCGTTGCAGGCGAATTCGAGCTCCCTGACAGCTCATTAGGGTCAAGCTCCCCCTCATCGTCACTGGACTGCTGATTTTTTTTACCAATGGAATCGGCCCGCAAATCATCGGGTGTCACCTGGGCCAGGTCTGTCCTGTCCAGATAACTGATAGCCAGTTCCCGGAAAATATAGTCGATGGTTGAGGTAGACATGGTGATCGCCTTGTTGCCGGTAACAATTCCGTTTGGTTCAAACCGGGTAAACACAAACGCATCGGTAAACTCTTCCAGCGGCACCCCATGTTGCAGTCCCAACGAAATCGCGATGGCAAAACAGTTCATCAAACTGCGGTACGCCGCGCCTTCTTTATGCATGTCGATAAAAATCTCGCCCAGAGTACCGTCTTCATATTCACCGGTTCTGAGATAAACCTTGTGCCCGCCAATGGAGGCTTTCTGGGTATACCCTTTTCTTCGATGCGGCAGGACTTTGCGCTTGTGCTCACGGACCACTTCAACGATCTGTTTGGCGACCTGCATGACCGGGGCGTCCTCTTCCACCTTCAACTGCTTAAAGCTGTCACCCGCCACGCTATTTAGCGGCTGACTCAGCTTGGAACCATCACGATAGATGGCCGTTCCCTTCAACATCAGTTTCCAGCTCAGCACATGAGCTCGTTCAACATCGGCAATGGTGGCGTCGTTGGGCATATTGATGGTTTTGGATATCGCGCCGGAAAGAAATGGTTGGGCCGCCGCCATCATGCGGATGTGCGCCTCAGGCCGGATAAAACGTTTGCCATATTTTCCACACTGGTTGGCGCAATCGAAAACCGGATAATGGCGCTCTTTAAGGTGGGGAGCATTTTCAACCGTCATCCTTCCGCAAATACTGTCGTTGGATACCCGGATTTCCTCTTCTGTAAAACCCAAATGCGCCAGAAGATTAAAATCCATGGAGTTCAATTGTTCATCAGTCAACTTCAAGACATCCTTGCAGAACTGCTCCCCCAACACAAATTTGTTGAACGCAAAACTAATATCGAAAACTCTCGGCAGTTCGAGCTGAATATTATCGAGCACTGCATCGGTAAAACCTTTTTGGCTGAGAGAGCTCCGATTGATGTGAGGAGTGGAGTCCAGACTTCCCGACCCTACGCAATATTCAACGATATCCTTGATCTCATCGGGTTTATAACCCAGCCTGCGAAGTGCACCGGGAACCGACTGGTTGATAATTTTGAAATAACCACCGCCTGCCAGTTTTTTATATTTGATGAGTGCGTAGTCCGGTTCAATGCCCGTGGTATCGCAATCCATCAACAACCCGATTGTACCTGTCGGCGCAATACAGGTGGTCTGTGCATTACGGAATCCGTTACGTTCTCCCAGTGCCAGTGCATCCGCCCATTCCTTTTGGGCCGCATCGAGCAGATAGGTGGGGCAATGTTCCGCATGGATACCTTGCGGGAAAACGGTGAGGCCGTCATACTCATGAACTTCCACATTATGTGCCGCACGCCAGTGGTTTTTCAAAACCCGAAGCATGGAGCCCCGGTTCTTTTCAAAGTTCGCAAAGGAACCCAACTCGCCAGCCATTTCCGCCGACATGGCATAAGCAGCTCCCGTAGTTATGGCGGAAATCGCGCCACAGATAGCCCGACCACTTTCCGAGTCATACGGAATCCCCATCACCATGAGCAGGGCTCCCAGGTTGGCATAACCAAGGCCCAGGGTGCGGAAATCGAAACTCTTTTTGGCGATGGCCTTATTGGGAAATTGCGCCATCATCACCGAAATTTCCAGAGTGAGGGTCCACAAGCGGCAGGCGTGGCGGTAGTTTTCTATTTCAAAAACAGCCTTCTCTTCATCGTAAAAACGCATCAGGTTGATGGAGGCGAGATTGCAGGCGGTATCATCCAAGAACATGTATTCGGAGCAGGGGTTGGAAGCCCGGATCGGCCCGTCTTCCGGACAAGTGTGCCACTCGTTGATCGTTGTGTGAAACTGGAGCCCCGGATCAGCACTGGACCAGGCGGAATGATTGACTTTTTCCCACAAATCTTTGGCAGGCAGGGTCTTCATGACCTTGCCATCTATCCTGCCGGTCAGGTTCCAATCGCCATCGCATTCGACAGCACGCAGGAACTCATTGGTGAGCCGGACCGAGTTGTTGGAGTTCTGGCCCGAAACAGTCAGGTAGCCTTCCGAGGTCCAATTGGTGTCATACTCTTCAAACTCAATATCCTTGACCCCTTGCCGGGCCAGCTGGATAACACGATACATATAGTTTTCAGGAATAAAGCAATCCAACGCCTTGCGAATGGCTTTTCCCAAAGCTTTATTTTTCTGCACATCAAATCGGGTTTCTTCTCCTTCATCCTCGGACCAGCATGCTTGGAGAATTTCTTTCAGACTGCGGCGGGTAACCTGACTTCCTGCCGCAAGCGCGGCAACCTTGCGCTCTTCCCTGGCCTTCCATTCGACAAACTCTTCAATGTCGGGATGATCCATATCGAGAGTGACCATCTTTGCGGCGCGCCGGGTAGTTCCGCCAGACTTGATCGCTCCAGCCGCCCGGTCGCCGATCTTTAAGAAACTCATCAGCCCGGAAGACTTTCCACCGCCGGAAAGAGCCTCGCCATTACCACGAAGGTTGGAAAAATTACTTCCGGTCCCCGACCCGAATTTGAACAGCCGGGCTTCCTGCCGCCACAAATCCATGATCCCGCCATCGCCCACCAGATCATCTTCAACAGAAAGAATGAAGCAGGCATGCGGTTGCGGTCGTTCATAAGAATTTTTGGATTTTTGCAGTCCCCCGGCCTCCTGGTCGAAATAATAATGCCCCTGAGCAGGACCTTCCAGACCGTAGGCCCAGTTTAGACCCGTGTTGAACCACTGCGGAGAATTGGGTGCCGCCAATTGCCGGGCCAGCATGCAACGCATCTCGTCATAATAATTGCGCGCGTCTTTTTCACTGGTAAAACAATTATTTTTCCACCCCCAATACGTCCAGCATCCGGCCAGACGGTGAAAAACCTGCTCGGATGTGGTCTCACGGGCAAACTGCGCTGATTGAGGAAGCTGGTTCAATCCCTCCTCATCCGGTACTGATGGGCAGAGCCATTCGGGCAACCCGGGCTCGAATTTCTTTTTCAATCGGGCCGGAACTCCCGCCTTGCGGAAGTATTTCTGCGCCATGATATCCACCGCTACCTGCGACCATGTGTCTGGCACCGAAACGTTCTTGATTTCAGCAACCAAAGAACCATCGGCATTGGTGATTTTAGAATCCCGCTCAACAAAACGAATTCCCTTATAGGGATCCTGATGGTCTTTGGTGAATACCCGGTCGACTAGCATAGTAACGCTCCGTATAGCTAAAGAAAATTATTTCAAAAATCAGTCATAGCGCAATAATTTCAAGGACAAACCCGATGTCAAACTGCGCTTTTTCTCTCAAAATTTTTGGGTGCCTCTGACCACAAAATGTCTATATTGTGTATCGCCCAATGAAAGTAACACAACATATAGTGTTGTCAACGAAATTCCAGAGCCCCCGAAAAACTTTCCTTCAAGGCCGTAAAACATAACGGTTTCGCCTTCCTCTCTACCCCTAAATATAGGCGAATAAAAAGCAAAAATCAATATCAAGACTGACAAAAAAATTAATTTTTTAATTCAGGGGGAGGCGATTTTTCTGCGATTTAGCGGAAGGAGTATAACGCAAGCAGGACTAGTCTTTCATAAGCCCCCCTCATCCTAACCTTCTCCCTCCAGGGGAGAAGGAATTTTTTGCTCCCTCTCCCTTTATGGGAGAGGGTTAGGCAACTGGGCAAGAACTCGATTGCGCCGAGACAAACTCTTTGCTCGCCAAATAAAGCGACGGCACACTGGCCCCACGCCTAGTGGCTAGTGGTGGTGATCTTAAGTTTGCCGACAAACTCCATCAGGCGGAAAGGACCCTCCTGAGTTCCTTCAGTCAGCTTGATGTGGGTGGCATCCACCAGATCCTGACCAAATGTCGGGTCGAGAGCCCGCCATTCTCCTACATAAACTTCCGGCCAGGCATGGTAGAGAAACCCTTCATATTCTTTGGAATACACCAACCCGTTGACAATGCGGGTGGGAATGCCCGCCGCCCGGGCCAACGCCGTGAACAGATAAGTATGAGACTGGCATTCGCCTCGCCTTTCATGCAAGGCATCCAACGCCGTGACAGTATCCACCAGTTCCTTTGCCAAATTGCGGTACACCCAGCGGTTGATATCTTTAGCTACCTGCCAGACATCACTGCTGTCTGCGACAAGTTCCCGTGCCAGAGCCCGGATCATCGGATGCCGGGCCTGCACCTCGGCCGAATCTTCCAGGTATTTTGCGTCCGGTTTTCCGAGCCCACTCGACGAACTCCGTTTCGCTTCGGTTTTAACTTGTAACGTGACCCGATATAAACCATTCGGCAGTTGTTCTGTCTTGAGAATTTTTTGCCGTTGGTCCTCTGGAACGAACTTGGGTGAACGAATAGGATGAAGGTGGAAGATGCTTTCCTCCACCCGGTCCGGTCGGTCGATTGGCCGGTCGGGCTTGACCAGACTCATGGTAATTATGCTACTGATCGTCAGCGGTTCATCGAGTTTCTGGGCCACTTCGGCAGACTCTTTGAATGACTCAAAATCCTGATTAGTGGTTTCCTTGATCACCGAACCATCCCCGGCTACCCATAAAGTAGTTTCGATGCCGCTGAATTTTTGTTTGATCGCTAAAGTCTCAACGGATTTGCCTGCGTACTGTAAATTTTCCCGGCGCAGGACTTCATACTCCAGGTCCACCAGCATCTGGAACGGTTCCAGAAATAACGGCAGGATGCCTTTTTGCCCCACTTTCAATCCGTCCGCCATCAAATTCAAAAGAAAGGTTGAGGAAGGAAGTGTCCCCGGGGGAAACTCAATGGACTTTTCCTTATCAAACCCGCGCGACCTGATCCGGTAGACAAGCCGATTGCCTTCCACCTGGCCCTCGACCTGTTGCCTGTGTCCGGTGATCTCCTGCAAAAGCGAGAAACCGCGGAGCTTAAAATCCGGGCCCAGCCGGGTCTTTTGATTGATGGTGGTGGACTGATCCATGGATTTTGAGCGAATCTGAAAAAAAACCGTGGAGTCCACCTCAATGCCCTCTGGGGACCAGCTGGTTTGCGCCCGGGTGAATCCCATCTTCCGGCCCTGGAAATAGGTGCCCATCCAGTCTTCCCTCTCCCCGGAGCCCTGAAACAGGGGGCCGCCTTCAAACAGGGGCTGGGCCATGACCGACCCACAAAATACCCACAGAATAAAAATAATTTGTGCTGATAATTTCATATCATTCAGGTTATCACCCTACTAGCCGTGGAGGCAACTGGCAACGGCTAGTGGTGCCAAGACAACTCTTTGCTCGCCAAATAAATAGAGACCTCTTTAAAAAATTTCTGTTATAGTATCTTATGATTGACCCAAAAAACGTCCCAACTTACCTTACTTTCGATGATGTATTGCTCCTGCCCGCCCATTCGAAAGTTTTACCCATAAACGTAAAACTTTCAACCCGGTTGACCCGCAACATCAAACTCAACTGCCCGTTAATCAGTGCCCCCATGGACACGGTTACCGAGACAAATCTGGCCGTTGCCCTGGCTCAGGAAGGTGGAATCGGCATCATCCATCGCAGTCTTCCACCGGAAAGACAGCGCAAAATGGTCGACAAGGTCAAACGTTCGGTGAGTGCCATGATCCCCGACCCGATCACCATGGGTCCCAACCAGAAGATCAGTGAAGCTCTGAGCGTCATGCGAAAATACAGCATCACCGGCATCCCCATTACGCAAAAGAAAAAACTGGTGGGAATTCTGACCAACCGGGACCTCAGGTTTGAGAAAAACCTCAACAAGAAAATCAGCTCCCTGATGACCAAAGACGATCTGGTCACCATTCCAGAAGGCACACCGCTGGAAAAGTCCAAGCAAATGTTACACGACAACCGCATCGAAAAACTGCTGGTGGTCGACAAAAAAGGTCACCTCAAAGGACTGATCACCACCAAAGATATCGAGAAAGCCGGGCAATTTCCCAACGCAGCCAAAGACTCCAAAGGCAGGTTGCTGGTGGGAGCCGCTTTGGGGGTTACCCAAAATCCCATCGAACATATTGAAGATTTAATCCGCGTCGGACTGGATGTCCTGGTGATCGACAGTGCCCACGGGCATTCGGAAAAGGTCCTGGCGACCATCCGAAAAATTAAAAAGGCTTTCCCAAAACTTGAACTCATAGGCGGCAATGTTGCCACCGCAGAAGGCACTGCAGACTTGATCAAGGCCGGAGTAGACGCCGTCAAAGTTGGTATTGGCCCCGGTTCTATCTGCACCACTCGTGTAGTGTCAGGAGTTGGCGTGCCACAAATCTCAGCCATTGCCGAATGCGTTAAAGTGGCAGAGAAAAAAAATATTCCCGTTATTTCCGATGGCGGCATCAAGCTTTCCGGCGACATCACCAAAGCCATCGCCGCCGGAGCCAGCACAGTGATGATCGGTTCCCTGTTTGCGGGAACAGAAGAAAGTCCCGGAGAAAAAATCCTTTATCAGGGCAGAAGCTACAAGGAATACCGGGGGATGGGTTCCATCGGCGCCATGTCCCAGGGCTCCAGCGACCGATACTTTCAGGAATGGGAGCTCTCCGAAAGCAAACTGGTTCCAGAAGGAGTGGAAGCACGCATTCCCTTCCGTGGTGCTTTAGCATTCACCGTCCACCAACTGCTGGGAGGACTGCGCGCAGGAATGGGATATTGCGGAGCCGCTACCATTGCCGCATTGAGAAAGAACGCTTCATTCATCAAGATCACCTCGGCGGGACTTCGGGAAAGCCACGTTCACGATGTGATCGTGACCAAAGAAGCGCCGAACTATAATATCGACTGAACAATTTCTCCGGGCAGGCCACACAATTTCCCACATTGACATGACCACAGACACTCTACACGAACAAAAAATTCTCATTCTTGATTTCGGGTCGCAATACACCCAGAATATCGCCCGCAAAGTGCGGGAAAGCCAGGTCTATTGCGAGATCCACCCCTGCACCCTGTCGTTCGACAAAATCAAAGCTTTTAACGCGAAGGGTATTATTCTCTCCGGCGGACCCGCAAGCGTTCTGGAAGAAGACGCGTTGCTTTGTGACCGGGAACTGTTTGGACTGAAAATCCCCATTCTCGGAATCTGCTACGGCATGCAACTCATCACCCATATACTGGGTGGCAAGGTGGACCCTTCCACGCATCGCGAATTTGGCAGAGCCGAGTTGATGCTGAAAGAATTTTCCCATCTGTTCGAAGAGGTGAACAACAACTCCACCGTATGGATGAGCCATGGCGACCGCATCTCAAAACTGCCAAACGGGTTCAAAGGTATTGCCTTCACCGGAAACTCACCGCTGGCCGCCATTGAAAACCCGGTAGCGCAAATTTACGGCTTGCAATTCCACCCGGAGGTGGTCCACACAACCGATGGCACAAAGATCCTCAACAACTTTCTGTTTAAAATCTGCCAGTGCGCCAGAAACTGGAAAATGGATTCTCTGGTCGAGCACATGATCCAGGACATCCGCAACAAAGTAGGAGATTCAAAAGTAGTTTGCGGATTGAGTGGCGGCGTCGATTCTTCGGTTGCGGCGGTGCTGATTCACAAAGCCATCGGCGACAACCTGTACTGCCTGTTCATCGACAACGGACTTCTGCGGTCCGGCGAAAAAGATAAAGTGGAAAGCACGTTTCGCGACAACTTCAGCATCAACCTCGATGTCATCGATGCTTCCGACAAATTCCTGGGAAAACTTAAAGGCATCACCGACCCGGAACAGAAAAGAAAATCCATTGGCAATACCTTCATCGAAGTTTTCGAGGAAGAATCCAAACGACTGGGCGACTTCACCTTCCTCGCCCAGGGCACCCTGTATCCGGATGTCATCGAGTCGGTCTCCTTCAAGGGTGGCCCGTCTGCGGTGATCAAGTCGCATCACAATGTTGGCGGCCTGCCGGAGAAGATGCGGTTAAAACTTCTCGAACCGTTTCGCGAACTGTTTAAGGATGAAGTTCGTGTACTGGGGCGCGAGATGGGAATGCCAGATGAGATCATCAACCGCCAGCCCTTTCCGGGCCCGGGACTGGCCATTCGCATCTTGGGAGAGGTAACCCCGGAACGCCTCGAAATTCTTTGCGCCGCCGACAAAATCATTTTGCAGGAAATAAAAACCGCAGGATTGTATAACAGTTTATGGCAATCGTTCGCGGTCCTGCTTCCGATCAAAACCGTAGGGGTCATGGGTGATGCCCGCACCTACGAAGACGTGATAGCCATCCGCGCCGTCACCAGCACCGACGGCATGACGGCAGACTGGGCTCACCTGCCCTACGAACTCCTGGGGAAATTCTCAAACCGCATCATCAATGAAGTACATGGAGTCAACCGGGTAGTCTATGACATCAGCTCCAAACCCCCCGGCACCATCGAATGGGAATAACCACTAGGCGTGGAGCCAGTGTGCCATCGCTTTATTTGGCGAGCAAAGAGTTATCTCGGCACAATCGGGCTCTTGCCCAGTTGCCTCCACTGCTAAGGGGTAGCTGGCAAAGAGTTGTCTCGGCGCAATCGGGCTCTTGCTCGGCTTGGCATGGACCTTTTCTTGAAGGTTAAAAATAGTCTCTTCTCCAGCGATTGATTCTCTCACCCCAGGCCAGGGTTTTTTCCGTAACATTATTTTTTTTCCAGTTTCCTGCGGCGAACTTATTCGACTCTGCCAAAGTGGGGTAGATATGAATGGTGCCGAGAATTTTATTCATGCCAAATCCGTTTTTCATCGCCGCGACATATTCTGAAATAATATCTCCCGCATGAAGCCCTGCAATGGTAACCCCTAAAATTTTATCCTTACCGGGCACAGTCAGGACTTTGACCATTCCATAAGCCGCTTCATCAGCAATAGCTCTATCCAGATCATCGATTCCATAGGTTGTGACTTCATAGGGAATGCCTTGTTCCTTGGCTTCCATCTCATTCAGGCCGGACCGGGCCACTTCAGGGTCGGTAAAGGTCGACCAGGGCACTGTGCTGTAGTCCACTTTGAAACCATAAAAAGGACTCAGCATTGAATTGACCGCGCAGTACCAGGCCTGATGAGCCGCTGTATGGGTAAATTGATAGGGGCCGGCAACGTCCCCACAGGCATATATATTTGGAATATTAGTCTGCATATACTCATCGACCTGGATCGTTCCCCTGGGGCTCAACTCAACCCCCAGCTCCTCCAGACCAAATCCGGTCGTATTCGCTTTTCTTCCCAAAGCAATCAAGAGAGCATCGAACGGCACTTCAACCGAACTCCCATTATGTTCGCACTCCAAAAAATCTTTTCCGTCACGTTTAAAAAACTTTTTAGGGGTGTGTTGTAGCAACACATTGATTCCCTCACTTTGGAAACTTTCTAAAACCATTTGCGATACCTCGGGGTCTTCTTTGGGAAGTAGCCGCTTGTTACGCTGAACCTGAGTCACCTCACACCCGAGCCGGGCAAAAGCCTGAGTCAGTTCAGACCCAATGGGTCCTCCCCCCAGCACGAGTAGCTTTTCGGGTTGTTTGCGAATATCCCAAATGGTATCGGAAGTCAGGTAATCCACATCTTCAATACCCTCAACAGGTGGAATAGCTGGGCGGGCACCTGTCCCAACAACAATATTTCTTGTAGTCAGGACCTTCCCATTGACTTCAACCTCATAGGGAGATTTGATCCTGGCTTCTCCTGTGTGGCACTCCACTCCCAGTTCAGAGTAACGTTCCACCGAATCGTGAGGTTCAATCGTTTTGATCACACGCTGGACTCGCTCCATCACCTCCGCAAAATCAAACTCAACTTGAGCATTTTTGAACCCCAGCTTTTGGCATTTCTTCGCATCAGACATGAACTTTGCCGAACGAATCAGGGCCTTGCTGGGAACACAGCCGGTGTTCAAACAATCTCCACCCATCTTATGTTTTTCGATCAAGGCTACTTTCCCCTTAGTCGCGGCTCCAATATAACTGGTAACCAGCCCGGCCGACCCGGCTCCTATTACCACCATGTTGTAATCAAATGATTTTGGTTTTTTGAATTTTTTCATAACACTTCTTCCTTTAAAGAAGTTCATGAGTTTTTTTGCCAAAAGGGGGAATAGTCCCAACAAGACAAATGAAAAAATAATTTTCGGGGAAAGAATTCCACTTAAGGACTCAATTTGGGCAAGTTGCGTTCCGGCATTTACAAAAACAATAGTGCCTGCAAGCATGCCTATCTGGCTCACAAAAAAGAAGGGTATCGTCTTCATGGGGGTCAGTCCCATGACCAAATTGATTACAAAGAAGGGAACGGCGGGAATCAACCTAAGAGTAAATAAGTAAAAAATCCCATCCTTTTTGATACCGTCATTAAATGCTTCCAGGTAACGACCGAATTTGTCCTGAACCCAATCACGAAGTAACAAGCGTGAAACAAGAAAGGCCAGGGTTGCTCCGATAGTGCTGGCAAAGGAAACCAGAATCGTGCCTGTGACCAACCCGAATAAAGCTCCCCCAAGCAATGTAAGCAGAACGGCTCCTGGAAGGGAAAGGGCTGTCGACACAATATAAACACCGGTGTAGGCGCCAATGGCCAACAGAGCATTTTCTTTATAGAAGGCTAAAAAATTGGTCTGTTGCCCTTTCAGGTATTCAAGGGACAAATACTGACTGAGGTTGAAGTGGAAAAAAATCCATAAAAAAGTTGCCAGAACAAAAACAACCCCGATCTTTTTTGAATTATTCATTAGCTTTCTTTCTTAAATGGAAACCTGGCATGTTGGTCTTTGATCATTTCAATTCCTTACACATATCGTCCGGTCTATAATGTTTTTATGAAAATGCTCTTCCTGTCAGCCACCCTGATGTTTGCATCAGGGCCAGTTTACGCTTATTCATCTGAAATGGTGCAAGTTCCTACAGGAGAATTTATCATGGGAGACGATGGCACTGCTCTGCAAAAAAAGACCCTGCAACTTGAGGCGTTCTCCATCGACCGGTTTGAGGTGACTAACGATGAGTTCGCCCGATTGCTGCCAGAACATATTTTCTGGGAAAGCTCAGGAACCCACCCCGCCACCAGCATGACATGGCAGGAGGCTAAAACCTATTGCGAGCAAGTCGGTAAACGCCTGCCGACAGAAGAAGAGTGGGAAAAATCCGCCAGAGGCACCGATGCCCGTCTCTACCCATGGGGAGACAAGCCGCTGCGCAAAAAACCACATCCCTTTTATTCGGGAATCATCAAACGCCGGGTCGGACTCAACAAAAAAGATACCTCCCCATACGGGGTGCGCGACATGGCAGGCTCGGTCTGGGAATGGACAGCAAGCTCTGAAAATGGGAAAAAAGTCACCCGTGGCGGACTGTGGAACCATCATCTGGATTACGAATACGGCAAAACTTTTGACCGCAACCTGATCGCCCCTGACGAGCGATTCATCTTTCTGGGATTCCGATGCGCCAAATCGCAAAATTAACACGTCGGCTTTTTCTACAAGGCGGACTTTGGGCAACCACCCTGCTTTTATGGCACGGCTTTCGCGGTTCCGCAAAAGCCGCCGATTCATTTTCGGGAACCGATTTCGTTGGCAAAACCCGGGAAGGCGAACACAGCTCCTTCTATATCAATTTCTGGAAACCGATGCGCCGCATCAACCCCGAAACATGGAGGTTAAAGATAAGCGGTTTATGCGAAGCTCCAAAAACCTTTACGCTGTCCGAATTGCGGAACCTACCAACTCGGTCACAATCTTCCCGACTCAAATGTGTGGAGTGCTGGTCTGCCCGTGCCGAGTGGAGCGGGTTCTCGATAAAAGAACTCGAGACAATCGCTCAACCCCATACATCGGCGCGAGGAGTGGTGTTCCATTGTGGGGATGAGTACAAGGAATACCTGTCACTTGAAGCATTAAATCAGGACCGGGTTCTACTAGTGCATAGCATGAACGGCAAACCCCTTTCCGATGCGCACGGGTTTCCCCTGCGCTTGATCGCTCCCTCCAAATACGGCTACAAAAATCCCAAGGCAATCCTGGAAATGGAATATGTTGCCGAGCAACAAGCAGGAACCTGGAGCAAAATCGGCCCCTATTCGCCGGACGGCACCATCCTGCCAGGAACAGACCATCCTCTGGAATTCGGCAAGCAAGCCCGCAAAATCCCCGGCGGTGAAATCACCGACTACTAGGCGTAGGGCCAGCTCTGCATTGCCCAGCAAGCAGACCAAGCCCTCAAGCGCAATACTTTAATATCATCCCCCTGATAAGGGGGACTGAGGGGGTTGCTTCATTTCCAGAAAAGCCACTATTTAAAAACGGGTTTAACCACAGATAAACACAGATTCAGAAGGAAGGGTTAGTTTTTTCCCCCCTTCTTCAAAGAGGGGGAAAAACCTCCATCAAGCCGAGACAACTCTTTGCCAGCAGCAAAAGTTATTGCCAGTAGCCACCGGCGGGTCGCCGGTTAGCGGGGGGAGGCGGCGATATTACCGCCATCGATGGTGATGATGCTTCCTGTAGTTTTTTCTGCCAGCGCGAGGTTGAGGAACCCCTGCGCCACATCGGTGTCATAGACTTCCTGTTGCAGGAGATTGTTCCTGAAATAATCATCGGGAGTGAGCCCGCGTGCCTGGGCTCTTTCTTTCAGCACATCTTCGGAAAACAGGGCGGTGCGAATGCGATCGGCGTTGATGGCATTAGAGCGGATGCCGTGAGACCCGTAATCCAACGCATACTGTTTGGTGAGTGCCACCACCGCCGCCTTGGGAAGCGCATAGGGACCAAAATTTTTCCCCGGATTGAACGCCGCCTTGGATGCGTTGAACAACAGAACACCTGCTGTTTTTTGTATTAGAAATCTTTTCAGTGCTTCCGAGGCCAGTATCTGATGCGCGAAAAAGTTCAACTCGAAACTGGCACGGAGCGTTTTCATATCCACCTCTCCTACCGCGCCTTGAACAGCATTACCGGCATTGGAAATCAGGATGTCGAGTCCGCCGAAAACCTGCACCACTTGTTCAAACGACTGACGCACAGCCGGTTCATCGGTCACATCCAACACCTGGGTGGCAACACCGACCTTGGACTTTTTGCGTATGGCTTCTGCGACCTCGCTTAAATTGTCCCTGTCAGCAAGAAAAAGATTGGCCCCCTGCTCGGCAAACAGTTTAGCGGTAGCCAGACCGATTCCAGAAGCGGCGCCGGTGATGTAGACGACCTTGCCTTGCAGGGCCGGGGCCTTGCTCTTACCCAGCTTCGCCTGTTCCAGAGACCAGTACTCCATATCGAACAGGTCACTGGAACCCAGTGGCACATAATCACCCAGCGAAAAAGATTTATGGATGATATCAATACTATGCTGATAAATATCGGCGGAGATGCGAGTCTCTTTAACCGTTTTACCGATCGTCACCAAACCTAACCCTACTATCAGCAGAACCCGGGGCAATCGATCCAGTTCCGTTTTATCCATCCCTGAGTTGTTGGTCTCGAAATACTGATGGTAACTTTCGCAGTACGCATTCAGTGCCTGGGAAACTTCGTCTCTCAACTTGTCTGTATCCTGCCATTGTTGCAGGTTCAGGAGCAGGGGTTTTTGTTTGGTCCGAATCACATGATCGGGAGTGGCCGTGCCGACCTGGGACCAAGCCCCGCACTCCTTGCTGGAAGCGAACTCCTGAGTATCGGCGCGATGATGCAAAACCCAGTCCTTACCCGACTGTTCTTTATAGAGTCCGCGAAGCACAGGTGCCAGCGCACTCATCAAGGTTTCCTCTCCAGCTTTCAAAGCAGGGCCTGCAAGAGGAGTGAGGGATTTAAGCGGTTTTTTTGCGATATATTCTTCTGCAAGGGTCACGGCATGGATGTGCCGGTCGTAACTTTCTTTTGCGCTGTCGCCAAAAGTGAACAACCCGTGATTGATCAGCAACAGCCCTTCCACATCGGGATTTTTCTCATACGCCTCGGCAGAAGCTTTGGCGAGTGCGAAACCGGGCATGATGTAAGTGACGATACCGATCCGGTCGCCATAAATTTCCTTGCACATTTTCTCTGCGTCCGGCTGATTGGCAATGATCAAACTGGCATCCGCGTGCGAATGGTCGATGAACTTATGCGGCAGGAATGCGTGCAGAAGCGTCTCCACAGACGGGTTGGGGGAGGACGCATCCAGCAGATGCGTTCTCTGCTCATTGACCATTTCCTCATCGCTCAACCGATCCAGGCTTCTCAGTTTCTGCAAATAGCCCAGCAGGACGCCGGGAAGGCCCGCAGGCTCCAGTGTATCCAGATCCCAGCCACTGCCCTTAACATAAAGCACATCCACCTCTTCGTTCACCTTGTTGCGGGTGCGCGACTTGACTGATGTGTTGCCGCCTCCATGCAGAACCAGCGAGGGGTCCGCACCGATCAACCGTGAAGTGTAAACACGAAGCGCGATGTCTTCAGCAACATCGCTATATTTTTCGATAGCCGCTTTGGCATCCGCATCGTTCCATTTATTTTCCATAACTCTTCCAGCAAAAATGTTTCACGTTAAATGCACCAGCTCGTCGGTGCAATTTGTAGCCGCTGACCGCTATGATTCCAACCAGAGCAACAGGGGGAAGCAACCAGAAGTAAAAAGAGTACCCGAACAAGTACATATAATACCAGATGCAAAATAATCATCCAGCCGAAAAGAAACCGCCAGTGCCAGGAATGTTCCACCCAAACCAGATCCCGCTTCCGTGTCATAGGGTCTTTGCTCGCCACCCAATAAACCGCTGTCAACAGCAAAAGAGTGGTCGCAGGCTCGCTCATAAAATCTTCAGAGTAATATCAGGCAAGCGTTAAATGGATTTTGGATTTCGTCATTGTGGAGCAGAAACTATGGCAAAAACACGCTTCGGATGGAATTTCCCCAGGAACCTCTAACTCCTTGTTTATAATAATTATTCAGGCTGGTCAAAAATTGGTCTTTGGCTTTTGGCTTTTTCCTGCTACAAAGCCCTCTGAATTGATTAAATTTAAAGGTTGATAAAATGCTTGCCCAAATACACGTCACGTTCAAGGAAGGGGTTCTCGATCCACAGGGGAAAACCGTCCACCATGCGTTGAACGACTTGGGATATGACGAGGTACTGGACGTGAATATCGGCAAATATTTGGAAATCAAACTTGATTCTGCATCGGAAGAAGAAGCCGAAATAAGGGTTCGGGAAATGTGCGAACAACTCCTGGCGAATACGGTGATTGAATCCTTCCGTTTCACACTTGTTCCCACTGAATAACACTCCAAAACGAATCGAATCGGAATAAAATGAAGTGCGGCATTGTTGTATTCCCCGGGTCCAATTGTGACCACGATTGTTATCACATCCTCAAACATATCCTGAATCAGGAAACCCACTGGCTGTGGCATAAAGAGGAAGCCAGTCTGGAGTCCTTCGATCTCGTGGTTCTGCCTGGCGGCTTCTCTTATGGAGATTACCTTCGGGCCGGAGCTATCGCCCGTTTTTCTCCGATCATGAATTCAATCACTCGCTTTGCCAAAAATGGCGGCAAGGTGCTGGGCATTTGCAACGGCTTCCAAATTCTGCTGGAATGCGGCTTGCTACCTGGGGTCTTGATCCAGAACCAGTCACGAAAATTTATCTGTAAAAATGTGTTCGTCTCTGTTGATAACCCGGATACGGCCTTCACCCAGAATTGTGGTGAAAAAAACGTTCTGGAAATACCCATCGCCCACCATCAGGGGAGCTATTATATCGACCCCCATTCATTGGGCCAGCTTGAGGAAAACGGGCAGATCATCTTCCGCTATTGCGATACTAACGGAAATGTTTCGGCGGAGTCCAACCCCAACGGCTCTGTAGGCTCTGTGGCAGGGGTAGCCAATGAGCAAAAAAATGTGATGGGAATGATGCCGCATCCGGAACGTTGTGCCGACCCACTATGGTCAAGAATCGATGGCCAAATTATTTTTCAATCCCTGATTTCAAATTCCTGACACTGTGGCTAAATCAAAAAAAAATCGACCTGGTCCCGAGATCACACCTGAAATCGTCCGAGAACACGGTTTGACCGTGGAAGAGTTTCGGCGCATTCTTGATCTGATCGACCGACCACCGAACCTGACGGAGCTGGGTATTTTTTCCGTTATGTGGAGCGAACATTGCAGTTATAAAAGCTCCCGGCCTTATTTAAGGAAACTACCGGTCGAAGGCCCGAACGTCCTGCAAGGCCCAGGGGAAAACGCGGGAGTCATAGACATTGGCGATGGCCTTGCTGTCGTATTCAAAATTGAAAGCCACAA
>JABIAY010000046.1 GCA_018653085.1 Nitrospina sp.
CCGCCCAACCGCGCTTATTTGAAACTGTACGAGGCCCTGACCCTGGCAGGCAAGCAACCGCAACCGGGAGAATTTTGCATCGATGTGGGAGGCAGTCCGGGAGGGTGGGCCTGGGTGATTCACCAATGCGGCGCAGAGGTTTTAAGCATCGACCGTTCACCCCTGGACCCATCAATCTCAAATTTGCAGGGGATTTCGTTCCAGAAACGCGACGCTTTCACATTACTGCCAGACGAGTTCCAGGCGCAGGATCGCCGCATTGACTGGCTGTTCTCAGATTTAATCTGTTACCCGGAAAAACTTTATGAATGGATCCTGCAATGGGTGGAATCGGGAAGTTGTAAAAACTTCATCTGCACTCTTAAATTTAAAGGCAAGCCGGATATTTCAATCATCGATAAATTCGCCGCCATTCCCGACAGTCGGGTCCTGCACCTGTATCACAACAAAAATGAACTGACCTGGTTCAGGCTGAGCCAGCCAGCCGGGTCAGGCCCTTAGCGGCATTCAAAATATCGGCCTTGCCCAGTTGCTCTGCCAGCAATACCGATTCATCCAGACAAAGTTCCAATTGCTCACGGTTCCCCGTCACCCAGTACAAGGCGCACATGGAAAACAAAGGTTGCAGAATTTTCCGCGAGTCTTCCAGCTCCCGCCCCATCCGCACCCGATTCTGTAAAGTGGCGATGCCTCTCTCAAACGCTCCATATAAAGATGCAAAACGTTGTTCCGCTTTTATTTCCACATTTTTTTCCATCGCATCTTGCAAAATCTCCAACGCCTTATCCCAATCGCATTTTCTCCAGAAAGTAATGCCCACTATAGAGAGGACCGCCACTTTTCCCTGACGGTCATCGGCTTTTTCAAACAAAGCCAGTGCTTCCCCAAAATAGTTAAGGGCCTTTTGCAATTGTGCTTTTTCCCAGTAGGCCGTTCCCAGCGCCGCCAAGATCACCGCCTCCTGACCCGTCTCTCCCTTATTCCGGATTATTGGCAGCGTTTCCTTTAAACAGCGTAGGGCGCTATCAAACTTTCGTGCCTGCTGGTAGGCGTTGGCCAATGGAATGACCGCTTCCACCATTTCAGCCGCATTTTCCCTGGCACTATTAAATTTTTCTTCCAGTTCAATCAGTGTCATTTAAATAAAACTTTTTCGTAGGTCGGTCATCTTATATATAGATGCCCACACTTCAATAAAGGAGCCATGTTTAAAGAAATTGCCCCAGAAAAGGTACAGGAAATGCTGGAAGAGGGTTCCGTCAATGTGGTCGATATCCGCGATCCCGGCTCCTATTCCGCCGGACATATTCCCACAGCAGTATCCGTCAGCGACAGCACTGTCCAACAATTTATCGAATCTGCCGAGAAGGAGAAACCTCTGGTCGTCTGTTGTTACCACGGTATTTCCAGCCAGGGAGCCGCCGAATATTTCTCTGAAAACGGATTCAATGAAGTCTACAGCATGACCGGAGGCTACTCCGCCTGGCCCCACTAGCCCGGAGAACCTCCGGGGGTAACTAGCAATAGCTGTTTCTGGCAAGCAAAGGGTTAACTCGGCTTAACGAGTCCTTGCTCCATTGCCACCAGCGGCTCGCTGGCTACGCCAGTAGGCCTTTGTCTTTGTAGCGGCGCAGGGCATCCGGGCAATTGCAGGTGCGTTCAACTCCCTGCAAACTTTCAAATACCGTGCGGATCAGCTCGGGAAATTTTTGTATCGCCGCATCGACCTGTTTTCGTTCTTCTTCTGTTTGCATGCCTTCAAACAACTCGCCTTTTTTAAATTCTCTGGGCTTGACCCCTTCGGCATAATTCGTCAGGTAACAAAACGGCGTGTAGCACATTTCCATCTCGCGGGCGAGAAAAGCTTCCGGGGCAAGGGTCATGCCCACAAGGTCCGCGCCCAGTATGCGTAGTTTGCGGATCTCGGCAGGAGTTTCCAAACGCGGTCCTTCGGTACAGGCATAGACCGCCTGCTCATGATGGGGCAGTCCACTCGCGTGCAGGGTCTCATGCAGGGTGCCTGCAACCTGTGGGCAGAACGGATGGTTCATACGAATGAACCCGATACCGGTATCTTTGAAAAACGTGGTCTCCCGGTTACGGGTCTCATCAATGATATCGTGCGGCACTACAAAATCTCCCGGCTTGAATGCCGTATTGATAATTCCCGGACCCGACCAGGAAATTATCCTTTGAACGCCGCAATCTTTGAGGGCACGAACATTAGCCCGGTAATTCACAAACGGAGCCGTCAGGGAATAATCGGTTTCTCCATGACGGGATAAAAATAAAAATTCCTGCCCGGAAAAACTAAAATGGTGGATGGGCGCACTTTTGCCATAAGGGGTGTCGAGAACTTCACAGGCCTTTTCCTGACCCAGAGTCTGCCCGGTGAGAAGATGATAGGCCCCACTGCCACCGATCACCGCAATGGGAACCGTAAACGGGACGGGTTCAGTCATATGCCTTAATCGAGGTAGGTTTCAATATCGCCGACATAATTGGCGGCCGATTCGCGGATGCCGCGAATTTCTTCTTCAGTCAGTTCCCGCTTTACTTTCGCTGGCGACCCTACCACCAGACTTTTCGGCGGAATTTTCGTGTTCGGGGTCACCAGGGAACCGGCTCCTACAATAGACTGTTCCCCCACTTCCGAGCCATCCATAACAATCGCACCCATACCAATGAGGCATTGCGATCCAATAGTGCAGGCGTGCAGGGTGACGTTGTGGCCTACCGTCACCTCATCGCCAATAATCAATGGCAGGGTTTTGCGCGCCACGTGCAGGACACAGCCATCCTGAATATTGGTACGCTTACCAATGCGGATATGGTTGACGTCTCCCCGAATCACCGCGTTGAACCACACACTGCTCTCTTCACCAATCTTTACATCACCGATGATCTGCGCGCTTTCCACCACCAGGGTAGAATCATCAATCTCCGGCTTCTGTCCTTTAAAAGGATGAATCATGTTGAATTCCTAAAAAATAGTCTGAAAATTTCTGAAATTGTATCATAAAAATAACACGATCACTCAGATTGAGAGATGTCCTGCACAACCTTGTCGCGAACGGCCCGATAACTTTTTTCTGCCAGAGTTTGCCGGTTCGGGCCCGCTGAAATTTCCGGCAATACCATTACGGTCGCTTCAAGTCGGGGGGTTTTCAGCAGTCCCATAATATGCTCGAAAAAACTATTCCCATAATGGGCAATGGTCGGCTGATTATCATCATGATAACGAATCGTCACAGGCACCACAGGCCGGCTGGCAAGAACCGCCGCCTGAAACACTGCCGACTTGAAAGGCACCACATCGGTTCCGTCGGTCGCCTGGGCTTCGGGAAACAGGATCACCGAATGGTCGGCGTTCAACCGCTCCTCAATTTCCCGGATGACGGCTTTCACCTGATGGCGTTTGCTCCTGTCGGCAAAGATGGTGATTCCCAACCGAGCCAACCAACTGAACAGGGGCCAGTCGGCGATTTCGGATTTCGAGACAAAGAACCCTTTAAAACACGCACCCAAAATAAAAATATCCGGTGAGCCCACATGGTTGGCGACAATCAGCGAGCCTGATTTTATATTTACGTCTCCTTCAATACGGATTTGGATATTGAAAATCAAACACGTTACGCGCGCCCACCACTGCGCAAAAAAGGCGATCCAATTTAGCAGTCGTGCCCGTGACATAAAAAATAAAATATGCCCACACGCTCCGATGATCGCAAACACCACGAACACCCCGATATAAGCGCCTATTCGAATGACTGCAAGACAATGTCTCATAAAAAATTTTTAGCCAGTATATTGCAGGAGTCAATGAGAAAGAAATGGACTCAACTATATTATCCCCCTCATCCCAGCCTTCTCCCTCCAGGGGAGAAGGAACTTTTTGCTTCCTCTCCCTTGAAGGGAGAGGATTGAGGTGAGGGTGGTTTAATAATGTTTCAACCTACACACAGTAATACTCATGTAATATGCAGACTAGAAAAATTCTTTTGGCTTTTTTGTAATCCTCAGCATATCAGAAGCAATCAGGCGGCTGAGGTTATCGCAGAGGGAAAGCACCACGGAACCCGGCCCGATGCTCCTGCCCGGTGCCGCACCCAGCACCGATAAAATTTCATTGGCAATACGCGACCAGGCAAGATGACTTTTCAACAGACTAAAATGGATTTTATCCAGGCCGCAGAACGTGCCCAGTCCGCTCACCAGATGAACCTGCCTGTTCTCCTGCGATTTTTCCTCAAGATAATGATTCACTCTTTTCACCGCCGCATCAGCCTGGTCAAAAGTTACCGGACTTTTTGGATAAAAGAGGGCCCGCAACAATTTAAAAGAAGTCTTTCCCATATCCCGGGATACATTCACGTGAATGGAAGTCACAAAGATTTCCGCGTTCCAGTGCCGGGCTTTTTCGATCAGAGCATCCAGACATTCGATGAGAGACTCGCCCGGAATTCCATACATGATGTCATTGCCAATATCGGTAAGGAGCACGGCAACCCGCCCCCCCTGCTCTGCAAAACTTTCGGCAGACTTCATGACCCTGCATTCGCCGATGGGCGTGTAGGAAAAATTAAGCAGTCCTCCTCTAACACAATAGCCCCGGCCTGGTCCCAGCGCGTTGATAAACCGGCTCGGTGAAATACTTTGGGAAAGATGCCGGGTCAGTGCAGAGTAACCCCGCGCCAGGTTGCTGGCCCCCAACAACACAAAGAGAAATTCAGGGTCGGAATGTCGAGAGCTGGTTTGCATAGTGTGCGAGAAGTTGTAAATCACCCCAGCCCCTCTTTAAAAAGAGGGGTCCATTAAGCTCCCCCTTCCACGCCCCTTAGCAGGGGAGGCAGGTAGCAAGGACTCGTTGAGCCGAGCTAACTCTTCGTCCGCAGTAAAAAGCTATTGCTCATTGCCACCGGCGGCTCGCCGGCGCCTAGTGGCCCACTCCCGTGGGAGGGAATACAGCAAAAGCTCATCAAGCCGAGAGCATCGTTGCTAGCCAGCAAAAGTTATTGCACGCTGGCCCCACGCCTAGTGGCGGAAACGGTCCGGCAGGCCGGAAATGGAAGCCCGGGTTAGCAGTTTCTGGTGCAGGTTCTTATAGAAGTCCACTGTCTTCTGCATATTCGGAGCCTTTTCATGTCCCCGCCGCTGTAGGAAACCTGCTTGAGTAGAATAATTTTTAATGGTTGAGTCGTAATGTTCAAACCGGCTTTTCCACCAGTTCCCCGATTTGCCATCCCATGCCAGTTCGTTCGGGTCTTGCGGAGGCCTTAAAGTAAGTCGTTTATTGGTGCGATCAATTTCAAAGCGGAAGTCCCCAAGAAAGCTCATCCCCATCAGGCCATCAATTCCCTTGATATGACTGTTGATGGAAGCTTCAACCAATCGGGTTTCGGCGGCCCCCAGGGCAACGGTTTCGAGCGCCACCAGCGGCATCCACTCTTCTCCCCCGGCGGTACTGAAAGGCAACATGGCAGAGTCGGAGTAGGGCGAAATTCCCAGTTGACGGCCAATCTCTTCGGTCAGGGTGATGAGGGAGGCACCGGTATCCAGCATTAACCGGGCCTTGACCCGGCCATTGAGAACCGTATCGACTAAAAAATTTCCCCCGCTTATGGGAATGAGGGGAATCTGAATTTCCTGGTTTTGTGAAACCAATCCTGGAAGTTCCAGGGGAGCAGAAGGAGCCGGAGTGGAACGATAGGCACCGCGACCTTCACGATGCTTGCGGACCCCTTTTTCGCTTTCGCGGTACTGTTTTGGAATTTTAGAAAGGTCGTCGGTGAAATGGATGGCACCTGTGTCATCCCGGTAAGAAAAAACGCCAGCGAGACTGTTGACAACCTGCGCCACACAGGAAACAACAAAAAGAACCAGCGCCAAACGGACAACAAGGGAAACTCTATTCAATTTCAATCGGGCTGACATAGACTTCGCGAGGCCTGACTCCATCAGATGGACCCACCACCCCTTCTCGCTCCATAGTTTCTATGATTCGTGCCGCCCGATTATAGCCTATTCTCAAACGCCGTTGAATATAAGAAATGGAAGCCTGCCGGTCTTTAGCAACAATGGCAAGAGCTTCATCGTATTTTTCATCGAACTCTTCTGCCTCTTCTCCCTTTTGCTCCTCTTCTGCCACAACCGAATCGAAGATGTCTTCCTGATAATGGGGTTTCGCCTGTTTCTTGATGAAGTCCACAATACGTTGTATCTCCGCATCGCTGACCATGACCCCGTGCAGGCGTTGAAGCTTCGTGGTTCCCGGAGGCAGAAACAACATATCGCCTTTACCGAGAAGCTTGTCGGCACCCATGGCATCCAGAATGGTACGCGAATCGACTCTGGAAGTGACTTTATAAGACATGCGTGTGGGAAAATTCGCCTTGATGATTCCCGTCAAGACATCCACCGAAGGACGTTGCGTGGCAACGATCAAATGAATGCCTGCGGCCCGCGCCATCTGCGCCAGCCGGGTCAACGAGTCTTCCACGCCTTTGGATGCGACCATCATGAGGTCGGCCAACTCATCGATCAGGATAACAACGTAGGGAAGTTTGGCTGGCGGTTCCGGCAGAACCTCTTCGTCATCCTCATCTTCGTCCGTTGCGGGTTTGACCCCTTTATTGGTCTTTTGGTGTTTTTTCAATTCCAGGTCATATTCTTTCTGGAGTTTCTCCGCCAGTTCGTTGAAGCCGCCAATATTACGCACCCCCCTCTCGGCCATCATTTTGTAACGCGACTCCATTTCGCTGACCGCCCACTGAAGCGCGGCGGCGGCTTTTTTAGGATTGGTGACCACTGGAGAAATAAGATGCGGAATGCCATCATAGACCGACAGTTCCAGCATCTTCGGATCAATCATGATCAATTTGACTTCATCCGGTGTCGCATTCAAAAGGATGCTGCAGATCATGGCATTGAGTCCGACACTCTTGCCCGACCCGGTTGAGCCCGCCATGAGCAAATGCGGAGTGGTCGCCAGATCCTGCACCGCCGGTTCCCCGGTAATATCTTTTCCGATTGCCAGCGTGAGCTTGGACTGCGGCAACTGAAACTCATCGGACGTCATGACCTCTTTAAAATAAATAGTCTCGCGCCGTATATTGGGAATCTCGATGCCGACAACGGGCTTACCCGGTACAGGAGCGAGAATGCGGAGCCCTACGCAACGCATGGCTAACGACAAATCATCTGTCAGGGAAACAATACGGCTGACTTTAATTCCCGGTGCCGGCTCATATTCAAACAAAGTGATAACAGGACCGGGAAGAACCTGAACCACCCGTCCTTCAATGCCAAAGTCCAATAATTTTTTTTCCAGAATGGCACTGCTGGCGAGAATCTCATCTCTGGCTTTCTCCGTCTGCGTTCCCTCGTCTGGTGGAGGATCCTGCAACAACGAAAGCGGAGGAACCTGATATTTGCCGGATGTACTCATGAAAGCAAAATGATCCTGAACCACGAACTCGGCCTTCTCTTCTTTTTTCTTGTTCCCCGGTTTCTCCACAGGGATCGGCTCGGACCGATTGCGGGTGACGATCACTGGCTCGATGGTCGGTTTATTAACTTTCTGCAATGCCTCTCGCGCTGTTTGGGCAGTCTCGATCATAGCCCGAATAGCTGACAGACTTTTTAAAACTATATTTTTTACTCCAACTCCCGCCAACATCAAACTTGCGACCAGAACTTTGAACAGGGTTGCGCCTCTCTCAACCAACACATTGACAGGAATACGCGTCATCACTAAAAAAGCCACGAACAATAAGGTAATCAGGGTCAGCACCGCTCCTGACGGATTCAACCAGGCCACCAGAAACCCACCCAGGCCATGACCGATCAAACCACCAACCGGAACCGCCTGACCAAAAAAAGGATCAACCGTGAACTGAATGGATAGCAGGGAACACAGTCCGACCAAAAACAAAATCCCCGAACTCATGATCAACAACCAGTTGTGGAAATCTTTTCCTCGAATCAAAGCCCAGCCCAAAAATGCCATGATCACCGGAAAGAAAAACGAACCACTGCCAAAAACGCGGGCCAGTCCATCGGAAAAATAAGCCCCGACCATGCCAACGGAATTTGCCACGTCCCCGCCTGTAACACTTTTGTTGAAAGACGGATCATCAGGGGAAAAAGTCATTAACGCCATAAAGCCAAACACAGTGAAGGCAAGCGCAACCACTCCAAAAAAATCTCTGATCAATACGGGTACTGTTTTTTCTTCACTCATGGGTCACAATTCTCGGGTTGGTTTGAGTTATCAATCGATGAACGGTGTTCTGAAAAACATTATCGCGTTTCCAGTTCGCATCATCCGGTTCCGGGTGGTCGAGGTTATAATGCAAACCTCGGCTTTCTTTTCGAACCAAGGCTCCCTGAATGATCAACTGCGCCGTGATGGCGATGTTTCTCAACTCCAGAGTGTCCTTGGTAATTTTGAAGTTCCAGTAATATTCCTGAATCTCTTCGAGTAGCAGTTGAATGCGGCGCTCGGCCCGTTTAAGACGTTTGGTGGAGCGGACAATGCCTACATAGTTCCACATCAAACGGCGGATTTCGTCCCAGTTATGCGATACCACTACCGATTCGTCGCTGTCTACCGCACTGCCAGGGTCCCATTCCGGAATCCGCTCCAACTGGTTTTTTGAATATGTTGATTCTTGCAATAAATTCACAGCCTTTTCCACTGCGCGGTGCGAGAGCACCAGGCCTTCGAGCAGAGAGTTGGAAGCCAGCCGGTTGGCACCATGCAGGCCGGAGAAACACACCTCTCCACTGGCAAAAAGCCTTTTGATATTTGTCTGGCCGTTGGCATCCACCACCAGTCCGCCACACATATAATGCGCTGCCGGTACTACGGGTAACGACTCGCGCGACATATCAAAACCATATTCCAGACAGGTTTTATAAATATTTGGGAAGCGTTCACGAATGCGATAGCCTTCAAGATGCGTGGCATCCAGCAAAACATAATCATCGCCGCTCTTTTTCATTTCATAGTCGATGGCCCGCGCCACGACATCACGGGGAGCCAGGCATCCCATGGAGTGGTAGTTCTCCATGAATGTGTCGCCATTTTGCAGACGCAGGATTCCCCCTTCGCCCCGGACGGTTTCCGAAATGAGAAACGATTTCGCTCTTGGGTGAAAAAGACAGGTCGGATGGAACTGGAAAAATTCCATATTGGCGGTTTGTGCTCCGGCCCGGTAAGCCACCGCAATGCCATCACCGGTTGCCGTGTCCGGATTCGACGTGTAGAGATAAACCTTGCCTGCACCCCCGGTCGCCATGAGAGTAACTTGCCCGACCATGGTCTCCACCTTTTGCGTTTGGTGGTTCAGCACGTACAGTCCTAACGCCTCGTCATCGGAGCTTCCCGGCTCAATTTTCTCTTCAAGCCTGGCCCGGGTGATGAGGTCGATGACCATATGGTGTTCAAAAATTTCTATATTTTCCTGGGCGTGAATCGCCTCAATGAGAGTGCGCTCAATCTCCCAGCCGGTGAGGTCGTGCGCGTGCAGAATGCGACGTTTGGAATGCCCACCCTCTTTTCCTAAATCGAATTCGGCTCCAGGGCCGCGATCAAACTTGGCTCCAAGATCGATCAACTCACGAATCCGTGCAGGACCTTCGCGGCAGGCAATGCGCACAAAATCTTCATGGCAGAGCCCGCGCCCGGTTTCCATCGTGTCCTTGACATGCAGTTCGAACGAATCGTCCTCCGCCATCACCGAGGCGATACCACCCTGAGCATATTTGGTGGCCGATTCCTCCAGCGCGTCCTTGGTGATGATGCCAACCGAACCGAATTTGCAAACCTTCAGCGCAAACGTCAACCCGGCTACACCAGACCCAATTACAATGAAATCTTTCTCAATAGTCATACCCGGATTATATCGAATTACTCCTTTACTTTCAAATAGATAATTAAACTTCTCACGCTGTGGAAATAGGCTTAATAGCCCCCCTCATCCTAACCTTCTCCCTCCAGGGGAGAAGGGATTTTTTGCTTCCTCTCCCTTGAAGGGAGAGGATTGAGGTGAGGGTGGTTCAATTATGCTTGCTGGCCAGGCCCAGCAGGCGGCTATCGTAAGAGCGAAGTCCATGACGGGCTATAGCAAAATTATTAATGGACCCCTCTTTTTTAAAGAGGGGCTGGGGTGATTTGCCTCTAGGGGGTTTTCTCATTGGGTCCAGCGTCACGCTGGCGCCGGGTGGCGGCGAGTAGAAGCAGAACAAATGCC
This sequence comes from Nitrospina sp., assembly GCA_018653085.1. Taxonomy (GTDB): domain Bacteria; phylum Nitrospinota; class Nitrospinia; order Nitrospinales; family VA-1; genus LS-NOB. The sequence continues at coordinate 10,257 of JABIAY010000046.1, forward strand.
ACACCGCTGATGGTGGCACCCATTCTCAGCCCTACGGGTTCGTAGGAAAATTTGATCTGGTGGCTCCCGGGCCCCAACTTCACGCCCCGGTAAAAATAATTGGCCTGATAAATTTTTCCCGCCTGACCATCGACCTCGACCTTCCAACCGGGGAACCAGGTATCGAGCAGGACTAAAAAACCTTCCTCGTTCTGCCGGGTTTTCACTGTCACCCGGTTGGGACCGTATTCAATTTCCTCGACCTGGCCGGAAAAGTTTTCTGCTGTTTTCATCTCGACCGGTTCCGCCAACAAAACTTGCTGAAGCGGATCAAACGCTGAGTCATAATAAATATCGAGATGCTCCTCTTTCGGCACGGTTCGCGATTCGCCAACCAGAAACGCCCGTGGCAGGGCATCTTCAAACACATTCACTTTTTTGATTCCTCTGGGGTATTCAGCCGAGGGCAACTGTTCGTAGTCTTCTGTCACCCAATACTTCACATTACTGCGTTGCAGAATTATTTTCTTTGTCGGGATGTCAGATAAAAAAAACGACTTATTCCAACGCAGGCTGCTTTTCATGTTGAAGTTTTTCAATCCCCCGGCATAGGCCAGGCCATAAATCGCCCCAAAGTTTGGGTAAACCTGATCCCGCGTAGCCAAGTGAACAGACAGCAGGTTAAAGGAAGGTTGGGCGGCCCGGGATGGTGGCACCTGCAATCTGCCTGCGGTCAGATGGGAAGGCTCCGCTTTCCTCACCAGTTTGTCGAGCAGCATTCCGCTATAAACACGGAAAGAGTCGGCGCTTCCTCCCAGGCGTTTGGCCAGCGGCGGGGGTTCTGTATAAAACTTCCGATCGATCATCGGGACCAGCATGGCGTTTTTACCCATAAGGTCCATTACAATTAAAAACAAGAGGATGGAAAAAAACCCCGGACGGTTTAATTTTTTTATATGTAAGGCAAAGATACAAAAGGCCAGCACCAATAAAATCATCAAGCTTTCGAGTCCGGCCCGGCTGGCATGGGTCCCAAACATTCCCGCAACAACCAACGCGGTGGCCAGCAGGGCAAGCAGGAGCTTTTTCATTGCCGCCCTTTCATGAGTAACAACGGTGACAAATCGGTCGGTACCCCAGGCAGATAGAAACACCAGGGCGTAAGCGCAAAAGAAAAAGAATTTTTGCGGGTAGCGAAACATACTGAAAAAAGGTACCCATTCATAAAACAGTGGGTAGAGTGGGTTGAACTCACCCAAAGCAAAAAACAAGCCTGCGGCGAAAACCATCAACCAGAACCGGATGACTTTTTGCTCCCTGCCAACCAGCAGGCAACCGGACAAAAAGAACAGTGGTACAACACCCATATAAATGCTGTGGAAAAATTTAGTGACTCGCCATTCACTTTGTTCGATAAAACGTGCGGAATTTTCGGGCAGGAACAGGTCGAGCAAGGCACCGGGTTTTAGGGACCAAAGCGTACTGTCCGCAAAGGAGAGCCCACCTCCGCGTACAGTTTCTTTTAGAAAATAGTAGGTAGGTACCCATTGCACAGCCGAGAGAGCCAGCGTAGCCACACCAAGCCCCAACACCGCCAGGGTATTTTTTTTGAATCCCCTTCCCCACTCTCCGTCTTTAGGCAGATATAGCGAATAGGCATAAATCATCAGGACAGAAAAAATCGCATGTTCCGGGCTACCTCCTAATATCTGAAATGTCAGAAAAACCACGGCACCACAGAAATATTTCAGCCCACCGTTGAGCAAGAACTTTTGCCACATCAATATGATTAAAGGAAGCCATACAATTGATTGAAAATGGTTGTAGATTGAGGCCAGTGATAAAAAATACCCTCCCAGCAGGGCGGTCACCGATGCACAGAGGGCCGCTGGAATTGATCTCTCCCAATACCGGCAAAGGGCATAGACCGAAGCCATCAGGACCAGATGGTGAAACAGAAAGTAGGTGTGGAAGGCGAATAAAAAGTCTTTCAGTAAAAACAAAACCGAAGGGGGGTAGAACACACCCGGGTGCATCAGAGACATAAAAGGCCTGCCCTGAAACAAGTAAGGATACCAGTAAGGCCATTCCCCTGCCGCCCATACCCGGGCAAGGTAAAGTTTCATGGGATAGGCAAAATGCTGGATATCACTAAAAAAGAAAGTGTTTCCTTCAAACAGAACCGGGAAAAAGAACAGGGTGAAAACAAACAGTAGAAAACAGGCCGCCAGCAGGGATGCCCCATATCGGGAGTCGTTCTCCATCAGCCTTTGAGGTGCTTGTTGTTTTCCATATCAAACCACATGGCAAAAAGCAGAAACTGCAAACCGGATATCACCAGAAAAGCCGAGAATAACGCGCTGGTAGTGGAAACCGGTCCGGAAAAAAGTCGGTACATGAGCAAATAGAATCCTGAGAGCGCGCCGGCGGGAAACGCGATCAGGCCCAGGGTATAGAAAAAAACCAGCGGGTGAAAGTCGCGGATCACATATTTTCCGACAAGCCGCGTGAAAAAACAGGAGACCAGTAATTTTGAGATGGTGATGACCACCCGTGTTATGCGTATCTCGGAGACTTCGCCAATATCATAGACAGGACGCACAGGGACATCGCGCACCGAGCACTCGGCAATATTCAATTTAACCAGCAGGTCGTTGGGCATTCCATATCGGGAGTAGACATTTTCGAGATCCACCAGTTCCAGTGCCCTTTTTGATATCGCTGTGTACCCACACTGGGTATCGGCCACATGCCAGTAGCCGCTGGCGATCTTGGTCAGCAAAGACAACACGCTGTTCCCGATATACCGATGCCGGGGAATGATATCCCAGGCTTTTCCATAAAACAGACGATTGCCCTTGGCATAATCCACCCCTTCCAGAGCCACAGGCCGGATGATGTCTTCAAGGTCTGCCGGGTCCATCTGAGCGTCCCCGGCCATAACCACTGCGATATCGACATCGTTTTCGAGACTCGCCTTGTACCCGGTGCATATCGCCGCCCCCACGCCCCGGTTTTCTTCGTGACGGATCAAAACGATTCTAGAGTCGGTTTCCATTCTTTCCCGCACCTTATCGGATGTGGCATCCTGACTGAAATCATCAATGACAAAAATCTGATCGATCCAGTGAGGCAGGTCCTGAAGAGCCTTCTGTATCAACTTTTGCTCATTGTGAGCGGGAACCACAACGGAAATCACTTTGTCTTTATACATTTTGAGAGTCTCTCTTTATTCAATAATTTTCTCTACGTTTTCGAGTTGTTTGAGATCGTTTAACGTTTTTATTTTTTTTCTGGCAACTATCAAAGTCGAAATAGTTTTTTCCTTATTCCCGGAACCCAACCAGGCAAGGCTCTTTTCCAGATGCGGACGGAATGCCTCAGGGTCGACTTCAAGGGCACGATCAAAAGACTGGATCGCATCTGCATAATTCCCTTCGCTTTGGAGCACCCGTCCTGTCGCTAAATGGGTTGCAAAAAATTCGGGGAAATGTTTTCTCATGGGCTCCAGTTTCTTCCGCGCCTCTTCCGGTTTCCCATCCAAGGTCAGGTTATCCACCATCTTTAAATGCCATCCGGGCCCTCTCTGACCGAGAAACTCATACATCACCATGAGGGCTTCCCTTTCCTCCTTATAATAGCCTGCCGAATGAAAATATGCGGCAAAAGAAGGGATGTAAAAAGAAACCTTTTGAATCCACATCGATTCGTTCTGAATCCCGGGCAGGGCCAGTTCCTCTTCCAGCCAGGTTTTGAACTCACTGAATCCTTTACCGGGGATCAGGGAGTTTCTGTCAAAGCCCTCACCCTGCGGTGAGTAACGTAATAACAAGTTGCCATGCGGAACAAGTTTTTCTGCCAAAGGAAATTCCCGTAAGAAAAAAGTATTTTGTTCGATCAGCAGAGGGCGCAGGCGGGAATTGTGCTCGAAAAAATCAGTCGCATATAAATAGGACCCGGCTCTGGAATCAAACCGATGATTTTCCGGGGCCGGGAGTTTGAGGTCCGGATACTTTTTTGATGTCATCAAAGAAGGCGGGTGAGCATCCAGGAAATCCCAGGCTTTCACAAAAGTGACATCATCCCTCAGCCTCATCACATCCTGATGGTAGGCCGAATTGAACCAGGAAATACCCGCCACAAAAACACTGTTATCGTCCAGCGAAAGAACCATGCGTTGCAATAATGACTCTGCAAAGTAACGTCCGGAACGGTCCACCTTGCTATAGTTGGCCGAAGCCTGCCACGCCACACAGCCCACCAAAACCAGAGAGACCAGTACTTGCAGGTTGGCCGGAGACCGGTTTTCATCTGCCAGACTATTTTGCGCGTCAGGAGAATTATTGCTTGTCCATTTAGCCTGCAAAAGCCAGCATAGAAAAACCGAGGTCCACAAACAGGCCACGATATACGAGGGAAAATAACTCTCCTTTCTCCAGCCCACGAAAAAGGAGGCATTCACCGCAACGATCAGTAGCAGGAAAAAAAACAATGGACGATTGGCTTTAAAACAAAGCAAGGCACCAATAAGGAATCCGATAACCATTACAGGTGTCAGGTGCTTGTTCAGGTCATGGGTCAACATCTTTAAAACATGCAGGGTGTTTGTTCCCAGCAAACTCAGGTCAGGCCATATCGTACTTGCTGGGTTTCCCGCAGACAGCTTTTTGAAATGGGTTTCTGCGTGTTGCCGGTCCGTGACCTGATGCAGGAATCCCTGAAAGGTTTCCGGGTTTCCCCAGTCGATAGTGGGTTCGGCAAGCGAGCGGATCGGCAAATACAGATAGACCGAAAATCCTATTAAAAAAATCAGGCTGGAAACGAGAAGATTTTTAAAACGTGCCTTACGTTCCCAGGCAAAAAACAGCAATACGATGGCAGGCAAATAGAAGGCAACCGTTGCATGGTTTCCCGCGCTCAACCCGTAAAAAAAAGCGGCCGCGTAGAGAAACCGCAGATCTTCTTTCAGCTTCCATTGCAGGAGTAAATAAATAATCAGGCAGGTGAAAAAGGCATGCAGGGTATAAACTTCTGCAACCAGCGCGTGGTACCAGAACGGTTCACTGAAGGCCAGCAGTAAAACCGGAAACAATCCGGCCAGGATTCGGGGTTCTCCCGGCCCAAACACCACCTCCAAAAAAAGGTTTGCCAAAAGGTAGAGGAGCACCAGAGTCAGACAGGCAAAAACCAGCGAAAACAAATTGACCTTGAAAGCAATGGAGCCAAGGGGGAGAAACGTGAAAGCCTTTGCCAGCAAGTTGTAGGTGGGAAAACCCGCCGGGTGGCTGATGCCTAAAGAAAAAGCGGTGTTGATGAATTCCGGTGAATCCCGGTAGTCAAGGGAAGGCGCAAGAGTGCTGAGATAAAAACCAGCAGGGAAAAGGATTAAAAAAAAATTGTCCGGGTCTTTGAATAGGATTCTATCATCAGAGGATTACCGAATAAATCCTTTTAAAAGAAAAACCCCACCCCCCGCTTAAAGCGGAAGGCGGGGAATTCTCGTTAACAAAAAACCGATTAACTGATGCTACCAACAGAGTCCATGCTGAATGTCGTGGACTGCCCATCCGAGGCATGAATCGATGTTGCGACAAATGCTGTTTCCGTTCCGTTACTAATGGTAACGGTAACACTTCCCGAAGACACCCAGCCATAAGAAGTCGTAGCGGCGATAGTCGTTGTACAGGAATCCGTACCTGCGTTATCCGCCCAGTAAGCTTTGCAGGCCAGGTATATGTCATGCAGATTGCCTTTTGCGTCAGACTGGTAAGCTCTGTTCTTGTAGGCACTGAATTGCGGAATCGCGATGGCCGCCAAAATACCGATAATAGCGATAACAATCAATAATTCAATAAGGGTGAAACCCTTTTCTCCTTGAACCCGTCTAAACTTGGATAACATTTTTCTCTCCTCATCTATGGTTAACAAAACAAACTTGCAATAAACTAATATCCACTATTAGCTATATACTCAGCAAAACCCATGCCTTTAAATAATAATTGAGATTTTTAATTATAACCTCTTTTTTATTAATATGTTATAAATTTTTCCTGTTTGGAAAAACTTTTGGCAACTGAGGTTTTCATGAAAACTGACAAATTTTGTCAGTCTTTGTTACCCAAAATTGTCAAAAATGGCGGGTTTTAAAGGGATTCCCCTCCTGTACCATTCTTCCTTGCGATATACAGAAGTTTGTGAAACGATTTGTTCACTATGAATAACACATTAAAACGAGTGGGTTTGCTGGGGGGAACGTTTGATCCCGTCCATAACGGGCATCTGGGCCTTGCCGCAGAAACAATGCAACGATTTGATTTGCAAAAAGTCTTGTTTATCCCTGTCAGCCAGTCTCCGCACAAAACCCATTACCAGCCTACCGCTTCGAAGCACCGGGTCGCCATGCTTGAGTTGGCCCTTGAACAGCAAACCGCGTTATCCATAGAATTGCTGGAAGTAGAAAGGGAATGCGTTTCCTATACTATTGAAACCCTATCCCGACTCAAGGAAAAGTATCCCGATTGGGAGCTTTTTCTGATTCTAGGAGCCGATGCCTTCATGGTGATGGATACCTGGAAAAGCTATGCTGACATATTCAAGCTTTGCCACGTGCTGGTTGGCACACGTCCCGATATAAAACTAGAGCTTTCGGCCAAACTGCGTCAAACACTTGGGCTTGAAAAAACTCCGCTTGAAAAAAATAACGACCCATTGCTGATAACTTTGAATCCGGAAATTGGAAAAACCCTGCGGTTATATCAAATTCCACCACAAGATATTTCTTCCAGCGAAATCCGGCATAGGATACAAGCTGGAAAAGAAATCAAAAATTTGTTGCCCCCTGCGGTTGATCACTATATTATTGAGAATCAATTATACCGAACTGAACCTCCTCCAATTTTGGTTTGAATGAAAGAACACTTAAACGCTCTTCAACAGCTGGCCGTTGATTCTGCTGAGGATAAAAAGGCTTTTGACATCCTCATTCTGGACCTCAGGAACCGCTCAGATCTTACAGATTTTTTCATGATTTGCAGTGGGAACTCCAAGGTGCACGTGCAGTCTATTGTTGATGGCATCCTTGACAAGTGTTACCAGAACCGCAATAAACCCCTGGCGGTGGAAGGTTATTCGGGAGGTGTCTGGGTGGTGGTGGATTTAGGAGATTTAATTGTACATGTTTTCCATAAAGAAGCCCGCCTTCACTACGACCTCGAACGTCTGTGGGGTGATGTTCCTGTTATCAAGGCAGTCGGCCAATAGAAACTCCCCTTTTATTTTAACCATACCTACTAGACCATACCTATGAACAAAAAAAAGATGAATCAGTTTCGTTCTCAGTTGGAATCCATCCGATCCGAGTTGCTGGGAGACGTGGAAAAATCAAAGCAGCATGTAAAAGAAAGTGAAGCCGGACAAATGGCCGATATCAGCGACCATGCCGCAAGCACTTACAGTCGGCAACTGGAAGGGGAACTTGGCGAGCAGGAATGGCAGAAACTCAAACAGGTTGACATGGCGATCGAAAAAATTGCCGAAGGAGAATATGGGGTTTGCGCCCAATGCGAAGCCGCCATCCCCGAAGCTCGTCTGAAAGTGGTTCCCTACACAGAGTTCTGCACCCAATGCCTGAGCGAAATGGAAAAAAATCCCAAGGCCGCCAGCATCAATGACCAAGACCCGTTGGAGGAGGATTAAGCGTGTCGTTGAAGCAAATCGTTGTCTTTCTGGTTTTTGCGTTACTCGCCATTTACACAGCGTTTCTGAATCCGCATGACTCGATAATTCATATCACGCAAAGCCAGTCGCTGAAGTTACCAACCGTTCTCCTGTTACTGGGCTCTATCTTTATCGGTGTGATTGTTACGGTTTTCCTGTTTTGGACTTTTAACTTCAAAAGCGCTCTGGTCCGCTGGAAAGCTGGTTTCAAGAATAACTGGATCGAAAAAAAGCACCGCAAAGCTGAAACCCTGTTTAAAAAAGGGGAAAACCTTTTCACCTGCGGAAAAACGGATAAAGCACAAGCTCTTCTTGAAAGGGTTCTCGAGATGTCTCCGGAACATGTCGGCGCACTCAACCTGATGGGTCGACTCCTGGATGCTTCCGACAAATACGACCAGGCGGAAACTTTTCATAAGAAAGCTCTCGCACTCGAACCGCAAAACATTCGCGCCCTCTATGACCTGGCGCATACCTATTCAAAGACCGACCGGCAAAACGAAGAAATCGCTCTCCTGCAGAAAATACAAAGGATGAATCCCGGGACCGCTGGGCCCTTACTGCGCCTGCGCGATATTTATGTGGAACAGAAGGACTGGAAAAAAGCATGCGTCCTGCAGAAAAAAGTTCTACCACTGTTGCGTGATAAGAACAAAGAATGGAAAAAAGAACAAACCAACCTGGGGCAATTCCTTTTTGAACTCGGCAAGCAATATTTGCAAGAGGGTAACGAGGACTCCGCGATCTCCACGTTCAAGCAGGCTCTCCGTACCTCTGAGCAATGCCTGCCTGCTTACCTGTCCCTGGGCGATGTCTATCTGGAATCCGGCAAACAAAAGCAGGCGTTAAAAATCTGGAAAACCGGGTTTCAAAAAACCGGACATAAAGCCTGTCTGGTGCGTTCGCAAATCGCTCTCAGGGAATCCGATGATTTTCAAGAACTTTTGCAGACCTATGAAGAATCTCTGGAAACATCGGAAGAGAAGCCCCTGCTGGTGCTTTTATTGTCTACATTCTATCTGGAACATGGGCTGGAAGATAAAGCCCGACAACTTCTGCAAAGCAACTCGCCGGAACATCCACTGTTCCACTCCTTATTACTGGAAAAGGCCCAGCACTCAGGAAACGGCACCAACGGAACCGCATCTCAGAAATCCCATTTCGACCTGACCCGCAACGCAATATTCGCCCTCACCCGCTGACGCGGGAGGCAACTTGCAATAGCTCTACTTTGCGAGCAAAGAGTTAACTCGGCTTGACGAGTTCTTGCCCAGTTTATACCCCATTTGCCAGGGAGAGCTTTGCATAAGTCGATACTGCAGAAAAACGAGATGCTTCGACATGCCCCTTCGGGACACGTGTGGTATCCCCAACCATGAATTCATGCCCGGAATGGGAAAAGTGTAAGGAAGAATATCACGTGCACACTGCCCCGCGCCTAGCGATGGTTTTTGTAGAGCTGGTGACTGAGGATTTTGCTGTTTTTAGCGAAGATATGTGCCGCGACCAGCATATTTTCCTTGAGGGAGAAATACATTCCCTTTGCAGGATATTTGGCCAGACTGGCACTCATCGATTGAGGTACCCCGTACTTTTCAATAAGGGTCGTAAACTTTTCCCCAATTTTAATGCCCTCCGCAAACCTTCCCTTAAACTGAGGCAGAATTTCCAAAGCCTCAATATTTTTCTTGCCGTTCAGGGAATGCAGGACGATTCCGTGGTTGGCATATGCAATGGCAATGCTGTCGAGTTTGGATTCTGTTCCACGCTTGATACTGATGGAGCCGGGGATGCCGAGCAATTTGATTGCACCCGCCAGAGGCATGCCTACTTTGAGGTTTTTGCCTATGACCAGGCCTTCCGGTTTTTTCTTTTTGGCTTTAGCAGGAGCTTGGGCTTTTTTTGCACCCTTTTTAGCGGGCTTCGCTGGAGTCGCAGGTTTGGCTGTATCCGCCTTTGCCATCGTGGCAGGTGTTTGCTTATCAGTTGGCTTCGTGTCTGCCAGCACCCCTTGGGGTAGCATCAAACAAAAGATAAATAAAACTGCAAGTTTCAAAATGTTCACCGCCATCTCCTTTCAAAAACAAAAGGCCAACAATCCACTTCTCAGACTATAACTAGATACTCTTATTATAACCCCAAACACAGAAAATTAAACATTTATTTTCAATTAGTTAGGAATTTTTGGCGAAGCGAGGGGGGTTGTTTTTCCGGGGGTTTTGCGGGTTCCTATAAATCATCCGGGGAGGGAATATTTTTCCGGCGGTCCCGTTTCGATTTGGTTTTTTCCTTCTGGAATTTTCTCCATTGAGCCCGGTCCTCTTTGGAAGGGACAGAAGACTCCTCCTCTTCTTCATCCCAGAGATCCAGCGATTGCATCTGAATGCGAGAGGATTTTTTCGTTTCTTTTGTCAGGCACCGCTTGCCTTCTTCAAACTCCTTGGCAGTCAGTGCCGCTTCCATATTGAACAGATCCTTTTGCTCTTTTTTCCCGCGCCGGGCCGATAAAGCCTCGGCCCGCAGACGGATTTCTTTAGCGTTGACCAGTCCGCTTTTCCAGTCCGCCGGGATTTTATCGAACCCATATAATGCTCCGGCAAATGCTCCCACCAAAGCGCCCAGCATTTCCGTCTCCCTCCCGTGACTCAGAGAATGAGTGAGCGTGGAAGCAAAACCCGACTCTGGCGGAGAAAGCACACAATGCAAAGCCAGCGGAAGCAGGGTCAGCACAAACCCTTGTGAAGGGTGGCGGATTTCCAGCTTGGTGAAAGTGTTGGCATGTTCCGGGAGCCATTGCGGGAAATCCGCGGATTTATCCGCCATGTTCTTCAAAATTCCGCTCAAAGCATTTGAGCCCTTCTCGCCTTCCGTCTCCGGGAACCTTTGCAGGTACTCCGCCTCCGCCTGCTGACATATTTCTTGTGCCTCTTGCAAGATATCGGCAGAAGCTGAGGATGAAAAATTTTCTTCAGAAGGCAAAGCCAGAAATCGGGTCACTAAAAATCCGGTCAATACGGTTCCCACCACTTCAAACCGATTTCGGCTCATCAACAGGCAGGCATCAAAACATTGCCGGGCCAGAGTTTTTGACCATCTGCCCTGGAACAAAGCCAGAGGCACAGCCAACAGGGTAAACAGGGATGTGGAAGAGTCTGAGACCTGCTCTTCCTCCCGGTAATCCAGCAGATCCACAGCCCGCCATAGACACGCCGAGTGGTTTCTGTAGACCCCGAAATAACCTTCGGGACCCGCTTTCGCCAACTGCTGAAAGTTTTCTGCCGACTCCTGTAGAAATTGTTTTTTGTTTTTAAGCAGAGCATCGCCGACTGCCAGGGCACATTGGGTCGGGGTGCCATAGAGTCCTTGCATACGGTAATTTGTAATGCCCTTGCCCATTATCGGACGCACATCTTTGAAGTCGTCCATCGTCCCGAAAATCTGGCGGATGGCGGCGGGCTTTAATCCTTTTGCAGATCGTCCCATGGCATCGCCGACTGCCATGCCAAACCAACTGCCAATAATTTTATCCCGGCTGATATTATTCACCACTAACCTGCATATTGCATAGAGGTTGTAAATCACCCCAGCCCCTCTTTGTAAAAGAGGGGTCCATTGAAGCTCCCCCTTCCGCGAAGGGGGTTGGGGGGATTTGATTTTACCCCTTCAAGCCATTAAGAGGTATTAATGGGGTGGGGTGATTCTGTTCGGCGATGATCATTTCCGGCGTGTCCTGCCCCAGAGCCTGACGAGCGGTGATTCGGGCCAGTTCCGGGTGGTTGTTGGTCCCGCTCATATGCATCAACACAACGAGACGCAATCCGGAATGCTTGACCGATGACAACATTTCGCCACAGGCTTCGTTGGAAAGATGCCCGACATCACTTTTAATTCTTCTTTTAGTGACCCAGGGATAGGGTCCGGCATCCAGCATTTCTACATCGTGATTGGACTCAATGAGCAGAGCATCCAGATTTTGCAGTTTATTTTTGACCTCGGTTGTCACTTTCCCTAGGTCAGTGGCAAGCCCCAGGCGCAATCCCCGGTAATGAATGACAAACGCCACCGATTCTTCCGCGTCATGCGGGGTTCCATAAGGTTCCACAACCAACTCGCCAAACTCAACAGGTTGCCCGGCACGGATCGGATTGAAACCGGGAAGCTTGCCCAGAGAATGGCACGCCCGTTTATAAGTTCCTTCTGTGGTGTAAAGAGGAACTTGATGTTTTCTTAGAAGCGGACCCATACCGCGGATGTGGTCGGAGTGCTCGTGAGTAGCAAACACCGCATCCAATCCATTCAGGGACCGGTCGATATGAGTCATGCGCTGGGAGAGTTTCTTTTCGCTCAACCCGGCATCGATCAAAATGCGTTTTCCGTTCGCCTCAATATAAACCGAGTTGCCACCACTACCACTAGACAATATAGAAAACTTCAAGCCCCCTCGCGGGGGAGGCAATAGGCAGTCATTTTTCTGGCTGTCCACACTTACAGAGCGCGGAGAAGAGTCATTGCTCATTGGCCCCACGCCCAGTGGTGGGTCTGTACCTTTATGATTTAACAAGAATCGTTGCGCTTCCAGATTGGGGTTTATAACTTTAGTACCGCAGACAGTTGCTACTACTAATGAGTAACGGCTGGTAGTAGAAATACTAACACAGAAACAGCCAGCATATCAGCCAACCCTCCCCTGGCCCCTCCCTATGAAGGGAGGGAATATAAAAGTATTGCGCTTGAGTATTCAGTCGACTTTATGGGCAATGCAGTATCGGCCCCACGCCTAGCCCCTTAACAGGGGATGCGGCTGGGCAAGAGCTTGATTGCGCCGAGACAACTCTTTGCTCGCCAAATAAAGCGGCGGCACACTGGCCCCACGCCGAGCGGATTTTTTTAATCCTCAATCTGGGCTTTCTGCAAGCCACCGCTGTAATCGATAAACACCGATTTCCATTCGGTGAAAATTTCAAGCGCAGTGGTCCCGGCTTCGCGATGACCGTTACCTGTTCCCTTGGTACCACCGAACGGCAGTTGTACTTCCGCGCCAATGGTTGAGGAGTTGATATAAGTAATTCCGGTGTCGAGTTTTTCAATGGCCTTGAAGGCCCGGTTCACGTCCCGGGTATAAATTGCCGATGACAAGCCAAACCGGGAATCGTTGACGATTTCCACCGCGTTCTCCAGGCTTCTGCATTCCAGTATGCTCAAAACCGGACCGAATATTTCTTCCTGCGCGATTCGCATTTTCGGAGTCACCCCCGCAAACAGGGTGGGCTCAAAGAAGAATCCACCTCGGCATTTACCCTTGTTATAAATATTCCCACCGAGGAGCAGTTTAGCTCCTTCTTCCACACCGATCTTGCAGTAACTCAAAACTTTCTGCCGTTGCTCTTCGTTGATCAGCGGCCCAACATCGGTGGCGTTTTTGAGTCCATCTCCCAGGCGAAGCATTTTCGTGCGTTTGAGGAGGCGGCTGGTAAATTTTTTGATGACTTTTTTATGCACGATGACACGGCTACAGGCGGTGCACCGTTGTCCGGTAGTTCCGAATGCCCCCCATACCACGCCTTCCACGGCGGGGTCGATATCGGCATCGTCCATCACGATGATGGCATTTTTTCCGCCCATTTCCAGGGAATATTGTTTCATGTTCCAGGCGCATTTATGCGCTACGGTTGCTCCGGTATCGGTCGAGCCGGTAAAAGAAACCAGATTGATGTTGTGATGCTCTATGAGAGGTTCGCCGATTTCTGATCCCGAACCGGTGACAAAGTTCAACACCCCTGGCGGCAGGCCGGCCTCTTCGAAGAGCTTCACAAAACGATAGGCCGACAGGGGAGTAGCACTGGCAGGTTTGAACACCACTGTATTGCCGCATACCAGAGCCGGAATCAGTTTCCACGATGGAATGGCAATGGGGAAATTCCATGGCGTGATCGCCGCCACCACTCCCACCGGCATTCTGACGGTCATACAAAATTTGTTGTTCAATTCAGAAGGGACGGTTTCACCCAGCAGTCGTCGACCTTCCCCTGCGGTGTAATAGGCCAGGTCAATCGCTTCCTGAACATCGCCACGGGTTTCGTTGAGGATCTTTCCCATCTCGCGGGTCATGTCCTTAGCCAGGGATTCTTTATGTTTGATCAGCAGTTCACCCACACGAAAAAGAATCTCGCCGCGTTTGGGGGCGGGCAGGTTTCTCCATCCTTCCTGTGCTTTGACGGCTGATTTCACCGCTTTGTTCAGATCGTTTGCGTTTGATTTCTGGAAACGCCCGAGAATTTCTTTTTTGTTGGCAGGGTTGATATTGTCGAAGGTTTCGCCGCTGGATGAGACGACCCATTTTCCATCTATGTAGTTTTTATAGGTCTTGATTGCCATGACGGGTTCCTATAGAGATTAGAGGAAATTAAAAAGAGCAGGGCAATGTGCCACCTGCTCTAATCAATTTAAACCCGCAAATCAGAATTAGCAACCACCACTAGGCTTGGGGCTAGGTTTCCTGCCAGGCGATAATCGAAACTTTGTTGTCGAGGAACGGGGCCACTATATCACCGTTATAGGTAACGGTTGCAGAGCCGCTGATTGTGTTGCTGGTCACCAGGTTTTCGGTAGCGGCCGAATCGGAAGCCACGATAAAACCATTCACTGAGATATTTCCTGAGATAGAAATCTGCTCGGCGGCGGCGATAAACCCTTGAATGGTGTTGGAGGGCGTGCCGGAAAATTCGATATCTGTCCCGGCTATCAGGAACACGTCCTGAATATCTTCCGTGTCACTGGCGTTTTTGTAGTTGACCACATCGGCGTTGCCGCCGAAGTCAATGTATCCATCCGCGACAATGGAGGTTTCCCAGCCAGCAGGAGTGCCGGTAGTTCCAAAATCGCCTTCGACATAAAAAAAGCCATTGGTGATATCGCTACTTCCGGCAGTCCACTTGCCTTGACCGGAGTTATAACTGAGTCCGCCAAAACTGGAATTGCCGTCACCTGTGGTAGAAGTGGTCCAATTGCCTCCTCCGGGAGCGGTATAGGTGTAGATATTTCCGGTCCCGACATCCTCAATGGTCCCATCATCATTCAGGATGTATTCAACAGCACTTTTATAATCGGACGGGCTGATGATAGGGATACTCACTGGCGAAACGCCTCCTGATACGCAACCGGTTCCGGTACAATCTCCTGACGCAGTCGCCCCTTCGGTAACGGTTGCGCTTCCGCCACTGACCGATAACGAGCTATTGGAATGAATGCTTCCATTGGTGCCGTCAATGGTGAAAGACCCGTTACCGCCGAGATCGCCATTGGTGGTTATGGCGCTGTCGGCTTTGAAAAGGCGGCGTATGATTACCGCTTCAAGGGTGACCGTTTTATCCCCGCTGGTTCCGACTGAAGTGAGAACAAGCGTATTATCATCATCATCTGCCGTATCTCCATCGGCATCATCGTTATCGGCAAGGGTCACGTTGTAAGTGCCACTGCCAAAACTGACGTCGGTCAGGTCGGAGCTGTTATTGGAAATAAAATTTGTCAGGACGTTGTCGAATCCCCCGGCGGCGATTTCGTCTCCAGGGCTGTTTTCAGTGCCTCCGGAAGAGTTGGTATAGTCCAAAAGGTTAATGGCTTCCTGAATTCCGGCTTCGGCAATATAAAAAGCCTCCCGCGAATCATAATAATCGGCGGTTCGACTGATATCCTGTACTGTCCATTGTGTGGATACCAGGGCCAGGGCTCCCAAAGCCACCAGCATCATAACCGTTGTAGGGAGCACTATGCCTTTTTCGCACTGGAAGCATTTAAAGTTGCCAAAATATTTTTTGCCCATCTTGAATATTTTCATGACGAATTCCTCAAGGAAACATCTGAATTAAACTCAATCACCCCACTGCTGTCATCGGAATCGACCATCGTCAAGGCGATGCTTATTTTATCCACATTCGACGCAGTCGCGGAATCATAGGTGAGCGAAAATGTTGAAATCGACGAATCACTGATGATGGTAGAAACGGTTCCATCAATGCTTTTCTTAATCGCGGTTCCATCCTGATAAATGATGACGGTATTGTATTTATTCACAGTCACTAAACGCGAATTGGTCGCGTAGACATAATCTGAGGCCACGGCAGTTCCCAGGGGTATGCTACCCGTAGAAGGGGAACCACTGACCGAATTCAGTTCATATTCCCTGAAGTTAGGATCATAAATTACGATAGTATCTCCGTTGGAAAACGTACTTCCGTCCACCACCGTGATGGAGTTGGCCCCTGTTGCTACAGCACTGGTTCCCACGCTTCCCGGAGGAGTCGTTGTGCGCACAACATCCAGGTTAGCGCGAAAGGTGACCGAATCGGCCGCCGAAACATCGGTTACCCCGACACCAGCAGGCAGGCCAAAACCTGCCATGCGGATTTCCTTGGCCAGAACCTTTATGAGGTGTCGGCCCTTCGCCCGGCTATTGGTGTCTTCAGTTTCTTGTCGTATGATCTTATCTTCTTTAACATATATGCTCGCCACCACCCCAAGCATGACAACCCCCATAGCCGCCGAAATGAGAAGCTCAGTCATAGTGAAACCCCGTGAGTTCTTTAAAAATTTCAGAGAAGGTTTTTTGATTCGCATGGCGTTATTGAGTAATTAAGGTTTGAAGAGATACCGTCTCTGCACCAGAGTCCCAAGTGACGGTCACTGTAACATCGGTAAAATAGTTGGCACTCCCTACCACTGAGATTGTCCAGGTTCGGGTATAATAGGCACCGCTGGTTCCGGTGTTCCCTTCTGAATCGATAGTCTCCCCGCCTGCGGTTTCCGACCAGGTGTTTGCTCCGGAATCATAAGCCGGGGAATCCAGACCATTCGCATTCGATAAAAGAATTCCAACTCCCAGATCCTTAATCTCTTCCGCTTTATCCTGAGCCAGGGTTATTGCTATCGTTGACCGTTTGCTGTCCGCATTTTTTTTTACGACTGTCCCGGTAAGCATCGCATAGGCCAGCAAGCCCACACTTGCCAGGACCACCGAAATGAGGATTTCGATGAGCGTCAGTCCTGAGTTGTTTTTTAAATTATTCATGGCTTGAGTTGTATCTCTAAATCGATAGTCCATTACCCTTTTAATTATGGCGGCAAAACCCTGCCACGCAATCCCACGAATGAGGGAGCAAAGGGCATTTTTCCCTCCTGATCCTATTACAGCAAGATAAAGGCCAAAATAGAAAGAATGAAAGTGATACTGAAATTATAACTTATTTTACAATGATTTGTGGGAAGAAAAAACATTTGGGGGGAAAGATTCGAAGTTTGAAACCGGAGATGGTGTTACAAATTTTGTTACCTGATCAACAATTTTTGTTACGGGATGTAGGTGTTGAATTTCCCCTCTTAGCCCACTCCCGTGGGAGGGAGTGTAGCAACGGCTCTTTCAACCGAGAAAACTCTTTGCTCGCCAGAGAGAGTTGTGGCCTATTGGGCCCAGCGTCACGCTGGTCCCGCTGGCTAGTCGGTGGTGGCTACAGTCAGCTTTTCCAGAAGCTGGTTTTCCTGCCTGGCTTCACTCTTCAACCGGTTCATCAGCGTCTGGGTTTGGCGGCGCGAAGTAATAGTGGTAGGAACAACTTTCTGGGATTTTTCATCTGCGGCAATGCTCGCTTCCAAAAATGCGGCCACTTCCTTGAGTAAAGGAAGGTCGTGCGGGGAAACCTGATCTAACAGGGCCTGTTTTTGGGAAGTTGCTCCCGCAACGGCTCCCTTGACAGCGCGAAATTTGCTCCGGCTGGTCGGCCAGGAATAAAATTTTTCGTAACGCAGTATATCTTCTTTCAGGAAATTAACGGCGGCTGTAGCGGCGGAACGCTGTCCCTCCGTCAAGCCTTCCTGTTTGTCGCCTTCTTTGATTTCAGTTTCAGCAGGTTTTTCAGTAGTGGCTTGTTTTTCGGAAGCCTCTTTGTCCTGGGTTTCTTTACCCCTGGCCTTCGGAGTTTCTTTGCGGGATTTGGGATTCTTTATAAAAGGTTTTTTGCGAAACGCTTCCGGAACTTTTGTAGGGTTATCGGTGAAATGGGTTTTACCATTTTCATCTTTCCATTTGTAAATGGCGGCATCCGCAAACAACACCGGTCCGCTGACCAAAAAAACCATCGTTAGCGTTAGAATTGTCCGTCTGATTCGCATGGAGAAACCCTGGTTACCTTCTCAAAGTACTTTTAAAATTTCTGCTTCCGGCATATGGTCAACGATTTCGATAGACCCGATTTCCTTAACCAGAATAAACTTTATTTTATGGTCCATGGTTTTTTTATCATGGTACAAAGATTCAATCACAGCTGAGGACTCTAATTTCGGCATCTCAACCGGTAGGCCCAGTTTTTTCAGCAGGGCCTCCAGGCGCATTGGAACCTCTTCCGAGCATTTTCCCATTGAATGAGACAGTTTAGCCGCACGCACCATTCCCATTGCCACTGCCTCTCCATGAATGAAGCTGGAATAGCCCGTCAACGATTCGATAGCGTGGCCCAAAGTATGCCCGAAGTTAAGAATCATCCGGTAATGGCTTTCCCGCTCATCCTTTTCAACCACCGCCGCTTTTATAGCGCAAGAGGTCTCAATGATATGGGAAAGGCATTCATGATCGAGACTGAGAATTTCCTTGCAGTGGGTTTCCAAAAATTCAAAAAGACTGGCATCGGAAATGACTCCATACTTAACTATCTCCGCCAGTCCAGCCCGATATTCATTTGAAGGAAGCGTCCGGAGAGTTTCCAGATCTACTACGACCAGACGTGGCTGGTAAAACGCCCCAATCATATTTTTTCCCTTGGGATGGTTGACCGCTGTTTTTCCTCCAACACTACTGTCAACCTGGGAAAGTAAAGTGGTCGGCATTTGTATGAAGGGAATCCCTCTCTGATAGGTCGCCGCAACAAAACCCACTAAATCCCCAATCACTCCTCCGCCCAAAGCGACTAAAACAGATTTCCTGTCACAGTTCAATTCCAACAGGTGGTCGTATAGTTTTTCTGCCTGGCTCAGATTCTTGGAGGATTCGCCTTCCGGAACTTCGATGATGTCGGTCTCCCACCCCTGGGCAACAAAATTTTCCGTCACCTCTTCGCCATAGAGACTATTGATAGAGGGGTGCGTAATGACCACAACCCGGCTGGGGTCAAAGGTGGCCTTGAGGAGCTCGCCGGCCCGCTTTCTAAGACCGCGACCGATAAGAATGTCATAACTTCTTTCGCCGAGATCAATGCTTAAGCGTTGCATATTTCTATTATATTCTTTATGAGGATGTCTATTTCTTCGGTACTTTTCTCTAAGGCCACTAGGTGTGTGCGGTGATATTCTTCCTCAGCTTTCCTGCCCCGCAGGGGTACAACTGGCAATGGCTCAACGGCCCCTATATGAGAGTTTTTTGCGCACGTTATTTTTCTTGTTTACCCAGCCTTCAGCGCAGACTCAATTTGTTTCAATGATGGTAGGAGTGATGAACACCAAAAGTTCAGTAATCGTGTCTGAATCCGCAAAGCTTTTAAACAGAAAACCCACTAAAGGTAGCTTGGATAAAAACGGAACGGCCTTTTTATTTTTAGTTGAAGTGCTTTCATAAATTCCGCCTAAAACAGTAGTGTCCCCATTGCCCACTAAAACTTCTGTATGTGTTTCCTTGGTGGTAATGGTTGGTACGGTTCCCACCAACTGCGTAAAATCTGCGGCGTTTTTGGTTGCGTCAATGGTCATGTAGACACTATTGTCCGAGGTAACATGTGGGGTGACCGTAAGGCTGAGCTCGGCATCGACAAACTGGATCGAGTTGCCCTCTGCCGAGGTAACCTGATAGGGAATTTGCGATCCGCTTCTTATTCTGGCTTCCTTATTATCTGCGGTTGTGACTTTAGGGCTGGAAAGAACCCGTCCTTTTCCCTGTGTCTCCAAAGCTTCCAGCCTGAGATTTAAATCTAATCCTGGCAACAAGCCTCCCAGCAACAGATCGAATCCGCTCAGGCTTCCGGCAGCAATAGTGCTGTCCTGCGCTAAATCCACCAGAAAAGTGGTGTTCGTTGCGTTAGCAGTACCCTTGATAGCCGCTGAGCCAGGTGAGTTAGCAGATGCTTCACCCGTTAAACCCCATTGGACTCCCAGTTCCTGAATAAAAGATTTGCTGATCTCAACAATCTTTGCCTCAATCAAAACCTGGGGTGTGGGGATGTCCAGGATTTTAACGGTCTCCAGCATGTCATCCACATGAGCTCGCAGGTCATTTAAAATTAGCGTATTGGTACGAGCATCCACCGTAATTCCCCTGTCCTTGCGGGCACTCCCTAAAGCATTAAGGCTGGCTGAAAGCTGGGCAATATCAGCGTGGTTGATACGAACTACCTCGGTGACCAGATCCTGAGCATCCCGTTCGTTGACCCTATCTATCACTGCACGATTTTTCTTAGCAATCCGGGCGGCATCCTCAGTAGCAAGGACTGCTTTGGTCGCAACGCGGACAATATTGTTCCCGAAGCATACTCGTCCCAAGGCACTATTAGTGAGAATAATTTCCATTGCCTGGTTCCAGGGCACATCCATCATTCTAATATTTACGGAACCTCCTACGTCAGGAGAAAGAATGACATTAAATCCACTGATCTCTGCGAAAATCCTAAAAAGGTTGCGGACATCGGCATTTTGAAAGTCCAGAGAAATTAATTCCTTCTCTCCATACAACATGGGAAAACACGTATCTTCATTTATGGGAACTTCTTCCGCTTCATCCATGAGGGAAGCCGCGCCCCGGAGGCTTTTTTTATGAAATTCTTTCTTAAAACCTGCCTTGTTGGAAGGAGCTGATTCCTTCATGGATGGAGCCTGGGCCATTTCCTGGCCTGCTGTCTGTTCCGAGGATCGCAGGCGAACACTCAGCTTATTTTTTTCTGGCTTGCTAATCTCATAATCCGCCGACTGGTTGAGAACGATTTCAAGACGCAATACCCCTGCCTCTTCGAAATGGATAGGACGGATAGAATTTACGATTCCTTTATCAACCTGAATACGGCTAGTCAGATTCCCCTGATCCATTTTGGGAAAATCCAGAATCAGGCGGAGCGGATTCAGAAGTTTAAACGCCGTGTACTGAACAGGCCGGGTTGACTCGATAGAAACAATGGAGCCTTGTCCCTCTTCTGTTGTATTGAGAAAAACAATTTCCCCCAATGGCTCTGTACTGGAACCTCCCATCTGATTTTGGGCGAAGACCATTGACGGAACCGCCTTCTTTTTGTTCTGAAATGGAGTGCCTGACTGATGGTCTGGAAGCAAGACCGCAGAATATGTGGGCACCGCGCCTGTTAAAAATATAAACAGACAAGCTACCCTTATTAAATAGGATTTTATGAACATTTGTTTTTTCATGAGTTCGTATCACCCTCGCTAGATGTGCTCTGATAAAATTCAATAACTTTCTGGTTTGTCAGGGTATTGCCAAGATAGTCCCTGAACTTTTCAACTACGATTACTTGTTCGCCCTGTATTTCATCCACATACCCGAATACAGGACCAATCCGGTCCCCTTGTCTCACTGCATATCCAACCTTGCCAATCTCAAACATGGCAACTGCTTCTGATTTTTTCTGGATAATTCCTGTCATCCGAAGGGAATCATATTCTATCTGCAGGGGCGACTCGTCCATTTTGATATCAGAAGCCTGCTCCAGGGCAGTGCGATACTCTTCCATTGCATCGGCATATTCTTCATCTGCCATCTCTTCCAATGCTTCCCGATCATTAATCAAGCGTTCAAAATGCTTCAAACTCTTATAGAGTTTCGGGTGCTGATCTTCGATCTTGGCAAATACCAGCAAGGCAATCGGGGGAATATCTTTCAGCTCATTCCCGAACAAGCGGGCCTTAGACTTTGGGCCTTTTGTAGAGCGAGAAACCACCAGTCCTCCGATATCCACCAGAGGCCGGAAAGGATCGCGCTTTCCAATGAGCAGATATCTTTGTCCCGGTGGCGCAATCTCCCTTACCAGAGGAAACTCTGGTCCGCCGGAGTCGATTTCTTTTAACAAGTCTTCCTGAATTTGTTCTGCCTGATACAAGTTCTTTTTAATCCCTTTTTTAAAACCCTTCAAAGCGGTCTCGCTGAACCAGCGACCGGCCTTGGAGTTTAAAAACTCAGCATATTTTTTAAGTTCTTTATCCTTAATATTCTTAAAGCTAAAGAGTAAGCCTCGCAAAATGATTTCCCGCATGGGTTCAGTAATGCTTTCGTCCAATACTCTCAGCATTTTTCCGAGTCTCTTGCTTTGAATTTTTTGATTAAAGGGGTACATCAATTTGACATACCCCAAATAAAGAGCCTTCCCGGCTTTAGTTGTGATCGATGAACGCTCAACTTGTTCTATCAGAAGTAGTCGCTCCTCGCTGGGAGGTGAGTTCAGTAAATCTTCTGTGAACAACTCCCTCGCCGTCTGACTATCTGGGTTATTTGCCTCACTCTCAAGCCGCAACAACTTTTTCCCTAGTGAACTTCGATACCACTGAACCACCGAAAGAACATGTTGAGGTTTGTAATTTTTAAGAAAAGGCTGTTTCTGCACTCGATAAAATTTTTCATGAGAATACGCCTGATGCATAATTCTCCTGGCAAACCCATCCTGACCCGGTGCTAAAGCATCATTAATATTTCCTGCAGTTTGCAAAGCAGATTCAGCATTCTCCAGAATATTTTCAAGCCCACTGAGTCGGAACAAAATATTGAGCTTTTGGTTTCTGGAACGCAGGTCGTCCTGAGAAGGTGCTGTCATTGCCAGGGCTGGAAAAGAAGTAAGCCCAGCTATCCACAGGAAAAACAAAATTTTTATATGTTGCTTGATTTTCATCTGCAATATCATCTATCCGTTAAAGTGCTTAATGGCCTTTTTTCTTCTTTTTTGCTTTCTTCTTAGCGGGTTTCTTTTTAACCGGCTTTCGATTTTCAGCACCTTCCACAAACGAGTAAGTCTTTACCGTTAAAGTTGTTCTCAGTGAGCCTATGGTAGGTTCACTGCCCCCTACTCCGGCAATTTGAACACTCTGAGCATTCAGCGACAGGCTATCAAAACTCACCAAGCGCAAAAGATTCTGCATATAGTCGATGAAATCCAGCGTGACCCATAATTCTCCATATATCTGGACCCTTAAGGGAATCACCTTATAAAAACTTCCAACCTCACCTTGTTCTGTGGTGAGCGTAACCATTTTCATATTCCTGTCTCTGCCAAATGCCGCTATCCTTCGCATTAAATTGGGAATCTCGGCCTGACTGGGCATTTGGCTTTTAAATACATCGAACTGGCCCTTTACCCGAGCCAGATTTTTTGCCACTTTATCTTTCTTGGCAACTGTTACCTGATATCGTTTCAGGGTTCTCTGCGCTTCTACTTTCTCTTTGGTTAGCGTTTCAAATTCCGTACTGGTGGCACTATACAAGGTGAAATAGTAGGCGATGAAAAGTAACAGTCCTACGCCTGCGGCTCCTGCCAGCAAGTGGGTAAACTGAATCCCATCAAGGTCATCGTAAGGTAATTTGTCGAACAGTTTGTCCATAGTCGTTATTAAGCCGATTTTTTCTTTTTCGGTTTCTTTTCCGGCATATAGCAATAAATAATAAATTTATGAACCGCATGACTTCCAATATATATCTGTGACAATTGATAGAGGAACGTTGTTTTGTAATAAGGAATTTCCTGTATTCTTTTCATGTATTCCGCTACTCCGTTTTCAGTCAGGGAATAGCCTGTAACCTCTACAAATTCATTTGGGGGAGGACCTTTTCTCCTTTTCCTCTTTTTCTTCTTTCCCGGATCACCAAACATGATAGTGGGAAAACCCTTTCTTTTCCTCTCCAGAGACTCCAGGTCTCTCTGCACGATGCCGCCCAACCAAAGGCCCTCCGGAATCATCAGGTTTAAATCACCGACAATCGTACTCGCGGGTAATTGCCTTTCTCGCAAATTTTCAATGCCCGCAATAATAGTCTGCAAGCGTTTTTGCTTGCCTTCCATTTCTTTGACCTTATCAACCGGGCCTTTTAAAGCCGCGACTTGAGATTTCAGTTGGTTTGTTTCACTTTTCACTGAATCCAGTTGAGCCTGCTCCATCAGCCAGCTTACGATGATAAAAAAGATTGCGACAGCAACGATGGAAAGAGATTTAACCACCCGCTTTTGGATCTCAATCTTTCTCAGCTCATCATGGTAATCGTGAAGATTGATTCGGATCATGTGTAGTCAAACCTCCTTGTTGCCAACCCCAGGGCAACTGTTGACAACCCGCCCATTTCATCAATTAATGAGTTGTCAAAATTTTTGGGATTGATTTTGACTCCTTGCATGGGATTCAAAATCTCCACGGGCACGTCTAAGTAGTCGGCAAAAAAACCATCCAATCCCCGAATCATGCTTCCCCCTCCGCACAACAAAACCCGATCTACCTTGCTACCGGACAGGGTGCCAAAATATTCGAAGGACTTTTGCACCTCCTCCAAAACCTTTTTATAGGCCTGGCTAATAATTTTGACGACCTCTTCTTCATCAATGTCCGAAGAAAAATTGCCCCGCTTTATTGCAAGAGTCTGGTTAAAAGGGACTTTGAATTTTGACATGAGCATCTTGGTACAATAGTCCCCTCCAACAGGGATATCCCGGGTATAACCCATTGTTCCATCCTGGATAATATTGATGTGAGTGAACGAATCTCCAAGATCAATGAGTGCGGTGACACCCATTGACGACAAATCATTGGTAAGTTGAGCCGCATTCATCAATGCAAACACATTCAGGTCAATGATGGCTGGTTTCAGCCCCACCTCCAGAAGAATATCGGTTCTCTCATCAATGACCGCCCTTTGAACCGCCACAAGGAGGACTTCCATCATCTCCTCATCGGCCTCTTCGTTCGAATCTTCTTGCTGAGAGTCATTGCTTTGAGATTCTTCATTAAATTCACTGTTTTTCGAATTGTCGAATTCCTCTGCTTCCTCAGTTTTTACCGTGCCCAAAAGCTGAAAGTCGAGAGCCACATCGTCAATATCAAAGGGGATGTACTGTTCCGCTTCCTGAGTTATTTTTTCAGAAAGCTCCTCCTCCGACATTACTGGAACTTTAATTTTTTTTATAAAAACAGCTTCTCCCGCAACGGCGGAAACGGCATAACGGCTTTGTATTTTTTCGGCTTTGATTAAATCCGCCAGGGCCTTGGCCACCAGGTCGGGTTTTTTAATCGCCCCCTCAACAATGCATTCTTCTGCAAGCGGCATCATCCCAAAATGAGTCAGTTCAAACTCTCCATCTTTAAGCTCGGATAATTGAACCAGCTTGATGGAAGAGGACCCGATGTCGATGGCTACTAGTTGAGTTTTTTTCGATAAAAACATAAAGTTCAAAAAAATCTGTGATATCAACGATTAATAAAACTTATCAAGCCTTCAAAAAGCAAACCCTGTACCAAACCTGCCCTTCATTCGCAATTCATTCAAAATCAACGAGTTTTGATTTTCCCTTTGCCACCCATCACTATAGTAGTGAGTGGTTTTTTATCACTTTTCGTAAAAAATCATTCAAACTCATTGCCAGGTTTTTTTTGCTCGAAATTCAAGTTCTTCTCGTTTACCCCGATAAGCGTGTAGAGCTACAATACTTTCTTGCGCTCTGACCCTATATGCTCTCACCCCAATTGACCAAACAGAGACCCCTGACAAAATTCAAGGGTTTTTTGTCTTGCCTTTTTTGGTCGCCGAAGCGGAGTTATCATTTTCAGAATCAAAAATTCTTGTCCGATCTACCAGCTTGTAACCAAGGGCTAAAATGATCTTTCGCTTTGTATCGAGTCGGCAATCGTTCCCTTTTTCAATACGATCAATCGTTTGAACGGTCACGCTTGCCTTTCGAGCCAGCTCAGCCTTGCTCATCATTTTTGCTTCCCGGATTTGCCGGACGCTATTGCTTTGGGCCACAGTAGTTCCCCTCCCTTAAAAATGGTTCTGGCGCAATGGCTCTGCAAACTAAATACTTTCTATGGAATAGTATGGATTTTATTTTAAATGGATAGACTTGTCAACAAAATTTTGGGAATTTGATTATGTTTCTATCTAATTCATATGTAATTAATATAAATTTATTTAAATTAGTGGTTGTTGGCCGTAGGGTAATTGGGCAACCGGTGTGCCACCGGAGGCAGATAGCAACAGCTCTTTCAGCCGAGATAGCTTCGGGGCACGAAGCGGGGAAAAACAGAAGTCAGCCACCCTCCCCAAGCCCCTCCCTATGAAGGGAGGGGATATAAAAGTATTGCGCTTGATGGCGTTGCTTACTTCACGGGCAATGCAGTGCTGGCCCCACGCCTAGTGGTGGGGGTTGCAAAGGCCGGGTGATTCCCTTACAGTTCCCTTAATATGAAACAAGTCTATTTAGATACTTTTGGTTGTCAGATGAATGTTGCCGATACGGACAGGATGGAGCTCGTCCTGTTCCATTCCGGCTACCGGCGTACTCTGGAAAAGGAAGACGCGGACCTGATTCTTGTCAATACCTGCTCGATTCGGGAAAAAGCAGAGCAAAAAACCTTCTCCCTCTTTGGTGGTCTAAAGCCTTTAAAAATGGCTAATCCCGACCTGATTCTGGGCTTGACCGGGTGTCTGGGCCAACAGGATGGAGAAAAACTGCTCAAACGCATGCCGTATCTGGATTTCGTCATGGGCCCGGACCAGGTGGAAGGAATCGCCCAGGCCGTAGACCGGGTGCGGACCACCAGCAAATCTTTTGTCTGGACTGGTTTTGATCAGGAAAAAGTCTATTCCATTCCCGAGTTGCCCGGTGACCTGCCAAAGTCCCCGGGACCCAGTGCGTTTGTAAATATTATTAAAGGTTGTGACAAATTTTGCACTTTTTGCGTTGTTCCGTTTACTCGTGGAAGGGAAAAGTCACGAGAACCCGAGGAGCTGTATGAGGAAATCCGCCATCTGGTGAGTCACGGCGCGAAAGAAATCATATTGCTGGGACAAAACGTAAACTCCTACGGCAAGCGGGGACTGAAAAAACCCATGCCGTTTCATGAGCTTTTATATGGTGTCGCGGAAATCCCCGGAGTGCAAAGGTTGCGATTTACCACCAGCCATCCCAACGATTTCACCCGTGAGACCATTCGCGCTTACCGGGATCTGGACATTCTGGTGAATCATCTGCATCTTCCTGTTCAGAGCGGAAACAATCAAGTGCTCAGAGCCATGCGCAGAGACCACACCATAGAAGAGTACCGGGATTTGCTGGCTGAATTGAAATCGGAAGTTCCGGACATAGCCATTTCCACCGACATCATTGTCGGTTTCCCCGGTGAAACCGATTCAGCTTTTGCCGACACATTAAAAATTATGCAGGAGGTTGGCTACAGTAGCAGTTTCATGTTTGCCTACAGCCCGAGACCTGGAACCCCGGCGAATGAACTGCCGGACTCCGTTCCCGAAGAAACTAAAAAGCAACGGCTTCAAAAAATCATTGCCTTGCAAAGCCAGTTGACTGAGCAACAGGGCCAGTCTTACATCGGTAAAAATGTTGAGGTCCTGATCGAAGGCAGGTCTTCAAAGCCCGGCTATACTTTCAAGGGGAGAAACCCGCAATACTGGAATGTAAATATTCAGGGAGACACATTGCAGGCAGGAGAAACGGTAACGGTTCAAGTCGAAACAGTTTCAGGCCACACCCTCAACGCCACCACCCCTTAGCAGGGGAGGCAGTTGGCAAGGGCTTAATTAAGCCGAGACAACTCTTTGCTAGCCAGCAAAAGCAACGGCACACTGGCCCCACGCCTAGTGGGGGTTAGTAGACAGCCAGGCGGGAATAGACTTCTTCTTCCACCATCGCCAGTTGGGGGAGCACTACTTTCAGGGCAACACGTATTTCACGGATAAACTGCAGGTCCAGCGGCTGGTCTCTAGCGGCGAACCGGTGCAACGCATCGGCACAAAAATGATCCAGTTCGATAATCTGGTTCAACAGGTCCGCAGGCAGGTCTTCGAGTCCGATCTCCTGTTCTTCCAGAAACCGCAATACCCCGACCAGACTGAACTTGGTGTCCACACATTGCTCCCTCAAACCCGCTACCAAATGGGATTCGCGGGTTTTAAGGTCGTCGCAGATTTTAAACAAAAGTTCGCGCAGGTAACCGTAAAACACGTCATGCTGTTTCTTGTCCTCGAACAAATCTCCCTGCCCTCCAAACAACAGGAAAAAAACCGCTTCCAGCTTGTATTTGTCCGAAGCCATGACCGTATAGAGCATGGATTTAAATTCCAATGCATCGAAGGACAATTTTAAATCCTGAAATATTTTGTTCAGTGACCCCAGCTCTCCCTTTATAGCCCGGTTGGCATCGGCACGAATGAAAGGCCCCGGTTCCGTTTGCCCAACCGGAACCATTTGCACCCCTCCCGCCTCACACCCAACAACGGTCCACTCTTTGAGGGACTCCAAAAAGTCCGTGACGGAAAAAACCTCCACCTCACGAAACACTTTCGAGTCCAGAGAAAAAAGGATTCGCAACAATTGTTTCTCCAGTCCGGCAGAACAAAACCTTTCATCCTGACAGAGCGGGTCCATTTGCGTAGCCAAAGCAATATAGAGCGCCCGCATACGCAATCGGTCGAGCCGATACTGTTGCGAGGAATAGGAGCGAACCTGATAAATCCCCTTTTCATAGTCGATAAGATCTATCAGAAGCGCATCTCCAGGGCGCGATGAGAAGCTTTTGTATACAGACCGCATGTCCCAGACCGTAACCGTCATGCAACTTTTTCCGGGAATCCATTCATTGAATTTGATTTCTTCCGGGAAACGCGCGCAATACTGATAAAAAGGCACAATGTCCTGAATATAATAGGACTCTTTCAGTTTAGGAATTTCATTCCCCTCAGGATCAAGAAACGTCAATTCATTTTCTTTGAGGTTTACCGGCATGAATGGAATCAGGCGATGTCCGGGAATCAGGATACCCTGCTTCAGTTCCCAGGCCCCCAGTTGCATTGATAAAGATACGTGGTTGATTTTATCGACCACCGCACGAAAGGGAACGAAGTCACTTTCAGGAATCCCAATCAGCGAGGAGTGGTTGCGTAAGACCTTTTCAAGCCGCTTTCTCGCAGAACCAGAAACTTCTTTTTGCCATTTGCTCTCCAGATGTTTGGCAAAATCTTCGGTGTTGAATGGAGTTTTCGATTCCTGAATGAGGGTTTCTGCCAGCCGGTTGAGGGATATTCGATTAGTCATATTTAATTAGAGGAAGGGGTCAATAAACAAGACGACCCGGAAAGGGTGGCAGGTGAGGTCTGGTAAAACGGTAGTAAGGAATCACCCACCGCATTATTAGACATAGATTACCATAATTTTTTCTGCGGGTAAAATAGCGATTTGTTTGATTTTGCAATTCGGGAAAGTTAAAATTCTATATCCAGTAATTATCAAGTAAATTTTAGCAGGAGATGTTGCATGGCTCTCAATCTTGAACCCGTTTATCAGGAAATTTTCACGAAATTCAAGACACGGAAAAAATTTATCATAGCTTCCGTGGAAAAAAATATGTTGACCGTTGAACAGGATGAAGAAATCTGCGGACAAAAAGAACCAAAGGTTTTCGAATTCAAAAGTCCAAAAGAGTTTGAGGAGTTCGTCCGCCTGGAAAACCAAGCCGAATCTGAAATTGTGAAGCAGTTAGAAGGCAACAAAATGCCCTACCGCTGACCAGCGAGCCGCTGGAGGCAGACGCTCGCTTCGCTCACGAGCCACAAAAACGTAAAAATAATTTTCCTCTGATAAGGGGGAAAATTTTTGTCCGTGTCTATCTGTGTTTGTGATATTCGACCTTTGCCTTCATGCCCCGCAGGGGTAGATCGGTGGTTAAAAAAGGTTTTTAGTTGATTTTCCAGTTGCCGTTTTCTTGTTGGATTTTTTCGCCGGGTTTGGCGTTGTCGCGGTTGAGGCTGGCGGAGATTTTCTGGATTTTGGGAAGGTCCTGTTCGCTGAAGTTCTCGTTCGTCGCTACGATTCTTTGTAAAATAATCATTCGGTCTTCATTTTCTTCCGCAATAATTGCTTCGGAAAATTTTTTGAACTGGGCATCGGTTTTGGTGCGCTCGTTGTCGAAAAATTTCAGGAAGCCGTCATTACTCTCGCCGGCTACAAGAGATTGCTTGAACCCCTGAATATCGTCGCGGTTGAATTCCTGCCGTTGCATGGCTCTCAGTGCCAGCAGTTTGCCTTTCGGAATCTCAACGGTGGGTTTGAGTTTGCCTTCTTCATCTACAGATCGTACCGATGCCAGCAAGAGGACATCGTTGCTCAACTCTTCATAACTGCCCAATATCTGGTTTTCCAATGCCGTCTTCTGATCGACAATGGTGACGTTGACATCCACCAGTTTTCCGCCGCAACCTGTCAGAACGAAGGCAACCAGCATAGCTGTCATCAGATTTTTTATTGTGGGTGAAAAAATTTTCATGGTCTTATTGTCTTATTCAAAATTTTTCAGGACGATGGCGGAATT
This sequence comes from Nitrospina sp., assembly GCA_018653085.1. Taxonomy (GTDB): domain Bacteria; phylum Nitrospinota; class Nitrospinia; order Nitrospinales; family VA-1; genus LS-NOB. The sequence continues at coordinate 40,500 of JABIAY010000046.1, forward strand.
TTTTGATCCGAACGAAATGCAATTGCTGACGGCAATATTCATTTTGTTTTCTCTTCCTACATTGGCAACATAATCCATGTCGCATTCAGGGTCCGGGTTTTCCATATTAATGGTGGGAGTCATGAACCCGTTTTTCAAAGAAAGTGCCGAGACGGTTACCCCCAGAGCCCCCGATGCTCCTTGCGGATGCCCCACCATGGATTTTGTAGAGCTGGACGGAATATTCATGGCCTGGCTGTTAAAGGTTTGCTTGACCGCCAGCGTTTCGACTTTATCATTGATCAATGTTGACGTCCCGTGGAAATTGATATAATCCACTTCGTCTTTATTCACTTGTGCGTCACGCAAGGCAAGGTTCATTGCTCTCGATGACTGTTTTCCATCTGGCATCATGGCTACCCGGTGAAACGCATCACAGGTCGCGCCATACCCCGCAACTTCAGCGATGATCTCTGCTCCCCGCGCCTTGGCATGTTCCAGTTCTTCCAGAATAATCATCCAGGAACCTTCTGCCAGGACAAACCCTTCCCGGTCCCGGTTGAAGGGACGCGAACCTCGTGTTGGAGAATCGTTAAAGTTCATCGGGTTGACTTTCATTCTTTCAAATCCCTGCATCATGGCAGGAGTGACACAGGACTCCACTCCTCCCGATACAAACCAGTCTTCCTGACCAAACCGAATGGTATTAAAAGCATAACCCAGGGCATCGGTGGAACTGGTGCATCCATTGGAGAGCACATGACTCCGACCCTGCAACCCAAAGTACATGGAAATTTCGCTGGAAAGCATACCCACCAGCGAATTGGAAATGGCATAAGGGCTGATCTTGTTCTTTTGTTTTGAGAAATAAATTTCGAACTGTTTTTCCGAAAAGTCGAATCCGGACCCTCCGCTTCCAACCAGAACCCCCAGTCCTTCAAAGTCCTCTTCCGAAAAATCAGCCAGATCAATTCCAGCATGGGCCAATGCTTCCTGTGTGGCCGCCACAGCAAGCGGGACGGTGCGGGGCAATTTTTTTAAATCCGTTTTAGAAAAATAAAGAGAGGGGTCAAACCGGGTCACCTCACCAGCAATCTGGCACGACAGGGCTGATGGGTCGAAGCTGGTTATACGGTCAATGCCGCTGATCCCTTCGCACGTGTTTTTCCAGAAAGTTTTTAAACCGATGCCGTTTGGACTCACTGCGCCCAGGCCGGTGATTACCACTCTACGTAACATATATAAAAACTCGAACCTCTGTTGATATCGTTTTATTAAGTTATGGTAACATACGGATGCCGAACCGGGCAACGATGCCCGCTCATCAACGCTTTCCTAACGCTGATTCCTTTTGCTTTCCCTGAAACAACAGACCGGTCAAATGATCATATCCGGGTTTGAGGGCACCTCCCTTAACGCCCGAACCGAAGAACTGATTGTTGAGCAGGGCATTGGCGGTTTGATCCTTTTCGAGCGCAATTATAAAAACCCCGAGCAATTGCTACGGTTGATAAACGACCTGCAGGCACTGACTGCGGAACACCCTGAAGTCCCGCCGCTTTTTATTTCGGTGGACCAGGAAGGTGGAAGGGTCGCTCGTCTCGGTAAACCGTTCACACAGTTTCCCCCTATGTCATGCCTGGGGCAGGCCGACTCGGATGACCTGGCCTACAGGTTTGGACTTGCGATGGGAAAAGAAATGCGCGCGGTAGGAGTTAATATGGACTACGCTCCGGTTCTTGATGTCCATTCCAATCCGGCAAACCCTATCATTGGACAAAGAGCCCTGGATACGGACCCTGCAAAGGTGGCCCGGTTGGGAGCCGAGTTGATTCGTGGGTTTTATTCTGCCGGAGTCATCCCTGTGGGAAAACATTTCCCCGGACACGGGGATACCTCGCAGGATTCGCATCTCACGCTTCCTCGAGTAGAGCGGACGCTGGAGTCACTGGAACAAATCGAGTTGCCCCCCTTCACGCACGCCATCCAACATGGCCTTCAGGTTATCATGACAGCGCATGTTGTCTATCCGGCCTGGGATGCCGGGCAACCTGCCACCTTTTCGCACTTCATCCTGAATAATGTGCTGAGAAACTCTCTACAGTTTGAGGGAGTTATTATTTCTGATGACCTGGAGATGCAGGCCATTGATCAAAAGCTGGAGTCCATCCCTGAGTTGGGGACTCGGGCCGGTATCGATGTGTTTCTCATTTGCCACGATCTGGAAAAAGTAAATGCACTTCAAAACGCTCTGATCGGGGATGTGGAAGCGGGAAGAATCCCACGCGCCACCATCGAGCAATCTCTGAGCCGGATATTCAAGGTGAAAGAAAAACTGAAAACCGATGGTAATCCCAACCTGGAAAACATACTCAAGGAAAATCAGAGTCTCGCCGAGGAAATGCGGGCATTTCTAAAAGAATAAATCGAAAAATGGACAACAACAATACCTTTGCCAGGCGATGGGGTTGGATTTCTCTCGTCTATATTGCATTGCTGGCCTATTTTTGGTCCTTCTCCAGATATGGATTGAATGTTTGGGATGAAGGGGGGTACGCCAATGGGACCTTAAGAACGCTTAACGGGGAGAAGGCTCTTGTAGACTTCAATCCCAATGGCTACCTCCCAGGTCGTTACTGGTATGGAGTGCTGTTTTTCAAATTGTTCGGGGTGGAGATCCAAAGTCTGCGTATCGGTGTGCTCCTTTTTACCCCGGCAATGGTAATAATGATTTATTCCATGGCCCGCAAAATCATGCCTGCGGGATTTGCCTTGTTGGCGGCTTTGTTTATGCTTTCCGCCCCATCCATGTATTACAACCGGTTCTACACGTTCTTTGTCGTTTTGAACCTGTACTGCCTTACAAATGTTCTGGAAAAAAGAAACCTGGCATCCCTTTTCGGACTGGGCACAGCGATTTTTTTAAGTGCCTTTTTCAAGTTTGAAGTCACCCTCTTCTCAATATTGATCAGTCTGGCAGTACTCGCCCTGCTGTTTACCCAAAAACATTTGCGCGAGGGTTTTTATTTTTTACCGGGGAAAGTAGCTTCGCATTCACCCTCGTCCATAAAAACCTATTATGGGGTGGGTGGTGTGTCCGCAGTCCTGTTTGCGATCTATCTGGGACAAGATGGCTATTTTACGAAAGTATTTAAACTGGTCGTGGATGCACATGAAGTCTGGGGCAACCCGTTCCCGGAAATTTTTCCTTTTTTTGCCCTCCTCAAAGATGAGGGATATCACCAGATGTTTGAGCGGGTTTTGTTCTACCTCCCCATTCTTACCTATGGCGTGGTAGCACTTCTTCTTGTTTACCAGTTCGCCATAAAAAAAGAATCATTCCGTCTTGCTCATCTGATGGTTATTGCCATTTTGCTGTTCGGGGTTTGTGCTTTTGGTCTGGTAATATGGCGGGCAGGATTCGACAACCTGCTGAGAACCCTGCCTCCCTTCTATCTTCTTCTATGTTATTTATTATATGAAATTCGGGAAAAGGTTCTGTCCCTGCAAAAACCCGTTGGGCAAAAAGGCCTTTTCACCCGGCTACCGCTGAACCTTCTCACCGTTTTCCTGCCCTTTCTGTTTTATTTCGAGATGAACGCCCATCACGGTTTTTATGCCGGAAGCATTGGTGCCATGAAACTGGAGACCGCTCGCATTTCTATGGGGAAAATGGATGTCTATACAAACCCCCAAGAGGCAAAATGGATCAAGCAGGTCATTGATAAAATAAACCTGCACTCGAAAAAAGGCGATGCCATTCTGGCCCTGCCGCTGAATCCACTTTTTTATTTTCTTTCTGACCGGGTTAACCCGACACCTTATGAATGGATATTGCCGGGCATGCTTGAAGAAAAAAAAGAACGCGAGCTGGTAGAGTTATTGCGACATCGATTACCCAAAATAGTGATTTATGTAGACATCGCTATCGATGGTAAAGAAGAAAGAAGGCTAGCCAGTTACTCCCCGCGCCTATACAAGTTCTTGTTGGAAAACTATTCCTTTCAGGAAATGGTAGGACTGTTCCAAATCCTCCTACCCAAAAACTCCGTTCTGCCGCTGGATTTCTAAGTCACTTACCTTCTAAGTCACTTGCCAATAAACAGCTTGACGGAATATTGCACGAGAAAAATGGTTCAACTGTTTTGCCCCTATTTGAGGGAGACCTTTGCATAAGTCGTCTTTGCGAATACTTCGGCCACGCTCAGCACAGGCTCCGTGAAGCCGTGATATTCGACCTTAGCTCTCGTGCCTGCAAGGGTAAACCCAGCGAAACTCTGGATCGCCACGCCGCTTTGCGGCTCGCGAAGACGGCTCTGTGAGGTTTGGTTTGTCATGCTGAGGCTCTCGAAGCATCGCGCTCTTCTGTTTTTTCGGGTTATGCAAAGCCCTCTATTTGAGGGGGCCAGAACGTTATTAGGGCTAGCCTGGTTTTGTAAAATTTCTTACTCCGAATGTAAAAATTTTTAACGGGAAAATCCAAAAAAATGGATTGACGACGGGAATATTTTAAGGGATCATACCAATATAGACTGTTACAAAGTTGGACAACCTACCTATATTTAGGTATAATATTTCTATCTTGACCCTATATTCTCCCTCTCAAGCTTGGTTGGACGCTGAAGATTTGGGGAATCAGGTTCTTTAGTTTGTCAAAGGATCCTTAGAAAAAAATTTTCTAGTCTCCTGCGCTTAGCATAATCTAAAATTTCCTTCGGGTTTTTTTGGGCTCTGAAATTGCCTAGGGTTACAAATAACCATTTTCAATCATAATTTGGTATACCGTAAAATGCAAGAAAAAAAATCAGGCACAGCCAAGTTTTTAGGGTCGCGGCTTCGGCAATGGAGAAAATCATTGCCGCTGAAATCCTTTGAGCTGGCAAAATTGATCAGAATCTCTCAAGGTTCGTTGTCGGATATTGAGAACAACAAATCCCTGCCTTCGGCAGACACCATCGCAAAACTTTACCAGCACACGGACCTTAATATTATTTGGCTGTTAACGGGTAGAGGGCCTGTCAAGAAGACGCAGCACGCCCCGGGAGGCGAAGAACCTTGCGTCAGTGAAGCCATGGAAACTTACGGAGAAGACCCAACACTGAATGAGTTGATCCAGAGGCTGGTGCGCACCTATTACCGTGGCGACATAGAGAAAAAAGCGCATTTAGTGGGATTTTTGACTGGTGCCGATCCGGGAGAGTAACCCCTTTCTACGTCCAAAGCCTCATCCCTTTTCCGATGCATAGAAAATTTATTCCGCGATAGGAACTATAGGCCCAACTCCTCCTGCGCGGCGGGATCAAGCATCTTCATGGTATACAGGCTGTGGTACAGGCCTTTGTGGTTCATTAAATCTTCGTGTTGACCCGATTCAACAATGCGCCCCTTATCCAGGACAATAATCTGATTGGCCTTATGGATCGTACTCAGGCGATGTGCCACGATAAAAGTCGTGCGGTGGGCCATTAAAGTTTCCAAAGCTTCTTGAATGAGGGATTCGGACCGATTATCCAGGGATGAGGTGGCCTCATCCAGAACCAGAATTTTCGGGTCTTTCAAAATAGCTCGGGCAATGGCTATTCTCTGCCTTTCTCCTCCAGAAAGCTTCGTTCCCTTTTCACCTACAATTGTGTCATAACCTTTTTCCATATTCGTGATGAACTCATGCGCGTTAGCTTTTTGTGCGGCTTCTTCCAGCTCCGATTGTGTGGCATCGAGTTTTCCATAGAGAATATTTTCCCTTACCGTTCCGCCGAACAGGAGCGTTTCCTGAGGAACCAGAGCAATCTGGCTGAGAAAATTTTTGCGGTCCAAAGTGCGAATATCGTGGCCATCCAGATGAATGGCTCCGGAATTCGGATCGAAGAAACGGAATAGAAGTTTGATGAGGGTGGACTTGCCGGCTCCGCTAGGGCCTACCAGAGCAACTGTCTGCCCTGAGAGCACATCAAAACTGACATCATGGATCACCGTGTCCTGGTAACCGAAAAATACATTTTTAAATTGGATACTCCCCGTTATATTTTCAAGCGACACCGGATTTTCAGGATTTTGAATAATCGGTTCCGTATCAAGAATTTCATAAACTCTCTGGATAGCACCACGAGCTTCCTGAATCTGAGTATAGAGTCGAACAAAAGTTCCGATGGGTCCCGCGATGATCAGGGCGTACAGGAAAAAAGCCGCCAGTTCGCCGGGAGTGGTCGCCCCTTGCATGACCTGATATCCGCCATACCAGATCAACAACGCAGAAACGAGAAAGGTGAGCCCTAGAATAAAGGGACCGAAAAATGCCGATATCTTGAGTTTGTCCACCGCTCTCTCAAAGGCGGTTTCAATTTTTTCCTGAAATCGGTCCCGCTCATAAGGTTCGCGGACGAAGGACTTCACAATCTTAATGGACGACACAACCTCCTCAAGAACCACCAACGCCTGCGCTACCTGATCCTGAAGTTTTTCCGAAAACACTTTCAATCGCCGCCCAAACACCCGTGCAAAAATCATCAGAGGGGGCAAAATGAGCAAAATAAGCCCAGTCAATTTCCAGTTCAGATACAGAATGATCGCCATTGCCCCAAGTAGCGTGATGCTTTGGCGCAGTAAGGCAACGGGAATTGTCACCAACGCATTCTGGATCACTGATATATCGTTGCTCATGCGAGATAAAATTTCTCCTACTCGGCGCTCCTGAAAAAAACGCAAAGAAAGAGATTGAATGTGAGAAAAAAATTCAATGCGAAAATCGGTGGTCATCCTGTGTCCCACGAAACCAAAAATATAATTGTGCGTGACCGCAAACGCCGCCTGAAGGCCAATGATAATGATTAAATCCCATGCCAAACCATCCAGCATCTCATTGTTTTTTAATACGATCACAGCATTGATCATATTGCGGACGATCAAAGGCAAAACCAGATTGATCAACGATGTCAAAGCCAGGCAAAGAAACGCGAAAATAAGGCTTTTGGTGTACGGCCTGGCGTATTTCAGGATTTTGTGAAATTCTTTCATAGCACAGCAATAGGCGAGGAAGTTTTTCACCCTTAAAAATCAGGCAAAATTCCCAGAACCACTTTGTTTTCAAATATTTTTTTGGACGGTATCATAACCTTTAAAGAGGCTCAATTCAAACCTTATCGAGTCTGTAATCTCCATTCCATCCATCCATTCAGGAGGATTTTAAATAGGGGTAACCTGGGGCTATCCGAAGGTTTTTCAAAGGTTTCCAAAATCAGGGAAATTGCCTCTGAAACTATTTTAAAATTTTTCTAAAGATTTTTCTCAAGTCACCGTTAAGAAGAATGCGTGTACTAGGTCAAAAATTCGAAACGCACGGGGAGAATCCAATAATTAATTATTTTTCAAGTGGTTATAAATTTCAACCTTTATTATCCTTAGTTGAGGCAAAGCATCATGGATATCCAAGCCGTTAAACCAGTGGGAGATCCGACAGCACCCAAACCGCAGTCTTCTTCATCGAGTTCTAAGTCAAGTTCGTCTCCTGAGCCTAAGTCATCGGGGGATACCGTTGATTTATCATCCCAAGGTCAGGCTTTAGAGCAGGTCAGCAAAAGTGGGCAAACATCACCGAGTAGCGAACAACGAAAGTTCTCGGTAACGGATGACAACGATGTGGTCCTTCAGGTTGTTGACCCCAAGACTCAAAAGGTGGTTCGATCCATTCCTTCTGAAGAAGCGATGCAATTGAAAAACGCGATTCGGGATGGGATTAGTGAAATTACGGAGTAAATTTTTTTCTCGAAAAAATTAAGTAGGGTTACTGTTATCTGAAAGGAGTTGCACAATGGAAGTTTCAAGCCTGGGAAGTTTCGCATCTGCTCAAAAAACAACTACTGAAACAAGTTCTACCGAGGGCGGTCGCTCGGCATCCACCGAATCTCAAGGCACCAACACAGAGGAAGCGCAGACCAGTCCTATCCCTCCCGTCAATCAAACCGCTGAACTGAGCGGCGAAGAGGGTAACACAACAGCTCCTGAATCAGGTGGCGGCACAGCAGTTGACCTGTTAGCCTAACCAGCGTGACGCTGGACCCAATGAGCAATAGCCTTCATTAGCAAGCGAAGAGTTATTTCGGCTGAAAGAGCGATTGCTAAAGGAAAACCAAATTAATATTCCCCCTGATAAGGGGGGATTTAGAGGGGTTAGATATTCGGCAAAACCACTTTAAGCCGAGAAAAACGGTTGCTCGCCGGAGAGAGCGATGGGCACACTGGCCCCACGCCTAGTGGAGGGATTTCATGAAGCGTTCGGTGATTTCTTCTGGAGTGTGTGTCACGCGTCCTGTTTTATGATCGAAGCAGGGTTCTACTTTGATTAGCAGAAAACCCGGTCCCTGGGAGTTCAGCATTTTTTCAAATGCTGGCTTGATATCCTCTTTTTTATCTACTCGCGCCACTTCCCGGTAACCTGAGCTTTTAGCGATTTTTTCAAGAGGAACTGTGTTGGAAAGGGTGCGTTGCTTTCCTGTTGACTCATACACTTCATTATCAATCACAACGTGCACCAGATTCTTAGGTGCCTCTGCGGCAATCATGGCCAGCGTGCCCAGTGCCATCAACACGTTGCCATCTCCATCCAGCACAATCACCTTTCGGTCCGGTTTGCATAAAGCGACACCTAATCCAATGGAAGATGCCAGCCCCATGGAACCAATCATATAAAAATTCTCTGGCCGGTCTTTTAAGTTAAACGACTCCCGGCAAATGAATCCGTTAGCATGCACCACGGGTTCATCTCCCAATAAGGGCAGTAATTCCTGAAATGCCTCAGTGCCTTTCATCAAACAGCCCTTTCTCAATGATGAGCGTGTAGGGAAGCTTTTCCTCATTAATTTTTTGCATGGCAGTTGCGAGAACCTGGTCGAAATTTTCCGGCTTTAAAACCGAGTAATCCATTCCTGCAGTTTCAAGAAGTTTTTGGCTGATGTCTCCCATGATGATGTGCTCGGGAGCATCTTTTCCACCCTGACCCCGCCAGCTCATAATGACCAAAACAGGAATCCGGTAAATCAGGTTCAGCGAGGTGAACGCGTTGAGACAATAACCCAGTCCTGAGTTCTGCATCAGCAGAACGGGCAGGGCGCCGGAAAGATAGGCCCCCGCACACAGGCCCACTGCTGAATCTTCCCTCACCGATGGAATATATTTGGCGTCCTCAACTTCTTCCAGATGGGAAATCACGCCTGATAACAGTGAGCAGGGAACACCGGTAAAAAACTTAAAGTTTTCCCGGATCAATCGGTCAACGAATGTTTGAGATGTAAGAGACGACACGTAGGGTTCCTTTACCAGTTTTGGATGGAGCGTTCGCCACCATATTGGCCCTGAAGTTTATGGACGAGTTTGATATATTCCACAATACCTTCTTGACCGGGAAACTCAACGCCAAGATCCTGAGCCGCCTGACTGGACATCGGTACGCCATCTTCCCCCATGACACCTTCAACTTCGCCGAATGAATCGATGGTATCCGCAATTAATTTTCCAAGATCCATGTTATGGATATGCCCATCTACCAGGTGGTAGGTTTTTCCAGAGGCCTCCGCGTTTCCCATGATCTTCTGTATAGCCTGAACCACCGAACCCACCGAAACATATTTGGTACTGCCCTTAACGTCCACGTTGTAATTCGTGGCGAGGAAATCAATAGTTTGAAACCATTCGGACTTGTCAAGCTGGGGGCGCACTCCATACATGGTTACTGGCCGCAGGATAGTTAAGTCAAATGCCCGGCTCTTCTGGTAATAGTGGCAAAATCCTTCGATCGAGGATTTGATGGAGCCATAGAGACTGCTGGGCCAAACGGGGTGATTTTCATCGAGCGGGTGTTCCGCATCAACCGTAGGGAGAATTTGTCCAAACACCGTGCACGAACTCATGAAGATCACCTGCTTGACCTTTGCCTTTTTGGCCTCTTCCAGCAAATCAAAGGAACCGTTGACATTGACCTTGATCAGTTCATCAAAAGCCTGAACCGGACCGGGAAAATGGGCCAGGTGTATCAGCACCTCCGCGTCCTGTACAAGCTTTGCAAGGGATTCCCGATCCTCCAAACCGCCAATAATAAAGTCTACATCCTCAAAGGTCTTCAAGTGTTCCACCACGCTTCCTTCACGGATCAGAGCGCGGACATTATGACCTTTCGGATTTTCTTCAACAATTTTTTTGATGAGATGGGAGCCCAACATTCCGGTAATACCGGTGAGCGCTATATTCATTCCTAACCTCCAGACGGAGTACCTTATCAGGTAACAGGTTGTTTCAAATGGAACTGACCGGATCGCTACTATTGGCGATGCGGCCAGTCTTTCAGGCAAAAGAATTTTTTATTATGGTGACCGGTAAAAACGAAGTCAACCTTTTTCCCAGTATTCTAGCTATCTTGCCAATTAAACTCGGGGAAAAGGTTCAAATGGTCTTCCCGAATAACGGCCTGGGCGGCGGCGAGGATGGCAGTGGGCACACGATAAGGGGAACAACTGACGTAATCCAAACCCATTTTATTAAAAAAGTTTATCGATGAGGGGTCTCCACCATGCTCTCCGCATACCCCCAAATGAATATTGGGTTTGACCTTTTTTCCCTTTTCAATCGCGATACGAATCAATTGACCCACCCCATCCGTGTCCACCGTTACAAATGGGTCATGGGTCAGCAGTCCTTTTTCGAGATATTCGTTGAGGAAACTGCCGGCATCGTCCCGGCTGAGCCCGAAAGCGGTCTGGGTCAGATCGTTGGTTCCGAAGGAAAAGAAATCTGCCTCCACCGCAATTTCATCCGCCATCAGAGCTGTCCGGGGAAGCTCGATCATGCTACCAATTTTATAATTCAGCGGCACACCGGTTTTTTGAACCACTTCTTCTGCCACTTCCATGATGAGTTCACGCACAACTTTGAATTCATTTACATGCGCGACAAGCGGTACCATGATTTCCGGAAAAATTTTAACGCCTCTTTTGACCAGCTTGCAGGCCGCTTCCACAATGGCCCTGACTTGCATCCGGTAAATATCCGGAAAAGTAATTCCAAGCCGGCAACCCCGATGCCCAAGCATGGGGTTAACTTCTTTCATATTTTCGATTTTTTTCCCCAGAGCCCCCGGGGATACTTTCATTTTTTTCGCCAGGTTTTTTATTTCCGCCGGAGAATTAGGCAGGAATTCATGCAAAGGGGGATCCAATAACCGTACCGTAACGGGAAATCCCTCCATCACCTTAAAAATTTCCGTAAAATCCCCGCGTTGGATGGGAAGCAGCTTTTTCAACACCTCATCGCGGACTTTTCCGTCCTCGGCTACAATCATTTTCCGAACCAGGGAAATGCGTTCCTCATCAAAGAACATATGTTCCGTCCGGCATAACCCTATTCCTTGCGCCCCAAAATCCCGTGCCATCAATGCATCGTGCGGGGTATCGGCATTGGCTCTAATTTGCAGGGATCGGACTTCCCCTGCCCAGGTCATCATTCGCGTGAAATTACTGGTCAACCGGGACTGGATCAAAGGCACCGCCCCTTTAATCACCTGACCCGTGGTTCCATCCAAAGTAATCGAGTCCAGTTCCTTAAGCTGAATGTTTCCAAGCGTGCACTTTTTTCTTTTTACGTTAACCTCCAGAGCGTTGACTCCGGAAACGCAAGGCTTGCCCATCGCCCGGGCCACCACTGCGGCATGAGAAGTCATGCCTCCTCTGGCGGTCAGGATTCCCTGCGACACGCTCATTCCATGAATATCCTCCGGAGATGTTTCCGTGCGGACAAGAATGACCTTTTCTTTTTTCTCAGCCAGTTCCTGGGCACGCTCGGGAGTGAATACAATTTTTCCTGCCGCCGCACCGGGGGAGGCGCCCAGGCCTTTTGCCAGCAATTTCAATTTTGCTTTGGGGTCAATCATCGGATGAAAGATTTGATCCAACTGATTTGCCGGAACCCGCATCAAGGCTTCCCGTTTACTGATCAACCCCTCGTTCACCATATCGATTGCCACTTTGATGGCCGAGGCGGCTGTGCGTTTACCAGCCCGGGTCTGCAATAAATACAGTTTCTGGTCTTCAATGGTGAACTCCAGGTCCTGCATGTCTTTGTAATGGGTTTCCAGTTTCTGATAAACCTTTACCAGGGTCTGATATACCTGGGGCATATCCTGCTCCAGCTTTTCGATCGAGTTGGGCGTCCGGATTCCCGCAACGACATCCTCGCCCTGGGCATTGATCATGTATTCCCCGTAAAATTTCTTTTCCCCTGTTGCCGGGTTCCGGGTAAACGCAACGCCTGTCGCGGAGGTATCTCCCATATTGCCAAACACCATGGACTGGACCGTGACCGCTGTACCCCATTCGTGCGGGATGCCATTCAGCCTCCTGTATGTTCGTGCCCGTTCCGTGTTCCAGGAATTGAAAACCGCTTCAACGGTCATGCGCAGTTGTTGCATGGAATCTTCCGGAAACTCTTCCTGGGTTGTGCGGACCACCAGAGTCTTGAACTGCTTGATGAGTGCTTTCAACTCCTGCGAAGTAAATTCTGTATCAAATTCAATTTTACGTTTTAATTTTTTCTTGGCGAGGAGCGCCTCAAACCGCTCTCCGGGAATCCCCAGCACAACATCTCCAAACATAGCAATGAACCGGCGATACGAGTCGAGCGCAAACCACTCGTTGTTGGTGCTCTTGGCCAAACCCTTAACGGTGCTATCGTTCAGCCCCAGGTTCAACACCGTATCCATCATACCGGGCATGGAAACCCGGGCACCCGATCTCACCGCGACAAGAAGGGGGTTTTCTGTATCGCCAAATTTTCTTCCCAGACCTTGTTCCAGATTTTTCAGACAGGCAAGAACTTCACTCCACAATTTAGGAGGGAGGGTATTTTTGTGCTTGAAATAGTAAACGCAGGCTTCTGTGCTTATTGTGAATCCGGGAGGGACTTGTATTCCCAGGGAGGCCATCTCGGCAAGGTTGGCACCTTTCCCCCCCAGGAGGTTTTTCATTTCTGCATTGCCCTCGGTGTTTTCATCCCCGAAGGCGTAAATATATTTCTGCGTCATAAAAAGAACCTAGCCAACTAACTGAAAGTAGAGGCCAAAGTGATGTGCAAATGGAATAAAGCTAGGTTATCTGAAGGCTAGGAAGTTTTCAACTTTTTTTCAAAACAATGCGGGAAAAATCGGCCAACTCTGAAAACAAACCGGAAATCTGTTGAAGCAGGCAAAGCCGGTTTTTGCGTAACGAGGCATCTTCCACCATGACCATGACTTCATCGAAGAAGCTGTCAACAGCGGGTTTTATTTCTACAATTTTTTCCAGGGCCTGAGAAAATTCCTTGTTTTGAATATGCCGGAACACCGGGTCCCGAACTTTCAAGTACATCTCGAACAACTTTTTTTCGGCCGGGTCATTTAACAGTCCAGGGTCCACATCACCCACCGCCTCGTCATTCAGTATGCTGACAACTCTGCGAAAAGCAATTGCCAAAGGTTCGAAGTAGGGTTGCTTTTTCAAATCAGAAAAAGCCGCAACCTTTGCCCTGATATCAACAATGGAATCCAACCCTGTGGACAATACACAATCAATCGCGTCATAGGGAAACCCCTCTGCGTTCAAATATGTTTTGTATCGCTGAGAAAATAATTCCATCACGTGATTCCTGATGGTTTCAGGGTCCAGCTTGATTTTCGATCCCATGGAGCCGAGACTCTCCTCCACAAGACTGTCCAGCGAAACCTGCCAATTCCGGTGCAGGAAAATCTGTATGATGCCCAGTGCATTTCGTCTCAGGCCATAGGGGTCTTCAGAGCCACTGGGGATCAAACCCACCCCGATACAGCCCAGAATAGTGTCGAGCTTGTCGGCAACCGCGATAACTGCTCCCAACTCGCTTGCAGGAGGATCGTCTCCCGCAAAGGCAGGACGATAATGTTCCTTGATAGCCTGAGCGACTTCGGGCTCCTCTCCCGAATGGGCCGCGTAATATCCGCCCATGATCCCCTGCAGTTCCGGAAATTCATAAACCATCAATGTCATCAGGTCAGCTTTGCACAACTGTGCGGCTCTCAATGCCTGCGATTTCTTATCCGGGCAGGCGTGATCGGACAAAACGCCGGCAAGATCACAAACCCTTTCCATTTTTTCATGCAAGGTTCCCAGTTTTTTCTGGAAAACGACTCCCTTCAGTGGCTCGACAAAGTCAGCCAAATTTTTCTTTTTGTCCTCATCATAGAAAAACCGGGCATCTTCCAATCGGGCACGCAAAACCCGCTCGTTGCCATTTTTGATTTCAGGTCCCGCAGACATATTGCTGATCGTAATGAAGCAGGGCAGTAAATTTTCTTTTCCGTCAGAGACGGGAAAGTATTTCTGGTGATACTTCATCGTCATCACCAATAATTCCTTAGGCAGTTCCAGAAAACGGGGGTCAAAATCTCCACGGATAGCAACCGGGAACTCCACCAGATAATTTACGATATTCAGCAGTTCCGTATCTTTTTCCACAAATCCGCCAGCTTCCCGGGCAAGATTTTCAACCTGCTCAAGAATTTTCTGTTTCCTCAATTCCGGGTCAACCATCAAGAAATGGTTTGCGCTCTCTTCTAAATACGAAGCAAGGTTTTTCACTTGGAATTTATCGGGTTTTAAAAATCTATGGCCCTGCGACAGGTCACCGCACTGAATACCATCAAAACTGAACTCCAAAGGCTTGCCATCAAAGACTGCGATGATCCAATGTAAAGGCCGTGCGAAAGGGCGGGCCTTGTCTGCCCAGCGCATTTTTTTCGGGAAAGAGATATTGCCAATAAGCTGGGGAAGGAACTCATTCAGATGGTCCGGAGTAGGGCGGCCTTTTTTCTCTACACGGGCACAGACCACCTCGCCTTTCGGGGTATTATCACGAGTCAATTCAGAAACATCCAATCCCTTGCCCCTGGCAAACCCCATTGCCGCTTTGGTCGGTTCCCCCTGGTCGTCATAAGCCACAGAAACATTTGGGCCATGAAAGAGCTCCACAATATCTTCCTGCAAGGCATCCACCCCTTTTACTGAAATCACCAACCTTCTCGGCGTGCCCAGAATCTCTGGGGCCTCGGCCTTTATCCGGTTGCGGGAGAAAAAGGAGGCCAATTCCTCACGCATATATTCAAGGGCAGGTTGAACATATCCTGAGGGGATTTCCTCGGAGCCAATTTCTAGAAATAATTCGGGCATATCATTTGAACTCGGTTTAAACAATCACAAGACAACATTAGTTGGCAAAAACGGGTATTATCGAACAAATATTCATAAAGTCAACCACCAGCAGGGGGAGGTACCCATGTTCATAGCATATGTTGAAAATTTTTCAGGGTTATGCAATGTTAAGGGTTCTCTTAAAATTAATCTGAATCAAAAACCCATGTTTCCCATTAAGGTTGTTTCATGACCACCATTATTATTGTCATCATTGCGGTTGTCGTGCTGGTCGTGCTGGGTTCTAAAATATTTTCGTCGGGCTCTTCCGGCTCTTCTCGCCAGAGTGAGATGGCCCCCGGTACTAACGAGCCTTCCTCCAAAAAGGAAAAGAAAGAAAAGGCGGCCAAGTCCCCCGTTGAAAAGAGCCTGAAATTTTCCTCCGACATGGATGTCAGTGGTGCGGCCCTGTTTCGTCCCCCGCCCGAGGCCACGCTGTTCACCGGTCGAAAAGAGATATTGAAAGAAATCGCCTCCAAGGCCACGACACGTCCGATCATGATAGGGATCAGCGGATTTTCGGGAGTCGGGAAAACCTGCCTGACCATTCCATTGAGCACCATGTTTGCCTCCCAGTATCCCGGTGCCCGCCTGTTTATAGACATGCAGGAGAATCATCCGGCTCCGCCTTCTGCGGAGGATATCATGCGGCGGATCATTTTAAAATTCCACCCTACTCAGCCCCTGCCCACTGATGAAAAAAAACTGACTAAACTGTATCGTGTGGCCTTAAAAAAACACAAAGGCATTTTGATTCTGGATAACGCCTCCGGTATTCAGCAGGTCAATCCCTTGATCCCCCCTTCTTCCTGGCTGTTAATCGTGACTTCGACCAAACCGATCATAATGCCAAAAATGGTTGCCATTGCACTGCAACCTATGGAAATTCTGGAGGCCCATACCTTATTGACCCGATGGGCTCCTGAAATCAGCCCGGCTATCAAAGAAATTTCCCTGATTTGCCAGGGCATCCCGCTGGCTCTGGAAATTACTGGCAAACTTTTTGCCATCAACTCCACCATGGCTCCGGATTATTTCGCAAAAAAATTCAAGGAAGCCCAGGAAAGCATAGGGGGAGGCGGAGAAACGAGCAATTTAATTGATGGGGTTCGGGCCACACTGACCCTTAGCTATAATATGTTGCCGGAAAAAACCGCTCAGGTTTTCAGAAAACTTTATGTTTTTCCAGAATCTTTCACGGCAAGTGCCGCGTCCTTTATTTGTGAAGATCCTAAAGGCCTTTCACTTACCGGCTTGGAGAAGTTTGGCCTGATACAGCACAATGTCAATACCAACCGATTTTCCCTGCACCCTCAGATTAGAAAATTTATCAAGCCTTTGTTGAAATCTGCTGATCGGGCCATGGCAGAAAAACGTCTTGCTACCGAATTCATGAATGTGCTGGAAACCGCTTATCACCATATAAAAAAGGGTGGCAAAGACGCCGTAAAAGGATTCCGGTTGTTTGACCTGGAACTCGAAAATATTAAAGCAGGCATGGAATGGGGCCGCAAACATTGTGCTCAGGATAAAGATGCGGCGCGAGTTTGCAGTGCCTACGTTGAAAACGGGGCCACGATGATTGGCCAGCGCCTGTCCCCTGCAGAATGCATCCAGTGGTTTGAAGCGGCCCTCTCCGCCGCCAAGCTACTGGAAGACAAAGAGGCTGAAGGCCAGCATCTTCTGAACCTGGGTCAACAGTACGTTCTGCTGAACCGATCACAAGAGGCGATGGACACCCTGCAACGCGCACTCGCGTTTTGCAAAAAGGAAGGGGATATTGAAGGGCAAAGGACCGCTCTCCAGCAGTTGGTCCTGATCTGCCTGAAAAATAATAATTACAGTTTTGCCACTGAACATATGGAGGAAGACCTTGAGCTGGTGAGGGCCAGTGGGGACGAAGAAGAAGAGTTTAAACTTTTAGTGCAGCTAACAAAATTTTGTACGCAAAATAAGGAATACAATAAAGCGGTCCATACTGGGGAGAAGGCAATAGAACTGGCCACGATAAACGATGACAAGCCCCTGGAGATCACTCTGCTTCTCAGTCTGGGCAAAGGGTACGCGGAGATTGGGGAAGCGAAAAAAGCTCTCGAGAAACTTGAAATGGGCCTGGAACTTTCCGAAAGAACCAAGGGTTCACCTCTCCAGCTTGAACTGATCACGCAGGTCGGTAACGCGGCTCTCAAGGCCGGTGATATCCCCGGTGCCCTGAAGCATCTGGTAAAAGGGTTGGAAACAGTACGCAAAGCCAATAACCCGTCAACGGAAGGGTCTTTGCTGATCCAACTGGGTGAGGTCCATATGCATAACCAGGACGAGGATCAGGCTACGAAATATTTGGAAGAGGCTCAAGGCCTGTCTCAAAAAATCAAAGACCGCTTGATGGAAGGAAGAACACTGTGGGTATGGAGCCAGGCTTTGGGGAAAGCAGGCAACCTGGCAGGAGCAGTCAGCCGGGGGCAGGAGGCTCTAAAAATTTACGAAGAACTCAAAAAGATCGAAGCCAAAGACATTCGCACCCAAATTGAGAACTGGTCCAAAGACTAAGTTCAGGGTTGCAGGTGCTTTTTCAGCAGAGGAAACTCCATTGCTTCCCTCTGTTGTACATACCTTTCAGCACATAACCGAGCCAGGTTTCTTACCCGGCCTATGAACCCGGTTCGCTCCGTGACACTGATCGCTCCCCTGGCATCCAACTGATTGAAGGCATGTGAACATTTTAAAGTATAGTCGTACGCAGGCAGAACCAGTTCCTGCTCCAGCAAACTCTTCGCTTCCGCTTCATACATATCAAACCACTGGAATAACCGCTCCTTATCCGATGCTTCAAAATTGTAACGCGAGAACTGTTTTTCCGTTTCCAGATGAACATCGCCGTATAAAATATTTTCGTTCCATTTAAGATCATAAACATTGTCCACGTTTTGCAGGTACATGGAGATGCGTTCCAGTCCATAGGTCAACTCGGCAGTGACGGGTTTCAAGTCTATACCGCCGACCTGTTGAAAATAGGTGAACTGTGTGATTTCCATGCCATCCAGCCATACCTCCCACCCCAAACCCCAGGCCCCGAGTGTGGGTGATTCCCAATCGTCTTCTACAAAACGGATATCGTGTTTTAGTGGATCCACCCCCAATGAAGTCAGGCTTTCCAGATAAAGATCCTGCACGTCTTCAGGCGATGGCTTCAAGATGACCTGAAACTGGTAATAATGCTGAAGCCGGTTGGGATTTTCCCCGTACCTGCCATCAGCGGGCCTGCGTGAAGGCTCGACATAAGCGGCACTATAGGGCTCCGGACCCAATACACGGAAAAACGTGCAGGGGTTAAACGTCCCCGCGCCCACTTCAATGTCATAGGGCTGGTGCAGGGCACATCCCCTGGATGACCAGAAGTTTTGTAGATTAAGAATGACATCCTGAAAATTCATAGCGTCTGGGTGTATCAAAGTTTAGCAGATAAAGTCAACCCCCCCCCTTGGCAGGAGGCTACTTCAAATCATCAAACTCGCGCCGAACCGATTCAATATTTTTTCGGTAACTCTCTCCATCTCCATAGCTGAAAAACTTTGAGTACCTGCCATGTACAAACCGGATTTTTCGCGCGTGCTTGATCGGACACCAGTATTGCTCGGTCCTGGCCGCTATCTCCTGAACATAACCGATCAAGCCGTTAAAATATCCGCAATAGACACAGTTCATTTTTTCCAAGCCGTTCAGATAACTGAGGTAGTGCCGGTCGAAGACAATATAGTCTTTACGATTTACTTTAGGGATTCCATATATTGGGAAACAGATCGCCTGGTAAAAAGACATCACCATATCCATGAAAACAGCGGGAAACAAACAAGACCAGATCACCGGCGCAGTCAGAATATTTAAAATCGCCGCGTCCTTCAGGTAATGGCGGATGCGTTTGATCAGCAGACGGTGTTGCGATTTTACCTCCTGCTCAAAGCTGACCCGCTTGCGCTGGACCGTGTAAAAAAATTCTTCTTCCCCTTTTTGAAGTTCCAGGATCAACTTATGCTCCAGCTTTCGGATACCTTCCAGAATTTCCGCCAGTTTGTCGTCCATAATTTCACCTGAATGAGTTACCCCGTATGGGGCAAACGTGATATTTTTTCAAGGCGTAGCCTTGTTGCAATTTGCCACCAGCGGCTACGCCGGGAATCTGATAAAATTTATGTGTTAACCGCGAACAGGAGATGAATATTGCATACCGTTTACAAGGCACTTTCTCCCGAAGAGGTCGAGCGCATTATCGCATACTGCCAAAGCCACACGATACAGAATGGCGGATTGTTTGAGGTTTATCCCGGTCCGGACGGCTTAATGAAAATGGTGGTCGTCAATTCCTCTCCGGAAGATGAACCGCTGGATAAGTTTCGTCCTCTGGGAGCTTTTTACTGCAATTACCTCGGTCCCGGCATTATCTCACTGGAAGAGGAAGACCCCCACCATGAAGGCATGCCGTCGGCTAAACGCCATATCGAAGCCATCAAACAAGTGATCGACGACCTCCAGCGTGCCACTAGGCGTGGGGCCAACTAGCTATGCACATTTACCTCTGCGGGGGAGAAAATGAGCAAGCACCCATCAAGCCTCCTATACTTCTTGCTCGCCAAATAAAGTTATGTTCTCTGGGTCCAGCGTCACGCTGGTTATTCGCCGATGCGGAGGTGGACGTTTTCGCCCCGGTAAGAAAACACTACGCGATTCGATTCAATATGCGTGAGGGTAGCTGATTGAACCGTATCACCAACACGGACTTTGCGGTTACTGCTTTCGGACGTGGCAACAAAAATGTGGTTGGAAGAACTTCCCTGAGAAAAAAAGATGATGCCTTTTACTTTCAGTTGGGGAATAGAAACTCCTCGTGTGGCCGACTCCGCAGGGAAGGCAAAAGACTCCGGTTGTTCCACCGCTAGTGTTGCGGTTTGAATCAAATCACGAATTTCGTTAACCTCTCTATGCACCTCAGGTTCTGAAAAGGACTCGCGAATTTCCGCCACGGGCGGTGAGAAAGTCTCTACAACCGAGGGCAAATTTTCGTTGACCCTCTCTTCGTAGCGCCGCTCCTGCTCGGAAATGTTAGATAAGGGAATGCCCACTGTCGTTGCAGACCCTTTCTTGTAGGCAAGTGGTAATTTTTGTGCCGGATTCGCCTGAGGAAAATAGGTCGCTTCATTATTTTTGGCGGATGGCTTGAGCCCCCAAACCAGGGCTAAACCGATTAGGACTCCCGTTATAGCCCAGCCCGCAGACATAAATCTTTTACTGGAAACTTTGAACGGCTTGCGGGGCTTATGATCTTCTCGCAGGACAAGTTCCTTGAGATCCAGATCTTTTTCCAGCAGCCTTTTATCTTCTTCCAGTTTTTTGAGCGTCTCTAATATTGTGCTCATTCTGTTCCGCTTTCAATAAAATAGGCCACTAAGCGTGGACCAGTGTGCAATCGCTTCTGGCGAGCAAAGAGTTATCTCGGCCTAATAAGCTATTGCTCATTGGGTCGCGCGTTATGTTCCTCATTTACCTTCGTGCCCCGAAGGGGTATCACGCTGGCGCCGGTTTAATGTGAAACCAGTTTTGGGGTAGAGTAGATCTGTAACAGATTATACAAAAGCAATTTGCTATCGGTATTAAAGATTCCGTCATCTTTGATGCTGTTATTACGCTGAAGCTTCATCATGGCCTGAACGGTTTTCGGGCCGTATAATGGGGCTTCTCGTCCCTGAAAATAACCCAGAAGCCTCAGATTTTTTTGTAGCCATATGGCCTCTTTGCCCCGGTAACCTATGCCAAGAGGTTCCGGTAAATTTTCAAAATCTTTCCAGAGGATAATGGCTTTGCGGGTCCAGAGGGAATCAATGATGGAAAGCGGCATTTCAATTTTATCCACAGAACCAAACACCCCGGTATTGCCTTGAATCGAAACCAGTGCCAGATATTTTGTCCCCTGGGCGTTGGGCAGGGCAATTTCAAGAAACGCCGGATAGTTCAGTGTCTTTAACCGTGCCAGCGTGCCGTTCACTTCGAACGAGGATAACTGGTAGTCTTCTTCAATCATTTCGAGGTCTGCCTCAGTCAAATCCTGAAGGTTTCCTGTGTTCAGGTTCCAGGCTTGCAGAATCCATTTCACCGCTTCGAGCTTGCTTTCAGCCAGTGTCAGGCTGGAAAGGTAAGTCACCAGTTTTTCCGGGTAAAGAATACTCAGAGGTCCACTACTGGGAATCCTCCTTTGTAGTGATTCGTTACTCGCCGTTTTAGTTGTTGGAAAAATTTCAACGGGAGATGATGCCAGAGGCGCAGGCTGAACAGCCATTGATGACGGAGCAGAAGGACGGGGCACCAGTTCCCCCGGTGCAGACAGGTCCATCGGGTTTTCCTGGATCAACGCGGAGATGTCCTTGCCGCCGGGAGCATTTTTATTATGGTCAGGCAGAGCGAAAAAATTGATGGCAAAAAACATCAAGCCTGCGGCCAGCCCGGAAGGAAGTACCAGCTTCCAGAACTTGTCCGCCCAGGATTCAATAGGAGTCAGGTTACCAATGTCACTCACCGCCAGTTGGACTATTTTGGGTGTGATTTTTTTAGTGCTTTGGGTAAAGGCAATCAGCAGGGTGCGATCAGCAACCACGTTGATCATTCGGGGAATTCCCCGGGAATAGCGGTAAACCATTTCTACCGCTTGCCGGGAAAAGCGTACCTTGCCCTTGCCCAATGCAACATTGAGGCGGTGCTGGATATATCCCCGGGTTTCTTCCAGGTTTAAAGCCAAAAGTTCCCATTGGATGGTGATGCGCTGGCGCAATTGCCGAAGTCCCTCTTTAGCCAGGACCTTGTCCAGTTCAGGCTGGCCGATCAAAACAATTTGAATCAGTTTTTCGGTATCGGTCTCAAGGTTGGATAGCAGGCGAAGTTGTTCCAGCACCATGGGTTCAAGATCCTGGGCTTCATCAATGATAACCACTACCCTGTGTCCCTTGGCCCTCTCTTCGAGCAAGAAGTGATTCAGAACATCGACCAGCTTCTTTTTGCTCTTGCTTTTTCCAGGGATTCCTAATTCCGTATTGATCGTTTGCAGTAGTTCCAATGAGTTGATGCATGGATTGAAAACATAAGCGATATTAAAGTCGGACCGAAGCTCCCGAAGAAAACTTCGACAGATCATCGTTTTACCGGTTCCTACTTCCCCAACGATTTTTAAAAATCCGTTATTCTCCTGCAACCCATAAACCAGATGTGCCAGTACCTCTTTATGCTTGGGACTCAGGTACAGGTATTTAGGGTCCGGGGTCAGGTCGAAGGGTTTCTCGGAGAAACCAAAAAAATCCTGGTAAATATTCTGGTGTTTTGGTTTTCGAGCGTTCTCTTTTATTCCAAGAAATTTAAGTGGCCCAGGTTTATTGATTTTTGTTTCACCTGAGTCCGCATGGCCCTTTTTGACCTCAACGACCGCATCATAAGCTTCGCGCTTCTGTTTATTGGAAAGCGTGTCATAGGCGTCCTGTGCCAGCTCAATCCGTTCCTTGAGGGTGGGCTGGTCGATGGAAGTGGATTGTCCCTCCGAGGAGTCAAACTTACCGATCAGCTTTTGATAGGCCAGGTCGATTTCCTTCTGGGTCGCCCCGGGTTGAACACCGAGCAACTGATAATAATCCGGTAACTGAACTTCACTAATCATAGTGTTTTATCCAATCGGGTTGATAACCAATTTTAATTTGCCTTTAGTAAGACTAAAAAGCCAAACCCCAATAACCTATTGATATTTAATGTTTAATTCTTCTTGCAAAAAAATTTCCAAAAACTTTGTAAATATAATAAAAACAATAGGTTAAAGATTAGCCCTCAAAGCGCAGCATGATTCCTAGCCTGAAGGATGACCAATAACACCTTAATATACAAATAGTTGTGCAAAATGTAAACAAAAAATCAGCGCCGGGTTGGAGAAAGCCAAAAAGCCTGCCTGTGCTAGGATGGGAAATACGACAAATTGAGGTTGGAAATCGTGAGGGAATCCTCTAAAAAAATTCTTAAATGTCCGATCTGCAAGGAGCCATCGGAGAGAGATAAAAACAAAAATCCGTTTTTACCCTTTTGCTCAGAACGGTGCCGAACCCTTGACATGGGGGCGTGGCTGGATGGTAAATATGTTATCGAGGAAAACGAACCCGACTCGGAGTATTAAACCGGGACAAACAAAATCCGCCGTAAAACCTTGCGTCTCTGCATACCTCCCCAAAACTACGGGTAACTCTGTAAACCTAAAGTTTTTATTGGCTTGATACCTTGTTTTTTATGCAATAGTTATAGGGCAAAGTTGCGCCCACTTTAATCCCTCCTTGGCAGGAAGGGAGATATTAAAAAAACTCGAATTAAAAAAAGAGAACGCCGGATTTTCCGGCGTTCTCTTTTTTTGCCTACAAACAATTAGTAATGGAGATGCCATGAGCAAAGCAGTATTAGGAAGAAAACCTGTTAAGGCCTATGGAGGAAACGGGCGATCCGCAATTTATGAATATGGCGATGGGACAGGTTTTATGAGAAACAGCGGATCAATAACCTGGAGAAACTTTAATCCGGGGGCTATTAACAGTGGAGATTTTTCAAAAAGGCATAGCTCAATCGGAAATAATGGGCGCTTTGCCGTGTTCCCGGATTACGAAACAGGCAGAAACGCAACATACGATTTATTACGCGCGTCATCATACAATGAGCTGACTCTAGCTCAAGCTATTTCTAGATATGCGCCTAAAAAAGATAATAACGACACAGAAGCCTACATCAGGCATGTCGTTTCATTTGCCGGCCTCGGGCGCGATCAGTCGATGGCTGATTTAACAGAGAGAGAACGCTGGTCTATTGTCGATGCAATAATAGAGAAAGAAGTATATGAAGCGGGTGATATTGTTGCTCTTTCCAATATTAAAAAGAAATACAAATGGCGAATGCCAAAAGACGAAAGTGCAAGGGAGAACCACAAAGCAAGAGATGGAAATATTTATAGTTGGGACAATCCTCCCGAAGACGGTCACCCCAGTGAAGCCCCCGGATGCAGGTGCTGGGCCGAGGCATATGAGTTTCCGCGTGTAGAAAAAGCCTCGCCCCCACGGCTAGTGGTGGCTACACATCGTTCAGCGGGGCATTCATCGTTCTTATAAAAACTTCGAGGATTTGTTTCTGGTAAAGCACCACGGCAATATCCATCATGCCATCGTGGTTGAAGTCCGCTCCGGTGATGGAGCGGGGCTGAGACCCCACGACATAATTAAAATGTGGGTAAACAAACGATCCGTCTCCCCTTCCCGGAATTACGGATATGCTCCCCCCTCTGCGGTTACAGACAACAATATCGGGAACCTTGTCGCCGGTGAAATCCCCCACAACTATATTATGCGGCCCTTTTTCTCCGGCAAAGTCATCCAGCCTGGAAAACGCACCCTTGCCATCTCCCATATAAATACTGAGACTGTCCTTCATCGGACTTGACGCGATCAGGTCTGTCTTGCCATCCAGGTTCATATCGTGGTGAATGATGAAGGAGGACTGGTGGCCGCCGGCAATTTTTTTGGGTGGCATGAAAGTTCCATCTCCATTGCCCAAAAACATTTTGATATGCTTCACCTTGACTGCGTTGAGTGCCATGGCGATATCCTGATTTCCATCTTTGTTGTAATCGTCGACGGTTATGTATGCGGGAGTAGGGCCTGCCTGGTAGGCTTCGGCGACTTTAAAAGTTCCGTCTCCCACCCCAAGAAGAATGATCAGTTTATTGAAACGCAGAGTCACCGCGAGATCGATATTTTCATCGTTATTGAAATCGCCTGCGGCAATCGCGATGGGAAGTCGTCCCACCTTCACTTCGGTCTTCAGCCGGAACAGTCCGTCTTTCTGCCCGAGAATGATGGATACATTTCCATCGCCATAGTTGCATAAAGCGATATCGGGAATGCGGTCGCCATTAAAGTCCGCCACATCCAGGGCAAAAGGTTCGCGACCGGTTTCAATAGTCTGCGGACTTTTGAAGGTGCCATCACCGATGCCTTCCAGAAAAGTCAGGGAATTCCCCGCCGAGTTGACCACCAGAAGATCTGGGAATTCATCGTTGTTCATGTCGTGGGCCAATACCACTTCTGGTTTTTCCCCGACCTTATAGGCAACCGGCAGAGCAAACAAATCTGGTGCTGGCTGGCTTTCCCCGCAACCGGATAAGAGAAGAGCCCCTAATAAAGAAAGTAGAATTTTTATTTGCAAACGCACCAATTTTGTCTCCATAGTTTTTTTCGATCCTGCGTCCCATCACTAGCCGTGGGGGTAACGTGCACGTTATATTTTTCCTTAGCCTTCGTGCCCCGGAGGGGTAATAACCCTCGCTGGCGAGCAAAGAGTTATCTCAGCTTAAAAAGTAATTGCTATACTCCCTCCCACGGGAGTGGGCTAGCGGAGGTTCTCCGCTAAAACGATTTTTTGTTTATACAGGATGCCTCGAAACTTGTAAACGAATTTGAAAAAATGCTACAATTTTCAATAGTTTATAGCATATTCACGTCCCCATAAAATGCCCTGCCATCATTATTTAAAATCTGTTTTTTTCATCGGCTTTTTATTCCTTACAGGATGCCAGAGTTTCCAATACGACCCCTGGCCCGATACCGGGGAAGGGGTGTATCACACAGTACAAAAAGGCCAGACCCTGTATCGCATTGCCAAAACCTATGAACTGGATGTGAAAGTTTTGCAACGCGCCAACCATATCGGAGACCCCTCAAAACTCAAGGAGGGAACCCGGTTGTGGATACCGGGGGCCCGCAGGGTTTTGCAGATACCCGACAAGCCCCACCCACATACCGCAAAAAAGAAAACATCGCCGACTGTCAAACCCCGCAAGGGTTTTTTCATCTGGCCCACCAAGGGAACATTGACTTCCCGGTTCGGGATGCGAAACGGGCGCAAACATGAAGGGATCGATATTGCGGCTCCCAAGGGGACCCCTGTGCATTCCGCCGCGGATGGTAAGGTGGTGTTTAGTGGATGGGGGCCCACCGGCTATGGAAAAATGGTCATCATAAAACACAAGCATCACCTGACCACCCTTTATGCGCACAACTCAAAACTTCTTGTTAAAAAAGGAAGCCGGGTCAAGCAGGGACAAAGAATCTCCCTGATGGGAAACACTGGCCGATCTACCGGACCCCATCTCCATTTTGAAGTGCGAAATGATACACACCCAAAAGATCCTATAAAATATCTGTCCGTTAAAAGATAAAGTTTTCTTTTTCTCTAATCTCTGATAAAAAAACAACGGTGCAATGCCAACGCGAACTTTAAGAAAGGTGAGACCATGGAATCTGTGAAACAAATCATCCGTGATATTCCGGACTTTCCCAAAGAGGGAATCATCTTTAAAGACATCACTCCGCTTCTGGGCGACCCCGTGGCGTTTCAGAAAACGATTAACTCCCTGAAGGATCGTTACGCGGACAAGCCGGTGGATGCGGTGGTTGGTGTGGAAGCACGCGGATTTATCTTTGCCTCAGCTTTGGCCTATGCACTGGGCACCGGAATGATCATGGTTCGAAAACCGGGCAAACTGCCCTACAAAACCTTCCAGGAAACCTACTCCCTGGAATACGGAACCGACACCGTTGAAATTCATCAGGATGCATTGCGCTCAGGACAAAATATTATCGTCATTGATGATGTGCTGGCTACAGGAGGAACTCTGTCAGCCACCCTCGATTTGATCCAGAAAAATTTTGAAAATATAAATATTCTGGAAGCCGTATTCCTGATCGAACTGGACTTCCTCAAGGGCCGGGAAAAACTCAAAGACACCCCCATCTACTCAATGATCCACTACTAGCCCACTCCCGTGGGGGGGGATGGCAAGAGCCCATCAAGCCGAGCTAACCTATGCTTACCTGTCAACGCTATTGCTTATTGCCTTCCCCGCTAAGGGACGGAAGGGGATTTCCTTTGCAAGGGCTTCGGTGAGCTTGCGAACATCTTCCAGGTAATCGGGAGAGATCATGAGTTCAATAATTCCACGGGAGGGGTCCAGCGTTCGCACTACCGCCAGTTCTTCGTATCCCTCAAAAATGCTGACGATGTATGCGATGTCTTTTTTATCGACTTCAACCTGCCATTGAATAGAATCGGTATGCACTGCCATCACCTTTTCTCAGCGAGAATACGTTTTTCCAAGAGCAACATGATCAGGCTGATGGCTGATGGTGTGACTCCCGAAATGCGTCCTGCCTGCCCTAATGTAACCGGGCGAATTTCTTCAAGTTTCTGCACCACTTCGTGGGAGAGTCCGGAAACCCCCTGATACTGGAACTCATCCGGTATGGGGTAGCTTTCCAGTTTCTTCTGCCGGGCTACCATCTGATTTTGCCGGGTGATGAACCCTTCATATTTTACGCGGATCTCCACTTGCTCGCCGACCAATTGTGGCACACCCTCACCTTCGAATGCCCGGAGCAACCTGTCATGCGAAACTTCAGGTCGACGGAGCAGACCACCAAGGGTAGTGGGATTTCTCAATTCGTGAATACCCAAAGTAGACAACCGGGCAAGTGTTTGCGGGTTGGGTACCACTGCCGTCTTTTCCAGCCTTTTTATCTCTCTGTCGACTGCGCGGTATTTTTCCATACATTTTTCAAGTAATGTTTTATCCACCAGACCCAGATCATGACCCTTTTGCATCAACCGCTCATCGGCATTATCCTGCCTTAAAATCAGCCGGTATTCAGCCCGAGAGGTGAACATGCGGTAAGGCTCCTGCGTGCCCTTGGTCACCAGGTCATCAATGAGTACACCGATATAACTATCCATGCGGGTGAGCAAAAACGGTTTTCGTTTTTGCGCCTTGAGGGCGGCATTGATCCCCGCCACGATTCCCTGACCTGCCGCTTCTTCATAACCGGAGGTGCCATTGATTTGACCGGCGTGGAACAATCCACTTACCCGTTTGGTCTCCAATGCCGGAGTGAGTTGCGTAGGGGGAACAAAATCGTATTCCACGGCGTAGCCGGGTAAGACAATTTCGGCCTGTTCCAGACCCGGAATCGTTTGCACAAACTGCAACTGCACCTCCTCGGCAAGACTGGTGGAAATACCGTTCGGATAAATCCAGTCCGTATTGAGACCTTCGGGTTCCAGAAAAATATTATGCGAATTCTTATCCGGAAACTTTACTACCTTATCTTCTATGGAGGGGCAATAGCGCGGACCGACTCCATCTATCACACCGCTGTATAACGGCGACAAATGCATGTTGTCACGGATGACCTGCGCGGTTCGCTCATTGGTTGCAGTGAGGTAGCAGGGCACCTGTTTTAAGTCAAGGCGGGAAGTCGAAAACGAAAAGGGTCGCGGTACCTCATCACCGGGCTGAATGGTACACTGGCTGAAGTCGATACTGTCCCGCTTCAAACGTGGCGGGGTTCCTGTTTTCAAGCGGCCCAACTCAAATCCGGCAGATAAAAACGATTGCGATAATTTGGTGGAAGGTTTTTCTCCTACCCGTCCAGCCGGCCTGCTTTCCAGTCCAAGGTGTATCAGCCCGTTCAAAAAGGTTCCTGTTGTGATGACCACGCAGGCGGCCTGAATTTCGGTGCCCTTTGCAGTCCGCACTCCTTTAATAGTGGAATTCTCAATAATCAGTTCATCGACTTCTTCAAAGAGCAGGTCGAGGTTTTCGGTATTTTCCAGAACCCGGCGCATGGCATTTTTGTAACGATCCTTGTCAGCCTGAGCCCTGAAACCATGTACCGCCGGACCCTTGGACATGTTCAGCACCCGGAACTGGATTCCCGTCTCATCAATGATTTTAGCCATCTCGCCGCCGAGCGCATCTATTTCGCGCACAATATGGCCTTTGCCCACCCCGCCAATAGCAGGGTTGCAGGGCATCAGGGCGATTTTGTCCGCTTCCAGGGTGATCATCATAGTGGAGCACCCCATGCGCGCCGAGGCCAGGGCCGCTTCGCAACCTGCGTGCCCACCGCCGATAACAATTACGTCAACCTTTTTCATCAAATTTGAACCGGATGGGTGAATGAACTATCTATAGTACAACAGTTCAGGGTGAAAATAGAAGTTTGAGTTTGAGCCGGAGGGAATCGTCCGCACTTTGGGTGGCGGAACCTGTCAGATGACGAAAAGCGGAGCGAACCAGTCCTGCTAAAAATGTCACCTTGTATAAGGAACGTAAAATAAAATTCCAGCCGCAGGAATAATATTTAGAGTAGAAATAAAGGTTACTTTTATAGGTTTCCACAATGACCTTTTCCCGATGCTCCGGTTGATGCGTGCTCTGACCCAGGAGGTGCTTGACCGATGTTTCGGGGAAGTAGCATATTTTTTGTTCGGCTTTTCGGGTTCGCCTGCAAAAATCATCTTCTTCATTGTACAAAAAATGTTTTTCATCGAGGAGGCCGACAGATTCCATGATTGTTCTGCGAATGAAGAAACAGGATCCACCAACCGCTTCCACTTCGCGGGGGCCCTTTCCGACCATGCCTTTGAATTCATCGGCAGGATTGTATTTCCCAAGAATCTTAAGCAAAGCATCTTCCGGACTGTCTTGCCATAAGCGCATGGGAAAGGGGTGATCAGACTGGTCGATGATTTGTGGGCTGAGCACGGAAAACTCTTCGTTCTCGTTAAGAAATTGAACGATTTTGAAAAAACTGTTTTCCATCAGAACCGTATCACTGTTTAGAAGAACAACAAAGCGACCACGGCTTTCCCTGAAGGCTTGGTTGGCGGCCGAAGAGAGGCCCTTGTTTTCCTGATTGCGTATTAATTGAATCTGTGGAAATTTTTTTGATACAGCGTCGGCACTCCCGTCTATAGACGCGTTGTCTACAACAAAGATTTCGCTCTCCAGACCAATGGTGTTTGTTTGCACCGATTCCAAACAGTCGAGCAAAAGGTCGCGTGTATTGAAGCTGACAACGACAATCGAAAGATCGAGGGTGGGTAGGTGAGAAAATGGTGATGTGTCTACCATGACAACCTGATCCGTTAAAGCTTTTGGGAGATCACTTCCTCGATTATAGGAAGAGTCTGCATGGACTTTACTTCATCCAAAGTCAGAGCGATTTTGAATTCCTCTTCCATGGCGGCTACCATGGTCATATGGGCGAAGGAGTCCCATTCCGGTGTGTTGTCTGGAGAAGAAACATCGGTCAACTCATCCGAGTCAACATCGATAGCGGTGGCCAAAATTTCGCGAAGTTTAGTTTTCATGTCGTAACATTTTAATATGGCTCGGCAACGAAACAGAGTTTTTTTCAAGGTTCAAGGTAAAAACTTTTTCTTGAGGATTGTCGGCCATGGTTTCGAATCCCGCATCGGGATAAAAGCTTTCTGCAATCTGGTTCTTTCGGGTCGGGAAATATCGCCCAACGACATTTTTAATGTGGTCTTCGCTGGCCTTCCGGAAAATATCATAAAGAAAAGCATTCTCGATACCTCTGCCGATAACACGACAACTCATTAAAAATGTGTCGAGTTCCCATGAATCGTTTTCGACACGGACAATACAGGCTCCAACGATACCATGGTCTCCGAAACGGTCCCCGGACTTCAGGAAATACACCCGGCTTTTTTCCGACTCGGCAAACGCCCGGATATCTGCTTCGCTGTATCGTTGTGTAGTGAGATTGAATTGGTTGGTTCGTTGCGTCAGTTGGGCAACCCGGGGAATGGAAAAGGAGTCGGCAGGTTGAATCACCACCTGGGTTTTTAATGATTCAAGATAGCTATCGAGCTCTGTTGCCTGGTCCTTGAGGTGTCTGCGCTTGTCTTCTGTCTGGTAAAGGTGGGTTCTGTTTTTATCTTCTTCCGTGAGATGTAAGGTTTCAAAGACACCCAGGCTTAGTAGCGTGCGGGTATATTCAGAACAATCCTCCGGCACCTCAATGGTCAGAACCTCGGGCATTTGCTGGCGAATCAGCAAGCGTTCCGCCGGGTTGTCGTCAAAGAATACGAAGCTACTCAGTCCCAGATTGAGTTCATCGGCGATTTCTCTCAGGTTTTGTGCTTTATCATTCCAGTTGGTCCGGATGCAGGCAAAATCGGAAAGCTTCAATTGCATATCGGGGTGTTTTTCAAACGCCTCGCGAACCAGGTCGGGATCATTTTTGCTGTTGATGGCCAGGATGATTCCGCGCCGCTGCAAAGCTTTTACAGCCTTCTGAAATTCGTAGAAAGCGTTTCCAGGAGGTTCCAATCCCAACTCAATTCCCTCAAGCCCCTCTTCTCCCAGGATGCCACCCCAGAGAGTATTGTCAAGATCCAGGACGAGGCATTTTTTGGTTTTGCCCCCAACAGGCCTTACGAAACGCATCAGTTCGCGGGCCATATCTGGAAGAGCTTGATCCGGAATAATCATTTTGGCCAGGTAGCGCATTTTTTCGTTTGCGCAGGTTGTTTTACCGCAGTTGGAAAGTACTTTCTCTGTGTCCAGAATGTGAAACCGTTGCGGATTGGATCGGGTCTGGCTCAAAAGATGATCATTCATTTTACCCAGAATCTCTTTTTGCCCACTTCCCATTTTAGAGTCGTACACACCCATATAATAATCACTCGGGAGTAAAAAGTTGCTGACAACAAGGTGAGACTTGGAAAGATCGAGAAATTTGTTGCACAGAGCTTCCACGTGTTTAAGTTTGTCCTCTGCCAAGTGAAAACGTTTTTCAGGCAGGATATCAAAAAATTTGTTAAACAACTCCGGAGAAAGAGTCTGGCTATCCAGAAATAGAAAAGTGATTGCCGGGTCAAAGTTAAATAACCCTGAGTTGGCGTCTGCCATTTCCTGAATATATTGATCGTATCCGCCAAAATAAAATTTCGGTTGAATGGACTGCTTGAAGCACTCCGCTTCCAAAAAATCCTTAATGGGCTCAATGGTAAAGTTGCCGATAAAGGCGATGGAGAGATTTTTGAAACTAAGCGAATTTGTCTTTAGAAGAGACTTGACTCTCTTGATGAATATGCGCGCGCCCATGATTGAAGATCGCAAGTCATAGTATTGCGAATAATAACTGACGGCTTTATCGGGTTGCGATTTGGCGTAGAGGTCTCCCAATAAGAGATAGGGGTCCGGATAAGAGCTGTCTTTTTGAATAGCTCCTTCCAGAAAATTTTCAGCTTGTTGGGAATCGTTCAAATTCAGGCAGGAAGACCCTGCCAATGTTAGTGCAACCTGGCTTTCCCCCAGGATACTTTCGTATTGTTTGAAGAGCTCATTTGCGGATTGATACTGCTTGTTTTTTTCATAAGCCTGGAGCAAAACAATGGCAGGCTCTACCAGGTGGTGATTTTTAATTTGCCGCCCCTTGCTGAAGACCTCTTCAAGTTTTTCTCTGGCCATGGAAAGATAACCTCTCTCCACCAAAAAACGTATTTCCTGACAACCAGCAGTCAGTTCCATTTCCGCTCGGGTGGCCGGGTCTAAACCTTCGGGTGAGGACGGGTTCAGGGCATCTGATTTTAAGATCGGTTTGGCCATATCACATTATGTTTCCGCCGCAGACGGGAAGATTTACTCCTGTTACAAAACGGGATGGATTGGAAAGCAGAAAGAGTACCGCATTTGAAATGTCGGAGCATTCCGTGTTTCGCTTTAGCGGAGTTCCCTCGGCAAAAGACTGCTTAAACGATTCGGGCATATGACTCACCATGTCGGTTTCGGTCAATCCCGGCGAGACCATGTTGACGTTGACTCCGAAGGGAGCCAGTTCGACAGCCAGGCATTTCGAGAACCCGACCAGAGCATATTTTGCGGTGACGTAGGTGGCCATGGCAATAGGTGGCAGGCCGAATGTAAATTGAGTCGCTATATTGACAATGCTTCCCCTGCGGTTTTTCATCATCAACGCGCCAACGCTTTTAGAACAGTTGAACGCCGATTTGACACCTGCTTCAAAACAGGACTGAAAATCATCCCAGTCCGTTTTTACGATCTTTTTGCTGACGATTCCCGGTCCGACATTATTGACCAAAATGGTTGGCGCACCGAACTGCTCCACCGTTTGGGACAGCAGGCTCTGAACATCCTCAAACTGGGTAACATCTGCCCGAACTGCCAATGCGGTTCCACCGGACTGATTAATTTTAGCAACCAGGGCATTCGCCTGTTCCTCGCTTTCTCGATAGTTGACGATCACACGGCATCCAGCCGAAGCCAGGGTCATCGCAATGTCCGCCCCGATGCCTCTGCCGGCACCAGTCACGATGGCGATTTCATTTTCCATTTCCCTATTCATCATTAATGGTTCCTTCGTTGAGAGGAGGGCACAGGACTCTGGCGGTGCCTGTCAAAACATTTTCAGCGTTTTGATTTGTGACGGCGATTTTAAGAACCAACATTTGGGAACTAACCACCTTTTGTATAACAATGGCCGTTATCTGGATTGTATCATCAATCGCGACCGTCTTTTTAAAGTTCAACTCCTGACTGAGGTAGAGTGCCCCCGGCCCGGGAAGTTGCATTCCAACAACCGTGGATATGAAGGAGGCCGTCAACATTCCATGGACCACCCTTTTCTTGAACCCGGCTTTAGAGGCAAAGCCAGCATCCATATGTAGCGGGTTGGTGTCGCCTGTGAGTTCGGCAAATGTTTGTACGTCTTTTTCTGTGACGGTGTGGCGAAGCGAAGCTTCACGACCAATTTGTATCGCATCGAAATCGAGCATGAAACGAACTATCTCCTTTTAGTCATAGATAGTTTTCGACTTCCAGAGACAACAATCGAATCTTCCGGCACCCGGCCGGTAACGACCACACCGGAACCGATGATTACATTGTCTCCAATATGGGCTCCAGCCAGAATGGACGAGTTGGCTCCGATCCAAACGTTCTTCCCGATCACAATGTCCTTCTCATTGATAGGTTGTTCGGTGTACGACTCTTTAGAGAAAAAGGAATGATTGGATGAAATAATGATGGTTCCCGGTCCCACTCCCGTATTGTCTCCAACAGTTATTTTAGAGTTTGGCGATGCCCAGATACAGCAGTTCATATCTAGGACGATCTTATTCCCCAGATGAATATTTTTTTCAAAACGCAGGGACACGGTAGGATGGATTTCCGGATCAGTGCCGACCTGAAGGTTTTTCAGGGGCAACACATGCTCGTACAAATAATACACGAGCCAACGGAACAGCTCCCTGTAGAGATGGGGGCTGGTGATAATCTGAAGTAGTCTAATGGATTTTCCCGCCATGGAATTGAGTTAGGATATTTTCTTGTTCTTTGGAATCGGCTTGAAACAAAGCTTCCGCATGTCGGAACTGGTTATTCGAACCGAGGGCGCGGAACCGGTTCAGTGATTGGGTCATTTCAGCAAAGTTGTCGATGTCTTTTTGCGAACGATACACTCGGATCGCTTCCAGCTTTTTGTCAATGACATCGGATATGTCTACTAGCTGGTTGTGGATCATAGCGGTCCAGATTTCATAGAAGAATACATGTTCCACCGGTTTTTGTCTGACCGCGTTGACAACGATGGCCGCTGTTGCCATGTGGTCGGGATGGTTATCCAGAAAAAAGGGCAGATAAACCGTGTCGGGTTTGACTTCATCAAGAATTCCCTCTACTTGTCGGACAGCTTCCTGGGTGGTTCGGAGTTGACGATCAGGATGGCCTAGAAAAATCAACCGATCAATTCCGAGAATTTGGGCCGCGGCCTCGGCTTCCTGTTTGCGAATCTGGACGATATCATTCGCATCATTGCCATTGCTGTCGCATTTCGACCCATCCGTCATAAAAACTGCGGTTAAATGATGTCCCTTCTGGTGATGTTTATAAAGTGTTCCGCCGCAACCGATGGATTCATCATCGCAATGCGGCGAAAAAACCAAAATATTTTCACCTGGAGGAAGATCCGTTATCAAACCAGGAGACAACGAGGAAAGCGCATGGGTGAATTCATAATATTTGGAAACGATACTGTTCCTGCGCGTGGCAAGTAGTCCTTTAAGGAAATTTTTGATCACTGTTCAGCTGATGAAATTTCGGGTGGATACAAGTTCGCCATCTTCATTATAGTACACCTTCAGGTTCTGCCAACCTAGATGGAGATCGCAGTCTTGGCAAGTTGGGATCTCGAACCTTTTTCGTTGGACCATTTTTTCGCGCAATTCGGTTAACACCGGTCCATTCCAGATTTCCTCAATGGTTTTTTCTTGAAGATCTCCCAACACTTCGGTGGCAAACATGTCGACGCAACAAAGAACCACACGACCGTCCCAGTTAACGACCAGCCATTTCCAAAGTTGATTGCATGGAGCCGAGTTGGTTAAATTGAACTGTTTGTGGTTAAAAGTTTTTGTTATATCGGATCGATCCATATGTTCTTCATAGAATGAATCCTTATTGAATTCTCCCGCCCAGTTGGAAATACTATCTTCCTCGATGGGAGTAACTTCAACAGTACATCGGTGAGAAGTTATTTTTGAAAACAGTTCGTGCTCCATGGTTTTCTTTCGGGAAAGCGAGGATTTGACACGAAAGTTTACCCGGACCGGACTTTGAGCCGCATCGTTCAATTCCAGAAATTTTAAAATGTTGGTACGCACAACGTCGTAGCTCATTTTTTTAATTTCTTCAAAAGTGGTTTTTTCCAGTTCATCCAGACTGATTTCAACATCCACTCCATTTTCAATCAACATGGATGATATTTTTTCGTTCAGGAAAAAGGCGTTGGTGAGCAGTTCGGTTTTGTGGATTGAGGGGAATTGCTTTAAATATTCGATTTTCTCGACAAACGTTTTGTCCATCAATGGCTCACCGAAGGTACCAAATCGGATGACCCCGCCACGAGTTGCATAATTATCTATAATCTTTTTAAAAAGCGACATCTTCATTGCCCCAAGGTTCTCAAGTTTAGGTTGGGGGCACCATGTGCATTTGGCATTGCATCGATTTGTGATATCGAGGACCAGAGCCTTCGGCCACTCTGCCAGGGTGTCGGCAAGAGGCTTTACCGTAATATCGAACAGGGGCGACTCATACGCTCGCCGACGGAAATAATCCATTTCCTGGAAAAACGGCAGTTTTTTGATCCATGATTTTACAATCTCTTTAATGATGAAGCCTCTGGTGAGTTGTTTTGCCGGCTCATGTATTTGGACTCTTGCGAAAGGACGAGGGTTGGTCTGGGTGAGACGGTTCACGATATTGAGGACCTTGAGGGGGTAATTTGATTACCTTATCGGGTATTTTATACCATTTGTTGAGATTTTTGTGAGATTAGGGGGGAAACTTTCCCTATATTTCATCCAGAACGGATTGGTAGATTTCTGTCATTTCCCGGGCGGATTGATCCCAGGAAAAACGTTGGCGCACCAATTCTTGTCCGGCGTCTGCAAGGGTCTGAGCCCGACCCGGATTTTCCAGTTTTTCGAGGATAGCACGGTAAAGCGCCGGGATATTTCCGGGCGATACCAGAGTTCCTGTCACCCCATCGTTAATGAATTCCGGAAGTGCTCCCACCCGGGT
This sequence comes from Nitrospina sp., assembly GCA_018653085.1. Taxonomy (GTDB): domain Bacteria; phylum Nitrospinota; class Nitrospinia; order Nitrospinales; family VA-1; genus LS-NOB. The sequence continues at coordinate 77,238 of JABIAY010000046.1, forward strand.
TGCAATGATAGGTAGCCCCGCCCCCATCGCTTCTGCCATGGACAAGCCGAAACTCTCGATGCGGGAGGGGAAAACCCCAACTGCGCATTTGCTGGTGAATTGTTGAAGGGCACTGGCATCCATCCAGCCGTGGAAAGTGACCCGATCCGACACCCCCAGTTCCTCCGCCTGTTTGCGGTAGGATTCGGTCATGTTGCCTTCTCCGATCAAGTGGAGTCGGACCTCCGGAACCCGCCCCGCAACCTCTTTCAACGTGCGGAGAAGTTCGGGAATCCCTTTTTCGTCTTCCATCCGCCCCCACAACACCAGATCCTTTGAACCCTCAGCCTGCCTTGTTGCCTCGAGCCAGGTGGAATCTATTCCGGGAGAAACCACCGTCACTTTTTTTCCTTTTTTATTTCTTAACCCTTTTAGAACCAGTTTTTTTGAAAACTCGCTGAAGGTGATGACCCTGGATGCGTTGAAAGCCGAGGAACGTAATAAATAATTGTTGAGCGTTTTTAAAAAAGATAGAGGGCGCAACATTCCGCGAATCATCCCAGTTTCCGGGATCGCACAAGAGTGGTTGGTAAACAGGTAACCGGCCTTGAATTTCCTGGCAATCTCGCTGGCAAAAAATGCCTCTTCGGCATTGCCATGCACAATATCGAACCGCTCCCATTTCATCAGGCGCTTCAAGGCGCGGTAATAGGAAAAAATGTCCAGGTTCAGCGTGGCGCAATGAAAATGGGAGGTCCAGTGCACGGTATAAGGGGGTTTTGCTGAAATCTTTTCGCCGGGACTTTTAGAATAAAGCACATGAACATCATGCCCCATTCTCTGTAAAGCGCAGGCAAGATGATGCACGGCAATCTGACCACCCCCCTTGAATTTAGACCAGGGAGAAGAATAAATGGTAAGGCAAATTTTCATTCCACAACCATGGGGTCAATTAGTTTCTGGATTTGAGCTTCCAGCCTCATAGATTATAAGGGAAATACCATTTGTTTTTTATTAATTTTCTACCAACCCTTTAAAGTACCCAACCCCATAAACCGTTAAGGTTTAAGAGTCTGCTTTATATAAAACAAACTAAACGAAAACAGATTTTCTCCATTGCAAACGACAACTGGAAGCATGTGGGAAACCAGATTGCAGTGTGGTAACATTTATCGTAGTTAAAAACCTTTGTTTCGTACTTGGTTTTTGGAGCCCTGCTATTGACGACCCGCGATTTTAAAATCACCCTCATTACCTCCATCTCCGATATTCAGCGTTCCTACATGCCCTGGAACCTGATGACCCTGGTTTCGGTTTGCCGCCAGGAAGGAATCAACGCCGATCTGATCGATGTTAAAACGGATCAAGGTCCCGATCACGCTTACAAAACAATTTTTGAAAAATTGGCGGAAGATGTTCCGGATGTGGTGGGCCTGCCGTGCTCCACCGTTGATGTTACGGATGTCAGACGAATCGCAACCGATTTAAAACGCTGCTACCCGGATATTAAAATCGTTGTGGGAGGAATACACGCGACGATGTATCCGGATGATTTTTTTGAAGAGGACTATGGAATCGACTACGTTGTCACCGGTTACGGAGAAATCCCTTTAACACGCCTCCTTAAAGCTCTGCGGTCCGGGGATGATCCGGCCATTCCCAAAATACCCAATCTGACGTTTAAAGATGCATCGGGTGTAGTGACCACCGAAACCGCCAATGAGCAATATGATCTGGCGCTGCTCCCCAAAATGGATTTTGGGATGCTGGACATGAACTACTATATACGCCCGATGGAAGACCTGGTTCGAGGCGTTCCTATAACCGGCATGACCATTTATACTACGAGAGGGTGCCCGTTCAAATGCTCCTTTTGTGTATCCGGCGGATTGTGGGAAATCGTCAAATCGGTTCAATACAAGACAGTTGATTACGTTGTCGATGAATTGGAATATTTCAAGAAGACTTTTCATATAGACGGTTTTTATATTTACGATGATGTTTTTATTCTGAATAAGAAGTTTGCGATGGCAGTCTGCGATGAAATCATACGCCGCAAATTGAATCTGGTTTGGGGATGTCAGAGTACGGTACATGTGGTGGACGAGGAGATTGCAGAAAAAATGGCTGAGGCGGGTTGTGTGCAGATGGACTTTGGTGTTGAGTCCGGTTCGCAGTCCCAGTTGGAACGCATGAATAAATCGTGGGCCAAGCAGGATAAGACGGTGGAGGCTTTTAAAATCTGTCGTAAAAACGGGATCAGAACCCTGGCCAACTGGATGTTCAACGGACCACAGGAAACGGAGGCAGATGTCAACGCAACGTTTGAGTTCGCAAAACGCATCAGCGCGAATACGAATGTCTTCAGCTTCTACATTCCTTATCCCGGTGGCGGCGATGCAGAGCCTTTCTGGAAAGACAAAAAAGTAGATGTTGCGCTATTTGAAAACTTTTCTCGCGGAATGAGTTGGAAACAGCACTTGGAAACCGTTGACAATAATTTCCGGCAGAGCCAGCACAACATGAAGTTTGTGGATATGTATAAACGCATTGTCCGGGAGTTTCCCGTTCGCTCCAATTTTCATCTTAAATTTTCACTTTCCTGGTTGAAGCATTTCAACGACCTGATTTCATGGGTTTACAGCCCGTGGTTTTGGGGTGTCCTCCTCAGGAGCAAACACAAGCCGGCCTATATCAAATGGTTTGTGAAGAGGATAAAAGGTCTACTGCCGCAAATGAAAGTCAGCTTTGAAGATAAGATGGATCTCCATCTTTCGGAAACTCTGAAACCCACCAACACCCCTGGCCAAACCGTGCGGATAGAGTAAGGTATACCGCTGGAGGTAATAGGGCTAACAGTGCGCAAGAGCACCGTGTTATTGCTACCTGCCACCCACGCTAGTGGGTGGTGCCGAAGAGAAGACTCGAACTTCCACACCCTTTCGGGCACATGAACCTGAATCATGCGCGTCTACCAATTCCGCCACTTCGGCATATCTTTTCAATCAGTTGCGGAGAACCTCCGCCGGCAAATAGTACTGGCTCAAAGTTGAGGGCGTATTATAACAAATTCCTATGGAATTGAAATGCCAATTGATCCGGGATATTAAGGCATCATTTATTTGCGGTTTCTGTGTGTTCCAATCCCGCCTCCGCTTCCTCTTCCGCTTTGATCAAAGACTGCATCGACATATGATCTCTAAAAATAAAAAATAACCCTCCGGCAATCAAAACTATAAAGCCTGCCGCCCAGGCAACCATACCAAAACTAACGGCTGTCACCTCAGCTTCTCCCATAATTTCATGCAGAGCAATCAAAACTCCCGCATTAAAAGATCCCAGAAAACCCGGGGTAGGAAGTATCGTTATAAGAACACAAACCATAACGGTTAATAATAGTATGGAATCCAAGGATTTATTTTGCAGATCAAAAGCAAAATAAAAGGGGTAGTAGGTTGCGACAAATAATGCCCACAACGCTAAAGACCAAAAAATGATCTGAGCTAGAGCACTGGGGTCTTTGATTATTTTGCATCCCAGGGCAAATTCCCCGACCATGAATAAAATCTTTTCCTTCCATTTATCCGGGAGAGGTTTTGCCAGCCACCCTATACAGGATTTAACTTGCTCCTCTTTGTAAGCCAAAGAAAACATAAAACATAGCAGACCCACAACCACTATTCCGCAAAACTTGCCAAACCCTGCCAGCATGGATTGAACAGATACTCCGGAAAAGGTCAGTTGCGGGTCAAACATATCTACATTGACCACAAAGACCCATACAAACAGGATCAGCAGACAGATTAAATCAAACAAGCGCTCCACAATTATGGTGGAAAAAGCACCCGCAAAAGTAATGTCGTGTTTTTTCCCCACCAGATAAGCACGAAGGAATTCCCCTGCACGGGCAGGAAGGATGTTTCCCATAAAACCGATCATCAGGGGCGCATAAATATCATTAACCGGGATTTGTTTAAACGGGCGAAGTAGAATTTGCCAACGATAGGCACGGACCACATAGGTCAAAATAATTATTCCCAATGCCGGAAAAATATAAACCAACTCCGCTTCTTTAAAAGAAGCGACCAGTTCATCCAATGAAATGTTGCGCAAGGTGTAATAAAGTGCTCCCGCTGCAATGGCGAGACCAATCAATAACTGGCGAGCTTTTTTCAAGTTTTCTTCTCCAGTATTTTCCTGGTATTTTCAATATCCTGACTTATCTGAACGACCAGATCGTCAGCGGACTTGAACTCTATTTCACTGCGAATGCGTGCCACAAACTGCACTTCAATTTCATGACGGTAGATCACTTGATTAAAATCGAAAATATGCACCTCGACACTTAATCGATCGCGATGAAAGGTGGGGTTAAACCCGATATTGGCAACCGCATCATAGGACTTGTTTTCATAAACAACCCGAACCGCATACACCCCTGTTCCGGGTATCTGGACCTTACTGGTATCAATGTTGGCGGTTGGGAATCCAATAGCCTGCCCGGTTTTATAGCCGGAAATAACCGGGCCTGTTATGGAATAATCCCTGCCCAGGAACTGGCTTGCTGTTTCTACCTGCCCGGCCTCTATCAGTTCCCGCACATGAGAACTGCTGACGGTATGTTCATTGAGCTTGAAGGGCTCCACTACATGAACCTGAAAGCTAAATTCCTCTCCCATCTTTTTGAGGTAAGGAATTGTCCCTTCCCTGCCTCGACCAAAAGCGTAGTCGAAGCCAACTACAATCTCCTTCACCCCTATTTTTTCAAAAAGAATATTTTTGGAAAAATCACGAGGTTGCTGGTCCGCGAACTGTCTGGTGAAGTCAGCGCAAATGACCAGATTGATTCCGCAGGAATCAATCAATTCCATCTTTTTATGGAAATGAGTCAACAGGGGGGGTACTTTTTCCGGCGCAATGATCTTTAATGGATGCGGCTCGAAGGTGAACGCAATGGACGTACCTTTATGCGCCAAAGCCAATTCCGCCGCTTTACGGAACAGGGTCTGATGGCCCACATGGACTCCGTCAAAATTGCCAATCGCCATCACAGGATATGGAATGGGGCCGGTTATATTTTTTGTTCCTCTAATAATTCTCATAAAACTGACCTTATACTACCTTAAACCTCTTATTATTCAAGGCCCATGGGAAATAACCCGGGGGAGTTCTGATGACAATTGCCCCTCTAATCTGCTAGAATGGCTTTCATCGGAACAATATGGAGTGTTTGAATGTTTGATATCGGATTTTTTGAACTGATGATTTTAATGGGTATCGCCGTTGTGGTGATTGGCCCACAAAACCTTCCCAAACTCGCAAAAGCCATCGGTAAAGGCTGGGGCGAGTTCCAAAATACTTTCAGCGGCCTGAAAAAAGAAGTTATGGATGAAGCGGAAGGACTCAAGCAAACCGTCAACATCGATGCGCTGGAACAAGACATCAGTGCCGCAACAAAAGTCGATGTGGATGTCAATCTTTCAGCCGCCGATCTGGATATTGCCGGCGACCTGAGAAAAAAAGACGACTAACCACCACTAGGCGTGGGGCCAGTGTGCCGTCGCTTTATTTGGCGAGCAAAGAGTTGTCTCGGCGCAATCAAGCTCTTGCCCAGTTGCCTCCCCTGCTAATTCCCTTCTGGAATATTCAATGATAAGTTCCGTAACGTTTCACCCTTTCATTTCCCATTTCTCCCCTGCTTTATTCGTTGCCGGATTAGCCCTGCTTTTTCTGGCTCACAAAAAAAATGATGAAAAATTGAAAGCCGCAGGAGCTTTTAATTTAAGCTTGGGTCTTTTAGCCGCTATAGCCGCCGATTTTTCCGGGATGGTCTCCGTTGATATTAACTTGCTTACCGTTGTGGCGGTTGAAGGGCATCAGGGCTACTCCTTCCTGTTTACGATCCTTTATGGATTCTCTACCGGCTACGCCTACACCAACGCCTTCTCCAGAACTGCGTTGGGATATTATATGGCAGGATTCCTGGCAATGGGCATTTGCCTGTTTTCCGGCTACCAACTGGTTTTTTAGTAGCCTGTTAGTGTGTTGAAACTCCGAAGCGATGAACCAGTTCCCCACCGAAGTAACCGGTGATGAGAACACAAACCCCTCCCACAGCGATGATCAGGAAATACAAAATCCGGGGTTTACGCAGGTAACGGGAAACAAGCATTGCGGAAATAAATACTCCGGCAGTAATAAACGCAAACTTCAGGTGGGTCGCTAGAAAGTCCCTGAACTTTTCCGTATTTTCCAGGCTGATCATTCCCAGGAACCCTACAATCAGAACCGGGAACAAACACAGGAACCCTAAGCGGATGTTGAATCGGCCTGCGGTTTCTGCCACTTCGTCTTTCCGCAGGGCACCATAAATTTCAAACACTACTCCGCTGGTCAACAAGCCCACGGGAAAGTGAACGATCAAGGGATGAAGCTTGGCAAAGAAAACCATGAAATTATTTTCTACCGGGCGCGGTCCGGCGGCGGTCCACTTCAGCCAGGATGATGCCTGCCGCTACCGATACGTTGAGGGACTGCCCTTTTCCGGGAATACGGACCAGAGTATCGCACCGTTGTTTGACCCGGCTTGAGAGCCCCTCCTGTTCATTTCCCATTACCACCACTGCGGGAAATTTAATTTTAGCACTGGAAAGAGTTTCTTTTGCATCTGCATCTGCACCCACGACAAACCAGCCCTGCTCCCGACAATCTCTTAATGAGGAAGAAAGATCAGTGCTGGTAAATATGCGAACCGTTTCAAGTCCTCCTTCGGCCACTCTCGCGGCGGAAGAGGGAATAGCCGAAACCTTTCCGTTGCCGGGAACCATCAAACCCTCCACGCCAAAAAATGCGCAAGTCCGCAAAATCGCTCCCTGGTTATGCGGGTTATCAATTCCGTCTAACGCCACCACCAGACCCTTGTCGGGCATTTTTCCACGGATCAGTCGATGCGCGGATTCCGGCATAAGAGGTTGGACTACCATCACTATCCCCTCATGGTGAACACCTGAGGCGACTTTATTAAGGGACTCCTGATCCAGTTGGCGGTAAGGAATTTTATTTTCCCCACAAAAAGCTTTCACCTCTTTCAACTGGGAGGTCCGGGCGCGACTGAAAAACAAACGCAAGAGACTTTTCGGTCTGGCCTTGAACGCGCTCATGCAGGCGTTCCAGCCATAGAGGGTGAACTCTTCCTGCTTTTTATATTGTTTGCGCACCCGGTCGGCACGTGTTTTTACGAATTCTTTCTTTTCTTGATTCAACTAGTATCCCCTGAAAAATTTTTACTCTAACCACAAACAAAGCAATTGCAAATTGAGTCCAGCGTCACGCTGGTGGCTAACCGTGACCGCCCATCATGAACGCTTCACTATCTTCAAAGCAGGGAGTGGGAAGGCGCGCAACCTGGTTGAAAAAGTTTTCCGCTTGTTGCATGACCTCTGCCGCTGAATAGCACTCAAACATATTTTTTCTGAACTTTGCCGCGCCAGGGTAGCCGAATGCCAGCCAGGAAGAAAACTTTCGCAACAAAATAAGAATGGAGCGGGTATCGTAATTTTCGCGCAATCCATTCAAATAACGGTTGAGCAGTTCGATGCTGGAACGTTGGGCATCCACACCGACACATTCTTTGAATATCCAGGGATTTCGCAAAGCCCCGCGACCGATCATCACTGCATCCACCCCGGTGTCCTGCAATCTTCGTTTTGCCTGATCGGCACTGCGAATATCTCCATTGCCGATAATCGGTAATTTCGCCCTGTTTTTGACTTCGGCGATGAGGTCCCAGTTCGCCTTGCCCTCATAGCCCTGGGCGCGGGTACGCCCATGAATAGCTACCCACTCGCAACCTGAATTGTAAGCCGCCTGCACGCATTCATGAATGGTCAGCTCATTTTCGTTCCAACCTGTTCTCATTTTGACGGTGAGAGGCAGACGAATCCCTTTTTTAATAGTGGAGAGGAAAGTTTCCAAATAAGCCGGGTCACGCATCAATGCCGCCCCGCATCCTTTTTTCACCACTTTTTTTACCGGGCAACCCATATTGATATCGACAAAATCCGCTCCCGTCTCTTCCACCACGTTCACTGCCTGAACGATGTCCTCCGGCGACTCGCCGAAAAGCTGAACCCCGACAATTGTTCCGGGATTTTTATGAATGCGCATCATTTTTCGGGTCTTCTCGGAATTGTAAAAAAGCCCTTTCGCCGACACCAGTTCTGAAATCAAGACACCCGCCAGCATTTCATCCATCAACTGACGGAAGCAGACATCGGTGATCCCCGCCATGGGGGCCAGCCAGAACGGGCCCCTGGCACGCGTTATCAAGCCTGCTTGAGTCTGCGGCAAGGAAGAGTCCGATAAATGTGACGATTGCATTAAGTTCATAGCCGCTCTATATCTGAGTCACCTAAAAAAGATTGAAAATGTGAAGGAGGTGGCACATTAAGTTCCAGATAACGATCAAAACATTGGAACCTCAGCTTCCAGGCATGCAGTCCATATTCATAACTTCCCGAGTCCCCTTCACCATAAACATCGTCATTTAAAATTGGTAAACCCTGACTGGATAAATGCACGCGAATCTGATTGGTTCTGCCCGATAAGGGAGTCACTCTTAAAACCGAATGAGTGGAGGTGGAGGTCAACCTCTCTACCTGGGTAGTCGCGGGTTTTACATTCCTGACTCCCTCACCCACCCCCCGCTGTGCCCCTGCCACTACTCCGATAGGTGCGGTCACGGTGAACTGATCTTCCTTTGGCTTTCCCCTGACCACAGCCAGATATTCTTTTTGTATCCGGTGGCTTTGAAACTCTTTCATTAAAAAACCTGCCGCTTGACGGGAGCGTGCAAACACGATCAGCCCGGTAGTGGTTGCATCCAGCCGCTGTACAGGACGTGGAATCTCCTCGGGAAACGCTTTCTTCAAAACTTCCGTCATGCTGTTCTGAAAATACCGTCCGCTCGGGTGCACAGGAATAGGCGCAGGTTTATTGAACACCCGGATATGCCTGTCTTGATAAACCACAGTCAACCTGCGATCCGCAGGAGGTTCCTGACGAACCCCCGCATGGGTGATGATGCGATCCCCCTCATTAAGGATACTACCGGGACGGGCCTTATTCCCGTTCACCATGATATCCCCGTTTAATATCTGTGCGATCCAGGCTTCCCGACTCTGATAGGGAAACCGCGATGAAAAATATTGTTCTACGACCAAACCATGATATTCGGGCGCGATTGTGGATTTATAAATCTGCTGAGATGCCGGGGGCTGGTAAAGTGCGTTCACCAGATCATCTTGATGGCGACTGGTCGCAGGAGACGCAGATAGCAAGGACTCGTTAAGCCGAGACAACCCTTTGTCAGCCAGAGAAAGCGATGGCACACTGGCCCCACGCCGAGTGGCTAGTTCCATTGAGGGTTGACGGGAGCGTTTATCAGGTATTCGTAATCCTTGCCCATGGACTTGACGGCATGAGCCCAGATGCTATCTTCATTTTCCTGAAAAACAAATTCGCTCTGGGCCTCACAGGTAAGCCAGCTGAGCCGGTCCATCTCGCCTGCAAGCTGGCCCGCACCCCAACCGGAATAACCCATATAGAATCTGATATTTTTTTCCGGATCTTCAATCCGTGTCATTAAGTTATCCAGCAGTTCCCAGCTCATTCCCATATAGACTCCATCACAAATGGCATCCAGTTCCGGCAAAGGCGTTTTTGATTGGCAAAGGTAAAAGACCTGTGAGGGAGACACCGGGCCTCCGATAAAAATTTTCCCGGAGTGGGAGCCCGACACACCCACTTCTTCAAAAACCTCTTTGGCGCTGATCGGGGCAAGCCGGTTAATCACCAGGCCAAACGAACCCTGTTCGTCATGATTGCATAACAACACAACCGTCCGGGAAAAATTGGGATCCGGCAAGACAGGATTAGCGATAAGGAAATAGCCTTTCCCATACTGCTCATTAGATGCTGACATAGGATTTTAAATTACAGGTTCAGGGACTGGAGTTTTTTAAAGTTGGGGCCTGTCCTGGCCTCTTCTTGCCCCTCAGCGGAAGAAAAATTATTGTCCAAAGCAATACTTGCCAGTTCGGGAAAATTTTTCGATCGGGAAAGGGCCAATATGCCATCATTCCCAATTTCGTTCTGAGCCAGATCCAGATCCTCAACTTTTTTCAACTGGTTCTCCTGAGCAAGGATAATTGCCCCCTCATCCTTTATGCAATTCCGGTAGAGGTTGAGGGATTTGACCTTTTGCAATGATTTCGAGTTTACCAATGACCGGATGCCTTCCGGCCCTATGTCGTTACCTCCAAGCTCCAGCCAGTTGACTTTGGAAAATAACTCAGTCTCAGCCAACAGCTTGACTCCGGCATCACCAATACGATTGCCTCCAAGGTTTAAGCGCCGTACTTTGGAAACACGCTCATCCCGGCTAATGATCGTCATACCATTGGGTCCAATGCAATAGCCTTTCAAGTTCAAGTCTTTACCGTCTGGCGTGAGCGTTTCGGAGATCACTTTTTCCATGATTTCCTGCAATTTTTCACCGGTAAAACTGCACGGTTCCGCAGGTTTATAAATATCAAAATGTGTAATGGAAGGCATTAAATCCCCTTTAATTTAAGATAAAAGCGTTCTAATCCCCTGACAATTCAAAAGGGTAAATTAGCAAAACAAACAAAAAAAACGACTAATTCGATTTCAAACAGGCTATTATAAGGTTGACAGAAAATCAATTATATTTTAAATTTCCAAGCTTCACCACTAGGCGTGGGGCCAGTGTGCCATCGCTTTATTTGGCGAGCAAGGAGTTGTCTCGGCGCAATCAAGCTCTTGCCCAGTTCCCTCCCACGGGAGTGGGTGGCGGGCAAAGAGTTGTCTCGGCTTAACGAGTCTCTGCTATTTGCCTCCCCTGCTAAAGGGCCACTAGGCCCGGCTAAGCGTCCGGTGGCTACTGCAATGGCTTTTATTGGCTAGCGGCGACTCATATCGGCTTAACGAGTTTCTGCCGTGGGCCTCCTGCCAAGAGGTAATTAACTGAAATTTCGGCGCATTTTGGTTGCGTTTTAACGTATTCAGAGGAGTTTTTATGAAATTGGATTTTGATAAAATGGGCGGTCTTGTCCCAGCCATCATTCAGGATGCTAAAACCGGCAAGGTTCTGATGCTTGCGTACATGAACCCAATTGCCTGGGAAAAGACCCTGGAAACCGGGAAAGCCTGGTTCTACAGCCGGTCACGCGACAAGCAATGGATGAAAGGTGAAGAAAGCGGCAATGTGCAGATCGTCAAGGAAGTGTTTGTCGATTGCGATGACGACACGGTTCTGCTGAAAGTCGAGCAGGTGGGCAATGCCGCCTGTCATAAAGGTTACACCAGTTGTTTTTTCAGAAAAGTAAACGGTGACGTGAAAATCATCGAAGAAAAAGTTTTCGATCCGGAAAAAGTCTATAAGAAGTAGTCCCCCTATAAATAATTTATCTTAAGAAAGAAGACAATCCATGAGTGGTAACGTATTAAAGCTGGGAATTCCCAAAGGAAGTCTGGAAGAAGCAACGGTAAAACTTTTTGGTCGAGCCGGTTACAACATCCGTATTAAGAGCCGGTCCTATTTCCCCAGCATTGATGACGATGAAATCGAATGCATGTTGATCCGTGCCCAGGAAATAGCGCGTTATGTAGCAGATGGGGTGCTGGATGCAGGGCTGACGGGTAAAGACTGGATTCTCGAGAACCGGGCCGATGTCGAAGAGATCGCGCCTCTGGTTTATTCAAAGGTTTCTGCCAAGCCAGTACGCTGGGTGCTGTGTGTTCCCAACGACTCCAAAATCCAATCCGTTAAAGATATGCAAGGCAAGCGCATCGCCACCGAAGTGGTGAACCTGACCACAGACTGGCTGAAAGGCCATGGCGTGACCGCCAATGTCGAGTTTTCATGGGGAGCCACCGAAGTTAAAGCTCCCAAACTGGTGGATGCCATTGTTGAAGTTACCGAGACCGGGTCTTCCCTCAAGGCTAATAACCTGCGTATTGTGGATACCCTGATGGAATCGACCACTCGCTTCATCATGAACAAAGAAGCCAGCCAGGACCAGTGGAAGAGGAATAAAGTCGACCGCCTTGTTTTGATGTTGCAGGGAGCCATGGCCGCGAACGGTCGAGTGGGACTGATGATGAACGCGCCGAAACAAAATCTCGATGCGATAATCAATATTTTCCCGCCAGGAAAAAAACCCACCATCTCTGAACTCAGCGACAAGGACTGGGTGGCCCTGAATGTGATTCTGGAAGAAAAACTGGTGCGGGATTTTGTTCCCGATCTTAAAAACATCGGCGCTGAAGATATCGTTGAATACCCGTTAAACAAAATCATCCACTAGCCACTAGGCGTGGGGCCAGTGTGCCGTCGCTTTATTTGGCGAGCAAAGAGCTGTCTCGGCTTAAAAAAGCCATTGCCAGTTTACCCCTCCGGGGCATGAAGTTTATGGATGGGGATATAACACCCTCTCCGGGGAGTGAGTCGCTGGGAAATGGTCAGAACGTTATGGCGCGAGCGATGATCATTGCCTTCTGGATGAGATTTTTCAAGCCCCTCCCTAAGTTAATGAACCGGGTTACCGTATGAAAGACCCCAACTCAGAGTCACAGGAAACTGAATCCTCCTCCCCAGAGGAGGAGGCCACACAAAACAACACAGAAACTGAATTTGAGGAACAGGAGGTCTTGCCTCCGGCAGAGAAAAAAAAATCCGGGGCAGGAAAAATCTTTTTATTTCTGGTTTTCGTTCTGGCAGGCTCAGGCGGGTATTTATATTTCAACAATCTCATTCCCGCTGAAATTTTAAACCTCGTTTTCCCGCAACCGAGCTCATCCCCTGCGTTGATAGCCACAATACCGCCAACCCCTCTACCGGAGGAAGCAGTTGTCGAGCCGGAGGTTGTCGCGCCGGAAGTTATCGAAAACTCTGAGCCTGTTGCTGAAGAAGTCGAGGTTGTTATTCCTGAGCCTCCTGCTGTTCCCCCTGTGCTTTCTGAAGCCCCGCATGTCAGTGGCAGTCCCGCTGAATCCTTTCCAGCAATCCGGGTCTCCGGTAATAATTCTGATCAAGGTTCGGAAGCAAAAGAGGAAGAATATTTGCAGGATACGGCACCTATTGTTCCTCCTGTTGAGGAACTCCCTGAACCTCCTGAACCCGTTGAGGAGCCTGCGCCCTTAGCGGAGCGCAACGAATCCGTTCAGGCCTATCTCGACTTCATCGAGTCTTCAGTGCAGAAGCTGGGGGAGTGGATTAGAGAGGGTTTTAATCTGGGCTGGGATTATTTAAAGAACCAGTTGGGGTAAGTTTCCTTCCTTCAAACAAACCTTAGGGGAAACTTTTTTGAGATCAAGCCCGCCTCGTGGCAAAGGGACTGAAAATGCATGAGCCCTTCCATCTCTTCTTCTCCAAAATCGTAACGGATTTTATTCTTGAGATAGTCCCGTAATAAAAATATTGGATGGCCGGTTTTATTTGCCTGGATCTTGGCAATTGTATCTAGATTTTGCAGTCCTTCCTGTTTGGCATCCAGCAGGGTTTGAATGATTCCACTTTCCACCTTGATGTCTTCCCGGACCGCGATCACAGCGTGAACAAAAGTTTTCTCCGTCCGAGTGAACCACTCTTCACTGAGGTCATAAATCGACAGATCTTCTTTGGAAAAACCCAAAGCCTGATCACCAATGATCAATGCGGCATCATTGTTATGGAGCATCTTTTCCAGATCGGGTTCCTGCCGGGTCAGCTTGAGTCCTGCTGAAAACACTTCAGAGTAAAGTATGCGAAGTAGCGCGATAGAGGTTCTTGACCGGTCATCCAGCGCCAAAGAACGGATAGCATTAAGAGGCACCTTGGAGACCAGCAAAACAGTTCCCACCTTGTTTCTGGATGAAATAGAAATATTGGGTAGTAGCCGGAAACGGTCGGCCTGCTTTAAATATTCAATGGCAGGAATCATGGCCATATCCAGCTTTCCATTGGACAATTGATCGGCCAATTGTGCCGGAGAATTGGTTCTGATCTCCAATCCTGCCTCTGAAGCCCGTTTCATCAAGGGCTCCAAAAGCGGTTGTGAATTTATAAAATCGTGGATTCCCAACAGCAAGGAACAGGTTCCTTTCCAAAAAGAAAAAGGGATGGGGGAAACCCCCATCCCTTTAGTTTGATTTTAACTCTGCTACAGAAAAAATGGAGCCATTACCAAGGACACGATAGACATCAGCTTGATCAAAATGTTCATCGCTGGGCCGGAGGTGTCTTTGAGCGGATCCCCAACCGTATCTCCTACTACTGTAGCGTGGTGAGCAGGGGAACCTTTACCGCCGAGGTTGCCAGCTTCCACATATTTTTTTGCGTTATCCCAGGCACCGCCGCCGTTGGACATGAACAGCGCCAGCGTAACACCGGAAAGTGTGGCACCCATCAGCATTCCACCCAGCGCTTCCGCCCCAAGCAACCAACCAACAATGATAGGCATGAGGAAAGCTACCACACCCGGAGCGACCATCTCTCTCAAGGCCGCCTGGGTACTGATATCAATACAACGGGCACTGTCGGGTTTGCCGGTACCTTCCATCAATCCTGGAATCTCACGGAATTGGCGGCGGATTTCTTCAACCATGACCATAGCGGCCTCACCTACTGAATTCATAGTGAGAGCGGCTACATAAAAGGGAATCACTCCGCCTATGAAGACGCCAATGACAACCGTCGTTTGGGTAATATCAATCGAATCGATGTGTGCCGCCTGGGTGAAAGCCGCAAACAGGGCCAGCGCCGTCAGAGCCGCAGAACCAATCGCAAAACCTTTACCGATCGCGGCAGTGGTGTTACCTACCTGATCCAGCCCATCGGTGATTTTTCGGGTTTCTTCTCCCAGTCCGGCCATTTCAGAAATTCCACCGGCGTTATCAGCAATCGGTCCGTAGGCATCCACCGACATGGTGATTCCCACTGTTGCCAGCATTCCTACTGCCGCAAGAGCTACGCCGTAAAGACCCGCAAATTCGGCACTCACAAAAATCGTCAATGCAATGATCAGGATAGGCACAACGCAACTTTCCATTGCCACCGCAAGACCCGTGATCATGACCGTTGCAACGCCTGTTTTGCTTGCCTCCGCGATGCGGACGACTGGCTTGCCAGCCGTGTAATACTCGGTAATCAGTCCAATGCCGATTCCTGCCAGACAACCAAACAGCAGGGCGACAAAAATACCTGAAGGCAGGCCCATGACCTTGATCAGGAAAAAAGCGACAAACAACATGGAGCCTGCGCTGATAAAAGTACAATTGCGCAATGCGGCGGAAGGGTCCATGCCTCCTAAAGCAGTCATGGCCCGGATTCCCAGGACAGATGCAACCAGGCCGATCATAGCTATCAGAATCGGCAAGGCCATGTATTCGAATTGCATGGTTGCCATTCCCGCTCCGATAGCAATGGTCGCGATCATGGAACCACAATAGGACTCAAAAATATCCGCACCCAGACCCGCAGTATCGCCAACACAGTCTCCTACGTTGTCGGCAATAACCCCTGGGTTTCTAGGATCGTCTTCCGGGATTCCTGCTTCTACCTTACCCACCAGATCGGAACCGACATCGGCGGTTTTGGTATAGATGCCTCCGCCCACACGAGCGAACAAGGCAATGGAACTGGCGCCCATGGCGAATCCGCTGATAACACCAATCGAGTCTCCCCGGCCAAACAAGGTGAACAATCCTCCAACTCCGATCAGGCCCAGGCTAGCTACACAAAGTCCCATAACAGCACCGCCGTTAAACGCGATATTGAGAGCTTTTGCCTGGCCGCCATCTAAAGCGGCCTGAGAAGTTCGCACCCCGGAGGTGGTCGCCGCATTCATACCAAAATATCCTGCAAGCATGGAGCACCCGGCCCCTACTGCATAGGCAACCGCAGTCCAAAAACCTATCCACACGCCTTTTTGCACGGAAATCAAAACCAATAGCAGGACGAACACCGCACCCACAAAATAGCCAAGCATTTTATATTCTCTGGAAAGAAAAACCATTGCTCCTTCATGGATAGCATCGGCAATTTCAGTCATTTTTTCATTTCCTGCCGGTTCATCATCCACACCTTCAAAAAGTTTCCAGGCGATGATGAGTCCGAACACTCCAAACAAAACTGACATATAAACAAATTTCTGTGATGCGTCTAAAGCGGCCATCACCAGATACAAGATCATGGCAAAGCCGATGAAGAGCATTTCCCCTTTGTGTTCCGATAACATTCTGTTCAATCCTCCGTTGATTTTGATCGTTTATTTAATTCTTTGAGCGCCGCTTCCACTGCTTGCACCGCTTGTTCCATAGCCTCGTTTATCAGGCCCGAATCTTCTTCATCAAATGGGGACAACACATAATCGACGATATCATCTTTATCTTCGGGTCGACCGATTCCCACGCGAACCCGAGCAAACTCTCCGGTCCGTATGGACTGAATCGTTGATCGAATCCCCCGTTGCCCACCATCGCCCCCTTTGAACTTTTTTTTAATCTTGCCAAGAGGGAGGTCAATATCATCATGAATCACCAGCAACTGCTCTGGTGAAAGACTAAAAGCGGAAAGCAACGACTTCGCCGCTTTTCCGCTTTCATTCATATAGGTCATTGGTTTCGCGATAACAACTTCGAGCCCTTCCACTTCCCCTTTTCCATATAGGGAGGCATATTTGTGGCGTTCCAACCGAATGTTATATTTGTCGGCCAGATTATCTGCCACCCAAAACCCGGCGTTGTGCCGGGTCAGCTCGTAGCGTGGTCCGGGGTTGCCCAGACCTAAAATCAAGAACACCTTTTATTTGTCTTCTTTCTTCCCGGCATCATCAGCCGGTTCTGAGGCGGCGGCTTCTGCGCCTTCTTCGCCTTCTGCGCCTTCTTCACCTTCAGGTTTTTCTTCTTTCACTTTTTCTTCGTGAAGAGTCAACACCACATCAGTGGGGAGATTGATAACTTCCACATCTCCTTCCACCACCAGATCGGATACGTGAATCGTCTGATCGAGTTGTACCTCATGCATGGGAAACTCAATTTTTTCAGGGATGTTCTTAGGGATGCTTTCTACTTCCAGCAGACGAATGATATGGTTGATAATCCCGCCTTGTTTTTCGCCTGGGGCAGTACCCACAAGCACAACAGGAACCTTGACCTTGATTTTTTTCGTTATATCGACTTCCAGGAAATCCGCATGCAACCAACCCGGCTTCAACGGATGGGACTGGTATTCCTTCAACACCACATTCCGGCTGGAGTCCCCTTCGATATTGAGTTCAATCAAAGTATTACGACCCTTTTCTTCAAGGAGCTTTTTCAGTTCCTTGGGGTCAACACTCAGGTTGAGGTTATCTTTTAATCCATACATCACCGCAGGCATGGCGTCATCGTTTCTAACATCCCGCGTGGCAGATTTGCCGGTTGCTTTCCTTAATTTTCCTGCTAAAGCTGACATTCTATACTCCAATCCATGTGATAAAAGCTATGAGCGTGCGCCGTACTCACCGCACAAGCCCGATTTTTTATTCCTTGGTTGAGTCGAATAACGAACTGACCGAGGTTTCCTCGTGAATCCTTAAAATCGCTTCTCCGAGCAACGACGCAACTGAAAGCACCTTGATCTTCGGGTTATTCTCAAGCCCGTTTGTCAAAGGAATACTGTTTGTCGTTACCACCGATTTGATCGGAGAGTTACTGATACGCTCCGCCGCAGGACCGGAAAGAACCGCATGGGAACAACAGGCATGAACCTCATTTGCTCCTGCCCCCAACAACGCATCCGTTGCCTCCATGAGAGTTCCTGCGGTATCAATCATATCGTCCACAATAAACGCCACCTTGCCCTTTACGTCACCAATAATATTCATGGCTTTGGCTTCGTTGGGGATATCCCGGCGTTTATCGATAATGGCCAAAGAGGTATCCAACCTTTTAGCAAATGCTCTGGCCCGTTCCACTCCACCTGCATCAGGCGAAATCACTATCAAATTCGGCAAAGCGAGTTCGCGAATATAATCAATCAGCACATTCATGGCGAACAGGTGATCCACGGGAATATTGAAGAACCCCTGAATCTGTCCGGCATGCAGATCGACCGTTAATACCCGATCCGTTCCGGCCGTTTCCAGCAAATCGGCAACCAGTTTGGAGGTAATTGGTACCCTGGGTTCGCATTTGCGATCCTGGCGCGCATAACCGTAATAAGGGATCACCGCTGTGATCCTTTTTGCTGATGACCGGCGCAAGGCATCGATCATAATCAGCAGTTCCATCAAATTGGTATTGCCGGGATAACAAGTCGGCTGAACAACAAAAACGTCTCTGCCGCGAACATTTTCTTCGATCCGCACATAAATCTCCTTGTCGGAGAAATCGCGAACCACCGTTTTTCCCAAAGGTATGTCGAGATATTTACAAATATTTTCCGCCAAAGACGGATTAGCCCGACCTGAAAATAAAAGCATCCGTCCGTTATCGCTAGAATACATATTCTAAAAAATTCCTATAAAAATCTGGCTGGGGCGGGAGGACTCGAACCTCCGAATGCAGGAATCAAAATCCTGTGTCTTAGCCACTTGACGACGCCCCAAAGTATAAAAACTCAATTTGTGTCCACGCATCAAAGCTTTATGTCCAACCACTAGCGTGAGTAGAGAATTCAATGACTACAAACCCGCCAACACCCTGTGGGCATAAGGATTAGTAGCTACCGCAACATTTCCTCAGGATATAATTCAGATAAGCTGACAATACTTTCAGCTAAAAACAGCCTGAATTTTCCACCCTCCAACCGGGTGTACGCAGTTTTCGCTGTTTCGAGATTGTCAAACAGGCCAAAGACAGTGGAGCCGCTTCCTGAAAGGAGTGCTCCTTTTGCGCCGAAAGCAAGGAACTGCTTTTTTATCGCAAAAATCTCCGGATACTCTTGAAATACAACAGGTTCCAAGTCATTAGTCCAGGCCGCCCCCAACTGGGCAAACTCCGAGCGCAAAAGAAAATTTTTCAAAATGCTAATATTATTTTCCTGCTTTGTCAACTTCAAATTTAGATTTCCGTACACCCAGGCCGTAGACACGGGAAATCCAGGATAAACCATTAGAATATAAAACTTAAGGGAACTGTCTACCGGCTCCAGAATTTCCCCCCGGCCTCTTCCTATAGCGCAGGGGGAAAGCAGGAAAAAAGGTACATCGGAACCCAGTTCAGAAGCCATCAAAATCAGCTCTTCCCGTTTTAATTCCAAGTCCCATAAGAAATTAAGTCCTAATAAAACTCCGGCGGCATTGCCACTGCCCCCTCCTAACCCGGCCCCATGGGGAATATTTTTTTTTAAATGGATCCTTGCCCCCTTGCATCGATCAGGAAAACGGGTTTGCAACAAACGGGCGGCTTTGATGACCAGGTTTCCTTCATCGGTAGGAATATCCGGTTGGTTACAGGTCAACTCCAACCCATCGGCAAGACATTCTATTTTGATCTCATCACACCAGTTCACCATTTGGAACAGGGTTTCGAGTTCATGAAAACCGTCTTCACGCTTACCAAGCATATGGAGCCCGAGGTTTACTTTGGCAGGTGTTTTAAAAGCAATGGCTGTCATTGGCTGTTCAAGGAAGAAACGGGTTTGAGGAGTTGAAACGTATCCGGGGAGAGCCCATGATTGATAACAGGATTTTTATATTTTACTCGAATGGTTTCCTGTTTTTCAGGAAACGATAATGTCACCAGATGAGGAAAATCGTAACCCTCGACTTTGGCATATTCCTGCCACTTAACCGAATAGATAGAGCGCTCCCCCAGTTTTCGGGTCATCTCAAGAGGAAGCAGAGTCATGGCGGAAAACCGAATCGTTACACGTCCTCCGCGCTGGATATCGGTTAGCCGCAGGATGTATTGTGTCTGATCTGAATTCAAGCGCGAATCCAAAACCTCAAGAAACTCAAGTCTTGGTACATAACCAATAAAAATCCGAAGGTGTTCACGAAAGTCCAACCGTATCCCCAGCATTTTTTTCATCAGGGATTCGACTTCCGCTCCAGAATAATACCTGCCATTAGTCGGATTAAAAAATACAGTCCTGCCCTTATGATAAGTGAAAACTCCCATGGCCTGACCAAACACGCCATAGGTGTCCACCCGGATAGACTGGTTATTCTGAATTAACAGTGTTTGGCGGAATGTTTGCTTCAGCTTTTGGCCCAGAAAGGTGGTGCGGGTAAAAGACTTGAGATTGCTAATTTTCCCTGCCCGGTTTTTCAGCCTTTTTAAAACGTAACCGGTGGTGATGGAATCTTTTAATAGATGAGGAGCAACCGGTTCAACGCGGGGCTGACAACCCCCAAGTATTAAAATAAAAACGAGAAGTCTTAAAAATGGATGGCGGATGCTTGGTAACAGATAGGAAGTCAACGGGTCTTTTTAATGGAAGCTTTGCATAACCCGAGATTCTTCGTCACGTTGTTCCTCAGAATGACAAAATAGTTCTTTATTGTCATGCTGAGCTTGTCGAAGCATCTCGCTTTTCTGCTTTATTGGTTTACGCAAAGGTCCCCTTACTTAATAGTTCTGTTGTAAAAGGTTTCGCGCTTTGTCGATTTTATTTTTAAGCGTTTTGGGGTCCGGCAACTCTCCACCCAAATCGCCTTTTGGGTTCACCGTTAGAAACAGGCTGTTTTGCCACGCCCCACTGGCCTCATCATAGTTTTTCAGGGAGAACAAAATATCTCCAAGATGGTCATAAAGAACCGGGTCTGGATCGGTATAGATCATTGCCTTCTGAATTTGCGCTAACGCTTTCTCTGACTCACCTTTTTTGAAATATATCCAACCCAGACTGTCGAGGAAATAGCCATTACGAGGCTGGGTTGTCAGGGCCTTCTTCAAGTGTACGAGGGCCTGATCAAGATCATACCCCTCCAGCGCGTACATATAGCCTAAAAAATTATGCGCGTTGGAGTGCAAGGGGTTTAACTCAATCGCCAGCCTCATATTTTCCATGGCTCCTTTGTAATCCCCTGCCTTTTCCATCAGGGCTCCCAACTCAAAATAATAGGAATCTTTTTGAGGGCTCAAGGCCAAGGCTTTGCCCATGTATTCAATTGCCTTGTCATTTTCATTTTGGGCCATATAGGCCAGCGCCAGCGAGTGATAAAGCTGGTCGTTGTTCGGTTCCATTTCAACAGCTTTAATGAGCAGGGGCACCGACTTTTCTGTCTTTTTCATCAAGCTGTAGAGCCGTGCCGTATAAAGGATAATATCGATAGATTCCGGCTCCAGCTTCATGAGTTTTTCAAACTCCTTTACGGCTATATCCAGACGACCGTGGATTTCATAAATTCGGGCCATGAGAACATGCGGATCCTTGTAATCGTGCTCGGCGGCAACAAGTTGAAACTCTTCCAACGCTCGCATGTATAAAGTTTGCTCAAAATAAATCGTTGCGATGCGCATATGGATATTGGGCTGCTTCTCCAAGCTGGCGGGAATGCCTTCAACCTGAGAACGGTTCGGGTTCAAAGAACCCGAAGCGTGAAGCTGTGAAACTCGTTCCTTAATGAAGTCGTTATCTGGCTTCAGTTTTAACAACAGTCCATACTCTTTCAATGCGTCAATAGTTCTACCCTGACGCTCGAGCACCCAGGCTAAATGGTGTCGGGCCTGGAGCAGGTTGGGTTTCAAGGCGATAGCCTTTTCGAGACTGTTCGAGGCTTCCTCCAATTGACCGGCGCGCAAATGGGCTCGGCCCAGGTAAAACTGTACAAGAGGATTATTGGGTTCTACCATCGCCCCTTTTTTATACTCCCCCAAAGCCTGGTCAAACTGCCCCTGGCTCTCCAACAGGGAACCTTTCAATAACGGTGCCCGGGCATTGTCTGGGGAAACCTGGCTGACCCTGTCATAATGTGTGATGGCCTCTTCCAACTCACCCCGGCCGGCTAAAATATCCCCCAGGATCATCTCAATCTCTTCATTTTCAGGGAAACGGGTCAGTGCATCTCGACTGGCCTGAACAGCCTCGTCCAGTTGACCGGTGCGAAGGAGCAAGCGGATCCATTTCTCCTGGAATCTTTCTGCATCCGGGTCATGCTGGACCACTTTCTTATAATGCGAAGCGGCCTGCTCCAACTGATATGTTTTTTCCGCCTTCATAGCCATCAGGTAATGGTAATAAGAACGGGGATCCCGTGTATCCAGCGTCTGCGAATTTTGTTTTTTATTTTCAAATGACTTGACCGCGTAAGACGAAGACAGGTCAGCATTTGTTGAGTATGGGGCGGGTGTCGCACAGCTCGCCAGAAAAAAGATCATCAACAACCATGCATTCGACTTGCTAAACTTTCCTCTAGCTGTGGCTCTCATCTGTTGTCCTAAAATATGGATGAATATTCTTCAGAGCGTATCAGGCAACTGCCTTAAATACAATACTGTTTAGCAATGCTTCTCCTGCCCTGCTGTTTATTTCCTGCATGATTTTCTTTTTTAAAGAAGCTAAAACCGGTACCCACTCTTTACCCTGAACCCTGACGTGGAGTGTTCCCCGAGTCACCTTGTCGACAGCGGAAACCCCGGCGATTTCCTTTCCCACAACCAGGTTCCAGTGATAAGTCAGCCATTCCTTTTGGTTGTCCTTGGAAAACATTTCATCGGGAAGAGACTGAAAAAGAACCGACCTTATTTCCGACCAGTTCCCGCTTGCACCCTGTTTTATTTTCTTGACCATAGACGCTACAACGGGAAAGGGTTTGACCCACCCCCCTATTTTAGCTATCTTAACGTCTAATGGCAAATTACATTAGAAGTTGCAAATCACCCCAGCCCCTCGTAATGTTCAGCCCTGGCACTCATGCCCGGAACGGGTACTTTGAAAAAGAGGGGTCCGTTGAAACTCCCCCTCCCACGGGAGTGGGCCACTATGAACAAACATAAAGACATATTGCCTTCTCCAGACCCTCGACTGGCCCAATTGGAACAGCGGGTCGATCAGTTGGAGACCTGCTACAAAATTACCTCCCTTATCAATTCCGAGCTGAACCTCTCCCATCTGCTTGACACGATCATGAATGTTGCCAAAAAGGTCATGAATGCTGATGCCTGTAGTCTGCTGCTGGTGGACGAAGAGACGGATGAGTTGGTGTTTCAAGTCGCTCTGAGCGAGGTAGGTGAAAAAATAAAAACCATGGTCCGGCTGAAAATGGGTGAAGGCATTGCCGGAACCGTAGCCAAGACAGGTGAATCCCTTATTATAGAAGATGCCTACCAGCATCCCCAATTCAATCCGGCTTATGACAAAAAATCCGGCTTCCAAACCGGTTCTATTTTATGTTCACCGCTTAAGGCAAAAGGTAACATTCTTGGGGTCTGCCAGGTAATTCATGGGAAAAGCCAGGGTCGGGTGTTCCAGCAAAGTGACCTGGAACTTTTTCTCCTGCTCTGCGACAGTGCCGCTCTGGCTATTCATAACGCGCGCATGCATCTGGTGCTTATGGAAAACCAACGCATGGAAAAAGACATGGAATTCGCGCAATCGGTGCAGGAAAGTTTCCTGCCAACCTCCACCCCGCAACATGCGCATTTTACTTTTGCCGCCCAAACCCACGCGGCCCAGGTGGTGGGAGGCGATTATTATGATTTCATCCCTTTTGAAAACGAACTGCTCGGCATTGTCCTGGGAGATGTTTCCGGAAAAGGAGTGCCTGCCGCTCTACAAATGGCCCGATTGATGAGCGATTTTCGTTATATTTCACAAGTCGATCCGGCACCCGAAAAGGTGCTGACCCAGATTAACAACACGCTCTGCGAAAGATCCTATCGGGGTATGTTCACTACAGCAGTATTCTGCCTGCTGGATATGAAAAATAGAAAACTAAGTGTCGCCAACGGCGGCCACCTGTCGCTTCTTTTAAAAAGAGAAAACTCTATTCAAGAGATCGGTTCTGCCAGCGGTACACCCTTGGGCGTCCTCCCTAATATGCAATACAGTCAAGAGGAATACTCTCTTCAAAGCGGGGATGAGATTCTTATTTTTACCGATGGGGTGACCGAACCCAAAAACAAACAGCAGGAGGAATTCGGATTGGACCGGTTGAAAAACATGTTTGCGGATCACGCGGGCTCGCCGGAAGAGTTTCTGCAAAACCTGGAAAACTCCATCAAACTATTTATAGGCGATGCCCCCCAATTTGACGACCTGACCTCCCTTACATTTAAAGCTCTGTAAAAGGAATGGCTCCTCGTTAAATAGCATTGCTATCGATTTATTGGGATTCAAGTTGACCCGTTTTAGCCACATGAATATAATTCACGGTGGGGTGGATAAACTTTAATACTGAACTATTGGAAAACTATGACAACGATTGACAAAGATGAACTGGATTCATTGATCCAGAGCGAGTGGAATTATCTGGAGTCCGAGAAAGGTGGGTGGAGTCTTCTTGAGGGAAAGCAGGATTTGGAAGTACTGGAACATGTCTTGCGCTGTATCCTGCATCTGGATCTGACCGAGGAAAGGCCCCGGGAATTCAAGGAGTGCGTCAAGGTGCAAAATCCGGATGGCGGCTGGTCTAAAGAATCCCACACCGATAAAACCTCAATGTGGATCACCACTTTTGTTGGACTCAAACTCTGCCGGGGCAACCTGATTCTCAAGGACCCGGAAATTCAGGCCACAGTTGATAAGACCCTGGAATATGTCCTGTCCATGCAGGAAGAGGACGGGCATTGGGCCGATCCTGAGTGGTCCCATCTGGATACAACCTGTTCGGTCACTTGCTTTCTGACCATTTATCAGGTCACCCAGGATAAAACCGATGATGAGCGCATCAATAAAGCCCGCATCAGGGGTTTCGAGTTCATTGCGAAATGGCAAAGGGATTCAGGGCTCTGGAAGGATGAAACATTTCACCCTGCAGGCATTGAGACCACCGCGCATTTGATGCAGTACACCCTGGTTCCCGCCTACTTCATGGACAAAATCGACTACGCCGGAAAAATGTGCATGGATGCGGCGGAATCGATGGTCGCCGCGCAAGCTGAAAACGGTAGCTGGGATGATGAAAATACCGACCATACTATGGATGCCTGCCGAAATCTTATGCTGGTTTCGGATACCTTCAAGACCAAGAAAAAATACGCTCCGGTGATTGAAAAAGGCGTGCGATGGTTGATGGATATTAAAAATAAACAGGGGTGGGGAGACTTCCCGCAGGAACCCAGCAACATCGAACGCTCCGCAGATGGATTGGACACTCTACTCAAGTTCCGGCGTTACGATAAGGGTGAACCCATGTCACATTTCTGGGCTTTTTCTAAATAACCACTCGGCGTGGGGCCGACTGGCAATAGCTTTTACTGGCAAGCGAGAAGTATAGGCGGCTTAATGAGCTCTTGCCAGCTCCCTTTTAAGTAAAAAAACAAATCCCCCCAACCCCCTTCGTGGAAGGGGGGCTTCAATGGACCCCTCTTTTACAAAGAGGGGCTGGGGTGATTTAGAACCTCCTGCATAATATCCGGGTTAGGCCGATAAAGTTTTTTTTATGGAAGCAGTCATATTACTTGCCGGTTACGGCTCCCGTCTGGACAGGCAGGACCTGCCTCATAAAGCACTTCTGCCTTTCGGCGAGGAGACACTCCTTTCCCGTCACCTGAAATGCCTGCAGGCTCTTGGCATCCGCAAAATCCATCTTGTCCTGGGGCACAACGCCTCGGCACTGCAAGCCTATGTGCAGGACCTCAACCTGGACCTGTCCATACATTTCATCGATAACCCGGTCTACCGCACCACCGGCAACACCTTGTCAATGGTGATGGGACTCAAACATTGTCAGGATGAAACCTTGATTCTTGATGGCGATGTCCTGTATCCACCCCAGGCCCTGCTCGATTATGTCCAAAAAGCACCACGCTCTTCATTCGCATTAATACCCGCCGACATCGACAACGCAGAATGCGCCAAAGTTTTATTGAATCCTTCAGGAACCATCCACGCGTTCATCACCAAACGGGAACTCACCAACGAGGAAAAATCCGGTTTCGGTTTCGGCGGTGAGGCAATCGGATTTTTCGTGCTCCGTCAGGAAGATGTCCCGCAGTTTGTCGCTCTGTATGAAAATAATGAGCCCACCTACCGACCGGTTCTTTGGGAAATCCCGTTCACCGATTTCGCCTGCAACACCCCCCTGCACCCCTGGCATATTACCCAGAATGGTTGCTTTGAAATAGATACCCAGGAAGACTATTTTGCCGCTTTGAACCACTTCCAATCCCACCCGGACCTATACCAGCTCCCGTAGTTATAAAATTTAACAATCGAGTGTAAAGATGTATGAAAAAACGATCACTTATGTGTCTAGTTATAAATTTTATTTAACTTCTGCAAAATCCACGGTCAGGTTTAAATTTTTTTTGCACATTTTTTTGGTAAAAAACCCCTTTTAAATACAGCGGGTTAAAGCCTTCCCTCCTGATAACACCCCATATTATCGCCTCATTGGTATCCTTTTTGCTTTTTAAAGAAAGGAAGCACCGAAGACATAATTTTAAAAAGGATTAAATTGGGTGAATGTTATGCAAGGCATGAATGAAAGCGTTGAGTTTCTCGCAAATGAGATGTTTTTGATTTCCCTCGGGCAAATTGGGTTTATGTTTCTGGCCTGTTTTCTTTGCCTGCTCTACGGAAAATATAAAACGGGACTGCTGGTCTCTTATTTCTTTATTTTTTATTGGGGCTTTGTTTCCAACCGTATTTACTGGATGGAATTATTTGGTGACTCAGGGATAGGGCTCATGGTGTATTTTTTCTGTGCCGCCAGCCTGGCTCTGATTGGAGTCGTCAGCTTTTTCCAGCAAGACCACCGCTAGCCAGCGTGACGCTGGACCCAATGAGCCGTGGCGTTTACTACTGGTAAAAAGTTGTCTCGGCTGAAAAAGCCATTGCTCACACCCTCCCACAGCAATAGGCGGCTCACTCCCTCACAGGAGCAGGTGTACGTAACGGCAAAGCCTGCGTTCACGAGCCGCAAAAAAACTTCCCCCCTGATAAGGGGGGAAGTTTTTATCGGTGTCTATCTGTGTTCATCGGTGGTTAATTTTTTAAAACCCTTCCCGACTTTCATTCCATCTAAATGGGAGTAAAATCTGAAGCAGGATTTCTAATCGGGAGCGAGCTATTGCCTTTATCATCTTTCAAAGCGGTTTTTTTTGATGTCGGGGGAACCCTGATCCGCGTTCACCCTTCGGTCGGAGACGTCTATGCCCGACACGCACGCCCCTTCGGCTATTCTGGCTCCGTCCAGGATTTAAATGAAGGGTTCCGCGAACAATGGAAGAAAATGGGCGGCATCGAGTCTCTCGGCAATCAGAGCGGAGCCGAAGCGGAAAGAAAGTTTTGGCACAAACTTGTTTATGAGGTGTTTCAACCGCTGGGTGGACTCGACCGGTTTGAGGAATACTTCGACCTCATTTTTGAAGCGTTTCGTGAAAAATCCAACTGGCGGGTTTATGAAGATGTGATCGAGTCAAATATTCTTGAAACCTTAAAAAAAAGAGGTGTTGTGTTAGGCGTGATTTCTAACTGGGATTCGCGGTTGATTTCCACCTTGGAAAATATAGGTCTTGCGCGTTATTTTGATTTTATCCTTCCCTCCGCCATGATCGGCTCGGCAAAACCCGATAAAAAAATATTTGAGGAAGCGTTAAAACGAAGCGGGGTCGCGCCCCATGAAGCCTGCCATATCGGCGATGAAATTCGCACCGATGTGGAGGGTGCCCAGCGTGTTGGCATTCATTCTATTCTGTTGGATCGGGATAACCGTTTTAAGAATGCGGAAACAACTAAAGTCACTTCATTTCTGGAGTTGGTTTGAAGACCCAAAAGGGAGAGCCTCACATAAGTCGTCTTTGCGAACGAAGTGAAGCAATCCAGAAGGTTTTACTGTTGAGTCCAGCGTCACGCTGGCGGGGCCGCCGGAGGCATCGGCAGGTTTTACGCTTTATGGCCTTTTACGCCATCCAGCTTGGCATTTTTAAAGCTGGCATCTTTGGTAACAGTAGAGGTCAAATCTGCTTTGGAGAGATTGGCTCCATGAAAAGAGACGGCAGTGCAGTCGCTTTGCCTCATATCACAACCCACCATGGAGGCAAAGGTCATGCTGGCTTTTTTGCATTTTGCCTTGAGGAACTTCGCTCCTTCCATTTTGGCGCGGCTGAACGAAGCATTTTCCAGGTTGGTGAGACACAGGTCGGCTTCTTTTAAATTGGCCTCACTAAAATCGGCATCCCTCATGTCGGAACTTCGGAAATTACATTTGGATAAAAAGGATTTGTTGAACTTGGCCTTTTTCAGCGAACAATTGCTGAAATTGGTAGCGGCAATCGTTCTCTCACTGAAATCAAAACCGTTAAGATCCAACCCGGAAAAATCCATATTAGTGAAATGAGTCTGCGACTCATCGTCAAGCATTGCTTTTATTTTTGCCACCGTTGTATTAGCCATTGAGTCCCTTTGGTCAATTCAAATCTGTATCTGCTAAATATAGCTGGTCACAACAACCTTGACAAGAAGTAATTTATTTCCCTAAATATTAAGCCTTTTGGGCTGATCCCCGTCCTCGAAAGACCCCGCTAACCGTATTTTTTTTCGACTCTTCCAGAGTTCCAGGGCCAATAAAACGTAAAATGGGAGGTATTCCACCCAGGGAATCCACAGGCTGAATTCCTGCAGTTCCTGGTAGTCAAAATAAAAGTCCAGGTAATAGAACCCTACTAGTCCGGTCAAAACAATCCACGCCCGTCCGGGAAATATACACAAAAAGGGCACTACCCAGCAGAGATACCACGGGTTTTGCACCGGACTCAGAAGAAAGACCAGCGCCATGATCCAGAAAAATCCGCGCACAAATTCCACAGGCTGTTCAATAAGGGAGACTCTCCTGTACAGGAGCCACAATAAAACCCCGGTTAAGGTGATAACGACCGAAACCTTGCTCAGGAAAATCGGTAGAGGATTAGACAGAATCATTTCATTCCCGCCCAGAACACTCTCAAAAATGAAAACCAGAATGGCAAAAATGCTGTCGTTGCTCTGCCAGTATAAGGTGAAGGCTTTAAGCCCATCGAACATCTGCAACCCGATTCCCATAAAGGGTAGGTATCCCAAAGCGATTACCGCTAGAAATAAAACACTGTTCCGCAGGAGAGCCAACCGGGCTCTTTTTTTATCCTGCGACATTTTTTCATAACAGGCCTGAAGGTATAAGGGGAACAAAATTATAGGATACAGTTTTCCCAGGAAGCTGAAGGCCAGAAACAGGGTCGCCAGGGTGTGGCGATGGCTGACCAGAAAATAGATGGAACCGCAGAGCAGGGATATCCCGATGATATCCAAATGGGTTGAGTTAAAAGTTTCCTTGATTACCAGAGGACTCCAGAAGTAAATCAGGCAACCGGCTTTATCCCGTCCCAGCCTGGAAAGAATGCCGATGATAAAACCCAACGCCATAACATCAAAAATTAAAAACCCTACCCGCATGGCGATGATGCTGTCGGGTTTTAGCTGATGCACCAGGCGAAATACAAACTGCGCCATCGGCGGATAGATCGTTGCCACATCCGGATGGTTCACCCGGTCCAGATTTTTAAGAGACTGGGGCGACTCCCATTTTAACGCATCCAATTGCTCCAGTTCGCGCTCGTTGCGCTCGACATAAGTTTCATAATAGTTTTCCGGATTCTGAATTCTCAGTTCCTTGAAGTTGTGCACTTCGGCAGGGGCGTATTCAAATGGATTGATCCCCTGCGCGAACACTTTTCCATCCCACAAATAGCGGTATACGTCATCCTCTTGAATCTGCTGGGAGGGGAGGATGGCAACACGAAACAACAGGCCGAACACAATGACCATCCAGAAAATGCCCCGGTCTCCGGGACGCTTGTGCACAAAAAACCAGGTCAGGCCATAAAGTATTGACAGGGAAAAATAAACAGCGAGATAGGTGAGGAGGGGTCTTTCTGAATATCCTTCTCCCCAGTTGAATTGCCGGGAAAGCTGGGTCAGGAAACTATAAAGCAGGAGGCTCGCTATCCCCGTCAGCAGGATCGGAAGGCGGGAACGCATGCCAAGCTAGGGAGTGCGGGCAAAAGAGCTCTGCCCCTCCAGGGTTTTCAACTGTTCTTTTTCGTGCTCGGAAAGGATTTTATAAATTTCCAGAATGCTCCGGTGAATATAGGGGTCGTCATTTTTCAGAGCCAGTGCTGACCAGTAACGGGAGAGGGCTTCTTTGAACATGGTTTTTTTCTTATACAGGTCTCCCAGCTTGACATAAACATCCAACCGGTCCGGCTCCAGAACTGAAACCCTTTCAAAAAAGTTCACCGCCTCAAGATAATCTCCTGACCGCTCATACTCCGCACCCAGAGTTTCCAGGTATGCGGGGTTCTCTGTTTCCAGATCGCTGGCCTGTCTCAGATGCTCAACACCTGTAGCGAATTTTTCCTGCTTCAGGTGCAATCGCCCTAACCGGTAGTGGGTGAGCGCATGCCGGTTATCAATGCTCAAGGCTTTCAGGTAATTTTTCTCCGCCTCGGCAAGCTTTCCTTCCCGCTCCTTAAACTCGCCCAATGCGCTCAGAGGATAGGCCGAGTCTGGATTTTTATTTGCCGCGGTTTCAAGTTGCTCAAAAGCTTCTTCGTGGTTTCCCTTGTTGTAAAAAATTCCCGCCAGATTAATGCGGCTGAAAGAGTCTTCGATGATTTTCAGGACATCCTGGTACAGTTTTTCAGCCTGGTCGGTTTTGCCTTGATCCTGATACACGACTGCCAGGTTGTACATGGCGAACGTGTCATTGGTATTTTGTCTGAGAGCCAGTTTGTATTCTTCAATCGCCTTGGCGTAGTCCTGATTGTCATAATGCTCCACGCCCTTGTTGAAATGGCTGTTTATCGGGGCGGGAACATTGGCGCAACCAAAAAAAAGTATTGCCACTAATATGTTGAGAAAATTTCTCATCGTTGCCTAATTGACCTTGTCCAGACGTTTCATGCGCAGTTCCGGTTGGCCCGGAGCCGTGGCCTCTGCCTGAGGAACAACCGCTTCATCGGATTTGCGGACCAGTTTCCAGGGATTGCGTTTCAGGTCTTCGGTCAGGGATTTCAAGTTCCGCGACGTTTCGTTCATGTTCTGGAGAAGCTGAAGCAGGTTCCTGCGGTTTTCTATCATGATCGAATTGCTCTGGCCCAGGGTTTCCCCAACAGTAGTCGCGGTACGGTCTATATCCAGAGTGATTTCCCGCGCATTAGTTTCCATGCTATTGATCAAGCTGGTTACACCCGGTCGGGTGTCAGCAAGCAGGATTTCCATTTCCCGCGTCAGGTTATGCATCTGGTCAATGGTCTCGCGGATGCCTGCATCCTTGTCGGTGAACAGTTTGTCGGTTTTTTCCGAAACCGAAGCCGCGTGGTCCAGAGTGGTTTGCAGTTTGCCGCTGTTTTTATCTAGCATGTTGGAAACTTTTTCGGAAATCTTCAGGACATTTTCCATATTGGCCCGGACATATTTGCGGTTCTCCGTCAATATCGTATCCACATTAGCGAGAGAGGTCCGCACATCTTTCAATGTGGCCCGACCATCGACAACGAGTTCTTCAGTTAATTGGGTAAAACGCCGGATCTCCAGCACCACCTCGGTAGCCATATCGCCGATCTTGGCAATTTCAAACGAGTCTTCTCCGAGCAACTCCTCACCTTCCCCTAAAGGCGGCGAGCCCTGGGTGCCGGGTCGCACATCAATATAGAGTCCGCCCATCAGCCCGGAAGTTTTGATCATGGCAACAGAATTCTTTTTAATGGTGATCTTGGGGTTGATCTCTGCCACCACGGCAACCCGATCCTGGCTTTTATCATCGCCCAGCAGTTCGATGTCCCGGACCGAGCCAATGTCGAGCCCGGCATAGCGTACCGGCGCACCCACTTCCATCCCACCGGTGAAATTGAACACGATGCGCAACACCCTCCTGGGCTTGAAGTAGTCCTGAATATTTCCCAGCATAAAGATCATAACGATCAGGCCCAACATGCTGACGAAAATAAAAAACCCGGCTTTAATTTCTGAGGAACGGTATTCCATAATTTAGACTCGGCTCATTTCTTTAAGTTCTTCTCCATAATCGGTCATGCTTTTGCTGAACGGAATGGGTCCGTCCGGACTGCCTTCGATAAACTGGGTCACTTTAGGATCATTGCTGTTTCTGATTTCTTCCGGCGTTCCCTCTGCGATGATCTTGCCTTTAAACAGCATAATGATTTTATCCGAAATACGCATGGCACTGGGGATTTCGTGCGTGACCACCACCGAGGTGATGCCCATTTTCTTGCTGAGGTCCATGATCAGCTTGTCAATCACACCAATGGAAATTGGGTCCAGTCCGGCTGACGGTTCATCATAAAAAACAATTTTAGGGTCCAAAGCGATGGCCCGGGCCAAGGCAATGCGCTTGATCATGCCGCCGGAAAGCTGGGACGGCTTGAGGTGCTCAGCCCCTCTTAGTCCGACCATTTCCAGTTTCATTTTGACCATGATAAGAATGGTGCCTTCGTTGAGGTCGGTATGTTCCCGCATGGGCAAGGCTACATTGTCCTCCACCGTCAGGGAGTTGAACAGGGCCCCACTCTGGAACATGATGCCGAATTTTTTGCGGACTCTGTTGATCGCCTCGCCCCTGAGATGAGTGGCTTCTTCATCGTCGATCCAGATTTCTCCCGAGTCGGGACGATAGGCCCCTATCAAATGCTTGAGGACGGTGCTCTTGCCACTGCCGCTACCGCCGATGATGGAAGTGATCTGGCCCTTTTCCATGTGGGCGTTGAAATCTTCCAGCACGGTGATGCGTTTGTCGCCTTCCCCAAACGATTTTCTCAGGTTCTTAACACGTATCATCAGAGTACAAAGAAAAATAAAGATGTGAATATCAGATCGGCGATGATCACCAGAATCATCGAGACCACCACTGCGGTACGGGTATTCTGCCCGACCATTTCCGCTCCGCCTTCGATAATGAAAGCCATGTAACTGCCAACCATGACGATGATGACGGCGAACACCGCGCTCTTGACCAGCCCGGTCACCACATCTTTAATCACCATCGCGTCCAGCGAGTTGTTGACATACGTCACCGGGTCGATTCCTAATGTGGTGACACCAATCAAAAACCCGCCTAAAATTCCCATCAGGTCTGCCATGATGGTCAGACACGGGAGCATAATTAAAAGAGCCAGAAACCGGGGAGTGATTAAAAACTTTACCGGATTCAATGCCATGATCTCAAGAGCCAGAATCTCATCGGAAACTTTCATCGTTCCCATTTCGGCGGTGAACGCGGCCCCAACCCGACCGGACATGACCAGCGCTGTCATCAACGGTCCCAACTCACGCAAAATGGCAACGCCTACCAAAGCGCCGACAAACTCCAGAGCTCCCAACCGGCTCAACTGATGCGCCGACTGAAACGCAAGAATGACCCCGATCAGAAACGAAACCAGAAAAACGATGGTGGTGGACTTGACCCCAACCTCCTCCATCTGCGTCCACACCGGGCGCCATTTATTGGGTTTGCCACGCAGGGGTTCTATAAAGGTGCAATACAAAGTGGCACGGGTGAGATAATACAATCCGCTGATTTCCTTGAAAAAACTTTCAAAGACACCGGCAAATTCGAATCCCCTTCTCCCGATAAATCCAAAAAATGTTCTGACCATGAATCTCTCCCCGAGCGGCGAACCGCCGCAGGTAACTTGCAATCACTTTTGCTGGCAAGCAAAGAGAGATCTCGGCTTAATGAAGCCCTTGCCCTTTGCTTTCCCGGCGTGCTCTGACGAACCTCATATTTAGAAGCCCAACGGTTATTGTTCGCCTAAAAGGTTCTGACCTATTGCCTATCGGGGCTACCCGACCCACTCCCGTGGGAGGGGTAAACTAGCAACCACTCTTCAAGCCGAGCTAAACTTTAGTTTGCCAGAAAAAGCTATTGCACACTGGCCCCACGCCTAGTGGGCGAGGGCTTGTTCTTTTGAATCGAAAACTTCAAATACTGTTAGCAGGCGTGCGATCTCAAACACGTCCTTGACGCCGGGAGTTAAAGCCGCAAGCCGAAACTTGTTGTTGCTACTGTGGCTCCACTGCAATCCCTCTACAAGAGTGGCTATCCCGGAACTGTCGATATAGGAAACTCCCGACAAATCCACAACGACAACCTTATTGTTGTTTTGAAATAGGGGAGTCAAAGCATCTCGCATCTGCGTTGAAGAACTCATATCAATATCGCCGCTGACTGTTATCGTCACCGAACCCTCGGTCTTATCCAGTTTTAAATCTATGGCCATGGTTATCCCTTGTCCTTATCGTGCGCGGAGGTAAGTTCGGTTTTTAATTTTTTCATCATGGTCAGCAAAGTCCCCTTCGCCCGGTTGGTGCAATAGCTGACCTCGTCCATAATTTCATTCATAAAATGCGTGCCCAGTCCGCCTGGTTTTATGTCATCCAGGCGACGCGGTTTTATCTGGCTGGTGTCGCATTGCTTGCCGTAGTCGCGAATCTGAACCTTGAAGTCATCTCCCTCGATGGTAAAGGTAGCCTCGATGGGTTCATCGCAGGGGCCATCGTAACCATGCTTGATAACATTTGCGCAAGCCTCATCCACACAAAGGATCAGGCGACGGGCCGTATCAGCGGGAACCTCATGGCTGTCCAAAAGTTCCTGCAAAACTTTACGGATCAACCCCAGATATTTGGGATCGCCCGGAATAGATAATTTTATCGGTGGGGCCATAGTATCAACTTATTGGTTTTTAAAAAGAGAAGCCGGTAGATTCCAGAATCCACCATTATTCAATGATATCACCCGCTAGCGCGGGAGGCAACCCACTACGTGGGAGGAAGCACTGAGGGGCTAAAAAAAGGGCAAGTGGTTCCGATCCCTGAACAATGCCGGGTCCAGCGTCACGCTGGTTGCTAGTCGGCCCCACGCCTAGTGGGTTGCGTTTTTCGTGGGTCAGTTGACCAGTTTGGAATATTTTTTGGAGATCCAGCCTTTTTTGCCTTTTTGGTACTCAATCAGGAACCAGTCTTTAGACTCCTGAAAAACCGGCACAACCGAATCTTTGGGAAGCTGCGCCACTACTTTGGACCGGGCATCCGGTGTCTCCCGCACTCTAAGCGGGGTGGCTCGGGTCATAATCCGCACCCGTTTTGTCGGCTTGGGTTCAGGGGCTGGCGGGGACACCATGGCTGGTTGTTCCCGTTTCATTTCCATACCCGGATCAGGAACCGGCTCGGTCATAGGGGGTTCAGGCTGTTTCATCGCTGGCGACTCAGGTGTTTCTTCTTCCATCACAGGATCCATCATTTCATCCTGCATCTCTTCGGACATTTCCTCGTCGTCAGGTTTCTCAGTCTCCGCTACGATTTCTATTGTTTCTTTGCGAATAGGCGGAGCAGGGGGTACCGTTTCCATCGGTTCCGGGACAAAAACTTCGGGGACCATAGCCTCATCCAGAGACCGGGTGGGCCTTTGCCCGGGAACGGGCTCACCCTGCATTTCCGGGAATTCTCCCAGTGGGGCTTCTTGCGGCCTCATTTTGGCAATCTGACGCCGGGCTTCATCGGAATTTTGCGGGCTGTCAGGATATTTCGCCAGAAATGCTTCATAATTTTCCAGCGTGTTGGTCCGCTTGACTTGCTCGAAAATCAGGTCCTGAAGGGTTTCTATATCCAGCTCTACTTTCTCTTTTCCCATAGGATCAGAGGTGAGTTCTTTCACCCTTTCGAGACGCTGAATGGCTTTTTCGTAATCCTTGTTTTCCCTCTGGATGGTGACCTGAAATCTCAAGGATCTTTTCAGGTTGTCCTTGATTTTGAGGTCAAACGGTTCCATAGCCAGGGCAGTTTCAAAAGCGGTGATGGACTGTTCCAACTGGTCGTTGGAATAATAGGCCATGCCAAGATTGTTATATCCCTTGAACGACCTCGGGTTGTGCTCCAGAAACCGTTTCCAGAGAGCGATCGATTCATCGGGGTGATTGTTTCTAAGTTGGCCCAGAGCGCGGTTATAAAGTTCCTGCTCCGCTTTTGGCAGGTGGTCGGGTGGCATTTCAAAATAGGGGGCTACCGATACCTGTCCGGTGGCACAACC
The DNA here is from genome assembly GCA_018653085.1 of Nitrospina sp. Taxonomy (GTDB): domain Bacteria; phylum Nitrospinota; class Nitrospinia; order Nitrospinales; family VA-1; genus LS-NOB. The sequence goes on from JABIAY010000046.1 coordinate 113,453, forward strand.
GCCGAGCCCGGTCAGGAAAATCATTAGAATAACGCGCCATGGGGGGGTGGAATGCATAGTGTGAATAGTACTCTTTTTTATTTTCAGGTCAATAATTCTTGACTTGTGGTAAATATGAAATAACCTAGCATGATCACTGGGGGCGTTTTTGAACTGAGAGTCCTGAATGGGACGACCCTTTGAACCTGATCTGGATCATACCAGCGAAGGGAAGTGAAGCCATCTGAAAAAGATTCGCTGCACTTCCTGAAATCCGGGGTGCGGCTTTTTTTATGCCCGCCCATTCTGGAATTCGATCCATGATTTTTGTTTCACCTGATTGATTTAACGGCTATTGCGGAACAAACCTTGTCCCTTTTTTGGAGATATCCGCGTGAAACTGACCATTAATGGCGAAAACCGGGAAATTCTGAAAAGCCAGAACCTTGAGGACCTGGCTCGGGAGCTGGATATTCAAGCACCGAATTTCGCCATGGCCCTGAACAAACAGGTCATTCCCAGGTCCAAATATGCCACAACCCAGATCAAGGAAAACGACCAGGTTGAAATCGTGCACGCCGTAGGTGGCGGAATTTAACTATAATAGGTATCTTAATTTACGGGAATCTCTGGTAAGAGATGATTTCCGGGGCTCCTAAATTCCTTCTTATTTGAAAAAAACAAAATGGACACAAAAAAAGAATTCATGAAAATTGGCGACAAGACCTTCAAGTCCAGACTGATTGTAGGAACCGGGAAATATAAATCCTTCGATGAAACCCGGCAGGCCATCGAAATTTCCGGTGCGGAAATGATAACAGTCGCCGTGCGCCGGATTGAGTTGGACAAAAATAAAGATTCCATACTCAATCACCTCGACCCCAAGAAATACACATTTTTGCCAAACACGGCAGGGTGTTATTCGGTGAAAGATGCGGTGATGACCTGCGAACTGGCCCGGGAAGCGGGACTCGGAAACATCGTCAAGGTGGAGGTCATCGGAGACGAGAAAACCCTGTTCCCCGATAACGAAGCCACGCTGGAAGCCTCGAAGCTATTGGTCAAAGACGGTTTTCATGTTCTGCCCTATTGCACAGATGATGTCGTCCTCTGCAAAAAACTGGAAGACATCGGTTGTACCGCCGTCATGCCGTTGGCGGCACCGATCGGTTCCGGTCTTGGCATTCGCAATCCTTACAACATCAAATTGATTTTAGAAGCGGTTAATATCCCGGTCATCATCGATGCCGGTGTCGGCACGGCCTCCGATGCCAGCCGCGCCATGGAACTGGGTGTTTCAGGAATCTTAATGAACACAGCCATTGCCGGTGCCAAAGACCCGCTCAAAATGTCGTTGGCTATGAAAATGGCGGTGGAGTGCGGCAGGATGGCTTATGAAGCCGGACGTATCCCGAAAAAACTTTATGCCTCAGCCAGCAGTCCGTTGGACGGCATGATCGACTTATGATATCGGTTCCTTTTAAGACAGCACAGGATCTGGACTTCCTGCGTGTTTACCTCATCACCGACCTTCAGCGTATCGGCAAAGACCGGTTCCGGAGCGCGGTGGAAGAAGCGCTCGAAGGCGGCGTGCGCGCTCTGCAAATCCGCGAAAAAGATTTGCACCCGCAAGACCTTTTGGCGCTGGCGCTCGAAGTCAAAGCCATAACCGGGCGTTACAACGCCAAACTGTTCATCAATGACCGCGCCGATATTGCTGTCATGGCAGGGGCCGATGGTGTGCACCTGACGGAAACCAGCGTAGAAGCCGATGAGGTGAAAAATAATTTTCCCGACTTGATCGTTGGGGTCTCAACACATTCACTGGAAGGAGCGTGTCTTGCCGAAAAGCAGGAAGCGGATTTCATCACGTTCAGTCCGATTTACGAAACACCCTCGAAAGCCAATTACGGTCCGCCGCAAGGGTTGGACCTGCTCCAGCAAGTCACCCAGGCGGTGCGCTTGCCGGTACTGGCATTAGGGGGCATAACACTGCACCGCGTTCCCGAATGTCTGGAACAGGGGGCCTTCGGGGTCGCCGTGATTTCCGATATTTGGGACTCGACTCATATAAAACAACAATCATCTGAATATACGCAGAATTTTGGAGGAAACTCGTTATGACGCAATCAAAATCCAATGGCAACGGAAACCGTCACGGAGCAACCGATGAAAAGGTCGTGATATCCACCGATCCCATTTCCCCGAACTCTAAAAAAGTCTATGTCGCCGGAACCTTGCATAAAGATATCCAGGTGCCTTTTCGGGAAATCACCTTGTCTCCCTCGACCACAGTTTCTGGTAATGGTAATGGTGCTCACGCAGAAAATGATGAAAGCTCCATCCTCGTCTACGACACCTCGGGTCCTTACACCGATCCGGAAGTTAAAGTCGATATCCGCGAAGGGCTGAATCCCATCCGCCTGCCATGGATACAGGGCCGGGAGGATGTCGAGTATTACGATGGCAGAACGATCCTGCCTAAAGATAACGGCCATCGCGATGGAGAAAACGCCAATGCCGAACGGTTCCCCAAAACCCGTGACCGGGTTCTGCGCGCCAAGCCGGGACGTAATGTCACGCAAATGCATTACGCCAAAAAGGGGATCATCACTCCTGAAATGGAGTTCATCGCCATTCGTGAAAACCAGAAAAGAAAACAATGGGTCGAAGACAGCGAACGCGAACAACGGCTGACCGGAAATTCCTTCGGTGCCAACCTGCAGGCAGAAATTACTCCGGAGTTCGTACGCGACGAAGTGGCCCGGGGCCGAGCCATCATCCCGGCCAACATCAACCACCCGGAAGCGGAGCCAATGATCATCGGACGAAACTTTCTCGTCAAGATCAACTCCAATATCGGTAACTCTGCGGTCAGTTCCTCTATTGAGGAAGAAGTCGAGAAGATGGTCTGGTCGGCACGTTGCGGAGCCGACAATGTAATGGACCTTTCAACCGGGAAAAATATTCACACCACCCGCGAATGGATCTTGCGCAACTCGCCGGTACCCATCGGCACCGTGCCCATCTACCAGGCATTGGAAAAAGTCGATGGCAAGATCGAAGACCTCACCTGGGAAATTTACCGCGATACCCTGATCGAACAATGTGAGCAAGGGGTGGACTATTTCACCATTCATGCCGGAGTGTTACTGCGCTATGTACCAATGACGGCAAAACGGATGACCGGCATTGTCTCTCGAGGCGGTGCGATCATGGCGAAGTGGTGCCTCACTTATCATAAAGAAAACTTCCTCTATACCAACTTCGAGGAAATCTGCGAAATCATGAAAGCCTACGATGTTTCCTTTTCTTTGGGAGACGGACTGCGCCCCGGTTCCCTTGCCGATGCCAACGACGAAGCCCAGTTTGCCGAACTGGAAACTCTCGGTGAGTTGACGAAGATCGCCTGGAAACATGAAGTGCAAACCATGATCGAAGGTCCGGGTCATGTTCCCATGCATATGATCAAAGAAAATATGGATCGGCAATTGCTGGCTTGCGGCGAAGCGCCTTTCTATACGTTAGGCCCCTTGACCACCGACATCGCGCCGGGTTACGACCACATCACCAGTGGAATCGGTGCGGCGATGATCGGCTGGTACGGTACCGCCATGCTCTGCTACGTCACTCCCAAGGAACATCTGGGACTGCCCAACCGCGAAGATGTGAAGGAAGGCGTTATCACCTATAAGATCGCGGCGCACGCGGCGGATCTGGCGAAAGGCCATCCCGGCGCACGGGTTCGCGATGACGCGTTGAGCAAGGCCCGGTTCGAGTTTCGCTGGGAAGACCAGTTCAACCTGTCCCTTGATCCGGAAAAGGCTTTGCAGTTTCACGACGAGACCTTACCGAAAGATTCGGCGAAGGTGGCGCATTTCTGTTCCATGTGTGGTCCGCATTTCTGCTCGATGAAAATCACGCAGGATGTACGGGATTATGCCGAGCAAAAAGGTTTGGAGGAAAAACAGGCACTGGCAGAAGGCATGAGCGAAATGTCCGAATCCTTCAAAGAAAAAGGAAGTGAGATTTATACAAAAGCTGAATAGCCCGCTGGGCGACCGGCGAGCCGCCGGTGGCAAATGAAAAACTCCTCCCCTCGTGAGAGGGGAGGGGTATCACAGTATTGCGCTTGAGTATTCCGTCCGCCTTTCGGGTAGTGCAGTGCTGGCCCCACGCCCAGTGGTTAAATCCTCTTTTTTTCTAAGTACTTGACCAAATTGGCCGTAGGAATTACAATACCCACCATCTGATTTTTTAGGCGCGTAGCTCAGGGGTAGAGTATTTGCTTGACATGCAAGGGGTCGGCGGTTCGAAACCGCCCGTGCCTATTTTTTTTAAAGGCCTCAATGGCCTGAGTTGGGCATCATACCGGTGCGTATGATGCCTTTTCATATTCTGGACATCGTCCAGGGGAAATAAATTCAAAAAATGTCGAACAACTCGAACCAGATAGACTTGGAAACGCTTCGTCACAGTTGCGCTCATCTGATGGCGCAGGCGGTTCAGGAACTGTTCCCCGGAACCCAGGTCACCATTGGTCCGGTTATCGATGACGGATTCTATTACGATTTCTCTCGCGACAAAGCTTTCGTGCCTGAAGATTTGGAAAAAATCGAAAAGCGTATGAAAGAAATCTCCGCCCAAGATCTTAAGATTGTACGTAGCGAAATTCCCCGCGAAGAAGCGAAGAAAAAATTCGGCGACATGGGTGAGAAGTTCAAAGTTGAGATCATCGACTCCATCGATTCCGATGAACCCATTTCGGTTTACTCGCAGGGAGATTTTTCAGACCTCTGCCGCGGCCCGCATGTCGAGTCGACCAAGCAGATCAAGGCTTTCAAGCTTCTGCATACGTCTGCGGCTTATTGGCGTGGTGACGAACGCAATCCGGTTTTACAAAGAATTTATGGCACTGCCTGGAACACGGAGAAGGAACTTAGGGTCTACATAAAAAGGTTGGAGGAAGCCAAAAAGCGCGATCACCGCAAACTCGGAAAAGAACTCGACCTGTATTCGGTTTCGGATGAAATCGGGCCGGGGCTCATCCTCTGGCATCCGAAAGGCGCGCGCATCCGCCACCTGATGGAAGACTTCTGGAAAAAGGAACATTTCAAAAACGGTTACGAAATGGTCATCAGTCCGCACGCGGCGAAAGTCGACCTGTGGAAGACCAGCGGCCATACGGAGTTCTATAAAGAGAATATGTTTTCCAATATGGATATTGAGGGCAAGGAATATGTCATGAAGCCGATGAACTGCCCGTTCCATATTCAGATTTATAAAAACAAGTTGCGCAGTTACCGCGACCTGCCGGTACGATTTGCAGAACTTGGAACGGTTTATCGTTATGAACGCTCAGGCGTTCTGCACGGTTTACTCCGTGTGCGCGGGTTCACTCAGGATGACGCGCATCTGTTTTGCCGTCCTGCCCAGATTGAAGAGGAAATCACCAAGGTTCTCGAGTTGATCGTTTATGTTTTGCAATCGTTCGGGTTCTTCGAATACAAAATCTATTTGAGCACCAAGCCGGATAAATACGTTGGATCGGACGAGGGCTGGGAAAACGCCACCAAAGCTCTGGAAAACGCCTTGAATAACAAGAAGCTGGATTTTGAGGTCGATCCCGGCGAAGGGGTCTTTTACGGGCCTAAAATTGATATCAAAATCAAGGACAGCATAGGCCGCTACTGGCAGGTTTCGACGGTACAGGTGGATTTTAACCTTCCAGAACGCTTCGATATAAGCTATATTGAGGAAGATGGTCAACGCCATCAGCCAATCATGCTCCACCGCGCCTTAATGGGCTCGCTGGAGCGTTTTTTTGGTTGTCTGGTCGAGCATTATGCCGGGGCTTTCCCATTATGGCTGGCTCCGGTGCAGGTCGTCCTTTTACCCATAACCGACAATCATATGGGTTATGCGGATGAAGTGGCCCAACGGCTTGAAGAATTGGGCATTCGGGTAGAAAAAGACTTGCGAAATGAGAAGATTGGGTTCAAGATACGTGAGGCCCAATTACAGAAAATCCCTTATATGGTTGTTTTAGGGGATAAAGAGGTGGATTCTCAAACTCTGGCTGTGCGTAAACGGCGTTCCAAAGAAACCCGGACCCTCGATTTTGAGTCCTTTCTGGAAGAACTGCAGTCTGGTATAGATTCCCGGCTGATTGAATCTGAAAATTAAATTTTTTATAAAGGTTGGATTTAAATTAATAATAATAGTAAGAAGCAGCGCATTAATAAGATGATTCGGGTGCGGGAAGTCGCCGTGATTGATGATGATGGCGAGTCGATGGGCACTATCCCTACAGAGGAAGCCCTGAGCATGGCCCTCGACCGGAATATGGATCTTGTAGAAGTTTCCCCAAACTCCAACCCGCCTGTTTGTCGGATCATGGATTACGGCAAGCACAAGTACAAGGCCAGCAAAAAGGCGCACGAGGCTAAAAAGAAACAGAAAATCATTCACATGAAGGAAGTCAAGTTTCGGCCTAACACCGATCAACACGATTTTGATTTCAAGTTGAGGAATGTACAGCGGTTTTTGGAAAATGGTGACAAAGCCAAAGTGGTGATTTTCTTTAAGGGACGTGAGATTGTACATCGCGAATTTGGCATGAGGGTTCTGGAACGTGTTGCTGTGGCAACGGAAGAGACGGCGGTCATTGAGCAACAGGCCAAGCAGGAAGGGCGTACGCTGGTCATGATCCTGGCTCCAAAGAATACTAAAACCAAAAAAGGCGGAGTGCTTAAAGCGCAGCCGGTTGCCAAGCCAGCAGAAACGCCGGTAGCAGCACCAGCAGTAGCACCGGTTGCCAAGCCAGCAGAAGCGCCGGTAGCAGCACCAGCAGTAGCACCGGTTGCCAAGCCAGCAGAAGCGTCAGTAGAAACGCCGGCAGAAGCACCGGCAGAGATACCCGCTAAGGAACCTGGTACAGAATAAATAGAAACGGAGCGAACAATGCCAAAAATGAAAACCAATAGTGGTGCCGCGAAAAGGTTTCGCAGAACGGGTACCGGAAAAATTCGTCGGAACAGCGCTTTTACCAGCCATATTCTGACAACTAAAACAACCAAGAGAAAAAGAAACCTGCGAAAAGCCAGCATAATGGCAAAGGGAGACGCAAAACGCATTAAAGCTTTAATCCCTTAACCCTCAATATTGGGTCGTAGATTACTTTTACAAAATTTTAATATTTTAATTGGGCAAGCGTTAATTGGTTTGCCTCCCACAGTGGTGGGTTAGAAGGAGAATTTCAAAATGCCACGAGCAGTAAGCGGGACAGTTGCCCGAAAACGACGTAAAAAAATCTTAAAGCTAGCCAAAGGCTACCGCAGTGTGCGGAGCACCTGTTTCCGCAAAGCACGGGAAGCTGTTGAGCATGGTTTGTGCTACGCCTACCGTGATCGCAAAAATCGTAAGCGCGAGTTTCGTCGACTCTGGATTGCCCGGATCAACGCCGCAGTCCGAGCCGAAGGCATGAACTACAGCCAGTTCATGTATGGTCTGAAAAAAGCCTCCATTGAGCTCGACCGCAAGGTTCTCTCTGAAATGGCGATCCACAATGCAGACTCCTTCAAAACTCTGACCGAGACCGCCCGCGCTCAACTGGGCTAAGCGGAGAACCTCCGCTGGTGACAAATGAAAAACCCCTCCCTTTTACGGGGAGGAGCCATTACAGTATTACCCCTCCGGGGCACGAGAGTTGAGGAAAAATATCACGTGCGCTTGAGTGTTTTGTCCGCTATACGGGTAATGCAGTGCTGGCCCCACGCCGAGTGGCCCCTTGCTGAAAAATGATTGAAACCATCCAAAAGCACCGGCAAGATTTCGATTCCCGCATCTGTTCTACCTCCGTTGCGGAACCTCTCAAACAACTTCGTATAGATTTCCTAGGGAAAAAAGGCTGTGTCCAGGCCCTGATGAAAGAACTGCGTCAGGCCAGTCCGGAGGAGAAACGGCAACAGGGCAAGCTCATCAACGATTTTAAGCAGTACGTTGAAAACCAGCTTAAGGATAAGGAAGAAGAGCTGGGCAAATCCCCAAAAGGTCGGCCTTCAACAGGTGCGACGTTTGATACCACTTTGCCGGGCAGAAGAGAAATCCCCGGGACCCTGCACCCCGTTACTCAGGTGATGGAGGAAATCAAATCCATTTTTCTGGGATTGGGATTCCAAGTGGAAGAGGGTCCTGAAATTGAAACAGACTATTATAATTTTGAGGCCTTGAACATTCCCAAGGACCACCCTGCGCGGGATATGCAGGATACTTTTTATGTGGACGGAGAAGCGGTTTTGCGGACCCATACTTCGCCGGTACAGATTCATGTGATGGAAGATCGCGAACCGCCATTACGCATTATCGCTCCGGGAAAAGTTTATCGTTGCGATTCAGATGTCTCCCACACTCCCATGTTCCATCAAATCGAAGGGCTCATGGTAGATGAAAATGTTTCCTTCAGTCATCTCAAAGGCATCATGAGTATTTTTCTCCAGGAAGTGTTTGGCAAAAATACAAAAGTCCGGTTCCGTCCCAGCTTCTTTCCCTTCACCTGCCCCAGCGCGGAAGTCGATATTCAGTGCGTGATTTGTAGCGGAAAAGGGTGCCGGGTTTGTTCGCAAACAGGTTGGGTAGAAATTCTTGGGGCAGGCATGGTCGACCCGGCAGTATTCAAATTCGTTGATTACGATGCAGAAAAATGGACCGGATTCGCGTTTGGACTCGGCATCGAACGTATCTCTATGCTGAAATACGGCATCAACGACATCCGCCTGTTCTTCGAAAACGATCTACGCTTCCTCAAACAATTCTAGCAGGGCAGGCCCTGCAGCCAATGGGCTATCTTTTTTCTGCATTCTGACTGTGTCTCGGCCTAATAAGTTCTTGCCTCGCCCCACCCCCGGAAAACCTGGGAAGAAAACAGGAGCCCTGACAAATGAGCGAAAAATTCAAAAATAATTTGATCGGCGTTGCCATTTTAGTAGGCGGGATTGTTGCTATCAACCTCTGGCGGGGTCCACCAGATATGAGCATGCGCGACCAGTCCCTCAATGAGATGGTACACACCAGTCTGACAAGATTCCACTACGCATGCCAGCAACTCTGGGGTGACCGGGGACCGCAGGAAAACTGCACTAAGGAATCCCTTTCGGAAATATTGCGCAACACCTTCGATCTACCCGGAATCAGTATCAGTGGAGATGGCAACCAGGAAGACTGGCAGGCCACCGCCCACCACGACATCCTCCCAGACCAGATTTTTATCATTGACGCATCGGGAGCCGTCAGCAAACTGGACTGACCCCCGACCGATTTCATGGTACACAATAGTCCCAGCCCTCAAGCCTGAGTAACTACCGGTATATAGAAACTACTATTTGGCACGGAGATTGCTTTTTTATAAAGCAACTGATAATCCTTTTCCCAATAAAGTGTGATTTCTCATGAATTTTCTGACACCGATGCCAGGTTGTTTCATCCAGTCTACTGATTTTATTAGAGTTGTTCCTGTCATTTTGGGTTCGTCTGTGTTGGCCGGAAAGACTTTGTTAAGCCGGGGGATTTTGTAATGACTTTCGGAGTGTTAACTATTTTGCTCGGAGTGGTCATTTTTGTAGTCACTAAACTCACCCCGACAAAACCTGAAGAGCCAGCCCAGGCAGAAAAAATTGACCCAAATTCTACAGGCAAATCTGTAGACAAACCTGAACAAACCCAAAAAAAGAGGGAAACTCCAGAGAGCCTTGCCCGCTGGGTTTTGAAAACGGAAAAATCAAAAACCGAATTGAAAGAGAAGTTATGTCTGGCGCCTCTTTCCACCGATTTAAAAGTTTTACTCGGCCGCGATAAAGTCCTCGTTGAACTTTTCAACGCCATCCATAAAGGAAGTACGTTTCTTGCGTTGTACGGTAGATCTGGCGTAGGAAAAACGGCTTTGGCGCTGGAGGTGGTAAGAAAATACAAATACAACTTCCAAAATATTAAATTATATCTGAGTTTTGGCGGGGAAGGAGAGAACGCGCTTTCTACCAGGGATGCCATGATACAAATCATTCTCTCATTCCGGCCGACGGTGCGCATCCCTGAAAATATGACCCAACTCAGAAGGGTATACCGGCGTATTATGGCCAGACATCAGGGCGTTCTCGTTCTGGACAACGTGACTTCAATCGATCAGGTTAAAGAACTGAAACCCGCCAGATCTAGTTCCTGGTTGTTGATCATTACAGCCGAGAAGAGGCTGGAGCTAAGCGCGGCTTATTATGTTGAGGTAGAACCACTAGAGGTTGAATTTGCCCAGGAGTTTTTGGTCAGTCGCTCGCTCAGGCTAAAACCCCGGTCCAGGGAAATCGCCAAACTATGCCGAGGCCTTCCCCTGACCCTTGAAATGTGCGGCCAATTCCTGTCCGCAAAAACAAAAATGCCTCCAGAAGATTTTGTCAACCTGTTCCGCAAATACCGGAGCAATTCTTTTCTGGAAAAGGTTGATGACTATGAAGAATCACTGCTCGCCTCGTTCAAGGTGATTTATAATTCCTTAAAAGATAAAGAGCAAATAGTTTTCAGCCAGTTAGCGGTCTTTCCCGGCTCCTTCGATGCGGTAGCTGCCTCTCAGGTTTGTGAAGAAAACGGGAATTGTTTAAAATCACTCGCTCAATTTGGGCTGGTCAAAGTCAATCCTGTCACCAAGCGTTACATTCTGCACGACTGGGTGAGAAGCCAGCTTAAAAATTATCTCCCCGAAGCGATCGCCAGAGAAGCAAAACTGAGACACGCGACTTATTATCTTTCGGTCCTCAATACAGCTAGCGAAGAAATATTAAAGGGCGGCCAAAAGGCTCGCGACGGGTTTCAATTGTTTCACCGGGAATGGGCTAACATTCGGGCGGGCCTGAGCCGGGTTAGCAAAAACAGCGTCGAAGGGAAAAAAGCTGCGGAGTTGTTCAATTCTTATATGATCGCAGGAGCCGAGCTACTTCCTTTGTGCTATTTTCCCAAAGATTGCCGAACTTTTCTGGAAACGGGACTGAAAGTTTCACAAAGGCTGGATCAAAAAAATATCGAAGTTTTACACCTTTTGAACTTGGGTGTGTTTCATAATTCCCAAAAAAAATATGTGGAGGCAGAGGAATGTTTAGAGCAAGCACGCCAGCTGGCCTCCACTTTGGAAGATGCCAAAATCGAAGGGAAAATCCTTAACGAAATGGCAAGGTTGTATTTGGCCAAAGATAGAGCTGAGGAAGCCATCGATATACTTTTGAAAAAAAGGAAGCTGTGCCAGGAAAACAAAATTGAGGTGGACGAAGAACTTAGTTTGCTGAGGTTGGGTCTGGCTTATGGGAAAGAAGGTGAATTCGATAAAGCCATCCAGACAATGAAAGAAGGAAAAAAGAAAGCAAAAGAAGCGGGGAATGGACCCTGCATGGGAACCCTTCTCACGCATATTGGGTTTTATCTGGGTGAAGTCAAAAGTTTATCCAATGCAGAGGATTATCTGGAGGCAAGTCTTTTATTGACCCGTGGCTTGGGAAAAAGAAAAGAAGAGTTGGGGGTTCTTTTGCGGTATGGAAAAATTTATGCGCAGTCGGACGATGTGGAACGAGCCTTAACTCTGCTTAGAGAAGGGCTCGCGTTGGCTGAAAAATACCGCGATAACAGGTATGAAGGACTGTTTCTGGTGCAGGTGGGTGACATTTATAGCCATATTCAGGAAAAACAAAAGGCTATAGAAAATTATATGAAAGCTCTGGCACCTCTTAAAAAAGCCAAGGAACTATTTCTACTCGATCAAATCAACCGAAGGTTGAGCCAGTCTTTTGAATTGGAGGAAGACAATGAAGAATCTTCTGGGTCGGGAAGAATCTTCGAGCCTGTCAAAAAACTCAGCCGAAGCAAAGGGCTTGGTCTGGTGCAAGCCAAAACCAGTGAGTTTATTAACCGTGGAGATAAGAAACTGCTTACTTATTACATAGGAAGCATTGAAGAAATTATTAAAACCTATAATTTGGATACCAAGGAAGCTTCGACCCGCGAAAGCCTGTTGGAGTTGATGGAATCACTTCGCGAAAATAACCACCACGCTTGCGCCACTCTCTTAAAAAAGAAATTCAGCTTGTAACCGGCGAGCCGCCGGGGGCAAATAGCAAGGGCTCAGTTGAGCCGAGAAAAACCGTTGTCAGCTAAACAAAGTTATTGCCCGCTGGGTCCAGCGTCACGCTGGCGCCTAGCGGTTAATTCCTGGTCAAAATAGTTGATGGACATTCCAGCATCAAGAACCAGGCCTTGTGCGTTGATGCCGCTTGCGCGTTGGCTCAACAAAAATACCGCCGCACTTGCCGCCTCCTGAGTAGTCAGGCCTTTTTTCCTCAATGTGGCTTTTTCAGCATGCAGGTAGGAGTCGATATAGCCGGGTATTCCCGCTGAGGCCGATGTCTTGAGCAGTCCGGGGTTGATGGAGTTGAACCGGACCTGTGAAAATGCGCTGAACGATTTTGCCAGGAAGCAGAGAGTGGAGTCGAGTGCCGCTTTCGCCGGGGCCATGTACCCATAATTTTCTGCCGCCATCCGCGTGGTGGAAATCGATACTGTAACAACGGATGCCTGTTGATCGAAGAGATCCTTAAAAGCGTTGGCGAGACTGATCAGGGAATAACAGCTGATATCGATGGACTGAAGAAAATCCTTTTTCGGTGTTTCATGAAAGGGCTTCCAGCCTTCGGAATAGTTTGCAAAAGCTATGGAGTGGACGAGTCCGTGCAGGGTCTTACTGTGTTGTGCTACCTGGGTTTTTAACCGTTCAATATCTTCCTGTTTCTCCACATCGCAGACAAAAACTGTTTTACCTGCCAAAAGTTTTTCCAATGACTTTTTGCGATCTTCAGAGCGGACGCTGTAAATGACATTTGCGCCTTCTTCTTCCAGCGTTTTCGCGATATGCCAGGCAACACTTTTCCTGTTTGCCACTCCGGCCACTAAGAAGCTTTTATTTTCAAGGTCGAGAAAACTCATTTTCTGTTTGCCTTATAAAGCCATTGTTTATGCCAGCGGAGGCCCTCCGCTATTTTGTCTCCTCGACCAGCATGGCGGAGAACTCCAGGGTGACTGCGGTTTTACCGTTGACGGTGGCTTTTCCCGTCATGTACGCGGCGGTGCTGACCAGGTCTTTGAGCTTCACCTCTATCTGCATCGTGTCTCCCGGATGGACAGCATGCTTGAGTTTAATATTGTTGACCCGGGTGAGAACCGGAATTTTGCCTTCGTTAGCAATACGTTTCCCCATCAGGATCGCACCGGCCTGAAAAATGGATTCAAAGATCAACACTCCTGGCATGATCGGTCTTCCAGGATAATGTCCCTCAAAAAACGGTTCTTTCGGGTCGACCTTTTTTTCCGTCCTAATGGTGTCGTCACTTTCTTCAAGCACTCGGTCGACAAACAGGAAAGGAGGACGGTGGGGAATATATTGAAGAAAGTCCATTTTATAGTCCCCCGGTTACCTCTAATACGGAACCTGTGATGTAAGAAGATTCTTTTGCGGCGAGAAACAGCACCGGATAGGTTACATCTTCTGGAGTACCAAAGCGTTTCAGGGGAATCTGATCTTTATAGGATTTTTTCTGCTCTTCCGGCAGATCGCCAATGAAATCGGTATCTATGAAACCTGGCGAAACGCAATTGACTGTTATCTTCCTGCTCGCTACTTCCTTGGACAGGGAGCGTGTGAATGCCACCTGACCGGCTTTTGATGCGGCGTAATTAGCCTGGCCTGCAAACCCGAATTTGCCCACTGGAGAGGTCAAGGTAATGATCCTTCCATATCTCTGGCGCATCATGGACTGTACTGCCAGCTTGCACAAGTTGAAGGTTCCTGTCAGGTTGGTATTGATGACCCTGTTCCAGTCCTCCGCCTTCATCATGCCAACAATGGAGTCGGAACGAATGCCTGAACTGACAACAAGGATCTGGAAGTTTTCGTATTTCGTTTCGATTTCTTTATAAAACTTTTCCACCGCCGCATAATCAGAAACATCGAACTTATGAATATCGAGGGAGTCTGCGTGGTCGGCATTGGCGTTTTTAAAGTTCTCTGCTTCCTCATCATTGCCCCGATAAGTGGCAATGACTTTTGCTCCGGCTTTGAGGAACGCCTCTGAGATGGCCCGGCCTATGCCACGCGTGCCGCCTGTGACCAGAGCTGTCTGCCCGGCAAAATCAAATTCCATCCACTTGGCGTGGGGCCAATAGGTCAATACCCATAAAGCAAATGGATATTTTTGCCCCTTTAACTGTAGTTTGTATTAATTTTCTCAAGGCGTGATCCGTGCAATAGGTGGGAAGGAAGATCTTATGTTCAAGCCGATGCGGTCACCAGGCTCGGGCGCAATTGCCGAAGAAATTTATCCGTTTCGTTGGCGACAATGACTCCGTAGTTCGCCGCTCCCAGCCAGCCCGACATAATAATTCCCACCGATCCGGCATGGAACAACCCATTAATCTGGTTAGGAAGGTCCCGGCTTATTTTAAGTCCTTCAAACTTGGTTCCAAACGAAGTGCCCGAAGGGTGCAGGGTATAGCGTTTGAAAGTTTTTGGTGTTGAGGCTTCCACATGGTCCACTTTTTTGCGAATGCCCGGAACATATTTTTCCAGCGCATCAAGAGTGTTTTGCTCCAAGTCATGCTTATCTTTCTTGTATTGGGATTCGCTCAGCTTGGCCCAGTCCTGATATCGGGCGTTGGTCGAAGAAACAATGGAATAACGATTGGTTCCCGGACGAATCTCCGGGTAGTAAAACGAAAAGGTACGGCTGGTAACATCTTTGCTCAATATTTTATCCGTACAGTATTCGTCCGCCACGGACGAAAACAGCAGGTCACCGACATGCGGCACGGTTTCCCCTTTTTTGATTCCCATATAAACCTGGCAACTGGAATTATTGAGCCGAACTTTCTTAACCTCTTCGATAAACTCGGGTTCAAAATGTTCCTCGCCAGTCAGTTGTTCGATAGTGGTCAACAAGTTCGAGTTGGAAAGGACGGACTTGCACGCGATGTCCTGCCCGTTGATGCGCACCCCCTGCACCGTTTTATCTTCCACATAAATTTTTTCGACCATGCAATGAGTGCGAATGTCCACACCGTTGCGCAAGAGCTCCTTTTTCATTTCCGTAATCAGGTGATCGGTACCACCCTGATAGGTGAAAACCCCTTTGTCCATGAAGTTGGAAAAAACAATGCCGTAAGTCAGTGCCGGATCATCCAGAGTGGAACCGTTGGCATAGGTAATCGGTTCCATGAGAAAACGCCAGACATCGGTGCGGCCTGGGAAAAATTTCTCAAAAAGATCACGGGTGGTCATGACCATCTCGTCATAAAAATTCATATTCCGCGCGGTCATAAAGAACTCATCAATCACTTCTTTCATGATGCCGAACCGCTCACGCAGGATATGTGTGAAATCTATTTTGTCAAAGGAGGTGTTGAGGGAAAACTGCGGGTTGTCGAAACGCACATTTTTAAGCTGGATAACCCGTTCGGAAATGTCCTGGCTCCAGTATTTTCGCAGGGTCTTAATCATTCCACAGGGGAACCCATGCAGGGAGATATCCATAATATGTCCACCCTTGCGTTTGAACCAGGTGGCCATGCCTCCCATATTGTAATGGTGCTCCGCCAGCAAAACCTTGTGCCCCATTTTCGCCAGCAGGTTGGCCGATGTCATTCCCGCCAAGCCACTGCCAATCACGACCGTATCGTAGGCGGACAAAACACCCTTTAACCAGTCTTTCGGTTGTTTACTCATTGGTTTCTTAAACGATGAATTTTTTGATGGCCTGTCATTGTAAAAGATGCAGGTTGGCCATGGATATCCCGCTCAACGTGGCCCCAATAATACCTAAAAACCCCTGATCTGTCCCGCAAATATACAGGTTTTTAACAGGGGTTTTGCCATTTTTAATTTTCTGTGGAGACCCATAAACAGCCCCGTTAATATGGCCTGTATATTTTTTAATGGTCTTAGGCGTAAACGAGTCTAAAAATACCACATTATCGCGAAAATCGGGAAAAAATGTAAATAAAGCATCCAAAGCCTGGGCCCGGCACTCCTTTTTGGCGGCAATATAATCTTTTCTCGGCAGGCCGTCCCATTTCCCGAAATGGGCAAGGTTGGTCAGGCGAATCAACCCTTCTTCAGGCGGTTGTGGGTACTGAAAATTATTACTGCAACACAACACCCCACTGGAAATATCGATCAAATCGCCTGGCACCTTATAGTCAAAGCGCGACTGGGTGGAAAAAAAGACAATGCTCTTATCGTAACCCAAGTCACGTGGCTTCTGGTCCACCACAAAAAGGGATTCCATAAACGAAACCTGGCCTGTCTCGCACGCACCCGCTTCGGCTAGCTCAGGTTGGCAACGGTTAAGCGTTTCCACATAGCCCATGGAAGAAAGTACCGCTGTGGTTTCTAATTCTTCCTCATTTTCAAGAGTCACCGAACAAACCGTTTCCTGTTTGGCGTTGATGGTTTTAATTCCGTTTCCCATTCTCAGCTCACCACCCAGATGCTCGAACTTCTCAGCCAAAAGGTTGAGGATGTAGGGCATTCCCCCTTGCGGCTTGGAGAATCCTTCTACAAAAATGCTCTTGAACATGATGACAAATTGATAAAAATCCATGTCCCCTTCCCGCGCGTTGCCATAATACATCAGGGGACAAAACAACATGTCGATCAACACCGGGTTGCTGATATAGGACTCCAGAACAGGCCGGGAAGAAAGGCAATCCGCATCGTCGAGGTTCAACTCATCAAAGGAAAGGATCTTTTCCACCAGCTTGTTGAATCCGTCAATCTGATCGGGAAACGTTTCAGCCACCTCCTGGCGGAAAAACTCAAAATCGTTGGTGAACTTCAGGGATTTCTCAGGGAAGCGTATTTCCGACATATCCTGCTGGCACAGGCGAAAATCGTCATGGCTGAAACGCAGTTGTTTAAGAAGCTTGCCAAGCGGAGATGACCGGACTCCCTTGGGAGTAAAATTGGTCATGGCGTGGAGCCCAACATCAAAAGTGCGGTTTTTCCTCACATAAAAGGAGTTCAATCCGCCAATTTCGCTATGCTTTTCAACAATGCAGACCTTTTTATCGAACATGGCCAGACGAATGCCTGCGGCCAATCCCGATAAACCCGCACCGATAATAATCGTGTCGTAACGCATAGCCAAATTATACCACCACTGCGCCAGCGTGACGCTGGACCCAAAGTGCCGTAGCTTTCCCGGCTAATAAAATTTATCTCGGCTCAAGGGGATCTGTAAGGGTTTTGTAGTCAAAAAGGAAGGGACTAACTGGCCAACTGTCGGTCTTTTAGTAACGGGGTGAGATAAGAAACACAACCGGCCATTGTTGCCAGATGTTCGTAATCCTTTTCCGGCACTTCAATATTAAACCGCTTGCGAAGTTCCATGACAATATCGAGAAAATCCATGGAATCCAGGTCAATCTGGTCTCTCAATTTGGTATTGTCATCAATGGAACTGATATCCTCATCCGGGGCAATATCGGCAAGGATATTAAGAATAACCTTTCGTACATCTTCAATCGTCATACTTGTCTCCAAAATCCACGTTAACCCTGATTTTAGTAGAAGATAGGGCAGATTTCAACCTTAATTTTCCAGAAAACCCCCACTGAAAAGGGGGGTAACCCACTCTTTTTTAAAGAGGAGGGTGGTATTTTACCCTAACCCTCACGCCCCACCGGGGTTGAAGGAGTTGGCTTTTACCCCCTCTTTCTCAAAGTACCCGCTTCGGGGCAGGAAAATTGAGGTGAAATATCACGGCCACCCACCTAGTGGTAGCGCTTGACGATCAAAACGGAATTGATGCCGAACATGCCGAAGGAATTGTTCATGATGTAATCTACGGAGGGGAGTTTTTCCGGTTTGTTGGCGACCAGGTTGTTCAAGGCGCATTCCGGATCGAGGTCATCCAGGTTGATGGTGGGGTGAACCATGAGGTCATCGAATGCCGGCAGGTTGCCGGAAAGCTCCAGTGTTCCCGCCGCACCCATAGTATGGCCGATGAAACTTTTTGTGTTGTTGATCCGCGTCTTGCAGTCGTTACCGAAAACTTCACGGATGGCCTTGGTTTCCTGAATGTCCCCCATTTGCGTTGCTGTTGCATGGGCATTGAGGATATCGATGTCATTAGGCTCGAGTCCGGCTCTCTCCAATGCCAGACGTATGCACTGGGCCTGCCTGCCCGGATCGGGCAAGATGAAATCAATCGCATCGGAGTTCATGGAATAACCAACGATTTCTCCGTAAATTTTTGCGCCACGCTTCTCTGCATCAGAAAGTCGTTCCAGGGTATAGACCGCGCCGCCTTCCGAACAAACGATTCCGTTACGGTTTTTATCAAAGGGACGGCTTGCCTTGGTGGGGTCTTCATGCGAGGCCAGTGCACCCTCACTTTTAAAGCTGGCGAAGATACCGAAGGTATGAATACTTTCCGACACTCCTCCCGCTAAAGCAAGATCGACCTCACCGAGGCGCAACATCTGCAAGCCCTGAATGACTCCCAAATTTCCCGCCGCGCAGGCCGCGCCGATGGTGTAATGCGGCCCGGTGATTTTCATGTTCAATGTCACTTCCCCGGCGGGGTTATTGGAAACCGTACGGGGATTATGATGGTGCGACCAGAACTTGACGTCATAATCATACTTGCTGATGTTGTAGACCTCGTTCTCGGTCTCGACATTGCCATGCTCGGTCACTCCCAGATAGACACCTACCTTGGAGCGGTCAATCGCTTCGAAGTCTATTCCGGAATCGGCAACGGCTTCGCGCGAACAGTAAATGGCTACGGACCCAGCCCGGGTACCACGGCGGCGTTCCTTTTTCTTCTGGTATTTTAATTCATCAAAATCACAGACCCCGGCATGCACCGTTCCCATATACCGGGTCTCGAAGTTTTCCACTCCCGAAACCCCGTTTAACAGGTTTTGACGAAACTCTTTCAGGTTGTTGCCATTGGGAGCCGTCAATCCGATTCCCGTGATGACAATACGTTGATTAGGGTCGATCATTTTTTTACCAATAAGGCGACTGCGTAAGCGGCGATGCCTTCTTCCCGCCCGACAAAACCAAGCTTTTCTGTTGTGGTGGCTTTGATATTAACCCGGTCGATTTCTACATCGAGCGCCGAGGCAATATTTTTTTTCATTTCCGCAAGGTGTGGAGCCAGCTTCGGTTGTTGCGCCACGATCACGGAATCGACATTGGCAAGTTTGAAACCTTTGCACATTCCCATGACTTCTTTGAGCAAGCGCAGGCTGGAGACGCCTTTCCATTTCGGGTCGGTATCCGGGAAATACTTACCGATATCTCCCGCACCCAACGCTCCAAGCAGAGCATCGCACAAGGCGTGCACCAGAGCATCGGCATCCGAGTGCCCGTCCAGTCCCATCGAATGGGGAACATCGACTCCGCCCAGGATGAGTTTTCTGCCCTCAACCAGACGGTGCACATCGTAACCATTGCCAATACGAATATCAGGTAAGTTCATTTCGAAAGAAAAATATTAAATAATCCCCCCTTAGCAGGGGTTGCAACTGAGCAAGGGCTTGATTGCGCCGAGACAACTCTTTGTTCACCAAATAAAGCGATGGCACACTGGCCCCACGCCTAGTGGGGGTGGGCGACGGTAATGAGTTTAGTGGTTTCTTCACGGGCCCAGTGGTCGGCATCGAGAACATTTTGTAATTCATGCAGAGGAACCGGGCTGTGATTTTGCATAACCATGCGAATGATCTCTGCGATATCTTTATAGGGGATCAGTTCATCTAGGAACGCCTGCACCGCGATTTCATTGGCGGCATTGAGTACTGCCGGCATAGTCTGGCCCATTTCCATAGCATCCATGGCCAATTGCAAGCAAGGGAACCTTTCAAAGTCCGGCGCCTCAAAAGTAAGGTTTCCCATTGTGGCCAGGTCTAAAGAGGGCAGTTCGCTTTCAAACCGATCCGGATAAGTCAGTGCATAGGCAATGGGAACCCGCATATCTGGAAGCCCCAACTGCGCGATGATGGATGTATCGACAAACTCGATCATCGAGTGAATAATACTCTGCGCGTGAACGATGACTTCGACTTTCGTATCCACACCGAACAACCACTTGGCTTCTATATACTCAAGGCCCTTGTTCATCATGGTGGAAGAGTCGATGGTGATCTTGGCTCCCATACTCCAGTTGGGATGATTGAGCGCGTCTTGCACCGTGACGTTTTCCATCTGCTTGAGGGTAAAAGTTCTGAAAGGTCCGCCGGACGCGGTCAGGATAATTTTCTTGATACGCTCCGGTTTTTCCCCGTTCAGAGCCTGGAAAATTGCGCTGTGCTCGCTATCAATGGGGATGATGCGGGTCCCGGTGCGTTCCGCTTCTTTAAGAACCAGTTCCCCGGCTATGACGAGCGTTTCCTTATTGGCAAGCGCCAGGTTTTTACCGGCTTTGAGAGCGGAAAGAGCAGGGAGCAATCCGGCACTTCCAACCACTCCGGAAACAACCAGGTCAGCTTGCGGCAACGAAGCGGCAGAAACCGTACCCTCTGGACCGGAAACAATTTCCACATCCAAATCGCCAACAAGTTCTTTTAACGCGTCTATTTTTGTGGAGTCAAACAGGGCCGCCAATGCGGGTTTGAATTTTCGAATCTGGTGGGCAAACAGCTCTACATTACTTCCGGCGGACAAAGCGCAAATCTGAAAATTTTCAGGGTAACGCTCTACAACATCCAGCGTGTTGACGCCGATAGAACCCGTTGAGCCCAGAAGAGATATTTTTTTCATGAGGTTGCCCTGACAACGGGGTTTAAGGGAGCCGGGTTCTCTTATTATGTCCCCAGGAACAGTTGGTGATAACAATAGAAAACCGGGCCCGCAAACAACAAACTGTCAATGCGATCAAGAAAACCACCATGGCCCGGAATCAATACGCCGGAATCTTTCACCCGACAACTTCTTTTTATCAGCGATTCCGAAAAATCTCCAAACTGACCGATGATACCGCATATAAAGGCCACAATCAAACAATGCGTTAGCGAAAACCCCTCGAAAAACCAGAATTTGACGAGCCCTGCGGCCAAAAGAGTTCCCAGTACATTGGCGATAGCCCCCTCCACCGTTTTATTGGGGCTGACCACAGGCAGGAGCTTGTGCTTTCCCAGACTCCGGCCGCCATAATAAGCCGCCACGTCACCAGCCCAGATCAGTAGCAGGAGGAACACGATCATTTGGCTTCCACCTTCCAGGCCATGGATCAGCAGAAAGTATCCACCCAACCCCGCAATATAAAGGACCCCCAATAACGTGTAAGCAATAGGGTCCAAAACCATTCGCATATTGTTTTCCCTGAAAAACCAGGCGGCAAACAAAACTATGGGAAACAAAATGGAAAAAATAAGTATGAATTTGGTGCCCAGATAAAAACCCAGCAGAAGCAGGAAACTCAACACCCCCCCCTCAACGGGGAAACCCTCCATACCCACATTTGCAATCATGGAAAAGTATTCGTGGCTGGCAACCAGAACAATTGCCGCAACAAGAAAAAAGAACAAAAGGGGAGAACCGTACAACACAACCCCCAGCACAAGGGGAATGGCAATGACTCCACTGATAACACGTTTCAAGAGCCGACTCCTGTCAGGTTGGGATGAAGCGAAATATTCAGGATAGCGGGTGCAGGTTTCAAAGTAGGAATCGTCAAGGTTCGAGATCAGGCTTTTACTATTTGCTCTTGCGTCATTCCAAAGCGCCGCTCTCTGCCCTGGAAGTCTATGATCGCATTCAGGAAGTCATCGTCCGAAAAGTCCGGCCACAACACATTACTATAAAATAATTCGGTGTAAGCACCCTGGTACAAAAGAAAATTGCTGATCCTTCTTTCCCCACTGGTACGGATAATCAGGTCTGGGTCGGGAAGCGGGTAGGTGGAAAGGAACGATTCAAACAGGGACAGGTCAATTTCTTCCGGCCTGAGCTGTCCCGAGCGCGCCTGTTCGGCAATTTTTTTTACCGCGTCTATGATTTCCTGCCTGCCGCCGTAACTCAAGGCCAGGGTAAGAACCATTCCCGTGTTGTCGCGAGTATCTTCCATGGAATCATGGATCAATTTTTGAATTGCCCCAGGCAAATCCTCAATATGTCCAATGGTATTGAAGCGGATATTCTCTTCCTTCATTCGCTTCAGTTCCTTGTTCAAATAAAAACTCAGAATTTTCATGAGCGTACCGATTTCTGCAGAGGGTCGGTTCCAGTTCTCATCTGA
This sequence comes from Nitrospina sp., assembly GCA_018653085.1. GTDB lineage: Bacteria > Nitrospinota > Nitrospinia > Nitrospinales > VA-1 > LS-NOB. The sequence goes on from JABIAY010000046.1 coordinate 135,757, forward strand.
AAAAGAATAAAGTGTCAGGGCTTCCAGGTTAAGTTTTCGGCTCAGGGTGACAATGCGGTCTACTACTTTGACTCCTGCCCAATGACCTTCAACCCGCGGGAGGGAATGGTTCTGCGCCCAGCGTCCATTGCCATCCATAATAACGGCAACATGCCGGGGCAAACGACTGGGATCTATTTTTTCCTGTAACGCTGTATTGACCAAGAAGGTGACTCCTGATTAATCGGCCAAACCGAGCCGTGAGAAGAAGAGAGGCTCTCTGACAAACATACTACCAAAATATCACTTCATACATCCATCACATCTTTTTCTTTAGCCTGAGCAATTTTATCGACTTCGGCAACAAACTTGTCGGTGATTTTCTGGATATCGTCAACACCTTTGTGGCTTTCGTCTTCAGAAATTTCGTGGTTTTTTTCTGATTTTTTCATTTTATCGTTAATATGCTTGCGCACATTCCGGATCGCCACCTTGCTTTCCTCAGCATACTTTTTTACCAGCTTAACCAATTGTTGCCGACGCTCATTGGTCAACGGTGGAATGGTGAGCCGGACCGCCTTGCCATCGTTGTTGGGGGTCAGGCCCAAGTCTGAAGACTGGATGGTTTTTTCGATTTCCTTCAAAAGCGATACTTCCCAGGGTTGGATAGTCAGAGTCTGGCTATCCGGAGCACCCAAAGTCGCCACCTGCTTTAAAGGAGTCGGGGTTCCGTAATAATCGACCTTGAGATCATCCAACAGGGCCACCGAAGCCTGCCCTGTCCGCAATTTGCCTAACTCAACATGGAAGTGGTCGATTGAGACCCCCATTTTCTTTTCCGCTTCCTGGATTAAATCCGCAATCATTTTTCAGCCCCCCACTGTAGTGCCGAGTTTTTCACCCAACAGAACCCGTTTAATACTATGTTTATTACGAACATTAAAAATAACCAACGGCAGCTTGTTATCCATACAAAGAGATATTGAGGTCGAATCCATAACCTTCAAACCCTTATTCAATACATCCAGATAAGACAGCTCCTGGAATTTCGTTGCCGACTTATCGGTCATGGGGTCGGCGGTGTAAATTCCATCGACCTTTGTGGCTTTGAAAATTACTTCCGCGTCAATTTCCATAGCTCTTAGAGATGCCGCAGTATCGGTGGTGAAGTAGGGGTTGCCCGTTCCACCTGCGAATATAACAACACGCCCCTTTTCAAGGTGGCGAATCGCACGGCGGCGCACATAAGCTTCCGACACCGCCCGAATTTCGATCGCGGATTGTACACGGGTGGGAATTCCAACACGCTCCAAAGCATGTTGCAACGCCAGACCGTTGATCACCGTAGCGAGCATTCCCATGTAGTCGCCGGTAGTGCGTTCGATTCCTATGGAACTCAAGGATGCGCCTCGCAGAATATTGCCGCCTCCAATAACAATGGCAATTTCCACTCCCAGCTCTTTGGCTTCACGGACTTCTTCCGAAATATTTGTCAGGGCACCTTCATCCAGGCCAAACTCGCCTTCTCCGGCGGCCAGACTTTCCCCGCCAAGCTTCAACAACACCCTTTTATAAATCGGTTTATCCATTAAATTTCAAATCTTGCAAATTTACCAAGATTGATATTTTCACCCAACAAGGCAATTTTCTGTTTGATCAACTCACTAACAGTAATATTACTATCCTTGACGAAGGTTTGCTCAAGCACACAGTTTTCTTCGTAGAATTTTTCCATTTTTCCCGACACGATCTTCTCAATAATGTTTTCCGGCTTTCCCGATTCCTTGGCCTGGTGAGCATAGATCTCTCGTTCTGTTGCCAGAATGTCTTCGGTCACCTCTTCGCGAGCAGCAAAACGCGGCTTCGAAGCGGCAATATGCATGGCAATATCCTTGGCCAGCTCCTGAAAATCAGGGGTGTTGGCTACAAAATCCGTTTCGCAATGGAGTGTCAACAACACTCCGACTTTGCTACCCTGATGAATGTAGGTGCCAATTTTTCCTTCAGTGGTCTGGCGATCAGCCTTTTTATCTGCCTTTGCCAGTCCTTTTTTTCTGAGGAACGTGATCGCGTCTTCTACATTGCCCTCGGTTTCTTTCAGGGCCGATTTGCATTCCATGATTCCTGCGCCCGACTGGGAGCGCAATTCTTTAACCATCGCAGCAGTTATTTCCATTCCATTTCCTTAATCAATAAATTGTTTGTCAAAATCAATTCTCTCCACGACCACCAGCTATCGCAACCCCCGGCTTTTGCCTTCTATGGGATTGCCCTGGCTCTTCACAAAGAGAAGTCGCTTGTTTCTTAACCTAATAGGAACCCAGGGATAGTAGTTCAGGCAGGCATTGGGTTTTAGCTGTTCTCGTTTTCACTGGCGACCGGAGTCGATGCCGGTGTATCACTAGGCACGGGCTTTTCCTCTGCACTTTCTTTTGTCTCGGCCTTTTTAGCTTCTGCTTTTTTGGCCTCGTCTTTTTTAGCTTCTGCTTTTTTGGCCTCGGCTTTTTGGGCCTCAGCTTTTTTAGCTTCTGCTTTTTTGGCTTCTACTTTTTTGGCCTCTTCTTTTCTAGCCTCGGCTTTTTTAGCCTCTTCTTTTCTAGCTTCTTCTTTTTTAGCGTTTTCTTTTTCCTGGTGGATCCTGTGCATTTCCTGCCCTTCCAGACAGATATCCGCAATCCTGTGAGAAAACAGTTTGATGGAACGCATCGCGTCATCGTTTGCCGGGATAGGAAAGTCCACATCCTCCGGGTTGGCGTTGGTATCAACCATAGCTATAATTTTAATCCCCAGCTTTCTACCCTCGGCCTGCGCTATTTTTTCTTTACGGGTATCGACGATGAAAAGGGCATCTGGCAAGTCCTTCATGTGTTTGATACCCCTGAAAAATTTATTCAGCTTGGCAATTTCTCTTCTCATCCTCAGAGCTTCTTTTTTATGTAAGAGATCAAACTGATTTTCTTCGTCCATCTTCTCCAGTTCGTGCAACCGGGCAACGCTTTTGCGAATGGTGGCAAAGTTTGTCAATGTTCCGCCCAACCATCTCTGATTGATGTAGTACATTCCGCAACGGGTGGCTTCTTCGGCAATCAACTCCTGCGCCTGTTTTTTGGTCGCCACAAAAAGAATCTTCTTACCTGCCTGAGCCATGTCCCGGACATATTTTTCAGCTTCCTGAAAACGAGCCAGGGTTTTCTGCAGATCAATAATATATATCCCGCTTCGCGCCCCATAAATATAGGGTTTCATTTTGGGGTTCCAGCGATTGGTCTGATGTCCGAAATGGACTCCGGACTCCAGTAGTTGTTTCATTGTAATTTCAGACATTTAAACTCCTTAAAAGTTAATGGGTTGTACCTTCGCCTCCATCATCTCGCGCCAAGAACCCGTAGGCCACCCTTGGCTTGATCCAGAAGCGTGCGTGATTTTTTGGGAAGTCCCCGATAGGGGGAAACCAAGTTGTGGCTCAGACTAACATATTCAACATCATGTAACAACCACCACTGGGCGTGGAGCCAGTACTGCATTACCCATAGAGCAAACTGAGCACTCAAGCGCAATACTTTTATATTGCTCCCTCTTTGGGACAAATCCAACCCTCCCTCAGTCCCTCCCTATGAAGGGAGGGAAGTACTGGGCAAAGGCTTAATTGAGCCGAGATGACCTGCTGTTCGCCAAATAAAGCTACTGCCCTTTGCCATCGGCGGCTCGCCGACGGCCCAGGCTAATGCCAATAGATTCAGCGGTATGGATCAATTGCGAGTCGGGTGGAACCTGACGAACGAGTCCTGCCAGGCTTTCAAGCGGTACCAGAACAATATCTCGGGCTTGCAACGCCACCATATTGCCAAATTTTCCTTCTGCGGCGGCCTCTACCGCATGGATCCCTAAGCGGGTGCCGAGAACCCGGTCGAATGACAGGGGAGTGCCACCCCGCTGAGTATGCCCCAAAACCGTGCAACGCACTTCAAGGTCAATGTGGTCACTCAATTGTTTCGCTATATAATTACCCACCCCACCCAGCTGGGCCACTCCCTGCAAACGGGTGGATGCCGCTTCACTGGTGATCGCTTCCTTGCCAGTCTCTTTCGCGCCCTCTGCTACCACGATGACGCTGAAAGGACTTCCACCCTCTTGCCGCAAGCGAATTTTTTCCAGCACCTGTTCCAGATCATAGGGGATTTCCGGGATGAGGATGACATGGGCTCCTCCAGAAATCCCGGCTTCCAGAGCAATCCAGCCGGTGTCCCGGCCCATGACCTCCAGAACCATGACCCGCTGGTGACTCTCTCCGGTGGTTTGCAGTCGATCCAGCGCGTCACAGGCCACCTGCACAGCAGTCTGGTAGCCGAAGGTGTAGTCCGTACCCATCAGATCGTTATCGATTGTTTTGGGGATGCCAATCACCGGCACTCCTCTTTCAAAAAACTTGTAACCCAGTTGCAGGGTTCCATCCCCTCCCACCACAAACAAGCAGTCCAGACCGAGGCGTCTGAAATTTTCGATCGACTGTTGGGAATAATCCTGAGTTGTCAGGTGGCCGTCTTTGTTGAACTGACGGTATTCGAAGGGATCGCCTTTATTGGTGGTCCCGAGAATGGTTCCGCCCAAAGGCAGGATGTCCCGGGTTCCGGTCACAGTAAGTTCTCTGTGCCGGTCAAAAATCAGGCCCTCGAAGCCCTCCTCAATGCCTATGACTTCTGCCCCATAACTGATAATCGCTGACCGGGTAACCGCCCGGATCACCGCATTGAGGCCGGAGCAATCTCCTCCTCCAGTCAGAATTCCAACACGTTTAAGGCTCATGAGAAAGCGCCGTTTGTAGCGGTTCCGCGATCAGGTCATAATCGGCAACCCCTTTAATTTTTGCAGAAATGATTTGTCCGGGCTCGGCTTCACATTTTTCGAGCAGGACCTGCCCGTCAATATCCGGAGCCTGGGAGGCAAGCCTTCCGGTCATCAAATAGTTTTCCTGCGGATCAAAGCCTTCCACCAAAACCGATTCCACCCGGCCTATGCGTTCCCGGTTTTTTCTAAGAACAATTTCCTGTTGGAATCCCATCAGAATATTTTTCCTTTCTTCTTTCACTTCCTGAGGAACCCGGCCAGGGTAATCGTAAGCAGTAGTGCCTTCTTCATCCGAATAAGTAAAAATTCCAACATGGTCGAATTCCATTTCACAAAGAAACCGGACCATGTGTCGAAAGTGCGCTTCGGTTTCCCCTGGAAAGCCGGTAATAAATGTGGTTCTCAAGGCCGCATCCGGAATTTTCAGCCGAACCTCATCGAGCATTTTCCTGACTCCGAGTTCGGTCTCCTGCCGCTTCATGCTTTTGAGCATCTCGTCATGCGTATGTTGCAGGGGCACATCAATGTAGCGGCAGACTTTGGGTTCGGACGCGATGAACTCAATCACCTGCGAGTTCAAAAAGGTCGGATAACAATATAAAAGCCGCAACCACTCCACCCCTTCGACCTTTGCCATTCCCTCCAGCAGGCGAACCAGTCCGTCTTTCATGCCCAGGTCAAAACCGTACATGGTGGTGTCCTGCGAAATCAGGTTGAATTCCTTGACTCCCTTGCGGGCCAAGTGCTCGGTCTCGGCAAGAATGGATTCCGGAGAACGACTGCGAAATTGTCCGCGCATTTTCGGAATGATGCAAAACGCGCAACGGTTGGAACAACCTTCGGCAATTTTTAAATACGCCGTATAAAAAGCCGTTGTTAATAACCGGTCTGTATAAGACTCATAATATTCGGCAGGAGTGGCAACATGATTTTTTGATGATGAGGTCCCATTTTCATCGATGATATTTTTCAATTGCGGATATTGACCCACCCCCAGCATGTGGTCGATTTCAGGAATTTCATCAAGGAGTTCCTGACTATAACGTTCAGCCAGGCAACCAGTGACAATCAACTGTTTGCATTTTCCCGCTGCCTTGTGCCGGGCCATTTCCAGAATCGTATCGATCGATTCTTTTTTGGCAGACTCAATAAAACCGCAGGTGTTGACAATGATCACCTCTGCGTCTTCTTCATTCGGAGTGAGGCTGAACCCGGAAGAAACCAGATCGCCCAACACCCGCTCGGAGTCCACCGTGTTTTTCGGACACCCCAAACTAACCATGCCAATTTTTTTCATTTTTTGTTCCATAGCGGAGTACCTCCGCTGGTAATGGGCAAGAGCCCGTTGAGCCGAGAGCATCGTTGCTAGCAGTAAGAAGCAAACCCCCTCAATCCCCCTTATCAGGGGGAGGTTCAATGGACCCCTCTTTTTAAAGAGGGGCTGGGGTGATTTACAACCTCCCGAGCAATATGCGGGTTAACTCTTTGAAGCTTTCAACTTATGCTCCATTTTGCGCATGAGTTCGTCAAAACCTTTTTTTGCTATCACTTTATAAAACTTGTTGCGCAAATTGTTTCTCATACTGACACCATCCAGAATAACATCCACCACCTGCCAGCTATCCGCAGTCCGGGTAAGATGAAAATCGATACCGACTTCCCCTTCTTTTTCATGAACCACTGTCAAGGGAACCACGGTCTGTTGTTTTTTCTCTTTGGTTTTTCCATACACTAATTCCAACTCAGCGAAAAATTTCGCGGAGCTGGGAAACGCCACATGCAGGAACAACTCGCCGAGCAAAACCTGAAATTTTTTCTGCTCGGGGTCACTGCGCTTTGCCCAATGTTTTCCCAAAGCTTTTTTGCTGATCTCGGCAACATTCAGCCAGACCAAAGCCGCTTGGGCGTGTTTCTCGTTGTCGGCCTCCTGCTGGCTGGAAAGATTCTTTTCTTTCTTGATCTGGCGGATTTCGCCCAGAAGTTGTTGCACTGCCGCCTTTGAGTCGTTGGATTCTGCCCAAAGGAGATCAGGAATCGCAAAAACTACAGTTAAAACCATTAAGGCAAGAATTTTGTTCATATATGATACATTCAAAACATTGACCGGGCCACGCCCGGAGGGAACTGGTACCACTCCTCTGGCATTAGCATTGCCACCGGGTGCTACACCAGTAATTTTAAAAGGCTTGCTGAAATTATAACGCAAACCGGCTGGACAAACTAAGAGTATCTCCAAGGCACCTCGAAAAATCACTTTTGACCATGACAAAAATTTCATCACGAAAAAAAATCCGTGTTTTCCTGCTGGTGATTTTTTCCATCATTGCCGCTGGGAATACCGCCGGGCAACCCGAGCTAGATAAACAATATCAACAGGCCAGAACACTGGCGGAATTTGAACAAATCGCCGGGGAAATCCAGAAAATCCTGATAAAAGAACCGGGCAAACCAGAATGGGAATGGCGGCTGGCCCGTTCGCATTACTCCATCGCCAAACGAGCGGAGAACGAAGACATTAAAAACCATCATTACGACCTGTGTATCGAGATCAGTAACAATACTTTGGCAAAACACAAAAACTCTGCCATCAGTTACTTTTTCCGCGCCCTGTGCCGGGGGAAACAGGGAGAGATGAATGGTATCTGGTCCAGCCTGGAGATCATTGGTCCTTTTGAAGAGGATATGAAAAAAGCCCTGGAACTCGACGCGACTGTTGAAAGCGGAGGACCGCATCGGGCACTGGGCAATTTGTATATGGAATTACCCTTTTTTCTCGGTGGCAGTGGTGATCAGTCGGTTTACCACCTTGAGGAAGCCGTTCGCCTGAGCCCTGATTACGCTGAAAACCATCTTGGACTGGCCCAGGCTTATTACGCGCAAAATAATTTCGTCTCTGCCCGGAAATCGCTTCTCACTTTACTGCGTCTGACCGATAATGTCGCGGAGGATGAGGATCTTTTAAACTTCCGGACCCAAGGCCAGGAGTTGATGAAAAAACTGACCCATGATTAAAGAAATTAGAATTCGCAATTTCGCCATCATAGAAAATCTGGCGGTGAATTTTGAACAAGGCCTGAACGTGCTGACCGGTGAAACGGGTGCGGGCAAATCCATCATCCTCGGTGCGTTGAATCTCCTGCTTGGCGGAAGAGCAGATACCGACTCCATCCGTTCCGGAGAAACCACCGCCTTTGTCGAAGGAGCATTTGAAGTTACCGATCCCGCGACTCTCGACTTGATTCGGGAATGCGGCATCGAAATGGAAGACGGGGAACTTCTTGTCAAACGCCAGGTTTCCAACGCCGGGAAAAACCGATGCCTGCTCAATGACAGCCCGGTTACGGTTTCCACCCTGGCAAAAATCGGCGACCGCCTTGTAGACCTGCACGGACAACACGATCACCAGGCACTCCTTCATCCTGAAACCCATATCGATCTTCTGGACCTGTACGGCAAATCTCAGGAACTCCGCAATGAGTTTGCCTTAAATTTCTCGGACTACCAGACACAGGCCAAAAAATTGCAATCCATGAAAATGGATGAACAGGAACGATTGCAAAAAGAGGAGTTCCTGAGCTTTCAACTTGCCGAAATTGATGCGGCCGGACTTTCAGAAGAAGAGGAAGAAGAAATCAAGGCAGAGAGCCATAAACTCAAACATGCTGAGAAAATACGC